>CANMZB010000011.1 GCA_947502265.1 uncultured Sulfitobacter sp.
GAAGGAGGCCAGTAATGTCTTGACCCCGGCATGAACCAAGAAACATAACTTAGAGATGGCTCACTTCTCGATGGAAATTAACACGGCGGCGTTGCCGTTAAAGGATAGCTCGTTGAATTGAGCGATTTTGCTGCGCTCGTGATGTTCTCAGATCAATCGCGAACGGTCTTACCGTTTCGAACGTCTAGCGCGTCAATAACTTCATCAACTTGGTAATGCGCACGGCCATCAACAACCGGTCTGTCATGGCCTGATCCGTCCCTTTCGATAATCTGGATTATTTTGTCAGGCAGTCGTTCTGGGTCAATTGGCAAACCTGCATTAAGTGCCGTCCGGATGATATGCACGGTCACAAGAGTATCGACATAAATATCGTCACTTTCTGTCAGCCGCCGTTGCATTTTAGGTGCCTGAGGTGGTTCAGGTGGCCCAATAAAGCGCGCCCGCTCACGCTGTATATCATCAAGTGTTGGGCGCTTAACCATATTGAGGCCTTTCAATTCCAAATTGATGATGGGGTGATTTCCGCTGGTGCAGTTCCGGCAATCACAGTCACTTTAAGATATGATACCATCGTTCCAACGCGCCGGGTTAGGTTTCGCAACGGCGTGGATCTGCATTTGGCTACAGCCATTTTCTGTGGTGAAGTGTGCCCAAGCCAATTGTCGTCTGTGGCCCGCCCCGATATCCAGATCGACGGCCCGATATTCATCGATGCCATCACAAATTTCCAACTTTCCGGCGTCGGTGAGGGGCTCACGTAGTGAGGGTGTATGGCCATGAACAACAACGGTGGGCTTTTGTCGGCAGCGATCAGGATCTTGGTCAGCATCGTCCCAACCTTCGGCCCAATTGAGGAAAGGGTAGCGAATTGTGGCCCAGTGCATGTCCGATCTGACTTGATGTCGGCTTTGTGCCAAAAACGTTGGCCGGTCGGCATGCGGATCAACCCCTGCGTGGACAAACAGCAAATCACCGAGATGAAGGTGTGTCGGCCCATTTGCGATCTGGTCGAGGTAATCAGGGTTTAAGGCGGTCCTGACGCTCTCCTTGATTGCGGGCCACGCATCTTTTTGGTGTGAGAGGCCGAGCTCAGCAAGCACTGATTTTCCGCCATTGGTTAGCCAGTGTTCGAGGCTTCCTTCATCTTTCATGGCGTCAAGCAGCATCAGATCGTGGTTTCCAGGTAGAATACACAGGTCGTCAGCCAAGGCGTGTTTCCTGCCTGCCATGGCCAAATTGACCGCAGGAATGGATGACGTGCCACGGTCTATGAGATCGCCAAGAAAGACGAGGCGCCGTTTGTTCATGCTGCGCTTGACAGCGGCGATTGACGAAAGAGCGGCATTGAGTAAGTCCGCCTCTCCATGGACGTCGCCTATCACGAATATCTCTTCGTCTTCAGGGAGTGCCCCCGGCAAGTTCCTCCACGGCAGATTGTAAAAATATAGGTTCGCCGAAGAGGTCATCACACATCCATATATTTGAGTGTCTTACAGCTGCCGAATTATCCTGGCCTGTCAAGCTCAACGCCCGAATTTGGAAGGCGAAGCAAGGGCGCCAACAGGGTGGGCGGAAACACCGCCAGGCAGCGATAGGCAAAGCCTTAAAGTTGTTTCTAATCATGGGAGGTGGAATAGCTAAGTTGTTGTTAATATTGTGTAAAGCCATATTCGGATTTTGAGTGGTCACTAACCATGTGTGTAAATGGACAAAAACCCCCACCAATGGACATTATTTCATGGGTCCGACAACAGTTCTTCACTGTGAGGCTGAGGTATTCAGATTTGCATTTAGCATCGGCATGCTTGAATAGGATTTGCAAATTTGCTGATTGTCTCTTTGTCTTGCTCTTCCTCTCGGGTATGCATGCGCGCAACACTTCGATGGGAGGAGCCCCGCAATGACAGACATCCTGCAACAGCTCGAAGACCGCCGCGCCGAAGCGCGTCTTGGCGGCGGGCAGAAACGTATCGACGCCCAGCACGCCCGTGGCAAGCTGACCGCGCGCGAACGTATTGACCTGTTGCTTGATGAAGGGTCGTTCGAGGAGTTCGACATGTTCGTCACCCATCGCTGTACCGATTTCGGGATGGAACAGCAAAAGCCCGCGGGCGATGGCGTGGTTACCGGCTGGGGTACGATCAATGGTCGGCTGGTCTATGTCTTCTCGCAGGACTTTACGGTTTTCGGCGGATCGCTGTCCGAAACCCACGCACAGAAGATCTGTAAAATTCAGGACATGGCCATCCAGAACGGCGCGCCCGTGATCGGCATCAACGATTCCGGCGGCGCGCGTATTCAGGAAGGTGTGGCGAGCCTTGCAGGCTATGCCGAGGTGTTCCAGCGTAACATCGAAGCTTCCGGCGTGATTCCGCAGATCAGCGTTATCATGGGCCCCTGCGCGGGTGGTGCGGTTTACTCGCCCGCAATGACAGATTTTATTTTCATGGTCAAAGACAGCTCATACATGTTTGTGACCGGCCCTGACGTCGTGAAAACCGTCACAAACGAGCAGGTGACCGCCGAGGAACTGGGGGGAGCCACAACCCATACCCGTAAATCCTCCGTGGCAGATGGTGCGTTTGATAATGACGTCGAAGCGATGGCCGAAGTGCGCCGCCTCGTCGATTTCCTGCCTGCGAACAACCGTGAAAAACCGCCTGTGCGCCCGTTCTTCGACGCGCCCGACCGGGTCGAAGCGTCGCTCGACACGTTGATCCCGGCGAACACGAACACGCCCTACGATATGAAAGAGCTGATCCTCAAGCTGGGCGACGAGGGCGATTTCTATGAGATTCAGGAAGACTTTGCCAGGAACATCATTACCGGCTTTATCCGCATCGAAGGCCGCAGCGTGGGTATTGTCGCCAACCAGCCGATGGTGCTGGCGGGATGTCTCGACATCGACAGTTCGCGCAAGGCGGCGCGCTTTGTGCGGTTCTGCGATGCGTTCGAAATCCCGATCCTGACGCTGGTGGATGTGCCGGGCTTCCTGCCGGGAACCGGACAGGAATACGGCGGCGTGATCAAACATGGCGCAAAGCTGCTGTTTGCCTACGGTCAGGCGACTGTGCCAATGGTGACTGTCATCACCCGCAAGGCCTACGGCGGCGCGTATGACGTGATGGCGTCCAAGCACCTGCGCTCTGATTTCAACTATGCGTGGCCTACAGCCGAGATTGCAGTGATGGGGGCCAAGGGCGCAACCGAGATCATCCACCGCGCCGATCTGGCCGATCCTGAAAAGATCGCCCAGCACGCGGCAGATTACGAAGCACGGTTTGCCAACCCGTTTGTTGCCGCAGAGCGCGGATTTATCGACGAGGTGATCCAGCCCCGTTCGACCCGCAAACGGGTCGCGCGCGCCTTTGCGTCTTTGCGCAACAAAAAAACCAGTATGCCGTGGAAAAAACACGACAATATTCCGCTGTAAACTGACGTGAGGACGCGCGACGGGATAACTTGGGCCAGAGGCGGCAGCCCTTTTGCGGGAGGGATCACGGCGCGTACGTGCGCTATGACGTTATCGGCCGCCGCAATGCTGATCGCCGCGCCGGTCGCGGCCGCCGAGGTGCCGTCGGGCCAAAGCGTCACATTGCACGAGGTTCTGGTGGATGCGCAGGCGGCGCAGACGTGGCTGCGCTTGCGCTTTTTCGCGCCCCAAATCGCGCGCGGCGAGGCGCAGATTCCTTACGAGGTTGCGGGTGAGGATATGCTATATCTTTGCGACACGTTCGCGGTGCCTTACATGGCCGAATACGGCCTCGCGGCGGATAAGATTGTGATTTCCTTTATGGACCGGATTACCGAATTCGGGCAGCCGGATCCGGACGCCACGCAGTATTTTGAATCATTCCGCACCGAAAACGGTGCCTGTATCTGGGACGAATTCTGATGTATACACAACATCTTGCGGCGCGAAGGGCGTGTAAGGGGCATTTTGCGGCTTTAGCGTCACAGGTCTGCGGTGCGGTTTTGTCGACATATCCACAGGGGCTGCACTGCGCTATGATGGCGCAGGGCGGCACATCTGTGGCGTCCGTTTTCAATGCGGGACATGCGACAGGACAGATACGCCTGTTCCGTTTCACACGAGACAGGAGATACAGATGTCGAAGAGCATCAAACTTTTGGCAGCATTCGGCTTTATCGCCACAGTTGCCGCCTGTGCCCAAGAGCAGCAGGTCGAAGAATTTGTGGTTGTTGACCCCGAACCCATCAGCCAGGAGCCGGTGTACACGGGCAAATACAAGTAATACCGCGACAGAGCGGGCGATTTCGCCCGCTCTGACCCCAACCCTCAACGCGGAGGGCGCAGCATGGCACTAGCCTATATGCTCAAACATCGCGGATTTCCCGGGCGTCTGCCCGGAACGGATTTTCAATTCACCCTGCGGCGTGCCAACCCCAAGGGCGCAACCGAAATAACCAGTCGCGAGCGGCGCTCCGACCGGCGTGCGCCCGACAAACGCGCGGACGAAGCGTTTATGAAGGCGTTGTGGGAACATTTCGGTGCCGAACCGTTCGAGCGGGGCAATCTGGATGTGGGGCGCCTTGCGTGGCTTTTCGGCCGCGAGGTGTTGCCCGCGACCGATCCGTTTGATCCTGCGGATTACGAGGCAATGCTTGTCATCAACGAACGTGTGGCGCGGATGTCTTATCCGGACGCGTTTGCGGACGACTCGGCATGATCCCGCGCAGCGCTTCGGAATTTGGGCAAGGCATGGCCGATCGGGCGCATGGCGCGTGTGAATGCTTTGCAGTGGTGGCGTCCGGCGGCAGTATCGGGCCTGCGAGGCTGCGTTTCTATCACTCGCCTCATACCAGAACCTCTTCCTTTCGCGGGCGGCAGGCATGTCGCGACGCCTTGCTGCCCGTGCTTTTTCCGGATTGGCCGAAATGGCAGGGCAGGACGGGCGTGGAACCATCTGCGCTGCGCCGCGTTAACCGGCTTAACACTATATTAAACAGGACACTGTCATGCTCATCCGGAACATCGCACTCATTGGAACGATTTGTGGCGCCCTTGCGGCCTGCGGCAACACCATTGGCGAACAAGCTCTTAGCGGTGGGGTTATCGGTGCGGGTACCGCGGCCGTCGTTAGCGGCAGTCTCTTGCAAGGCGCGGCCATCGGCGCGGGCGCAAGCGTGCTCGCGTGCCAGACCAAAGTCGTTAACTGCCGATAGCATTCTTACCGGCGGCCCCGTTCTTACTGGCGGTTCAGTCCTTACCGGCGGTTCAGCCGCCTTTTCGTCATCGCTAAACCACGCTGGCCGACGGGCCTTGCGTGGTTTTTTGCATTCCTCACATCGTAAATACCAAAAGGGACATGCCAATGTTCAATAAGATCCTGATCGCCAACCGGGGCGAGATCGCCTGCCGTGTTATCAAAACCGCACGCAAAATGGGTATCCAGACCGTTGCGATCTATTCGGACGCTGACAAGCAGGCGCTGCATGTGCAGATGGCGGATGAAGCGATCCACATCGGTCCGCCGCCTGCCAACCAGTCCTATATCGTCATCGAGAAAGTGATGGAGGCAGTCAAAGCGTCCGGCGCCGAGGCGGTTCACCCCGGCTATGGCTTCCTGTCGGAGAACTCGAAATTCGCCGAAGCACTGTCGGCACAGGGCGTGGCGTTTGTCGGCCCCCCTGTCGGTGCGATTGAAAAGATGGGGGACAAGATCACCTCGAAAAAGATCGCGCAGGAAGCAGGCGTTTCCACCGTTCCGGGCTACATGGGGCTGATCGCGGACGCAGACGAAGCGGTCAAGATTTCGAACGAAGTCGGCTATCCGGTGATGCTCAAGGCGTCCGCAGGGGGCGGCGGCAAAGGAATGCGCATCGCATGGAACGATGCAGAGGCGCGCGAGGGCTTTCAGTCTTCCAAGAACGAAGCGGCCAATTCCTTTGGTGACGACCGCATCTTTATCGAAAAGTTCGTGACCCAGCCGCGCCATATCGAAATTCAGGTTCTGTGCGATGCGCACGGTAACGGCATCTATCTGGGCGAACGCGAATGTTCGATCCAGCGCCGCAACCAGAAGGTCGTCGAAGAAGCGCCATCGCCGTTTCTGGACGAAGCGACCCGCAAGGCGATGGGCGAGCAGGCCGTCGCGCTTGCACAGGCCGTTGGTTATACGTCCGCAGGGACTGTTGAATTCATTGTTGACGGGGCCAAGAATTTTTACTTCCTCGAAATGAACACACGCCTTCAGGTGGAGCATCCTGTCACCGAATTGATCACCGGTGTTGATCTGGTCGAACAGATGATCCGCATCGCCAATGGCGAGCCGTTGGGCATCACGCAAGACGATGTAAAGCTGACCGGCTGGGCCATCGAAAACCGTCTTTATGCCGAAGACCCGTATCGCGGCTTTTTGCCGTCCATCGGACGTTTGACGCGCTACCGTCCCCCGGCGGAAATTGCCGCTGGTCCGTTGCTTGATAACGGGAAATGGCAGGATGACGCGCCCGGCGGGACAACAGCGGTACGCAACGATACCGGCGTTTACGAGGGCGGCGAAATCTCGATGTACTATGACCCGATGATTGCCAAACTTTGCACATGGGCACCGACCCGCGCCGAGGCGATCGAGCGGATGCGTGTCGCGCTCGACAGTTTCGAAGTCGAAGGGATCGGGCACAACTTGCCGTTCCTCAGCGCCGTGATGGACCATCCGAAATTCATCTCGGGCGAGATGACGACCGCGTTTATCGAGGAGGAGTATCCCGACGGCTTTGAAGGTGTCACGCTTGCCGAAACCGACCTGCGCCGCCTTGCAGCGGCGACGGCCGCGATGCACCGCGTTGCCGAAATCCGCCGCGCGCGGGTGTCGGGCCGGATGGACAATCACGAACGCAAGGTTGGCAGCGACTGGAACGTGGCCGTTCAGGGCGAGAGTTTTGATGTGGCAATCGACGCGGACATTTCAGGCGCTAACGTCACCTTCGACGATGGCGAAACGCTGCGTGTGACGGGCGACTGGACACCGGGCGATCAACTGGCCACGATGACCGTTGGCGATGCGCCGCTGGTGCTTAAGGTTGGAAAAATCTCGGGTGGCTTCCGTATCCGCACCCGTGGTGCCGATCTCAAGGTGCATGTGCGCACACCGCGCCAGGCCGAACTGGCCCGCTTGATGCCCGAAAAACTGCCCCCCGATACGTCCAAACTGCTGCTTTGCCCGATGCCCGGTCTGGTGGTGAATCTCGCCGTCGAAGTCGGCGACGAAGTGCAGGACGGCCAGCCCCTGTGTACCATCGAGGCGATGAAGATGGAGAACATCCTGCGCGCCGAGAAGAAAGGTGTCGTGTCCAAAATCAACGCAAGCGCGGGTGACAGCCTTGCCGTTGACGAAGTGATCATGGAGTTCGAATAGAGTTTTGGCGACCCCTGACTATCAAACGCTCATGAAACCGGTCCTCCGTTCCTCTGCACAAGGGGAACAGAGGATTTCCGACGTTGTGAAAGCGTTGGACGAGAGCTTTTTCGAATGAATGTGTCGACGGCAAAGCAGACGGGGCTTGGGGGTTACCCTCCGATTATTTGTTTGTTTTCGCGGATTTCACGCTTGCGCGTTGGCATCTTGTCGATACTGCGGCTGATTTCGCGCACGCTCCACGGGAACGGTTTGCGCAGCATCACCTTACCGTCCTTGCCAACCAACGTCAGCATGAACCCGCGTGGCCGCATTTTGAGCCTGATCGCGCTGCGCGCATCAGGTTCGGTGTCCACGATCACGACCACATCGCGCTCGGCCATTCGCTCGGCACCGGCATTCAGAAACTCCATCTGTGCGACGAAGGCCGGATCGTTGGCGCTGTCGGCGAAAACGACAACGGGGCGCTTTATCCACTTAAATTCATCTAAATCTGTCTCGGACGCGACCCGGACTTCCAGCAGGGAAGCCCCCGCCGGATTGGATTGCGCGTATGATACGGAGGCGAAAGCTCCTATAAAAACAGCTGTAAGAAACGATTTCATATGCTCTCCTCTGGAGTGCTATATAGGCGATCTGTGCGCGAATGCGAACGCCGTTCTCTCCATTTTTACCATTAAGGCCGCAGCAAGGGATTATGTCGCATGAAGGGGCAGATTTCCCTTTTTCGGCCATTTTTGGTGGCCCATTGGCATAGAGGCGCGCGCAGGCTTATGGATATCATTCTCCATGTGGGGTCCCACCGGACTAGTTCCACCAGTTTCCAACATTACCTTCGCGGCAACCGGACGCCTCTTTTGGCGGATGATACGGTGGTCTGGGATCCGCAAATGCTGCGCAACGGGGTGTTTTCCGGACTGTTCGCCAAACCGCGACTGGTAAACGGGCGCGAATTGCAGCGACGGGCGGCAGGGCGTGTGCGGATACACACCGAACAAGTGCGCCGCGCGGGGGCGGCCCGCCTGATTGTGAGCGAGGAAAACATGATCGGCGCGCCGCGCAACTGTTTGCACACCAAAAGCCTTTATCCTGCCATCGGCGAGCGGATAGCGCGGCTGTCTGCGGCCTTTGACGGGCAGGTGACGCGGGTGGTGATGATGATCCGCGCGCAGGATTTGTGGTGGTCGTCGGTTGTAGCCTATGGTGTGGGGCGGGGACATCCGGTGCCGGATGCTGTACGCTGTGCCGAAGTTGCTGCAAATCCGCGCCGCTGGCGTGACGTGATCACCGACATGGCCTGCGCGATTCCGGGGGCGGAGATAAAGGTTCTTCCGTTTGAACAGTTCGCGGGGCGGGCGGATCTGGTAATGTCACAGGCGACGGGGCGGCCCGCGCCGCGCACGCACGCTCAAGCCTGGCTCAACCGTTCGCCGGATGTGGCTGCGTTGCGCAGCAAACTGGTAGAGCAAGGGGGTGATGCGGCCACGCTGCCCGACCACCTGCAGGCCGCCGAAGGCCGCTGGAGCCCGTTCACCCCTGCACAGGCCGCTGCGCTGCGCGAGGCTTATGCCGACGATATAATGTGGCTCACCGCGGGTGCGGGCGGGCTTGCAACACTGACAGAGGATCACACCCGTGACAAAACAGGGTTCAACCTGTCCGCGGGCGCCATAACAAAAGGACATTCCCATGACCAACAAACCGACCTCCGCCGACAAGGATTCATGGCGTAAACTGGCCAAAGGCGAACTGCGTGGCCGTTCGCTGGAGGATTTGACATGGAATACGCTGGAAGGCATCGACGTACAGCCGCTTTATACGGCAGACGATCTTGAGGATGTGACCCATCTGGGCGGAATTCCGGGGCAGGGGCCTTATACGCGCGGCGTAAAGGCGACGATGTATGCGGGCCGTCCGTGGACGATCCGCCAATACGCCGGTTTCTCCACAGCCGAGGAATCAAACGCTTTCTATCGCCGCGCACTGGCGGCGGGGCAGCAGGGTGTTTCCGTGGCGTTTGATCTGGCGACCCACCGCGGCTATGACAGCGACCATCCCCGCGTTGAGGGCGATGTCGGCAAGGCGGGTGTGGCGATTGACAGCGTCGAGGACATGAAAATCCTGTTTGACGGCATTCCGCTGGACAAGGTTTCTGTCTCGATGACGATGAACGGGGCCGTGATCCCGATCCTCGCTAATTTCATCGTTGCAGGCGAAGAGCAGGGGCATTCCCGCGCGGTGCTTTCGGGGACGATCCAGAACGATATTCTAAAAGAATTTATGGTCCGCAACACCTATATCTATCCGCCCGAACCTTCGATGAAGATCATCGCGGATATCATCGAATACACCGCTAACGAGATGCCGAAATTCAACTCCATCTCGATTTCCGGCTACCACATGCAGGAAGCGGGCGCGAACCTTGTGCAGGAACTTGCGTTCACGCTGGCCGATGGCCGTGAATATGTGCGCACGGCGATCGCCGCCGGCATGGATGTCGATAAATTCGCCCCGCGCCTGAGCTTTTTCTTCTGCATCGGCATGAACTTCTTTATGGAAGCCGCCAAGCTGCGCGCCGCCCGTCTTTTGTGGTCACGTATTATGGATGAATTCAAACCCCAGAATCCCAAATCCAGCATGCTGCGCACCCACTGCCAGACCTCCGGTGTGAGCCTGCAAGAGCAAGATCCTTATAACAACGTGATCCGCACCGCCTACGAGGCGATGTCGGCGGTGTTGGGCGGGACGCAGTCGCTGCACACCAACGCGCTGGACGAGGCGATTGCCCTGCCGACCGATTTCTCCAGCCGGATCGCGCGCAACACACAACTGGTTTTGCAGGAAGAAACCGGCGTGACCAATGTAGTCGATCCGCTGGCCGGTTCCTATTACGTTGAAAAGCTGACGCATGATCTGGCTGAAGCGGCATGGAAGTTGATCGAAGAGGTAGAGGAGCTTGGCGGCATGACCAAGGCCGTTGCGTCGGGCATGCCCAAGCTGCGCATCGAAGAAGCCGCCGCACAGCGGCAGGCGGGCATTGACCGTGGCACGGATGTGATCGTTGGCGTCAACAAATACCGCCGCGAAAAGGAAGACGCGATCGACATTCTTGACGTTGATAACGTTGCCGTGCGCGACAGCCAGATCAAGCGACTGCAAAAGATCCGCAGCACCCGCGACGAAGCGGCCTGCACTGCCGCGCTCAAAGAGTTGACCCGCCGTGCCAAGGAAGGCGGTAATCTGTTGGAAGCCGCTGTGGAAGCGGCCCGCGCCCGTGCCACCGGAGGAGAAATCAGCATGGCTATGGAAGAACAGTTCGGCCGCCACCGCGCCGAAGTCAAAACGCTCGCCGGTGTGTACGGCGCGGCCTACGAGGGCGACGAAGGGTTTGCCGCGATCCAGAAATCGGTCGAGGAGTTTGCCGAAGCCGAAGGCCGCCGCCCCCGTATGCTGGTGGTCAAGATGGGGCAGGACGGCCATGATCGCGGTGCCAAGGTGATCGCAACCGCCTTTGCCGATATCGGCTTTGATGTGGATGTGGGGCCGCTGTTCCAGACCCCTGCCGAGGCGGCGCAAGACGCGGTGGACAACGATGTGCATGTCATCGGCATCAGCTCTCAGGCGGCAGGCCACAAGACGCTGGCACCACAACTGATCAAGGCGCTGAAAGACGCCGGAGCCGAGGATATTCTGGTGATCTGTGGCGGTGTTATTCCGCAGCAGGACTACAAGTTCCTGCACGATTCGGGCGTAAAGGCGATCTTTGGCCCTGGCACTAATATCCCCAACGCGGCGCAGGATATTCTGGAGCTCATCCGCGAAGCACGCGGATAATCATGTGGCGGTGGCGCGGGAAATCCGCGCTGCCGCGCTGTATTCTGGGAAAACGCGACGTATCAGCGCCGTAGGGCGCGCATGACAACGCCGCAAGTGGCGGCTTGTTTTGCGCGTCACGCCACATTGCACGCAAAAAGGGTTGTCGCCGCCTGTCCCGACCGATTGATATTTGCAAACGGGTGCGCGTTGCGCGAGATAGGGCGCTAACGGGATCGTTGGTTGAATCTTGTCTTGATGACAGGGCACTATGCTTCGGTCCGCACTGATTTTTCTTGTCTGACGGATTAGGATGGCCCCATGTCGATCTGGACCCGCATCACCGAAGCGCTGTCTGCCCTTGCCTCCGGCGAAGGGCTGTCGCAGGTGTTTGACAGGCTGCGTACACCGCCCGAACGTTCTGTCGCCTTTACCATCGCCGTTATCGCGCTGGGCGCGAAGATGGCCAAGGCCGATGGCCGCGTGACCCGCGACGAGGTCACCGCCTTTCGCGAGGTGTTCCAGATTGGCGATGCGGATACGCAGGGGGCGGCACGGGTCTTTGATCTGGCGCGTACCGATGTTGCCGGATTTGATGATTACGCCCGCCGTATCAAAACGATGTTTCAGGACGATACTCCCATACTGTCGGATCTGCTTGAAGGGTTGTTCCATATTGCCATGGCGGATGGCGTTTACCACCCGAACGAAAATGCATTTCTGGAGGAAGTTGCTGCGATTTTTGCGCTGCCGGAGGGCGATTTCGAGGCGTTGCGCGCACGTTTTGTTCCCAATACCTCGCCGCTGCCACACACCGTGCTGGGCATCGCGCCCGGTGCTTCGCGCGAAGAGGCGCGCGCGGCGTGGCGCAAGCTGGTGCGGGCGAACCATCCTGATGCGCTGACGGCGCGGGGCCTGCCGCAAGAGGCGGTGCGGATGGCCGAAAAGCGCATGATCGACATCAACCGCGCGTGGGAAACGCTCTCCGGGAAATCCGGCTGATGCGGATCGCGACCTATAATGTTGAATGGTTTTCGTACCTCTTCGACAAAAAAGGCGCGCTTTATGACGATAACGGCTGGTCGGGGCGTCATGACGTGACGCGCGCCCGCCAAACCGCCGCCCTTGGCACGGTCTTTCAGGCGCTTGATGCCGATGCCGTCATGGTGATCGAGGCGCCGGACGCAGGGCATGCGCAGGGAAACCCTGCGGCGCTCGCCAATTTCGCGGCCCGTTTTGATCTGCGTGCGCGCGAGGTGGTGATGGGATTCGCCAACCACACCAAGCAGGGTATCGCGCTGATGTTCGATCCAGAGGTGATCTCGGCCCGCCATGACCCGCAAGGCAAGATCACCGGAGCGACAGGTGCGACAGGCGCGCCGCGCTTTGACATGACCCTGCGCATAGATCTGGATGTTGACGCGACCGCGGATCGCGTTGTCTTTTCCAAGCCGCCGCTGGAGTTGGCCGTGCAAACGCAGTCCGGCTTGCGGTTTCGCATGATCGGGGCGCATCTGAAATCCAAGGCACCGCATGGCGCGCGCGATGAAGCCCACGCGATGCAGATCGCAATTGCCAACCGGCGCAAGCAACTGGCACAGGCGATCTGGTTGCGCGCCCGGATCGACAGCCATCTGGCCGACGATACGCCACTGATGCTGTTGGGAGATTTAAACGACGGTCCGGGGCTGGATGCCTTCGAAGAACTATTCGGGCGCTCATCGGTCGAAATCCTGCTGGGTGATGATGCTGCGAGCCGTCTTTATGATCCGCACGCCGCGCGCGCGCTGGGCCAGCGGCTGGGGGCCATGCCGACCACATCACGCTTCTGGATCCAGCCCGAAAAACGGTATTTGCAGGCCTTGCTGGATTATATCATGGTCAGCCCTGACATGCGTGCGCGCAACCCGCGCTGGACGATATGGCATCCGCTGGATGACCCTGATTGCTGGCACAATGCCACCCTGCGCGATGCTTTGGTTACGGCATCGGATCATTTCCCTGTCACGCTGGATATCGACATCTGATTTGGCGAACCCGCGATGCGCCCCTATATTCAGTGTATGAAACAGATTCTTGCTGCCCCGCTCGCCCTTTTGCTGTTAACAGCTCCCCTTGCCGCACAGGAGGCCGAGCCGCCTTCGTTGATGGAGCGCGGCGCGCAGATGTTTCTTGAGGGGCTGATGAAAGAGATGGCACCGGCCTTTGACGATCTCGCGGCTTTGATGAAGGAAGCGGGACCGGCGCTGGAGGAGTTTGTCACCCAAATGGGGCCAAAGCTGCGCGATCTGCTGGACGAGGTAGAGGACTGGAGCGTTTATCATGCGCCCGAGGTGCTGCCCAATGGCGACATCATCATCCGTCGCAAGCCGGACCAGCCAGTCGAGACACCGCAAGAGCCGGATGCGCAGATCGACCTTTAACGGCGGGCTGTCTTGACAATGGCGGTCGCATCCAGCGCGCTTGCCAGTGAACAAAAGCGCGCTGCCGCCACTTCGCCGTAGAGCGGCATCATGTCATCCGTGAGCCGCAAATGCAGTTCTTTTTTCTTCGGGAACCACCGGATTTCGCCCAGCTCGTCAATTTTGTCCATCCACAGCATTGCGCCAAACCGCATCGCCTTGCCCAGTATTTCGGCCTCGGCGCGTGTCTGTTCATCGACCATCGCGTACAGATCGGCAAAGCGGGCGTTGTCGCGTTTGTTGGAATAACGGTGCATTAACGCCAGCCCCATAAAAATCCGCTCCGAGTGTTTGAGGCCGCCCATGTTGGCGCGGGTGGAATTGTCAAAGGAAACTTCGGCACGGTAATCGGGGTGCGCGCGCCAGCTGACGTCATGCAGAAGACAGGCGGCTTTGATCAGTCGTTTGCGCGCAGGCGGCGCGGATTTATAGATCGGCAGGATGAAATTGTAGAGCTTGCGCCCGAATCCGGGCATGCGCGCGTCCTTGGCTTCGGCGAAACGGCACGCCTCGACCAGCGGGTCGCGGTCGCGCAGGCGTTGCGGCATTTGCTCGTACAGCATTCCCTCGCGGATGCCGTAGCTGGAAATGGCGATGTCTTTGGGTTTGAATGTTTTGACAAGGCGGCCAAGCACTTCGATAGCAAAAGGAACAAGGGCCGCGCGGGCAGCAGAAACACCCGCCTCCTGTCGCAGCGTGTCCATGTCGGATTTTTTGATGAATTCGATGGTGTCGCGCACGGATTGGCGGGTCATGCGGTATTCATGCAGAACATGCAGCGGATAGTCGCGACGGATCATGTCGATCCGCGCGATTGCCCGCCACGAACCACCCACAAGGAACAGACGGTCGCGTTGCTTGCCCATTTTCTCGGCGACGCCATCCATCACCTCTTTGATAACGGCTTCGCGCGCCTTGGCACCTCCGCTGAGATCGCGCAGTTTCAGCGGGCCAAGGTTGGATGACACACGACGCCCGACGCGCCCGCCTGAAATCTCGGCCAGTTCCATCGAGGAGCCACCGATATCGCAAACCAGACCATAAGCGCCGGGCCAGCCCAGAAGCACGCCTTGCGCCGAAAGCCGCGCCTCTTCCTCTCCGACGATCACCCAGATGCGCAGGCCGGTCGCGGCCCGCACGTCATCACAAAAGGCGCGCCCGTCGCTGGCATCGCGCACGGCAGCGGTGGCAACAACAGTCAACTCCGACAATCCCATGCCATCAGCAAGCTTCTTGAACCGGCGCATCGCGCTCAGCGCGCGCACGCGGCCTTCGGGCGACAGATGGCCGGTTTCGGCCACCCCGGCCCCCAACGCGCACATGATCTTTTCGTTGTAGAAATAGGCGGGAGAGCGCGCAGCGCCGTCAAACACAACCATCCGCACCGAGTTCGAGCCGACATCGACAACACCGACACGGCGCAAGGCGCGTGCGCCCGGATCCTGGAACAGCGGTTTGCCGAATAGCCCCAGATCGGCAACACCCGTTTCGGGTACAGAAGAGGCGGGAGTGGTCTGCTCGGTCATAGGCGCTCCGGCAATGCTGCGAGTTCGGGCAAACTGGCCCATGGGTTTCGGCAGGTCAATGGTCCAAGAGCGCAGGCGCGCTACTTGGTCGCGCTAGTCTTCGGTATGGGTCAGCTTGGGCACATCGGATGCCCCCGCCGATCCGCGTCCCGACAACGACGGGTTTTCCATAAAGAACCGGTGGCAACTGAATGCAAATTGCCCTTCGACGGGCGGAGGCCTTGAAAAGCTGCCATCGGGTGCCATGATCCAGCTTTGCGCCACATCGGCCAGATTGGCCGCCATGATCTGACTGGTGATCTGCGCCTGTACGGTCGGGTTCTCGATCTCGACCAGCGTCTCGACCCGGCGGTTAAGGTTGCGACCCATCCAGTCGGCGGAAGATATAAAAACCCGTGCCTTTTTGTGTGGCAGACCGTGACCGTTGCCAAAGCACACAATGCGCGAATGTTCGAGAAACCGGCCAACGATGGATTTCACGCGGATGTTCTCGGAGAGCCCCTTGATCCCCGGACGCAGCCCGCAGATGCCGCGGATCACAAGGCTGATCTTTACCCCCGCATTCGATGCAGCATACAGCGCGTCGATCACTTCGCTGTCGATAATGCTGTTCATCTTGGCCCAGATCTCGGCTGGTTTGCCATTTTTTGCATGTCCGGCCTCGGCGGCAATCATCTCCAACAGACGCGGTTTCAGCGTGGTAGGCGAGATCGCAAGATTGTCCAGATGCGCCGGTTGGGCATATCCCGAAAGGAAATTGAACACTTTGGTTGCATCGCGCCCCAGTTTTTCATCGCAGGTGAACAGCGACAGATCGGTGTAGATGCGCGCCGTGATCGGGTGATAATTGCCGGTGCCATAATGGGTATACGTCACCAGCTTGTCCCCCTCGCGGCGCACCACCGTTGAAATTTTGGCGTGGGTTTTGAGGTCGATAAAGCCGTAGACCACATGCGCGCCCGCACGTTCCAGCCTGCGCGATTGACGGATGTTGGCGGCCTCGTCAAAGCGGGCCTTCAACTCGACCAGCGCGGTGACCGATTTGCCACCCTCCGCCGCTTCGCACAGCGCCTCGACGATGGGACTGTCGCGCGAGGTCCGGTAAAGTGTCTGCTTGATCGCCACGACATCGGGGTCGCGCGCGGCCTGTTGCAGGAAACGCACCACCATGTCGAATGTTTCATAAGGATGATGCAGCAACATGTCCTTTGAGCGGATCGCCTCGAACATATCGCCTTCATGGTCTGTCACACGTTCCGGCACACGCGGCGTGAACTGCGGCCACAGCAGGTCGGGCCGGTCGTCTGTCACCAGCTCGGCCAGATCGTCGACGCCAATCATGCCGTCAATCTCGATCACATCTTGGGGTTTGACGCGCAGTTCTTGCATGACCATGGCCTTAAGCTTGGCCGGTGCACCAGCCCCGTGGGTCAGCCGCACAACCTCGCCGCGACGGCGCCGTTTGAGCGCGACTTCAAACTCGCGCACAAGGTCTTCGGCCTCTTCTTCGACCTCAAGGTCGCTGTCGCGCAGCACACGGAATTCGAAATGCGCCTTAAGCTTGTAGCCGGGGAAAAGGTCGGGAATTTTCAACGCCATCAGATCTTCGAGCGGTAGAAACCGCTTTGATCCCTGCTCGGCAGGGAGGGGGACAAAACGGTCGATCTGCGCGGGGATCGGCAGCAGCGCCTGAAGCGGGCGTTTGTCGTGAACGCGCTCAAGCTCGACGGCCAGAACAAAGCCGGTGTTGGGAATGAACGGAAAGGGGTGCGCGGGATCAATCGCCAGCGGTGACAAAACCGCAAACACACGACTGAGGAAAATATCGTCAAGCGCCTCAAGGTCGGATTTGCTCAGATCGTCCGGCCCCTCAAGCATGATATTTTGTGCATCCAGCTCTTTGAGAAGGTCCACCAGAACGCGTTGCTGCGACATCATCAGTGCCCGCGCGTCCTGATTTATCAGCACCAGCTGCTCGGCTGGGGTCAGCCCGTCAGCGGCGGGTGTGGTGTTGCCCGCCTGTGCCAGCTCGCGCAGGCCCGCGACGCGCACGGTATAGAATTCATCAAGGTTGTCAGCGGAAATCGACAAAAATCGCAACCGCTCCAGTAGCGGAACGCGCGGATTTTCGGCCTCTTCCAGCACCCGCCAGTTGAAGCCCAGCCAACTCAGCTCGCGATTGAAAAAGCGGCCCGGACCGGTGAGGTCCAGATCGGGTAGATCGACGGGCGCGTTGAACGGCGCTTTGAGGAAATCGGCATCAGACATAAGGGTTTATCGCGCTTTGATGTAACAGGAGTATGACAGTCATTGCCGTCCTGACCTGCGTAACTATGACGTGTCTGTGGTGTCTTTGTCCAGCACGTCGCTGGCCAGTGAGCGGGTGATCGGACGTTTGCGCGCAAGGCTCTCGGCGTCAAGAGCGGCCACAATGCGCTGTGCCTCGGCAAAGGAGCGGTCCATCCGGTTAAGCAGATAGGGAATGACGTCCGGGCGCGGCACCAACTGACGGTCCCCCAAAAGCTTGGCCAGCACCGCAGACAACAGCGCATCGTCGGGCGCGTCGATGCCGGCCTCCAGCGCGCCGCGCATCCGGCTTGTCAGATCGGGCAGCGTCAGGCCCCAATGTGCAACCGCCCCGGTGCCGGTCAAAAGCAGTGAATGGCCCTCGGCAAGGACCAGATTGTGCAGATGGAACAGCGCCGTCTGGGCGTCGGGATCATCCGCAATCCGGTCCACATCCTCAACCGCAACGCTTGTTTGTGCCAGCTCGGGCACGTCATCGGTGCGCAGCGCGGTCGCCGGAATGATTCGCGCTTCTGCGGCGTCGGCCCAAACGTGGGTGAGGTGGGTTTTACCCGCGCCTCTGGGGCCTGTCAGCACCAGCTTGGCACCGCTCCATTTGCGCCAGTTTTCGATCATTGCAACCGCCATCGCGTTCGACGGTGCCACAAGGAAATCCTCACGCCCGCGCGCCACGCGGCTGGGCAGGGCCAGTCCTAATTGCTGTGCCATCACTCGGGGTCGCTGTTTGTGGGCTGTCGGGGTGTTTCTGTGCCGCGGTAAAGCAGGCTGTCTTGATACCGGCTCACCGCAAAGCGCGCGATCACGCCGAATGCGGCGGCCAATGGTACCGCCACGAGCATACCGACAAAGCCGAAAAGGGTGCCGAACACGGCCAGCGCAAAGATGAGCCAAACCGGATGCAGACCCACCGAGTCCCCGACCAGTTTGGGTGTGAGGAAATTGCCCTCGGCCACCTGACCAAGGACAAAAATGCCCGCCACCAACCCGATGGAAAGCCAGTCACCCCAAAACTGGAACAGCGCCAGACCAATGGCCAATGCCCCCCCGATCAAAGCCCCCAGATAGGGGATGAACGTTACCAGCCCTGCGATAAACCCGACCACCAGCCCGAACTGCAGACCGACAAGCATCAGCGTAATCGCGTAATATGCGCCAAGGATCAGGCACACCGTACCCATGCCACGGATGAAAGAAGCGAGGGTGCGGTCAATGTCTCGGGCCAACTGGCGGATCACCGGCGCATGATCGCGCGGCAACAACCCGTCAACACGCGCAACCATCCGGTCCCAGTCCAGCAGCATGTAGACGGCGACAACCGGCACGATGACAAACAACATGATGATGTTGATCAGCCCCGCCGCCGAACTCAGCGCGGTTTCCAAAAGCTGCCCGCCGCGTTCCTGTACGATACCTCCCAGCGACTGGATAGAGGTGCGCAGGGTCGATCCCTCTTCGAGAATGGAAGGGAACCGCTGGGTTAGAACATCGACGAATTTACGGGTCAGCTCGGGGGCAATTTCCACAAGATTGATCGCCTGGCCCACCAGAGTGGGAATGACAAGGAGGGCAACGATGACGAAAATCATCAGCATAACGACGGTGATCACGGCGGTGGCAAGCGCGCGGCTTAGCCCCATCCGTTCCAGCCGGTCGGCGATCGGATCGAGAAAATATGCAATTGCGCTGCCAAGGATAAAGGGCAGCAGAACATCGCCCATGAACCAAAGCACAACGAGGAAGACGAAGGTGGCAAAACCCCAGTACTTCAGTTGATCGCGGACGGGCAGGGCCATGGGGTTCTCCTGATTGCTTGTACTCTCATCGCGCATGTTCGGGCGCGTTTCAAGGTGTGCCAGTGTAGGTAATAAATCGGGCATTGTTAGGGCGCACAGGGTTTCCCGACCTTGACACGGCGCGGTGTGCGCACAGTGTAGGCGCGATAACCAACGCCGAGGAGACCGCCCATGCGCACCCCGTTTGATACCGAACTTCAAGAACGCCTTATGCGCTATGCCGCCATCGACACGCAAAGCGACGAGAGCAGCCCGAGCCAGCCCAGCACAACCTGTCAACTGGATCTGAGCCGGATGCTGCTGGCCGAGCTGGAGGAGATGGGGGCGCAAGACGTTATGCTAACGGATTACGGTGTGGTGCTGGCCACGGTGCCAGCCACGGCGCAGGGGCCGGTGATGGGGTTGTGCGCCCACGTCGACACCGCGCCGCAGTTCAATGCGACAGGCGTGAAGCCGGTGCTGCACAGGCGGTATAACGGTGGTGATATCAGTTTCGCCGACGCCCCCGAGCGGCGGTTGGGGCCGGATATATCTTTGCATCTGGCCGATTGTGTGGGGCATGACATCATCACCGCCTCTGGCACGACCCTTTTGGGGGGCGACGACAAGGCGGGGGTTGCGATCATCATGACCGCCGCGCGGCATTTGTTGCAACATCCCGAGATCAAACACGGCAAGATCCGGCTTGCCTTTACCCCGGACGAAGAGATCGGGCGCGGTGTCGATCCGCGTTTGCCCGCCGATATGGGATGCGATTTCGCATTTACCTTTGATGGATCGAAGCCGGGCGAGGTGGAGCACGAGACTTTCTCGGCGGACCGTGGAATCGTTACGGTCAAGGGGGTGTCGATCCACCCCGGCTGGGCCAAGGACAAGCTGGTCAACGCGATGCATCTGGCGGCCAAAATCATTGATACATTGCCGCAAGTCACGATGACGCCCGAGACGACAAGCGGCGCGCAGGGGTTTATTCACGCCACCGATATCACCGGTGATGCGGCGCAAGTGCGCATGGGTTTCATCATCCGCGATTTCGAGCGCGACGGGTTGGCGCAGAAAGGCGCGCTGCTGACGCGTGTTTGCGAGACGATAGCAGCAACCGAGCCGCGCGCCGAAATCATCTGTGAGATCACACCGCAATACCGCAACATGCGCTATTGGCTGGAGGAGGATATGACGCCGGTGCATCTGGCGCATGAGGCGGTGCGCGATGTGGGGCTTGAACCGGTGAGCGTGCCGATCCGGGGCGGCACGGATGGATCGCGGCTGACGGAGATGGGGCTGCCCTGTCCGAATATTTTTACCGGGATGCAGGAAATTCACGGACCCCTGGAGTGGATTTCGGTACAGGATATGGGGCGTGCGACGCAGGTGGCGCTGCGGCTGGCGCAGCGTACTGTGGGAGCCGGGGAATAGAGCGGCTGCGCCGCACGCGATTTTGTTTGGAGAATGAAGGGCGCTGCCCTTCAAACTTCCCGGGATATTTATGGCCAAAAGAAATAGGCACGGGTTGGCGATTGTGTCGGTCTATGGTTTGACCTAAGCCGAAGCCTGAATAATAAAGAGGAATGCCGTGATGCGTTTGAGCCGCTATTTTCTGCCCGTTATGAAGGAAACGCCCTCGGAGGCGCAGATTGTCAGCCACCGCTACATGTTGCGCGCGGGCATGATCAAGCAAAACGCCGCCGGCATTTATTCGTGGCTGCCGCTTGGTTTCAAGGTGTTGCGCAAGCTGGAGAATATTGTTCACGAGGAGCAGATGCGCGCGGGGCACATTCCGATGCTGATGCCGACGCTGCAACCGGCGGACCTGTGGCGCGAGAGCGGGCGATATGACGATTACGGCGAAGAAATGCTGCGCGTCACTGACCGTCAGGGGCGTGATATGCTGTATGGTCCGACCAACGAGGAGATGATCACGGACATCTTTCGCAGCCATGTGGGCAGCTACAAGGATTTACCGCTGACGCTGTATCACATCCAGTGGAAATTTCGCGACGAGATGCGCCCGCGCTTTGGCGTGATGCGCGGACGCGAATTTTTCATGAAGGACGGATACAACTTCGACCTGACCAAGGAAGACGCGCTTCATGCCTATAACCGTCATCTGGTGAGCTATTTACGTACCTATGAGCGGATGGGGCTTCAAGCGATCCCGATGCGGGCGGATTCAGGTCCGATTGGCGGGGATGATACGCACGAGTTTCTGGTGTTGGCGGAAACCGGTGAATCGGAGGTGTTTTATGACAGCGCCGTGACCGATTTGAAATTTGGCACGCGCACGATTGATTATGATAACCACGCGGCATGCGCGGGGATCATGGAGGAGTTTACCTCAAAATACGCGCGCACGGACGAGACGCATGATGAAGCGCTGTTCAACGAGGTGCCGGAAGAGCGTCGTCGCGTGGCGCGCGGCATTGAGGTGGGGCAGATTTTCTATTTCGGCACCAAATATTCCGAAGCTATGGGGGCCACTGTGCAAGGTCCCGACGGCAAGGTCACGCCTGTGCATATGGGCAGCCATGGTATTGGTGTAAGCCGCCTTCTGGGCGCGATTATCGAGGCGAGCCATGACGACAAGGGCATCATCTGGCCTGAGGGCGTGACGCCTTTCCATTGCGGAATTGTGAACCTCAAGCAGGGCGACGTCGAAGCGGATGCGGCGTGTGAGGCGCTGTATGATAGCCTAACGGCGCTGGGGCTGGATCCATTGTACGATGATCGCAAAGAGCGGGCGGGTGGCAAGTTTGCCACGATGGACCTGATCGGCTTGCCGTGGCGGATCACTGTGGGGCCGCGTGGCCTTAAGAATGGTGTGGTCGAGCTGACCTCGCGCCGGACCGGAGAGAGCGTGGAGATGGCACCCGAGCAGGCGGTAGAGAAGATCGCGCAAATCTACAAAGGCCTGACGGTTCACGGCATCTAATAGGAACATCGGAACGCGCGCGGGCTGGACCTGCGCGTGTTTTGTGCCATCCTCTATTCGTAGACATGCGACAGGAGTGATGATGAGACAGGTTTTTTTCAGTTGCGCATTGATTTTGGCGGGCACCTCCGCCTGTGCGCAAGGCGTGGCGCAGGGGCCAAAGAATGCCCCCGAGTTGTCCTCTCTATGGCCCACTCAGACCCGTGCGCCGCCGCTTGGTAGTGGCGTCAGCCTTGTGGTCGAGGTTTTGGCAGATGGATTGGAAACCCCTTGGGGTATCGAAGTATTGCCCGAGGGCGGCTATCTGGTGACAGAGCGGACAGGTGCCTTGCGCGTTGTGCGAGAGGGCACCGTGGGTCCGCCGATTACAGGGCTGCCGGACATTTTGGTAGACGGGCAGGGCGGATTGCTGGATGTCGCACTTGCCCCCGATTTCGCGCAAAGCCGCGTGATCTATTTCACCTACGCAAAGCCTATGGAGGGCGACACGTCGGCCACCGCCGCCGCGCGTGCAGTGTTAAGTGACGACGAGATGCAGTTGCTGGATGTGCGGGATATTTTCGTACAGGATCCGCCGTCACCAAACGCGATACATTTCGGTTCGCGGGTGGTGCCGCATGACGGGTATCTTTTCATCACCACGGGCGAGCATTTTACACAGACAAACCGGCAGTTTGCGCAGGACACGGGCAAAACCTATGGCAAGGTTGTACGGGTGTTGCCGCAGGGCGGTGCAGTTCCGGGAAATCCCTTTGACAACGAGGTCTGGAGTTATGGTCATCGTAATGTGCAAGGTGCAGACGTGCGTCCGTCGACCGGTGAGTTGTGGACGCTGGAACATGGTCCGCGCGGCGGAGACGAGTTGAACCTGATCGAGAGAGGCGCGAACTATGGCTGGCCCGTCGTCAGCTATGGTGTGAACTATAGCGGCGCCCCCGTCGGTTCCGGCATGGCGCGCGCGCAAGGGTTTACCGAGCCGCGTTATTACTGGGATCCGGTGATCGCGCCGGGCGGTTTTGTATTCTACGAGGGCCAGATGTTTCTCGATTGGCAGGGTGATGTGCTGGCCGCCTCGCTCAATCCCGGCGGCTTGGTACGGCTGCGCCTTGAGGGGGACAGGGTCAGCGGTGAAGAGCGATTTTTCGCCGATGAGATCAGGGTGCGTGATGTGGAGATCGACCGTGATGGCGCGATTTTGATACTGGATAATACTGATGGACGCCTGCTGCGGCTAACGCCGCAGTAGCGGGGAAGCAAGAGCCGCTTTCGCTCCGTCCAGCAGAGGTTATACGGGGCTCGGGAAGCCCTGAAAGCAGGCTGGAATCGGGCATGGCGAAGCACGAAGGTGGGATATGTTTGATCTGCATGAGAGGGCTTCATGATAGTACGGACAATGGCCTTGGCGGGTGGGTTGGCAGGGGCAGTCGCTTGCTCGCAATTTCCCGAATACTCTCAACAATACATGCAGCGTCTCGGTGGCGCGGTGGACGCGCTGGGCGAGGTCGTTGCCGATTTTGATGCGTCGGCGGCCACGGCGGGTCTTAGCCGCGCGGAAGCTTTGGAGGAGATGAAAGGCACCGCGTTTCTGGCGCGGCGCGGAGCGGATATGGGCCGCACGTTCACGCGCTTTGAGCGGCTCAGCGCAGATCTGGCTGTGTTGCAGGGGAATGGCCCCTTCATGCGTGCCTATTACGGTTCGCGCCTAACCGACAGAGAAATCGCACGCGCCGCTTGGAGCGCGTATCAGCCCGCAGTGGCGGTGAACTTTGCGGGCCTCGTCTTTGCCGGTGTCGGCTTTGTTCTGGGCACTCTGGGGGTGGGGCTGCTCTTTCGTCTGTTGGTCTGGCCATTCCGGCGAATTGCCTCTACTTGATCCTGCGCGCCCAAGGCATCAGATTGCGCGAAATTCCCGACAAGGACCGTTATGGCCAATAAAACTGCCCCCTTCGCCCCGTTCGAGTGGATGATCGCATGGCGCTACCTGCGGGCGCGTCGCGCCGAGGGCGGGGTGAGCGTGATGACGTGGATCAGCCTCATCGGCATTACGCTGGCGGTTTTCGCGTTGATTGCGACGCTGGCCGTGCGCGCGGGATTTCGCGCAGAGTTTGTCGATACCATTCTGGGGGCGAACGCCCATGTCACCGTCTATGAAATGGGGCGGATGCAGCCGAACGGTGCGGTTGACCGCTCGATCCGCGACTATGAGGCGCTGGCGGCTTCCATCGGCGCGGTCGCGGGGGTGACGCGGGTGGCCCCCATCGTGCGCGGGCAGGTGATGGCATCGTTCGGCAGCGACAACGCAGGTGTGGAAGTCTTCGGCATTGCGCCCGAAGACCTGATGACCATTCCGCGCGTCGCCGATCCCGAAAAGGCCCAAGGCGACATCAACCGCTTTGGCGAGGGTATTGCTATCGGATCTGGCGTGGCGCGGACATTGGGCGCGCAGGTGGGCGACCGGATCAGGATCATCTCGCCCAATGGCGTGAAAACCGCATTTGGCACCAGCCCGCGCGTCAACGGGTACGAGATTACATATATCTTTACCGCAGGGCGTTATGACATCGACCGTACGCGCGCCTATCTGCCACTCGCCGAGGCGCAATCGTTTTTCAACTCCGAAGGGGCGGTGAACGAGTTGGAAGTCATGGTCGAAAAGCCGGACGAGGTGGACCGGCTGAGTGCCAGTATCCTTCAGGCGGCGGGGGATACCGCGTTGATCTGGACGTGGCGGGAGGCGTCCTCGGGATTTCTCAGCGCGCTGGATATCGAGGATAACGTGATGTTCGTTATCCTGTCGGTGTTGGTGTTGATCGCGGCGATGAACATCGTTTCCGGCCTGATCATGCTGGTCAAAAACAAGGGCCGCGACATTGGCATCCTGCGCACGATGGGCCTGACCGAAGGGTCGATTCTGCGGATATTTTTCATTTGCGGCGCGTTCACTGGGCTGATCGGCACGGCGCTTGGCGTGCTTTTTGGCTGTCTGTTTGCGCTTTATGTCGATCAGGTGTTCGGATTAGTGAATTGGATGGCGGGCGGCGATGCGTGGGATCCGTCGATCCGTGGCATCTATTTCCTGCCTGCCAAGCTTGAGCTGGGCGATGTGTTGTCGGCGGTCGGACTATCGCTGGGCTTGTCGTTTATCGTCACGATCTTTCCCGCGCGCCGCGCCGCACGGATGAACCCTGTCGAGGCGCTACGCTATGAATGAAATGATCCCTGTTCTGCGCCTTAGCGGCATCACCAAAGGCTATAATCACGGCAAGCCAAACGAGGTGACCGTGCTGCGCGGCATTGACCTTGAACTGGCGCGCGGCGAGGTGGTGGCGCTGGTGGCGCCGTCCGGGGCGGGAAAATCGACGCTGCTGCACATCGCGGGGCTGCTTGATACGCCCGATGCGGGCCGCGTCGAGATTGCGGGCGCCGACATGACAGACCAACGCGACCGCGTTCGCACGCGAGTGCGCCGCGCCGATGTTGGGTTTATCTATCAGTTTCACCACTTGTTGCCGGAGTTTACGGCGCTGGAAAACATTGTGCTGCCGCAACTGGCCAATGGCGTGGCGCGCAAGGAGGCCGAGGCGCGCGCGCAGGAGCTTCTGGCGCAGGTTGGCGTTGCTCCTCGCAGTGCGCACCGGCCAGCGGCGCTTTCTGGTGGCGAGCAGCAGCGTGTTGCCTTTTGCCGTGCGCTGGCCAACGGGCCGCGCCTTTTGCTCGCGGATGAACCAACTGGCAATCTTGATCCCGAAACGTCCGAAACGGTATTTTCCGCGCTCATGGCGCTGGTGCGCGGCACGGGCCTGTCCGCGTTGATCGCGACGCATAATCTGGAGCTGGCCGCGCGGATGGACCGCCAGATCCGGCTGGATCAGGGCAGGCTGGGCGCGCTTTAGGGCCGTAGGCCTGATCACGGCACAAGGTTTTCCAACTCTCGACACAATTGTAGATTAGGCCAAGCGGCAAAGAACCTAAAACAAACAGGCTCCGCCTATGTCCCCTCTTGTTATTCTGCTTCTCGCATCTGCCGGCCCGCTAATTGTCGGTCTTGTTGGCATGAATGACGATCCTGCCGATGATAGTTCCAGCGATCAGGACGACTGGGCAGAGGATGCCACCGATCCTGTTGCAATGGTCGATGTCGGCAGCTTTATCGAGAATACGCAGGCCCGGACGGGCGACCCCATGGATATGGAAATCAGCCGTGAGGCGGATGATGATGCGGTTCTTGTTGCCAATGAGACTGTCGGCACGGCGCGTGACGTGTCCGGCGGCGAGGATATCCTTGCGGGCGACACAATAGTGATCACCGATTTCGATATTTCGGAAGATGCGCTTGCGGTTGAGACAGAAGATCCCGAAAGCACGACCGTCGCGGAGCAGGTTATAGACGAGGACGGGTTGCTTGTTCACCTGTCCAACGGGGCGGTGATCCGGCTTGCCGGTCTGGGCGGGCCGCTTCCGGATGGAACCGTGCATTTTGTGTCGCCTGCAACACCCTAAGAAAACAGCACACCAAGCTGACGGGGAGACCCGGGCGCTGTGCCTTGATTTGAAAGAACGACCCCACAGGAAGCTTGCCGGATGCCGTAGCCGAAGTTGCACGGGCGGTATGCAAGGCCGAAAGCGTCGGCAACAAGATTTGCGGGCTCTATTCTGTCGAAAGCTACTGTTTTCACAGCGCTCGGGCCGCGTGTCGGGGCAGGTGGTGCCGGGGGTAAGAACATCACGTCCCGGCGCGGTTGTGGTAGATGCGGGATTTCCCTTTGCCCGACCGGCCTTTGCCCACGGGCTGCCTGTGGCGCTTGATGGGGCGCAGCGAAATGGCGTTACCTCGTTTGCGGTGACCCATGCGCATACATGCACTTCGCTGGGGTATTTCACCTAGCAAATCGCGGTGGCGGGCCTGGTCGGGGCGGGCTTTGCCAATGCCTCGCCCATCGTGGCGGCACCGGTTTCCGATTTTGGCGCAATGATACAGGCGCTGTAAGATTATATCGCGCAGGACGAAGGCGCGCGGATGCGGGGGTGCAACAAACACACGATGGATTACGTGGCGGTGTCGCAGGAAACGTGGGACCAGATCATGCGGCTTGTCCAAGGGTGATGCCCGTCCTGTGGTTTATGCCAATTGCGTCAGCCACACGCCAAAGGCCATCACAGCCACCCCCGCCGCCCGTGTGAGGCTTATCGGCGAAACCGGCGCGCCGAATAACCCGAATTGATCAATCAGTGCAGCCGACACAAGCTGCCCCAGCAGGACGAAAAACACCGCGTTGCCGATCCCGAAGTAAGGCGCGATGTAGGTGATGCTGAGGATGTAGAAAGCGACCAGCGCCCCCGCAAGAAACAGGTGTTTCGGCGCGCTTGCAAGCTGGGCAAACGCTTGCGGAGCCGTGAGTAGCGCCGTGATCAGCGCAATGCTGAACGAGATTACGAACAGCACCGTTGCCGCTACCGCAGGCGATCCGATGCGCACACCAAGCCGCGCGTTGAGTGCTGCCAGAATCGGGACGCCGATCCCTGCCAGAATCATGATGATCGCGTATTGTGCCATAGGGCCTCTCATGTGCAAATGTTCTCCAGATCAACGCCGTCCCACGGCAGCCCCACATCATGCGCAGGGCTTTGCGGCAACGGGGCGACAGGCATTACCTGCCGCACCAGCGCATGCAGCCGTTTTGTACGCGCGCCTTGCGGGTTGAGTGCACGGCAACACACCATCTCCTCGACGATGGAGCCTTGTTGTTCGAACCCGAAATCAAGGAACTTCTTGTCGGAGAGGTCAAAAAGATAGGGATCACCGCCCGGACTATGTTCGCTCGCGGCGCGCAGCGGGGAATAGCCGGTGAGCGCGCGGTTTTGCCACTGCCAGACATGGGTCAATTCATGGCTGAGCAGCATGGTGGCCACCAGCCCGATGCGGTCGGGATAATCCGGCAGATAGTCGTCAAGATACCAGTCCTTGTCGAACAGCACGGTGTTAAACAGCGCCACAGCGGCGGGTTTGGTGGTGATGACCTTTTCCTCGGGCGGGTCCGGCGGAAAGATCAGCTCCCGACAGGTCGTGCGCGGCCTTGGCTTGCGTTTGAACGTCACCGCACGAGTGGGCGCACCATCATGCAGGCGGACCTTCGACAGATCAAGGTTGGGCCCATGTATCTGCGCCGCAAACGCGCGCTCGGTATCCGTCAGAGGACGGCCACAGGCGGCGAGAAGGAGAATGACGAGAAGGGCAAAGCGCATAGTCTTATTAAGGCGTTGCACTGACTCCGGCACAACCCCAAATCAGCGTTCTCGGGGGAACAGACGCCCGCCGGAAGTATTACCGATGCCGCTCTCAAGACCGGGAGTGGCCAGCGGCTTTGTTGCACAAATGGTTTGATGGGATTCACTGTATGAATTTAGCGTGATAGCTGTGGACGATGAGCAGTTGGGCCCCTTCGAAGTACAAGATCAAGAATTGGTCGCCTTACAACGACAGCTTGAAGCGGCGCGGGTCGTTGTTGATCAGGTTTGATCCGGCGATGGTTTGGACGGCGCCGCCAAGCGGCAAACGCGGTCATCAGCAACAATTCAGTGACGCGGCCATTCAGACGTGTCTGACATTGAAGGTCCTGCTTGGCATGCCCCTCCGTCAGACAACCGGGTTCGTCCAGAGCTTGCTGCGACTGGTCGGGCTGGATTGGGTAGCGCCGGATTTCAGCACCTTATGTCGACGTCAGAAAACAATGAACGTGAACCTGCCGTATCGCGGTTCCACGGGGCCGCTGAACCTCTTAATCCCCTCTCGTTGCTGGCACGGGCAGCGGACAGCACAGGCATCAAAGCAGAAGGTGAAGGCGGGTGGAACGCCCGCAAGCACGGTGGCTCCAAACGCCGCATCTGGCGCAAGATACACATGGGCATCGACGAGGAAACGCTTGAAGTACGAGCGGTCGAAATCACCACCAGCAACATCGGGGATGCTCCTATGTTGCCCGAACTTCTGAACCAAATCCCGCTTGATCAGGACATCGGCAGCGTTACTGCGGATGGGGCGTATGACACCCGTAAATGTCACGAGGCGATTGCTGTCAGAGACGCTCACGCTGTGATCCCAAGCGCAAAAACGCAAAGCCCTGGAAGACGACGCGCACCGGAGCTATTGCGCGAAATGAAGCGGTCAATGCGCAGCGATATCTGGGTCGCACCCTGTGGCGACGTTGGAGCGGATACCACCGCAGAAGCTGCGTCGAAACAAAACCTCTCAGGATCATGCTACGCATAACCCTGCCGTTCAGTGGATGCATTGTATGAAATTATTCGGCCAATCGCTGATGGCGAGGGACTTTGACCGGCAGGTCGCGCAAATCCAAACTCGCATCGCCGTCCTCAACCGCTACACCGCTCTGGGCATACCTATCACGGAATCTGTGGGTTAAGTGTGTCTGGGGAAAGGGGAAGATCGGCCTTCAACCGATTTGTGCAACAAAGCCTATCAAAGGGATCAAAGACGCTGTCGACGCTGTTTATACGACCGACGATTCTAAGCGCCGCTTCGAGGTTTTGGCCGGACAAGTCAGCCACCTACCTTGGGAGCTTATGGCCACCAGCCGATACGAGCCGCACTGAGGTTTTCATTCACGTTCAGCCACGGGTATTGTGGATATAAGGCTGCAGGCCTGCTTGGGCGAGGGAGGTCAACCCTCACAATGTGATTGCCTTCAGCTTCTGCCTCGGCACCACTTGCCGTAAATACTGCCTGCGCGTCACCGAGGCCATAGGCTAACTCTGTCCCAGCTAAGGGGAAATACGACCGTCAGCTAATTTGTGCAACTAAGCTATTCAAGGTTGCAAACAGGGGAGAGCAACCTTGATGAGACGCGTTTTGAACGACGCTCAATGGGCAATTATCGCCCCTTTTGGTCTTGGAAAAAAAGCGACCCCGGCCAGACAGGCCATGATGCGCGTCTGTTCATGGAGGCGGTCTGTCGGACACCTGCGGGCGCGTGATATTATCCCGGTTATACCGCCGAAATCCAACCGGAAGTTCCCGGTCAAAATCGACAGGGAGACCTGCAAATGGCGCCACCTTGTAGAAAGCTACTTCGGCAAACTGAAGGAAAACAGAGGCACAGCGATGAGGTCATGCTAAACCGATCAAAGTTTCACGGCGTTCATCTCTCTCGCCGCAACCATGATAAAGCCGAGATGAACGTCAACGGACCCTAAGTATATAGGCCCCTATTTGAGGTTCTTCAGCAGGCTTTAATACGGCTTCAGAAGTTAATTTCTCCAGCATCATTCATTTTTGTCTCAAACATCCAAATCCCCTACAAACCGCGCATTTTCCTGAATATACTGGAAGCGTAACTCCGGCTTTTTGCCCATTAACCGCTCCACCAGATCGCCGGTTTCGCCCGGAATATCTTCGTCGACCGACACGCGGATGAGCTTTCGCGTCGCGGGGTCCATTGTGGTTTCTTTCAGGTCTTTCGCGTCCATCTCGCCCAGACCCTTAAACCGCTGTACGTCGATTTTTCCTTTGCCGCCCAAGCCCTTTTCCATCAGGCGGTCTTTCTCGGCATCGTCGGCTACATAAACGCGCCGCGCGCCTTGGGTCAGGCGGTAGAGCGGCGGGCAGGCGAGGTAGAGATGGCCACCGTCGATCATCGGACGCATCTGGGTAAAGAAGAACGTCATCAGCAGGGCGGCGATATGCGCGCCGTCCACGTCCGCGTCCGTCATGATGATGATCTTGTCATAACGCAGATCATCGAGCTTGAATTTGCTGCCCATGCCAACGCCCAAGGCTTCGCACAGATCGCTGATTTCGGCGTTGGTGTTGATCTTGCCTGAGGCCGCGCCCAGCACGTTGAGGATTTTGCCCTTGAGCGGTAGCAGCGCCTGATTGACCCGGTTGCGCGCGCCCTTGCCAGAGCCGCCAGCCGAATCCCCTTCGACGATGAACAATTCCGTCCCCTCGCGGGTTTTGGAGGTGCAATCGGTCAGCTTGCCGGGCAGGCGCAGCTTTTTCGTGGCAGTCTTGCGCGCGGTCTCTTTTTCCTGACGGCGGCGCAGGCGTTCTTCGGCACGCAGCACCAGAAAGTCGAGAATTGCACCGGCAGATTTCGTGTCCGCCGCCAGCCAGTTGTCAAAGTGGTCGCGCACGGCGTTCTCGACCATACGTTGTGCGTCGACGGTGGCCAGCCGGTCTTTGGTCTGGCCGACGAATTCCGGCTCGCGGATAAAGCACGAGACCAAGGCGCAGCCGCCCGTCATCAAATCTTCGCGGGTAATGGTGCCCGCCTTTTTGTTGCCGACCAATTCGCCGTACGCTTTGATGCCTTTCAGGATCGCAGCCCAGAAACCGGCCTCGTGCGTGCCGCCTTCGGGGGTGGGGATGGTGTTACAGTAGGACTGGATAAAGCCGTCGCGCGAGGGGGTCCAGTTGATCGCCCATTCCACTTTGCCGGGCTGGCCGAACTTTTCCTTGAAATCGACCGACCCGCCGAATGGCGCTTCGGCATAGGTCGTCGCTTTGCTTAGTGTTTCGTTCAAATAATCCGACAGGCCACCGGGGAAATGGAACGTTGCTTCCTGCGGGGTATCACCATCGACAAGCGCGGTTTTCCAGCGGATTTCAACGCCCGAAAACAGATACGCCTTGGAGCGTGCCATCGAGAACAGCCGTGAAGGGCGTAGTTTTAGCGCGCCGAAAATTTCGGGGTCGGGGTGGAAGGTGACGGAGGTGCCGCGCCGGTTGGGGGCGGCGCCCACTTTGGCCAGCGGTGCTTGCGGAACGCCGCGCGAAAATTCCATCGCATACAGTTCACGGTTGCGGGCCACTTCGACGCGCAGATGGTCGGACAGCGCGTTCACCACCGAGGAGCCGACCCCGTGCAGACCGCCGGATGTCTCGTACGAATCGCCGGAAAATTTGCCGCCTGCGTTCAGGGTGCAAAAGATGATTTCGAGCGCGGTTTTGCTGGGGTCTTTGGGGTGTGGCCCCACAGGGATGCCGCGGCCGTTGTCGCGCACAGTGACATGGCCATTCTCGTGCAGCTCGACCTCGATCCAGGTGGCGTGGCCTGCAACGGCTTCGTCCATCGAGTTGTCGATGATCTCGGCGACCATGTGATGCAGGGCGCGATCATCCTTGCCGCCGATGTACATGCCGGGGCGCAGGCGGACGTGCTCCATGTCCTCCAGAACCTGGATCGAGGAGGCATCGTATTCGCTGCCGCTGGGCTGCGCACCGGAGAGGAGATCGGACATCTGGGAAGCCTGCTGTTTGTTACTTTTGTGAGCGTCCGACTATGCCAGAGAGGTCCGGGCGGGGAAAGGGTCCATCAGGAGACTTTCCTTTCCCCGTGTGCGGAATAATGGCGACTGGCATATTTACATGGCCGATAAAACCCGCGCTGCGCCGGACCGGTGCTACGGGGGGATGACAGGGTGTATCAAAGCCAGTCGAGAATCGCCATGGCGACGTCTTGTGGTTTCTGATGATGCAGCCAATGATCGACGTCTGTAATTTCGACACGTGTGAGATCGGGGGCGTATTCCTCGAGCCCCTCTATCGTGCCTGGTAACAGGGCGGTATCCGCCGTTCCCCAGATCAGCAGATGCGGGCAGCGCACCTGTAGCCGTGCAGGATCGAACGACAACGCATCGTCAATCGCCTCGCCCGGCCCGCCGATTTTCAGCGGCGATGCACGATACCAGTTGATCATGCCGCGCAAACCGGCAGCATCGCGCCACGCGGCTTTGTAGCCTGCCAGCGTCTCGCCTTTCAGCCACGTCATATCCATATGCGCCGAGAACAGCCCCATCAGCTTGGCAAAATCATCGGCGGCAAGGATATCCTCGGATCCCGCGCGGCGCAGGAAGTGAATGTATTGCGAGGCATCGGTTTGCGCCCCGCCTTTGGCGAGTTCACGCTGGAACGGTGCGGGATGTACGCCGTTCATGATGATAAGCTTGGAGACGAGTTCAGGCCGCCCGATGCTCAAAGCATAGGCGACCGATGCGCCCCAGTCGTGGCCCAGCACGATCACCGGCTGCTCGCCGATCAGGGCTGCCATGTCTGACACCAGCAGGGCGGTTTTGTACTTCTCGACCTGCGCCGGACGCCAGCTTTGGCCATAGCCGCGCTGGTCGGGCGCGATGCAATGAAACCGCTCCGCCAAAAGAGGGGCCAGATCGGCCCATGCGCCAGAATACTCGGGGAACCCGTGCAGCATCAATATTTTCGGCGCATCCTTGTCGCCCCAGTGACGAACGAAAAAGCTCTCTCCGTTCAACTCGACGGTTTCTGTCCAATGTGCAGTCATGCGACTGTCTCCTCCCTCAAATGTCTAAATCCCACGGCTTTCCAGCCGCAGACCCTGTGTGGTTCCGTCACGAAAGCCCTCCATGGTGTCGCCGTCCAGATAACTGCGCAGACGCGCATCGCCCTTCAGATGTATGCCAAAGAAGGCGGTGGCGAAATGTTGGGTGATGTTGTTCATCACCACGCTGTCCCAGACCGGATCGGCATAATGCTCGACCGGCGCCCAGCCAAGGTTGTCTGAATGCGCCCATGCTTCGTGCGGGGCGGGGTAGGGAGCGGCGGCGTTGTGGCCTGCGTTCACGAAGCTCAGCAAATGCCGTTCAACGCTTGTCGCCCCCTCGAATATCCATCGCATCGCCTCATAGCCCGATACGTTGTCCGCCGTCCCCGCCATGATCAGCGCAGGCACGCGCAGACCGGCCAACCCATTGGCATCCCACATGCCGTAACTGGCTCCCCACGGCCCGATGGGCAGGATCGCCTTGACGCGCGCATCTATCAGCGCCTTATGGGTGTCCGATCCGGCCAGATGGCGCGCAAGCAAGCCGTCGGGCGGTGCGCGTTCCAGATCAAGCGCGGTGGCGGCAAGCCCCGCACCACCCGAAATCAGCGCGCCGTAGCCGCCCATCGAGTAGCCGATGATGCCGGTGCGCCCTGTGTCCACCAGCGCGCCCAGATCGCCGTCCATCGCGGCGACTGCATCAATCACACCCTTTTGGTCAAGCGATCGGTGCAGCAGGGTGATGCCAAAGGCGTCTTGCGCGTCATAGGTGCTGTTTGCGTGATCGGGCGCGGCGACCACATAGCCCTTGGCGGCGAGGCTTTCGGCCAGATGTACCAACAGATAGCGATTACCGGGATAACCGTGGCTGATCACGACCAGCGGCGCACGAATGCCCTGTGCCGTGCCTGCATCGCGCGCTGCCTGACCGTGCAGCGTTGCGTGCCGCGTGCCATCACGCAATAGCGTGTCATAGGTGCCGCCCTGTGCGGTGCCAGCCGCCGCCGGATACCAGATTTCCAGCGTCAGCGGGCGGGTGGCTCCTGTGGCGGCGGGGACATGCACGTCCGGTTGATCCTGCAAGGTGATCTGCGCGGTGCGCACGCCAACGGGGTAAGGGCCACGCGCCGCCAAAGCCGGAGCATAAGGGCCGATACGGTCAATGCGGTTGTGAGTCATGCGGGGGCATCCTGTGCAGGGGGCGGATAAGGCGAACGGGAGGCGGCGGGATCTGTCATCCCCCCAAACGTTAGGCAGGCCGACAGGTTTATACAATCAACTTTGCGGGCAGTGAGGCCGCGTCTGACGCAACATCACAATCCATAGGGAAAACCGTTATATCAAAGCGTCCCGCCTTTACCTGAGGCATCTCTTGTCGCCAATGCCGCGAGAGCGCCGAAGGCGTGGCGGGCTAATTGGTGATTCATGTTTAAGGCGGGGCGCTCTGGGTCACGCCTCTCGCTGTGCGCGGGGTTACGTGCGAAAACACGCCTGCGCGTCACGCGGGGCTGCGGTTGGTACAATTTCAAGCCTTCCTGTAGCTGCGCATTCGGCCTATGGATGGCCGATGAAAAAACACATGACCCTCCCGTCCCATGCCAAGGCTGTTGCCGTGCTGGGCCTGCCGCTGATCGGCGGGCATCTGGCACAGATGGCCATTGGCGTTACCGATACCGTCATGCTGGGCTGGTACGGGGTCGAAGCGCTGGCGGCGGTCACGCTCGCCTCTACCTATTTCTTTGTGCTGTTTATCTTCGGGTCGGGGTTCGCCTGGGCGGTGATGCCGATGGTTGCCAGCTATCAGGCCGAAAATGACGAAGTCTCGATCCGGCGCGCGACGCGCATGGGGCTTTGGCTTAGCTTCGGGTTTGCACTGCTGGCGTTGCCTGCGATGATTTATGCCGCCCCGATCCTGCGGTTGATGGGGCAACAGGACACAGTGGTCAGTGATGCGGCGGATTATCTGGGCGTTGCGGGCTGGGGCATTTTGCCTGCACTTTTCGTGATGGTGCTGAAAAGCTATCTTGCCGCGCTTGAGCGGACACAGGTGGTGCTTTGGATCACGGTTGCGGCGGCGGTGACCAATGTGATTGTGAATTATGCTCTGATCTTCGGTAATTGGGGCGCGCCTGAGCTGGGTGTTGTGGGGGCGGCTATCGCATCGCTCAGCACACAGATCGTTTCGCTTGTGGGCGTGGTGATTTACGTCAAGTTTGCGTTGCCGCAACATGACCTTTTCCGCCGTATCTGGCGCGCGGATTGGGACATGCTGGCACAGGTCTTCCGGCTGGGCTGGCCAATTTCGATCACATCGCTCTCCGAAGTGGGGCTTTTTGCAGCCTCGGCGGTGATGATGGGCTGGCTGGGTACAGTGCCGCTTGCGGCGCATGGCATCGCGGTGCAGCTCGCCTCCATCACCTTTATGGTACATCTGGGGCTCAGCAATGCGGCAACAGTGCGCGCGGGCAATGCCCACGGTCGCCGCGACCCGGATCATCTGGCGCGGGGCGCTGTGGTGGCAACGGCGCTGTCACTGGTGTTTTCAGTGGTGACTGTCGCCGTTTTCGTGTTGTTCCCCGACGCGCTCATCGGGATCTTCGTGCTTGAGGACGAGCCGGCCAAGGTGCAGATCTTGCAAATCGGTGTTGGCATTCTGTTTATGGCAGGGCTGTTTCAGCTGGTTGACGGGCTTCAGGTGATTGCTTTGGGCGTGCTGCGCGGGGTGCAGGATACGCGGATGCCGATGATCTATGCCGCCGTAAGTTATTGGGTCGTCGGTGTGCCCTGTTCGTATATTCTGGGCTTTACGTTCGGGCTTGAAGGTATCGGGGTGTGGGCCGGTCTGGGCATTGGTCTGGGTGTGGCGTCGATTTTGCTGAACCTGCGGTTCTGGCGGACGGTCTTGCCGCGTGTGCGCGTGCTGCACCCTGCTTAAGCGTCACCCTTGCGTCAGCTGGTCCGACCGGCGCCGCACCAATGCGTTCCGCAAATCATGCATTGCCAGCAACAGGTTGTCCGTTACCGCGTCAATCTGTGCATCAGTGGCCTTTGATTGCACCCAATGGGTGGTCAGGTTCAGATAATCGACCGCGCGGTGGATGTCGTCGATATCACGGTGGGCAAGGGTGCGGGCGCGCTCTTCCATCCAATCCTTGATGGCGGTGATGTCGTGGTCCGACAGGGTGCGGTTGCCGTGTGGCTTTATCTCGCCGTTGCGCATGTTGAGCACGGCAATCTGATCCATTTCGATCCGGCGCTGGCGGTTTTCCGTATCCAGACGGAACGCAAAAGCGCCATTTTCGCGGACACGGAAATAATACTTCGGAAGTTCGCCTGCCATTCGCGCTGTCCTTCTGCTTTTGTGATGCGCATGCCGGATCATCCGGCCGGGTCCGCCATCATATTATGCGTGCAAGCGCACCAGATCCAGCCGGTGCGCCAGTGACCGGCTTAAAGCCAGTGCCTAGGTTAAACCGGCGCAGAAATCGGCAATTCTCTTGCAGGCTTCGGTCAGGTTCTCGTCCGATGTGGCATAGCTGATGCGGAAGTTGGGGCTAAGCCCGAAGGCCGCGCCAAACACAACGGCGACGCCGGTTTCCTCCAGCAAAGCTGTTGCAAAGGCTTCGTCATCGGTGATTGCGGCACCGCCCTGTGACGTCTTGCCGATCAGACCGGCGATGGACGGATAGACATAAAACGCCCCCTCCGGCACGGGGCATGTCACGCCCTCGATTGCGCCGAGCGCTTTGACCACCAGATTGCGGCGGCGCACGAAGGTTTCGTTGTTGGGCGCGATGTAATCCTGTGTTCCGTTCAGCGCCTCGACCGCTGCCCATTGCGAGATGGTGCAGGGATTGGAAGTGGACTGCGACTGAACCTTGCGCATCGCCCCGATCAGTTTCTCCGGACCCGCCGCATAGCCGATCCGCCAGCCGGTCATGGCGTAAGCTTTGGAGACGCCATTGACCGTTAGCGTGCGGTTATAAAGCTGTGGCTCGACCTGTGCGGGGGTGCAGAATTGAAACCCGTCATAGGCCAGATGCTCGTACATGTCGTCGGTCATGATCCAGACGTGGGGGTGGCGCAGCAACACATCTGTCAGCGCTTTCAACTCGTCCCGCGCATAGCCCGCCCCGGTGGGGTTGGAAGGAGAGTTGAAGATCAACCATTTGGTGTTGGGTGTAATCGCGGCCTCAAGCTGCTCTGCCGACATCTTGAAGTTCTGCTCAAGCGGCGCTTCGACCACGACAGGCGTGCCGCCCGCGAGCAACACCATATCGGGGTAGCTGACCCAATAGGGCGCGGGGATAATGACCTCCTCGCCGGGGTTCATCGTGGCCATCAGCGCGTTGTACAACACCTGCTTGCCCCCCGAAGAAACGCTGATCTGGCTCGGTTTATAGTCGAGATCGTTGTCGCGCTTGAATTTGGCACAGATCGCCTGCTTCAGCTCTGCAATGCCGTCCACGGCAGTGTATTTCGTCTTGCCTGCGGCGATTGCGGCCACGGCAGCGTCCTTGATGTTCTGCGGCGTGTCAAAGTCGGGTTCCCCCGCGCCCAGCCCGATGACATCGCGGCCCGCAGCCTTGAGTTCCTGCGCCTTGGTGGTGACGGCGATGGTCGGTGACGGCTTTACCCGCGCAAGTGTCTTTGACAGCAGTTCCATTTTGGCCTCGATGCTATATATCGGTGTTCATTCCTGTCATAGGTGGGCACCCCCACCCGATCAAGTATCATCACGACCCGAAAGGAGACCTTTTTCATGTCAGATCTCACACAGGACACAGACTGGTACAGCCCCGAGGTTGCAACCTTCGGTGACCGTGTCGCGGCCGCGCGCGAGGCGGCCGGGATGAATCAGGCCCAGCTGGCCAAGCGGCTGGGCGTTCGCCATAACACCTTGCGTGGCTGGGAAGACGACATTTCCGAACCACGCGCCAACCGGCTTTCGATGCTGGCGGGGCTGCTCAATGTTTCGATGATGTGGCTGATCAACGGCGAGGGCGAAGGATTGGACGGGCCAGACCAAACGCCGCTGGCCAGCACCGATGCCGCCGGATTGCTAGCCGAAATGCGCGTCCTGCGTGAAGAAATGAGTGACAATGCGAAGAAAATGGGCCGACTGGAAAAGCGTCTGCGCACCCTTCTCAAGGAGATGAACGATGCTTGAATTGCCTCATCCCAAGCCCCCCGCAGACGAGCTGCACGAGACACGTCTCAAGCGGCTTGCCATGCGTTCAATGCGGCGCGGTATCAAGGAAATGGACCTGATCCTGCATGCCTATGCAACCGAGCGGCTGACGGTGATGTCAGACGCGGATCTGGCGCTGTACGATGATCTGCTCAACGAGAATGATCATGATTTGTACCAGTGGGTGACCGGACAGTTCGCGGCCAAGCCACAATACACCACGATGATCGGCGATATTCAGGAACATATTGCCGGAAATTAAGGCCGAAATACGGTCTTTTCAGGTTTAACGAAATATTCTGTTTTATTCTCCATTTTCAGGCTCAGTGTCATAATGAGTCGGAGAGTAGTATGAGCATTCAAGGTTCCACTGGCCTGCCAGCCGGCGAGAAGGGCTTCATGGTCGGGTATCTGGAGGCGCTGTCGCTGGTCGAGCGGTTGCACCGTCTGTTGCTGGACGTGATAAAGGACGAATTCGAGAGGGTCGGGGTATTAGAGATCAACGCCGTGCAGGCGTTGTTGCTGTTCAACATCGGCGATAACGAAGTGACTGCAGGAGAGCTGAAAAGCCGCGGGTACTATCAGGGCAGCAATGTCAGTTATAACCTCAAGAAGCTGGTGGAAATGGGCTATATGCACCACCAGCGCTGCGAGATTGACCGCCGCTCGGTACGGGTGCGCCTGACGGAGAAGGGGCGTTATATCCGCGATGTTGTCGCAAATCTGTTTGGGCGCCACGCGGACGGACTTGAGGACAAGGGTGTTCTCGGGCCGGAAGGCGTTGTCGAGATTACAGCCTCGCTGCGGCGGGTTGAACGGTACTGGACCGATCAGATCAGATACATCTATTGAACAGTAAAGCCCCGCCCGCGTAGCGAGGGAAGAGGGAGAGCCATGGTTGTTCTGCCAAGATCAGCCAAGGCTCTCCGGGTACTTCTGCACTTGCGATTATCGCTCCCGCGCCAGCCTCGAACTCCTGCCCGCTAATTGGTGGCGCAACGAGAAACGGCTTGTCATGCAGGACGCACCAGACGTCCGGATCTGTGTTTGTGATTTTGCCAAAGGACAGAGCGCGGGTTCAATAACTGCGGATCAGCAGGAGAAATCCACGTCTCTCGGGTGTTTGCGCCGTGACGCACAGTTTGCGCTGACAGGGTGCGATGATTCGGCTGACCGTGATCACGAAGGTATCGCGTTTGATCCTGATGCGGCGTGACCGCGACCTGCTCAAAGTGGGGCGGGACTGCGTTACGGGCGCAGTTGTGGGAGGTCGCCTGAAAATCAAGATATTTGCACCACCGGCGGGCGTGTCTTTGCCTGGAAGCGATTGATGGGCCAGCTTACGCCGCCCTCGCGCGATAATCGCGGCTGAAAGAAACGCGCAGATCAGCGCCGCGACAGGACCATGCCGTCCAGCTCGCGCAGCAGTTTGATCTGCATCGCTTCGGCATAGGCTTCGAAGCCGAGGGCCGTTTCGACGAAGGCATCGGCGCCGAGAATGACTTCGGCGGAAAAATAGGCCGCCAGTTCGCCGATTCCCGTCTGACTCAGGTTGCCATCACGCGCAGCTTCCGCGCCGATCACCAGAGCGTTGATTGTGATGTCTTTTGTTGCCAGTATCGTTTTTACGGTGCGCGGGCGTGGGCCAAGATTGCTTTTGCCGTCACCGGAAATATCCAGCGTCTTTTTCCAGCAATCGGGCGCATTGGCGAGGTGCCGCGCACCCAGCGACATGGCCACGCCAAGCGCCGTGCCCGGGGTGGCATCGGGGCGGCGTTCGATGTTGGCGAGCGTTGCAATCACGGTGTTCAGGGCTTCGGCATCCGTGATCATAGACCATGGCACCAGCGTCATCTGGTCTTGCGGGCCGCTCCATTCATACACCAAAAGCGCAACAGGCGTTTTTGGTTGTTCCAGCAGCGCCGCGCGGACGGAGGCGCTATCGAGCGCCTGCGCCAACCCGTCCATTTGCAGCCGGTATTCGCGGGCATCGACCGATCCGGACACGTCCAGCCCCAGCGCCAATGCCTGCCGACAGGGGGCAGCGGCAAAAGCCGGTAGGGCTGTCAGCATCCAGATTAAGGCGAGGCTCCGGATCATCGGGTGTTCACCAGCTGCCGGTGTTTTCCATCGAGACCCAAGGCTCCTGCGGCTTCAACGCGTCACCCTCTTGCAACAGTTCGATCGAGATGTTGTCGGGAGAACGGATAAAAGCCATATGCCCGTCGCGGGGAGGGCGATTGATCGTCACGCCGTTGTCCATCAACTTCTGGCACATCTCGTAAATGTTATCGACCCTATAGGCGAGGTGGCCGAAGTGGCGGCTGTCGTCGGGCAGGGCATCGTCGCCGTCCCAGTTATAGGTTAATTCTACATCCGCGTGACCGTCCGCCTGACCGGGGGGGCACATGAAAACAAGGGTGAAACGCCCGCCTTCGTTTTCCATGCGGTGACGTTCGTGAAGGCCCAGCAGTTCATAGAAGGCTTTGGATTTTTCAAGGTCTTTGACCCGCACCATCGTGTGCAGAAATTTGATCGCCATGGGTATGCTCCTTTGTGGTATGTGCTGCGATCAATCCTAGCGTTCCGTGCGGCGGTGTCGAGCACCGCAGCGTTAGAACGCGGAGGAGATGCCGATGCTCAGGCCGACGCGGTTGACATCGTAAAGGCCGATATTGCTGTTTGTGGTCGATGCGCTGAGGCTCAGTGTCGGATTGAAGCCGTAATAGTCGATCCGGTTAAAGGTCGCCGTCACATCCGCCGAAAGCTCCAGATCACGCCTTCCCGAAGCATCGTGAGGTGACACGCCATAGTCGCGGTAGCTGGTGCCGAGGCCGAATTGCAGTGAGGTGCCAAAGACCGGCCGCCCCAGCACATAACCGCTGCGTAAGCGCAGTTCGTTATATTCAAGCGACGCGGTTTGCGAACGTAGTCCTGCGACAGCCGCGCCAAGATAAAGGCCGTTACCATTGGCCAGCTGTTTGCTCACCCCCGTTGAGATGCTGACGCTTTGGGTGTCCGAACCGCGCTGCGCCTGCCGCAGATCTGTGCTTAGGTCAAAGCGCAGCTTGGTGGTTTGATTGGTGTAATAAGTCTGTCCGATGTTGGCGCGCAAAAAGCTGTTGTAGCGCGCACCGCCATAGAAGGTTTGCCCCAGATCCGCCGTCAGGCCGAATTCGCCGCGCCGGTCTGTCCGCAGCCGTTTGTAGCCGTAGCCCAGCCGCACCGTGCCATAGGCATAGTCATTGCCCGAGATCCCCAAAGGCACGTCACCGTTGGCGATGCGCGTCGCATCTTGCGCTGCAAGGTCTTTGCGGGACTGGTCCGACAACCGGTAGCTCCGGTAGGACAGGCCCAGTCGCAAATCATGTGCCGTGCGCTCTGTCTGGTGGAAACGATAGCGCGATTGGATGTCTGCGCCCGCCTCCAACCCTGACAGTGCTTTGGACGCGGCTGTTAACGTCGCTTCGATGCCATCAGGATTGAACGGGTTGAAAAACTCGTAATACAGCGCCGACGTATCGCGCGCCGAACCGTTATTGATGTTGGAATTGGGCGCAAGCGTGAAGGAAAGCTGCGTGTGCCATGGATTGCGCCGTTGCACATATTGGAAATCGCGCGCGGCCTGTGCTGCGTGGGCCGGGGTGGGGGCGACCTGTCGCGCACGGCGCAACCAGATTTGCGCGCGGGTGCGTTTTTCGTCCGAAGAAAGCGCCTGCGCCATCAGCAGGGCTGCGGTATATTTCTCGTTGTCCGTTTTTGCATGACGCCATCCCGCACGGGCGGACTGGCGCGCTTTGCCAAGCTCCCCTTGTTTGCGCAGAGCCGCGGACCGGATCAGATGGGCTGTCACATCGGCAGGGTTGCGCATCAGCAGCGCATCGGCAAAGGCGATGGCACGCGCCGTATCGCCCCCTTGAAGCGTAAGCTTTGCGGCCTGCTCAAGCTCTTGCGGCGTGACCTGTGCGACATCCTGCGCCACGACTGTACCGAAAGGCGCAGCAACGATTGCTGCCACGCCCCAAACGTACCTCATGCGCCTGAAAACTCTGCGGTTCATGGTGATGTTGTCGAAGTTTCCCGATAAACGATAAAGCCGCTGGTATCGCGGACGCCGGCATTCGAATTCTCGATATTGTTTTCCAGAACAAAAACACCGACGATTTCGTCCGGGTCATCACCCGAGACGATGGCGTAATAGTTGCCTGTCTCGTACTCGGCCGCATTCCCGTCCTCATCGACAAACTGGCTGATAAGCTCACCTGTCAGATCGCCGTTCTCGCTCAGCACGCCGGGGCCCACAACAAAACGGGCATCCGGAATGGTGCTCAATCCGGGCGTGATGCTGTTGGCAACGGCTGCGGTAATGTCATTCCCCGCAAGATCAAGCACCCGGCGGTTGCTCACTGTGCCGCGCACACCGGCGCCATCGTTAAAGTCATCCGTGTCGATGTCGATGCGAACATTGCCGGTAGAATACTGCAACCCGCCGGTGCCTTTGAAATCCCGCAACCCGGCCGATTTACCCGTAAACGAGGCCTGAAGTTGCGTGGGCAGGGTAACGCCGTCATCGCGTTGATAGATGAAGCCGCCGAAACCGTAGGGGATATAGTTGCCGGTGCGCACGATGGCGAATTGGGTTGCCGCCTGCGTGGTCGCATCGCCATTGGCATCCGCGACACGGTTTTTACTGACGCCATAAATTGCGCGATAGCTGAACTGGTCAATCGGTTGTCCGGTCACGGGGTCGTTGGCCAGCGTCGGGGCCTCGTAAACAGCGAAAGCGCCGTTATTCAGGCTGCTGACCGCTGCGCCGCGCGTGTAGGGTGAATCGCCATCGAACGCGAGGTTGTCCACGGTGAATGTATCATCCGCAGAATTATAGGAGATCGCCCGCGCAAAGCCGTTGCCAAGCGTGGCGCTGCTGGCATCTGAATCCAGCACTTCACTGCGAAAGATGCCGGAGCTTGGGGTGGGTGAAAGAGTGCCGGGAGGCAGGCCATCCGTGGTGATTCCATCGCCGTCCGTCTCGCCGCCGTCTGTCGTGCCACCGTCGCCGGTGGATGGATCGGTATCGGTCGGATCGTCAAACGGGTTTCCGCCGCTGCACGCGGCCAATCCCGCGACCAGCACGAGGCTGATGATTTTGTTTTTCACAGATCTGCCCTCAAAAGCATTGCTTATATTTTAATGGAACCTGCCCGCGCGTATCTCCCTTTGTCAACGCCGCTTGCGGGCAGGGGGGCAACAAACCCGGCGACTATGGTGAAAAGACAATACCGCATATGGCTGTTCTGATGCGCCTGATATAGTCGCAGACGAATCCAGTTAAACGCCGCGCAAAGGACACCGCCATGCCGCTCGATCCAGAACAACAAGCCGAAGTCGACGCCCTGCGCGCCACGCCACGCCCCACCTTGCGTGCTGTTTCGCCGGGGATGGAGGCGCATTTGTACAAAGCGCATGATGTGCTGGATCACGGGTTCATCCGTGTGATCGACTATATGGGCGACGATTCTGCCATCTGTCAGGCCGCGCGCGTGAGCTATGGCAAAGGCACCAAATCGGTGCAAAACGACGAAGGGCTGATCCGCTATCTGATGCGGCACTGGCATTCGACCCCCTTCGAGATGTGCGAGATCAAGTTGCACGTCAAGCTGCCGGTGTTCGTGGCGCGCCAGTGGATTCGCCACCGCACCGCCAACGTCAATGAATACTCGGCCCGCTATTCTATTCTGGACCGCGAATTTTATATCCCCGAACCAGAGCACATCAACGCGCAAAGCGTGATTAACAACCAGGGGCGCGGTGGTGTTCTGGAAGGGGCCGAGGCCGCGCGCGTTCTGGAAATCCTCAAAAGCGACAGCACCCGCGCCTATGACAACTACCAGTCGATGATCGGCGAAGAGGGACCGGACGGGGAGCCGCAAGACGGCCTCGCGCGCGAACTGGCCCGCATGAACCTGCCCGCCAACATCTATACGCAGTGGTATTGGAAGGTCGATCTGCACAACCTGTTCCACTTCCTGCGCCTGCGCGCAGACAGCCACGCCCAATACGAAATCCGCGTCTACGCCGATGCCATCTGCAAAGTCGTGGCCGACTGGGTGCCAGCCGCCTACGGCGCGTTCGAGGACTACCGTCTGGGCGGCGCGACCCTGTCCGGCAAGGCGCTGGACTGCATCCGCCGGATGCTGAAAGGCGAAGAGGTCACGCAGGAGAACAGTGGCATGAGCAAGGGGGAATGGCGGGAGTTTGAGGGGGTTTTGAAGAGTTAGTTAATAATTAATGCCAAAAGTAACGTATTTGGAGATCGATAATGGCGCTTGAGAAGATAACTTTTGGTGAAGCAATCGTTGATGCTAACGCGAAATTTTCTAAAAAACATCTAATCCTCGGTAATGGGTTCAGCATCGCTTGCCGTCCAAATATTTTTCACTACGGATCAATTTTTGCGGAGGCGGATTTTTCAGGCTATCCGAACCTTCCACACGTGTTTGAAGCTTTGGAAACACAGGACTTTGAAGTTGCCATTAATTCACTCGAAACAAGCGCTGCGCTTCATCCGATTTACGAGACCGAAACTAGCGACGCAGCGGAGCAGATGTTAGCGGATGCTTCAGCGTTGAAGGATATCTTGATAGATACAATCGCGAAAAATCACCCAGAAGGGCCATTCGACATAAGTGAGCAGGAATTTCAGCATTGCAGAACGTTTTTGGCCAACTTCCTCTCACCCGGTTCTGACGGACATGTATTCACTCTGAACTATGATCTCCTGCTCTATTGGGCTCTAATGCACAAAGACGATGAGGACACATTTGATCCGAAGCATCTTGTTACAAATGACGGATTCGGTAACGATGAAGATGATGCAGATACTGATTATGTGGTTTGGAGGGGAGAGAGCGGGGGGCGTACTGCACGGGTCCATTTCCTACATGGTGCGCTTCATCTTTTCGATGCAGGATATCAACTGCATAAGTACACATGGATTCGGAACGGTGACCGCCTCTTAGAGCAGGCACGATCAGCAATGGATCAAGGCCTTTTTCCTTTGTTCGTGGCTGAGGGAGAGTCGTTAAAGAAGCGTGAGAGGATAAACCATAATGCTTATCTTTACCAAGGGTTGAAGTTGCTCGGTAGCAATGTTGATATTAAAACCCATTGTTACTTTATTCATGGGCACTCGCTGGCTAAAAACGATGACCACATATTGTGTCGACTTGGACGAGGCCGTTTCAAAAAGATGTATCTAGGGGTTTTTGGGGATCTTAACACTGAAACGAACCAAAATATTTTGAAGCGTGCTCGGGAAATCCAAGCAATGAGAAGTGATTTGCATCCCCTTGAACTGGCCATTTACGACTCCGAGAGTGCTCATGTTTGGGGTTAATGTTGTTGATATTCTTTCCTAGATGACCTGTATCGAGGCACCTTTATCCTCATCGAAAATGAGGATAAAAGTTTAGTTGTTGAACTGAGCACTAAATGCCCAATCTTCGATTGGGCAGCGCCCGAACCGCCCCCACGGGGCGGGCGCTTTGCTTCCCACCCCTCGGTTCGGGCGCGGTGATTTGATTGGACGGTCTGCGCCCAACCGCTCCAAATCAAAGCGCAAATAGCTGGACAGACGTCGCCCCATCCGCAAAACTGGTCCTAACGCACTCAAACGAAAGGATCATGCGCATGATCAAAGGTATTTCAACGCTCGCTCTACTCGGCTTCATGGCTGCCCTGCCGCAAACCGCAGCGGCGGAGATGAAAGTCTTTCCTTACCCGTCGATGGAAAACTACTGCCCGCAAGGCCTGCAACCGGTGACACTTAACGGCACCATTTCTTGCGGCAGGCCGAATGTCGGTATCTCCTACCAGCATGCGATGGGCCATTCTGTTGCCACGAAAAAGCGGTACAAGGCGCGCGGATACGTCCAGCGCACGCGCGCGAATTGCCCTGTCGGGACCAAAGGTTGCACCTTCGACTAACGGCAACCCCCGGCCCAAATCGTTACAGGCCGGGGAAACCTACCCTAGAGAGGCGATAGATCGGACGCCATTTGCCGCCCGTCGCGCCCCTCGCTCAATTCAAAGCTGACCTTTTGATCATCCGCAAGCCCCGTCAGACCAGAGCGTTCAACAGCGGAAATATGGACAAACACATCGTTGCCGCCGTCATCAGGGGCAATAAATCCGTAGCCCTTTGTCGTATTAAACCACTTCACGGTTCCCGTTGGCATCGTTTCCGAGCCTCCTTTATTCAGTCTCATTACCCGCAGGTGCGGGATGCACTTCCGGTTGTCAGACCGCGAAGCCCATAGTCAAAGCATTGCCCACTTGTGGAAAAAATCAAGGGAATGATTGCAAACTCTCGTGATAGCTGGCTTTCAGGGGCAGATTGCAGGAGAATTGAGCATGACAAAGATTTACGGACTGAAAAACTGTGACACTTGCCGCAAGGCAGTCAAGGCGCTGCCGGACGCTGTGTTGGTCGATGTGCGGGCTGAGGGAATGCCAACGGGCCTGCTTTCGCGGGCGTATGAGAAATTTGGGCAAGCGCTGCTTAACACCCGATCAACCACATGGCGCGCATTGTCCGAGGCAGAGCGCGCGGGCGCGCCGCTTGATCTGATTGGGGCGCATCCTGCGCTGATGAAGCGGCCGCTGATTGTCGCGGGCGATCAGATGTTTCTGGGGTGGAATGCTACGACCGAAGCAGGGGTGCGCGCAGCAGGTTAACTGCGTGGCATCAAGGCACGGTCCAGCGACAATGGCCCCGCGCCCTTGATCACCAGAACGATTAACAGGAATATCCACAACGCCCGCTGGTCCATGATGGCCGCATCGGGAAACCGGTCAAACCACGCGCCCTGCACGGACGGATCGCCTAAGGCGTTGTGGCCGTAAAGGTCGGTCAGCGATTGCAGCACGACAAACCCGATCATCCCGAGCGCCGCGAGCCGTGTCAGCAGCCCGAGCACAATCAGCGCGGGCAGGATGAATTCGGCCCATGTCCCGGCCAGAACGAACAGGCGCGCAAACACGCCGAACTGATCGGTGTCAAAGCCGGCAGCCTCCATCATTCGCGGGAAAATCTGCACGTAAGCGCCTGTTGAGGGGGTGAAAATACCGCTTGGCCCATCGCCCAGCTTTGTCAGCCCCGAGATCCAGAAATACATCAGCAGGATCGCCGCAAAGAGAAGCCGCGCGAGGGTCGCAAGTACCCAGTCAGCGCGCGCAAGACGGTCAACGAACACATGGTAGCGGGAAAGGAGGGCTGTCATAGCGGCAAATCCTTGTTCTGGTCGGTGAGAGCTTCGCTGTGCAAAAGTAGCGCAAGCGTTTCGGCAAAATCGAAATCAGGTGCAGCCGCCTGCGCCGCCTCCAGAGCCGCGCCAAGCGGGTGCGTTTCCAACGCCAGCAGGAATGTTGCAGCACCGGTCGGCAAAAGGTGCGGAGCGGGGTCAAAGGCGGGCCGCGTGATGACAATGGCCTGCCCGGCGGGGCGGGGTTTGGGCGCCGAAGGGTCCGTCGCACGGCGCCAAAGGTCATGGATAGGCCATCGTGCGCGCAAAACCTTTGTGGCAGGGGCCAGCCGCAGATGCAGCCCTGCAAGTGTTTCAGGGGGCTGCTGTAGAACAACCGGATCAAACGGCCCCGCATCTGCGGCGTGATAGGACGCACGCATCGCCAGATCGAGCCGCGCAATATCCGCCAGATAGGCGAGATGTGCGAGCGGCGCGAACCCGTCGAGAAAGGCAGGAAAGCCAGCACCGTAATGCATCATCAGGGGCGAAGCGGGCGGATGGGCGCGTACAAACATCGGCATCAGCGTATCGAAGTTCTCTGCGCCAAGCAGGCTGCGGACGCTTGGAAATGCCAGCTTCATCGCGTCGATGAGCGAGGCGGTGACGTTGTTGCGATAGACATTGTAGCGCGATCCGGCAGGTGCGCCGTGACCGTTCAGAAGCCCTTCGGGCACCGGCGTGTCAGCATCGAGCAACGCTGCGCGGAACTGCGCCTGTGTTACGGGGGTCACAACGGTTTCACCGGTGCCAGTGCTGCGGCGGCGCGGTCTGCCTCGGCCCGCAGCACGGGCCAGTCGGGCACGTCTGTGTCCCATTCAACCAACACCGGGCGCGGTCCGCTGCGCGCGAGGGTATAGTCAAGCAGCGCCCAGACAGGATCAATCACCGGCGCGCCGTGGCTGTCGATGAGCAGCGGCGCGCCGTGATCATCCACATCCGCATCATGTCCCCCCACGTGGATCTCTCCCACAGCGTCCAGCGGGAAGGCATCAATGTAGGCCTGCGCGCTGAGATCAAGGTTTGTGGATGAAACAAACACATTGTTCACATCCAGCAACAAACCACAGGTCGTGCGGTGGGTAAGTTCAGATAGAAAGTCGGTTTCAGAGAAGGTGCTTTCAGCAAAAGCGAGATAGCTGGAGGGGTTTTCAAGCAGGATTTGACGGCCGAGAGATTGTTGGACTTCATCAATATGAGCCGCCACGCGTGCCAGCGATGCGTTGGTGTAGGGCAGGGGCAAAAGGTCGTTCAGAAACTCAGCGCCATGGGTCGACCACGCCAGATGTTCGGAAAAGCTGGCCGGATTGAACGTATCGATGAGTTTGCGCAATCGTTTGAGATGATCACGGTCCAGCGCGCCTTCGCCGCCAATGGACAGGCCAACACCATGAATGGACAGGGCAAATTTTTCCGATAGGGCGCGCAATTGCGCCAAGGGGCGGCCCCCGTCGCCCATGTAATTCTCTGCATGGATCTCGATCCATTCCACCGCGCCGGGCGCGTGCATAAGATCGTTGAAATGCTGGGGTTTGTACCCGACGCCGATACCAGTTGGAAGGTAGGTCTTGTGGGTGAAATAATCAAGCATATCAATAGTCTCCGAGCCGGTCTTGATGTGCGCCGGATCCGTTTTCCACAGATCCGGCGCAGGGGCTTAGGCAGGCATATCGCGCTCAAGCGGCTCAAGCGAGCCGGTCCGATCGGAGCCGTCGGCCATTGCGGGCAGAGCGATGCTTTCGCAACTGCCTGCGTCAACCAATGTCCATGCGTTGCCCTGATAGTCGGAAACGGATGTGCCGGCGCATGTTGTGCCGGGGCCTGCTGCACAGTCGTTCTGACCGGCGAGCGCCACACCATAGCATTTCTCTTTGGAAGCTGCGTGGGCGACTGTTGTCATCCCCGCCATCGACGTTGCAACAGCGCCTGCAATGGCAAGTGTTTTCAAAGTTGTAGACATAAGATCTCTCCCTTTTGATTTTTTAAACGTGGAATACGTTGATTAAAGCAGCACCAAATATCAAAAGCCACTCACGAGGGAGTGTTTCACGGTCCTGTCAGGAAATATGCGGAAAACGCGGATTTTTTCGCGCTCAAAGCGGAAAAAGTCGCGCAGAGTGTAACAAAAAGGGGGGCGCATGGCCCCCCTGATTTCAAATGTTACAGAAGATCGGGCGGTGTTGCCTCGATCTTCAGGGCCGATGTTACATCGTCAAGCGCCTGAACCGAGGTCTGCTTTTCACCCAGACGGCGGACAGAAACGGTGCGCTCTTCGACCTCGCGGTTGCCCACGGCCAGTATGACAGGCACCTTGCCGACCGAGTGTTCACGGACCTTGTAGTTGATCTTTTCGTTGCGAATGTCGGCCTCGGCGCGCACGCCTGCGGCGTTCAACTGTGCCACGACTTCGGCCACATAATCATCCGAATCCGAGGTGATAGAGGCCACAACGACCTGACGCGGGGCCAACCAGAACGGCAGTTTGCCTGCGTGCTCTTCGATCAGGATGCCGATGAACCGCTCGAACGAACCAAGCGTCGCCCGATGCAGCATAACAGGGCGGTGTTTGGCACCGTCCGCACCGATGTAGGTACTGTCAAGCCGCTCTGGCAGGACGAAATCGACCTGATGGGTACCACATTGCCAGTCACGCCCGATGGCATCGGTCAGCACGAATTCGAGCTTGGGACCATAAAACGCACCTTCGCCGGGGTTCAGTTCCGGCTCGATCCCGGCGGCGCGGGTGGCCGACAACAAGGCCTCTTCGGCTTTGTCCCACACTTCATCGGAGCCTGCACGGGTCTCTGGCCGGTCGGAAAATTTCACCTTGAAATTCTCGAAGCCGAGGTCGCGATAGACGGCGGTGAGAAAATTGATGAACTCGGCGGTCTCTGCCTCGATTTGGTCTTCGCGGCAGAAGATGTGACCGTCATCCTGTGTAAACCCGCGCACGCGCATGATGCCATGCAGCGCGCCTGACGGCTCATACCGGTTGCACGAGCCGAATTCAGCCATGCGCAAAGGCAGGTCGCGGTAGGATTTCAGACCCTGATTGAAAATCTGGACGTGGCAGGGGCAGTTCATCGGCTTCAACGCATTGACGGATTTTTCGCGCGCATGTTCTTCGTCTACTTCGACGATGAACATGTGATCCTGATACTTTTCCCAATGGCCCGAGGCTTCCCACAATTTGCGGTCAACCACCTGCGGGGTATTCACCTCGACATAACCGCCGGCGCGCTGCTTGCGGCGCATGTAGTCTTGCAACTGGGTGTAGATCATCCAGCCGTTAGGATGCCAGAACACCTGTCCGGGGGCTTCTTCCTGCATGTGGAACAGGTCCATCTCGCGGCCCAGCTTGCGGTGGTCACGCTTGGCGGCTTCTTCGAGCATGTGAAGATGCGCCTTGAGCTTTTCCTTGCCGGTGAAGGCCACGCCGTAGATGCGTTGCAACATCGCGCGATTGCTGTCGCCGCGCCAGTAAGCACCGGCAATCGACATCAGCTTGAAGGCGTCACCCGGCAACTGGCCGGTGTGTTGCAGGTGCGGACCGCGGCAAAGATCCTGCCATTCGCCATGCCAGTACATGCGCAAAGGCTCATCGCCGGGGATGCTCTCGATCAGTTCGACCTTATACGGCTCGCCCAGATCTTCGTAATGTTTGATCGCGCGGGGCCGGTCCCACACTTCGGTGCGCACAGGATCACGTTTGTTGATGATCTCTTTCATCTTCTTTTCGATAAGGCCGAGATCTTCGGGGGTGAACGCTTCCTTACGGTCAAAGTCATAGTACCAGCCGTCTTTGATGACAGGGCCGATGGTGACTTTTGTGTCGGGCCAGATTTCCTGTACGGCGCGGGCCATGACGTGAGCCAGATCGTGGCGCACCAGCTCGTTGGCCTGTGTTTCATCGGCCATGGTGTGGATGGCGATGTCTGCGTCCGCGTCGATCGGCCATGCCAGATCGACGTGGCGGCCATCAACGGTGGCGCTGATCGCCTTCTTGCCGAGGGATTTGGAAATGTCGGACGCGACCTCGCCCGCAGTGATACCTGCGTCGTAGTGCCGTGAATTGCCATCGGGAAGGGTGAGTGAGATTTGGGCCATATGGGCCTCCTCGTCGGTTTGGCGCCTACGAGACGCCCGGTTGCGGGTTTATGCGGGTGTGTATGTGACGCCGCGCGCCGCCAGCGTCAAGAGATATGCGGTCGGATCGGCGTAAGACGCGCAGAAAGTGTCAAATGCGCGAGCGCGACGGCAGAGACGATCCCTGCGGTCAGGCCAAGCGCGCCCAATCCGAAGGTTGTGATCATCAGCCCGCCCAAGGCCGAGCCAAGCGCCGCCCCGACATAGACCGCAGCAGCATTGAGCGCGAGCACCACCGGCGCACGGTGTCCGGCCATCGCGATCAGCCGCAGTTGTTGTCCCGCCATGAACGACCAGCTGACCAGCGCCCATGCAAAGAACACGATCACAAGGGCTGCGGTGCTGAATGGCAACAGCGAAAAGACCGGTGTCAGCAGCATTTGCGCCACGCACAGACCGGTAAGCGTGCGGTGCCAGCCCAGCCTGTCCGCAAGGATGCCCCCCATGATATTGCCGAACACCGCACCCACGCCAGCGATCACAAGCACCAGCGTGATGCCATTGCGGCCAAAACCCATCGTCTCGCTCAACAGGGGTGCAACATAGGTAAACAGGACATAGTTCGCCCCGAGAAAACTGGTGGTGAAGGCGATGGCGAGCATCATGCGCCACTCGGCCACGGTATCGCGCAGATCTGCCATGGTGACGGGCTGGAAGCGCAGGCCCGCAGGGACACGCGTCCAGATCAGCCAGATACAGGGGAGGGCAAAAGCCAGCACCATCCAGAGCGCCCAACGCCAGCCAAAGGTATAGGCGATCCAGCTGCCCGCAGGCACGCCCGCGACCTGTGAAACGGTGAGTCCGAAAAACACCGAGGCCAATACTTTGGCGCGCTGCTCTTCGGGATAAAGGGCGGCGGCAACGGCGGCGGCCAGCGGCGTGAATATTCCCGCGCCCGCCGCCGCAATCACACGTGCGCCGCTGAGCACATAGAAATTCGGCGCCATAGCCGACACGGCGGCGGCCACCGCAAAAATCGCAAAACCCGCTGCCATGACCCGCCTGCGCCCGACTCGCCCGGTGAGCGCCACCAACACGGGCGACAGCACAGCATAGGCCACGGCGTAGACCGTCATCAATTGACCCGCTTGCGCGGCACTGCGGTCAAGGTCAGCGCCCAACGGCTCCAACAGGCCGATGATGACAAACGCACCCAGACCAATCACGAAATTGCAGGCCGACAGTGTGGGGATAAGAAGGCGGTCCGGGGATTGCGTGTTCATAGGATCGTGCATATCAGTATTGTGGTTTCCGGCAACACAGGTAGTCCTGTGCCGTTGCGGCACTATCTGGCCGGGCGATGCGGACCAACAGGGAATCCACGATGGCAAAGCACGATCACGAGAACCTGAGCGCAAGGCTTTTCCGTGCGGTATCCGGGGCGAAGGGCCCTTCCGATACGCTGGAAGAGGCGGCCCGTCAGTCCGAAGCGGCCAATGGTTTGCGCCACGCCGCATCGCTTGCCATGACCAAGGTTGCCGACGGGCTGATTGATCCCAAACTTGTGCTTAGCTGGCTGCTCATGTCGCTGGGCGCGCCTGCTGTCTATGCTGGCGCTTTGGTGCCCATCCGCGAGGCGGGCGCATTGTTGCCGCAGATCGCATTTGCGGGCTGGGTGCAGGGCATGGCGCAACGCAAATGGGCGTGGGTGCTCGGCTCGGCGGGGCAGGGGGGTTGTGCGGTACTCATTGTCTTGTGTGCGCTGACACTGGAGGGATCCGCCGCAGGGCTGGCCATCTGTGCCAGCCTTGGCGGACTGGCGCTGTTCCGCTCTCTCTGCTCGGTCAGCTACAAGGATATTCTGGGCAAAACCGTGGGGCAGGCGCGGCGGGGGGCAATTACGGGGCTTGCCGGATCGGCGTCGGCGGTCGGTGTTATCGTGTTCGCCGTGCTGCTTATCTCCGGCCTTGCGCAGGATCGGTTTGCGGTGATCCTCGCCATTACGCTGGCGGCGGTGCTGTGGGGGCTGGGCGCATTGGTGTTCTCGACACTCCACGAGGTGGACAGCGCGCCGAACGGCACGATGACCGCCCCTTTCTCTGTGCTCAGAAACAATCCGGTGCTGTGGCGCTTTATCATCGTGCGCGGACTTTTGACGGCGACCGCGCTGGCGCCGCCATATTTCGTGATTTTGGGCGGAGGAGAGGACGCAAATGCGCTGGGCGGGCTTGGCGCGCTGGTGCTGGCCTCTGCGCTGGCCTCCCTGCTCAGCTCTTATGTCTGGGGGCGCTTTTCGGACCGCTCAAGCCGTCAGGTTCTTATGTTGACGGGTATCGTCGGTGCGCTTGCCATCATGTTTGCGGTCGGGCTGGCGATTGCGGGGCTGGCACAAGCGATCTGGGCCATGCCCGCAGCGCTTTTTGTTCTGATGATCGCCTATCATGGAGTGCGGCAAGGCCGATCGACCTATCTGGTGGATGCCTCTCCGGAGAACCAGCGCTCTGCTTATGCGGCGGTGGCCAATACGGTAATCGGGGTGTTGTTGCTTGTTGCCGGTGTCGCGGGCGGGGGCGCTGCGCTGTTTGGACCAAAGATGGTTCTGGTATTGTTTGCGGTGATGGCGGCGGCGGCGGCGATTATCGCCTACGGCCTTCCCGAAGCGGAGAACGCTTGAGTTCAGGCGCGTGCTGCGTCACTCTGTGCGCCAAACGGAAAGGTCACCCAATGCTCAAATATAACCGGAATTTCGAGCTTAGCCTCGGCGATATCGACTTGATCGAAGCCGCACTACATGTGGTCCAGCGCGACCTGTCATTGGGGCGCGAGGGGGCGCGTGCTTTGTTGCCCAATGGCGGAAAGGGCGATCCGACGCGCGATATCGACGAACTTCTCGGGCGGCTGCACAACCAGAAACTGTTCTTCCGTCCCGACGATTCGTCCTATGTGAGCGGCTGAGGGCAGCGATATGAGCGAACCAGACTATTTCCTCACGCCGCAAAGACGCACGCTGGCCTATCACCTGACCCAAGGAGAAGGGCCATGCGTTGTTTTTCTGGGCGGTTTGAAATCCGATATGGAAGGCACCAAGGCGATCCATCTCGAAGATTGGGCGCGTGCCAAAGGGCGGGCCTTTTTGCGATTTGATTATTCGGGCCATGGACAATCCTCCGGCACCTTCGAGGAAGGGTCCATCGGCGATTGGCATCTTGATACGCTGGCGGTTGTTGATGCGCTGACGACAGGGCCGATTGTATCGGTCGGCTCGTCTATGGGCGGCTGGCAGGCGCTGCTTCTGGCGCGCGCGCGGCCCGAGCGGCTTGTCGGGCTTGTAACCATCGCCGCGGCCCCCGATTTTACCGAAGATGGCTGGTGGGCCCGTTTCACCGACGCCCAAAAAACACAGCTTGAGGCAGAAGGCCGTGTCGAGCTGCCGTCCGATTACATGGAACCTTATGTGGTTACCAAGCGGATGATCGAGGACGGGCGCGCGCATCTGGTGCTGCGTGATGATCTTGAGTTGCCGTTCTGTGTGCGCATGTTGCAAGGCACCGCAGACACAGCGGTGCGGCTTGAGACTGCGACTGCGCTGTTGGAACATGCTGCCAGCCCCGATTTGCAATTGCTTCTGGTCAAGGACGCCGATCACCGCTTTTCCGACAGCCCTTGCCTTGGGCTGATCGAACGCGCGGTCGAACAGGTGCTGGCGGCGCAGGAGGGATAGAGATGGAACAACGCATCAGTCTGATCACCCTTGGTGTGCGCGATATGGAGCGTATGGCGGGGTTTTATGAAGCGCTGGGCTGGACCCGTGCGCAGACGCAGGACGGGGTGATCGCCTTCGATCTGATCTCCCAAACGCTGGGCCTTTACCCGATTGAAAAGCTGGCCGAAGATATCGGCCTGCCGGTCGAAGAGATGGGGCGCGGGGCCAGCACGATGTCCTGCAACGTGCGCGAAAAATCCGAGGTGGCCACCGTGTTGCAAGCTGCCGAAGCCGCAGGCGCGCGCATCTTGCAACCCGCATCCGATGTGTTCTGGGGAGGGCATGTCGGCTATTTCGCCGATCCCGAAGGCCACATCTGGGAAGTGACGCACAATCCCTTTTCGCCGCTCGCTCCCGATGGCGCATTTCGCTGGAACGGTTACGGCTGATGCGCAAACCGCGCAGCATGTGGAGCCTTGAAACCCTTGGCCGCGTGCGTCTGTCGCGGCATTTTTACATGCGTGATTTTCTGATGAGCGAGATCAGCGCGTTTTACGGCATCCCCAACGTGCCGGACGATCCCGATCTGGCCATCGCGCGCGGGCGGCAGTTGTGCGAGGAACTGCTGGACCCGCTGGAAGAAACCTTTGGCCGCATCGCGATCCGCTCCGGCTATCGGTCACAGGCGCTTAATACCTACGGTAACGCCCATGATTTTAACTGCGCGCGCAGCGATAACCCGATCGAGTGCCATATCTGGGACATCCCCGGCACATCCGTCGCGGGAACGTCGCTGGTGATCCCGTGGTTTGCCGACCGCTACGCCAATGGGCGCGACTGGCGTGATCTGGCGTGGTGGGTGCATGACCATCTGCCCTATTCCGAGATGTGGTTTTTTCCCAAGCTGGCTGCGTTCAATCTGGTGTGGCGGCCGACGCCGCTGCGCACGATCTCAAGCTATATCGCGCCGCGCGGGATGTTGCTGCGCAGTGGCGAAGCCCCTGACGAGGACAATGCCGCGCGCGCGGCGCGTTATGGCGATTTCCCACCGTTTCGGGGCGTCAAACATCCGCAGTGAGCGGGCAGGGGTTGTGCCTTGGGGCGCGCCAAGGCATTGCTGGGGTGTAATACCAAAGAGGGTCTGACAGATGGCAGAGGCGCTTGTTTTGTTGCCGGGCACCATGAGCGACGCGCGCTTGTTCGGGCCGCAAATCGCCGAGTTGTCGTCGGATACGGCGGTGATGGTAGCCCCCGTGACGCAAGGCGAGCGGATCGAGGAAATTGCGTCCGGCTTGCTGGACCTGTTGCCGAAACGTTTTGCGCTGGCGGGGCTGTCTTTGGGGGGCATCGTCGCAATGGAAATTCTGCGCCGCGCCCCCGACCGTGTGGCGCGTATTGCGCTGATGAACACCAGCCCGCTGGCCGAAACACCCGTTGTCGCCGCCAACCGCGAACCGCAGATCGTCAAGGTCCGCTCGGGACGACTGGTGGAAGTCATGCGCGAACAGATCAAGCCATCATCGCTTGCGCCGGGGCCGTATCGCGGTGAAGTGCTGGAACTGGCGATGGACATGGCACAAACGCTGGGACCGGAGGTGTTTATTCGCCAGTCGCGCGCCTTGCAGCGGAGCAAGGACCAGCAGGTCACGCTGCGCAAATGCAAGGTGCCTGCATTGGTTCTTTGCGGTGCGCATGATCCTGTTCACCCTGTCAAACGCCATGAATTCATGGCTGAACTCATCCCTTATGCGCGGCTATGTGTGTTGGAAAACGCAGGCCAGTTGCCGACATTGGAGCAACCCGAAGAAACAACAGCCGCGCTGCGCGACTGGCTTAAACAGCCGTTTGTTTTGCAATAACGATTAGCGGGGCAGGGGCAGCTTTGCCTGCTCCCCGGCCGTGGGGATGTGGACTTCGGCAACCGGCTTACCGGATTTAATGTCGAAAAACGGGGTCTGTTTCCAGCGCCCGCTGATCCGCGCGGTAAACGCGCGCCACATCGTGCCACCATAAAGGCGCAGGATGCTGCTGTGGCGGGAGGTGCCGTTTGGCTGCGGGATGAATGCCTCGATGGCGACAGGACCAAGAGCGGATGTGTCTTCCATAAGATTGGTCATCATCCCGGCAAGCGCGAAGCGCGGTGTGGGCAGCATCGTAAACAGCGGCACACCACAACACTGCGCGCGCCAGCGAAGCAATCCACCCTCGCTGAACGAGAAAACCGCGAGGTTCTCGCGCCCCTGCGCAAAGCTGATTTTGTCAGGTGTCGTCTGGTAAAGCTCCACCCCGCGATCCCGAGGATCCATACCGGTGGTAAAGACAACCGCCGCGCGGCAATGGGCGCAATAACAGCGCACATGATTGCCACGGGGCGGGCCCGCGTCATGCAACGTACCCTTTATCCCGCCGCAAGTGCAGGAAAAGGGTACGTCTGCCATGGCTTAAGCGGCTGTGGTTTTAGCTGTGGTGGTCTTTTGGGTCGCCGTGTCTTTGGCTGCCGTATCCTTGGCGGCCGTGTTTTCGACAGCGGTTACTTTGGCGTCTGCTGCCTGTTTGCGGCGATAACCGGGAGGGGTCGCTTTTTCGTGATCGTCGATGAAGTCCAGCACAAGAGGGCGGATGTTGTTGCGCCAGCTTTTGCCAGCGAAAATACCGTAATGCCCTGCACCGTCTTCTACATGGCTTGCCTTTTTGTCGTCGGGCAGGCCCGAGCACAGCGCAAGTGCGGCAATACATTGGCCGGGGGCCGTGATGTCATCTTTGGTGCCTTCAACCGTCATCACGGCAACAGTTGTGATTTTGCCGATGTCTACCTTCTTGCCGTTCACGACAAAATCGTTGGTACCGACTTCATGTTTCTGGAAAATACGTTCGACGGTCGACAAGTAGAATTCCGCCGTCATGTCCATCACGGAGAGATATTCGTCGTAGAATTTGTTGTGTTTATCGTGCTCGTGCGCTTCGCCCTTTGCGACCCGCGATATCTGGTTTTTAAAAGCGTCGGCGTGCGTTTCCGAATTCATCGAGATGAACGAGGATAGTTGCAGCAGGCCGGGATAAACCTTGCGGCCCACGCCTTTGTATTTGAAGCCAACTTGCTGGATCATCATGTGCTCGAGCTGGCCCATGGTGACCGAATGGCCAAAGTCGGTGACTTCGGTCGGGGCCGCGCTTGGGTCGATCGGACCACCGATCAGGGTAAGCGAGCTTGGCTGCGCTTTTGGGTCTTCCTCGGCCAGATACGCAGTGGCGGCCAGGGCAAGCGGCGCGGGCTGGCATACGGCGATCACATGTGTGTCGGGGCCAAGATGGCGCAGGTAATCCACCAGATACATAGTGTAATCTTCGACATCGAATTTGCCGGCACTCACCGGAATGTCGCGGGCATTGTGCCAGTCGGTGATATAAATTTCGCAATCAGGCAGCAGGCTGATCACGGTCGAGCGTAGCAAGGTCGCATAGTGGCCGGACATGGGCGCGACCAGCAGCACTTTGCGCTTTTTAGTGGTCCGGTTCTGAACGCGGAAATGCAGCAGATCGCCAAACGGGCCGGTAAGCTCGATTTCTTCCGTGACCAGCCGGTCCTGACCGTTTTCGGCGACGAAAGACGGGATGTTCCAGTCAGGTTTCATTACCATGCGGCTGAACGCCCGTTCGGTCACTTCGCCCCACGCGCTTATCCATTGGAAAGCAGGGTTGGGAAAAAATGAAAGAGCGGGGTAAGATGACATCGCAAGCGCAGAGGCCCCGAGCCACTGGTTTGTGTTACGAATGGTTTCCATCATGTCGTAAGATGCCATATAACGCATGTATGTACTCCTGTGGTTTCACCCTTTGGACGGGGCCACGGCGCAGCCGGACGCGGTCTGTTGTTCCTTGGGGGTAAACAAAATGCTGCAAGTGCAAACATAGGGGGGATGATGTGCTATGACAACCGATTCAAAAGAAAATGGTGAACCAAGTGAGGCGTCTTTGACACGCTTGACTGAAAACTTGAGGAAAGTTGACGAATTACGCCAGCGCTTCACGCATGTCATGACCCATCGCAGCACACATCAGGCCGCCCTTGATGGTCCGAATCAGGAGCTTTTTACCAAGGCCGCGCAATCTTACATGCAGGACGCGATGACCAATCCGGCCAAGCTATTTGAACATCAGCTTGGCTACTGGACCAAATCCGTCACCCACTTTGTCGAGGCGCAGCAGGCGTTCGTCAACGCAAAGCAGGAAGAGCCCGCCGATGGCGCCCCGCAGGATCGCCGTTTTGGCAATCCGCTCTGGGAGAAACACCCCTATTTCAACTTCCTCAAGCAACAGTACCTCCTGAATGCCGAGGCGCTGACGCAGGCTGTGGAGGAGGTCGATGATATGGAGCCGCGTGAAAAGCAGCGGCTGCAATATTTCTCGCGCCAGATCATCGACATGATGAGTCCGACCAATTTCCTGTCGACCAATCCGGATGCTTTGCAACGGGCGGTGGATACAGAAGGGGGAAGCCTGATCAGGGGGCTGGAAAACCTGATCTCGGATCTGGAGGCGAACAACGGCGAGTTGATCGTGCGTCTCGCGGATGAAGATGCGTTTGAACTGGGCGGTAACATCGCCACATCGCCGGGCAAAGTGGTCTTTCGTAACCGGATGTTGGAGTTGATCCAATACAGCCCCACCACCGAAGACGTTCATGAGACCCCGCTGGTGGTGTTCCCGCCGTGGATCAACAAATACTATATTCTCGACCTCAAAGCGCAAAACTCCTTTGTGAAGTGGGTCGTCGATCAGGGCTATACCTTGTTCATGGTGTCCTGGGTCAATCCCGACAAAACCTATCGCGATGTGGGGATGGGCGATTACGTCGAAGACGGGTATCTTGCGGCGTTCCGCGAGGTGAAGGCGATCACCGGCGAAAAGAAGATCAACGTCATCGGCTATTGCATCGCGGGCACCACTCTTGCGCTGACGCTGTCGCTGATGAAACAGACCGGCGATAAATCGGTCAATTCCGCGACCTTCTTTACCGCGCTCACCGATTTCAGCGATCAGGGCGAATTCCAGCCGTTCCTCACGGAGGATTTCATTGACGGAATCGAGGCGGAAACCGCAGACAAGGGCATCCTGCCGTCAATCGTGATGGCGCGGACCTTCTCTTTCCTGCGCTCGAACGATCTGGTGTACGGCCCCGCGATCAAAAGCTACATGTTGGGCGAGACACCGCCCGCCTTCGATCTTCTCTATTGGAACGGCGACGGGGCCAACTTGCCTGCGAAGATGGCGATGGAATATCTGCGCGGCCTTTGCCAGCGCAACGAACTGGCCGATGGGGGGTATGATCTGCTTGGTCATCACCTTGTGCTGGACGAAGTGGATGTCCCTCTGTGCGCCGTGGCCTGCGAGACGGATCACATTGCGCCCTGGAAAGACAGCTATCGCGGGGTGCAGCAGATGGGCAGCACCGACAAGACCTTTATCATGTCTCAGTCGGGCCATATCGCGGGCATCGTCAACCCGCCCAGCAAGGGCAAATACGGACACTATATCAACAAGGATCTGGATCTGGATCATGAGGCATGGCTGGAGGGGGCCGATTTTACCAAAGGGTCATGGTGGCCACGGTGGGGTAAATGGCTTCATCAGCGCTCTGGAGAGATGATTCCCGCCCGCAAGCCGGGTGATGGCGGGAGAAAAATTATCAGTGACGCACCGGGGGCCTATGTTGCCGTAAAGGCAAGGGGCTGATTCAAAACGTCTTTGATGAGGGCTTGGAGGTTCTATGCTGCATTGCAGAAAGTACTTGAAATGCCGCAGTGCAGCATCTATATAGTTTGTAGACGCAGAGAGAGGGACGAGCCACTCACTGCGGAGTAAATCAAAACCGGCGTATCGCGTCGGGTGATGCAAACAAAGGATTAAACCAATGACCAACAAGACACCTGACATGACAGCAATGCTCAAAGACATGATGGGCGCGTTCCCAGTAGACACATCCGCAATGGGTGCATCGTTCAAATCTTCCGCTTCCCTGAACGAAAAGCTGTCCGGCGTTGCGCTGTCCGCAGTTGAAAAATCCACCGAGATTTCTTCCAAGTGGACAAAAGACACCGTTGCAAAGCTGACCGAGATGGCAAAAGCCAAGAACGAGCCAGCGGATTATGCAAAAGCAATGACAGATTTCGCAACGGCTTATTCCGAAGCCGCATCCGAGCATATGTCTGCTTTCGCTGAAGTTGCCAAAAAAGTTCAGACTGACACAGTCGAGCTGATGATGGCTGCGGGCAAGGACATGTCCGAAGAAGCACAGACGGCTATGACCAAAGCGACAAACGACGTGCAGTCGGCTGCGAAAAAAGCGACCACAAAGTAAGTCTTACGACTTTTGCGCGCTGTCCGGTTTGAGCGGGCGGGGGCGCAGGGGGCGAGCTGGAAACAGCTCGCCCTTTCTTTTTGCCAAAGCGGGGCTTACTCTCTACAAAAGCAATCCTGCTACCGGGAGGACGATATATGACAGACACCGGCAAACCTCTTCTGATCAAGAGATATGCAAGCCGACGGCTCTATAACACCGAGACGAGCGATTATGTGACGCTTGACGATATTGCGGGCTTTATCCGGGATGGTCGAGAGGTGCAGATCGTTGATCTGAAATCTGGTGACGATCTAACGCGACAATATCTTTTGCAGATCATCGCGGAGCACGAAAGCCGCGGTGAAAGCGTCCTGCCGGTGGATGTGCTTAACGATCTGGTGCGCAGCTATATGACCGGAAATGTGAGCGTCGTACCCGAGTTTCTCAAGCAATCCTTTGACATGCTGCGTGACGGGCAATCCAAAGTGATGGAGAACATGAGTTCGATGAATCCTCTGGCGAAGATGCCGGGGTTTGACGCGATGAAAAGCCAGCAAGAAGTGTTTCTCAAGGCGATGACGGGCGGCTGGACCGGCGGCGCGGGTGGAACGGCCTCGAATGCGAACGCGACGCAGCAAAAGCCGACGGAAACAGCCGAAGATCTGGACGCGATCAAGCGGCAGTTGTCAGAGCTGCAAGAGAAGCTTTCCAAGTTGAAGTAATCGACCGGACTATTGCGTAAAACGGATGGAAGGCGGGCATTGGTCCGCCTTTATCGTGTCGCGGCCGTGATGAAACCCTAAAATCCCAGCCGGTCGCGTAGTGCATACCAGCTCATTGCGAGGACCAGAAGAGGCGAGCGCATGGCAGGTCCGCCGGGAAACGGCAGGCAGGGAAGGGCGGCCATCGTGTCGAAACCGTCACCATCACCCTGCACCGCGCGCGCCATCAACTGCCCCGCATGGGTCGCCGTGCCAAGGCCGTGGCCCGAGTACCCCGAGGCCGACAACACGTTGGGCGCGAGACGTGCCAGATAGGGTAGACGCTTCATCGTGATCCCCAATGTGCCGCCCCACGCATAGTCGATTTTCACATCTTTCAGATGCGGAAACACCACCGACATCGGCTTGCGCACCAAACCCGCAATGTCGGAGGGAAAGCGGTAACCATAGCTTTCGCCGCCGCCGAACAGCAGCCGCCCGTCATGGCTGAGCCTGAAATAATTCACCACAAAGCGGCTGTCAGCCACCGCCACATCGCGCGGCAGCACGTCTTTGATGCGATCGCCCAAAGGTTCTGTCGCGGCGATGAAATTGTTGATGGGCATCACCCGCGCGGCGACGCGGCGGTTCAGCCCGCCCAGATAACCGTTACACGCGAGAATCACGTGATCGGCGGTCACATGGCCCGCATCGGTGCGCACGGTGGCGGGTGTGCCTTCGTCAATGTCGTGGACTGCGCTACGCTCGTGAATGTGCACGCCCGCAGCGGCGGCGGCCCGTGCCAGCCCCAGCGCAAAGTTCAGCGGATGCAGATGCGCCGCCCCCGTATCAAGCATCCCGCCGCGATAATCCGGCGACGGGCAGACCGATTGCAATGCAGCATGATCCAACGTTTCAATCTGGTTGTAGCCATAGGTCTTCTCAAGAAATGCGGCGTATTCGTGCATGTGGCGCACGTCTGCATTTGTGGATGCCGTCCATGCAACGCCGGGTTTGAGGTGGCACCCAATGTCAAAACGCCCGATCAGATCCTTGACCAGCGCTTTGGCGTCCTCCCCCATCTCCCACAGCTTTGCCGCCTCCGGTGCGCCCATCAACCGTTCCAGCGCGTCCTGCTCCAGCCGCTGGCCCGAGCCAAGCTGCCCGCCGTTGCGTCCCGATGCGCCAAAACCCACGCGCTGCGCATCCAAAAGCACCACACTACGCCCCGCCTGTGCCAGATGCAGAGCCGCCGACAGGCCGGTATACCCCGCGCCGATCACGCAAACATCGGCCTTGTGCGCGCCTTTCAGCGGCGCAAAGGGGGGCGTTGGCGTGGCGGTTGCGGCATACCAGCTTGGCGGGTATTCCCCGCGCCGGTCATTGGCATAAAGCAGGTTCATTTAAGGGCCTTTCCCGACGTGGCAGATCAGACGTTCATCAACAGATGTTCCCGCTCCCACGGGGAGATGACCATCAGGAATTCATCGTATTCCGCGGCCTTGACGATGGCATAGACCCGCGCAAAATCCGGACCCAGAACCTCGTGCAGGTCTTTCGCCTCTTCGAAAATCCCCAATGCCTCGCCCATGGTGCGGGGGATGTCACCATCGCCGATATACGCGTCGCCTTTGAATTCGGGCTGCGGCATCTTGCCTGCCTTCAGGCCCAGATAGCCACAGGCAAGCGATGCTGCGATGCCGAGGTAGGGGTTGCAATCCATCCCCGCCAGACGGTTTTCCACCCGTCGTGCATTCGAACTGGAAAGCGGAACGCGGATACCGGTGGTGCGGTTATCACGGCCCCACTCCAGATTGATTGGCGCTGCGTGGTCTTTTACATAGCGCCGGTAGCTGTTGACGTAAGGCGCGATCACGGCAAGCGCTTCTGGCATGTGGTTTTGCAGGCCCGCGATGAAATGCATGAACGCATCCGTCTCGCCGCCCTCTGCGTTCGAAAAAATGTTCTTACCGGTTTTGCTGTCCAGCACAGAATGGTGGATGTGCATCGCCGATCCGGGCTCTTCGGCGATCGGTTTCGCCATAAAGGTCGCATAGCAATCATGACGCAGCGCCGCTTCGCGGATCAGCCGTTTGAAGTAGAACACCTCGTCGGCCAGCTTTACCGGATCGCCGTGCAGCAGGTTGATTTCCAACTGGCCCGCGCCGCCTTCCTGCGTGATGCCGTCAATCTCAAAGCCCTGGGCTTCGGCGAAATCATAGATGTCGTCGATCACGGGGCCAAACTCGTCCACCGCGGTCATTGAATAGGCTTGCCGCGCCGCCGCCGGACGGCCCGAGCGGCCCATCATCGGCTTGATATCCTGCGCCGGATCAATGTTGCGCGCCACAAGGAAGAATTCCATTTCGGGGGCCACGACAGGTTCCCAGCCTTCATCGCGATACAATTGCACGACACGTTTGAGCACGTTGCGCGGCGAAAACGGCACTGGTACGTCATTGCGGTCATAGGCATCGTGAATGATCTGAAGCGTCCAGTCCGCCGTCCAGGGCGCCGCAGTGGCCGTGGACATATCCGGCTTGAGGATCATGTCCCGTTCGATGAACCCGTCATCGCCTGCGGCTTCGCCCCAGGCGCCGGTGATGGTCTGGTAAAAGATGCTATCGGGCAGATGAAAGCTGTCCTGACGGGCGAATTTGGTGGCTGGTACCGCCTTGCCGCGCGCAATGCCGGGCAGGTCGGGAATGATGCATTCCACCTCGTCCAACCGGCGATCCTTAAGAAACTCTTTCGCTGCCTGCGGCAGGTTGTCTTTCCAGTCGGCCATCAGGGTCTCTCTTTGCTTTTGAAAAATTGCGCCATGTAACCGGCGATCCGGTCACTATCGGTGGGGCGGCCAAGGCGTTGTGTGGCCTCGTCAAGCTGGTGCTTTGGCACCACCCCTTTGCCGCGCGTCCTGATCAGCCCGTCGATAAAGCTGGCCGGGAATTCGGGATGCGGCTGAATGGTCCAGATGCTGTCACCATAAGCAAGCATCGCGTGCGCACAGAAATTCGAACGGCCAACAACCCGCGCGCCTTGCGGCATTGCGACCACCTGATCCTGATGCCACGCATTCAACGCCAGCGGTTCCCCGTCCAGCATATATTCGGTGTGTCCGACGGACCACCCGCCGCTGAACTTTTCAACCTTCCCACCCAGCGCCTGCGCGATGATCTGATGCCCGAAGCATACGCCGATCATCGGCTTTGCGCTGCTGTGGATCTCGCGGATCAGCTTTTCGAGCGGCGCAATCCACGGATGATCCTCGTAAACGCCGTGTTTGGAGCCGGTGATCAGCCAACCGTCCGCCGCAGCGGCATCCGGTGGGAAGGCACCATCAACGACAGAGTAGGTAACGAAGTCGAAATCATATCCGTCCAGCAACCGCCAGAACATTGCGTCATAATCGCCCATTGTTTCGATCATGCCATCGGGCGAATGGCCTGCCTGCAAGATACCGATTTTCATATGCTATACCGTGTCCAGATAGATTTCGACTTGCTCGGCGGGGGTCAGTTCTTCCATGCAAACCAACTCCTGCCGCTTGGTCAGAACCAGATTGCGGATCAGTTCGGGCGCGAAAATCCGTGCAATCGCGGGATCGGATTCAAACGCGTCGATGGCTGTGACCCATGTGTGCGGGATTTGAGGCAGATCAGCGGCATAGGCGTTGCCGGTGATCGGGGCGACAGGTTCGCGCCCGTCCTCGATGCCGTTGATCGCAGCGCCGAGCACAGCGGCGAGCATTAGATACGGGTTCACATCGCCGCCCGAAACGCGGTGTTCGATGCGCCGCGCCGCCGTGTCGCCGGACGGGATGCGGATGGCCGATGTGCGGTTCTCGTAGGCCCAGCTGATTCCGGTGGGGGCGTGACTGCCCGGCACCATCCTGTCGAAACTGTTGGCGTGTGGCGCAAATAACAGCGCCGATCCCGACATTGCCTCAAGGCAACCGGCCACTGCATGGCGCATGATGTCGGTCCCCTCGGGGCCGCCGTTGTCAAAGACGTTATTGCCGTCTTCGTCCAGCACCGAAAAATGCGTGTGCAGGCCGGAACCGGGGTAATCCTTGTAAGGTTTCGCCATAAAGCTTGCGGCAAAGCCGTGGCGGCGAGCCAGTCCACGCACCAGCATTTTAAACAGCCACGCATCATCTGCGGCGCGCAGCGCGTCATCGCAATGCATCATGTTGATCTCGAACTGGCCCATCCCCGCTTCGGAAATCGCGGTGTCGGCAGGAATGTCCATTTCTTCGCAAGCATCGTAAAGGTCGGTAAAGAACTGGTCGAACTGGTCCAGCGCGCGGATGCTAAGCGTTTCGGCACCCTTGCGCCGCTTGCCGGTGCGCGGGGAGGGCGGCACTTGCAGTTTGCGACCCGAATCGTCGATCAGGAAAAACTCCATTTCGATCGCGCAAACAGGCGTAAGCCCGCGCGCCTTGAAGCGGTCCAGCACCGCGCGCAGCGCATGGCGCGGATCGCCGGCATAGGGGCGACCGTCGTCGTGGAACATCCAGATCGGCAACAGCCCGGAGGGCGCGTCGAGCCACGGCATCGGCATGAAGCCGCGTTCGGTCGGTTTGAGCACGCCGTCACGATCGCCGCTGTCAAAAACCAGCGGGCTGTCTTCGATGTCCTCGCCCCAGATGTCGAGATTGAGCACCGAGAAGGGAAACCGCGTGCCGTCTTTCACCACTTTATCGGCAAAGCGGGTTGGAATGCGCTTACCGCGCGGGACGCCGTTAAGATCGGCAGCAGCCACACGGATTGTGCGGACAGAGGGGTGTTTGCGAAGCCAGTTGTGCATAGGTCACCTGAATGGTGGGCTGGCACGGGGAGAAAGCGCAACGGCGCTCAAGCAACCTGTGGCCAGCGCCACGGGAGATTTGATCAAATTATTTGTACTACCGGAGGAGATTGGGAAGCAAGCGTATTTTTTGAGGGCGCTCAGCGGGGAGGTGCCTGTTCAACCGACGGTTGGCCAAACCAAACAGGCTGATCACAATCAGCGTCAGGATGATGAAAAATCCGGCAAGAATGGGGTAGGGAATGAAGGGGTTGAACGTTTTGTCCGCGAAATATTTCGCATAATAAAGCGCGTCACCGCGTTGTTGCCATGCTGGAAAGCTGGATACGAAAACCAGCGTTGTCGCGTGAAACAGGAAAATCGCTTCGTTGGTGTACGAAGGCCATGCAAGGCGCAGCATGGTGGGCCAGATCACCCGCCGAAAGCGGCTCCACCCACTAAGGCCATAGGCATCCGCCGCTTCGACATCGCCCTTGGGGATGGATTGCAGCGCGCCGTAGAAAATCTCTGCCGAATAGGCGGAGGTATTGCAAAACAGCACAATAACTGCCCCCAGCCAAGCCGCTGTGAAGGGATCGAAGAAAGCGTAGTTGGACTTGAGGCTGAGAAAAAGGAAATAGCCAAAGAAGAACTGGATAAACAGCGGCGAGCCGCGGAAGATAAAGATGAACCATTCGGACGGCTTGCGCAGGAACGCGCGTGCGCTCGCTTTGCCCAGTGCCAGTGCGGTGGCAAAGAAAAAGCCCAGGAGCAGTGCCACGGTACCGAAATAGATGTTCCAGATCATGCCCGACCCGATCAGCGTGAACTGTTCGCACAGGGTAAAATCCTCACGCGGGAGCAGCCGTTCGCCAATCCCGATGGAGCGCAGGGCGTAATCCTGAATGGTCTGGATACAACTCACGCCGCTTTCCTTTGCGCTTCACCGGCTGTTGTGGCTTGCCCAAGCGTCAGACGCCGCATCAGCCGTGCGATCACCAGTTCGGAAATTCGTGTGAAAATCAGGTAGAAAACCAGCAGCGCGAGGAAATACCATATCCGCCAGTCGGGATGCGGATAGTCGGTGAACCGTGGTGTTTTCGAGCCGCCAAGTTCACGCGCCCAATAGACGATGTCTTCGACCCCCAACAGGAACAGCAGCGGTGTCGCCTTGATCAGTACCATCCACAGATTGCCAAGGCCCGGCAGCGCGTAGACCCACATTTGCGGGACCAGCACGCGGCGGAAAATCTGGCGGTGGTTCATGCCGTAGGCTTCGGCTGTTTCGAGTTGTTCGCGCGGCACGGCGCGCATGGCCCCGTAAAGAACATTGGCGGCAAAAGCACCGAATACGATGGCAAAAGTCAGCACGGCAAGGGCGAAACCGTAAGTCTCATGGACCCATTGCGGCGAGTTTCCCAGCGGCATTTTGGCCGCCTGACAGACGATGAAATCATTGCCTTGCCGGATCGGTTGATCCCAATCGGGGCAGAGCGCCTTGTGGCGCAGGTATTCGATGCCCTGATCCAGCGCGATCACGAAGAAAAGGAAAAACGCGATGTCCGGCACGCCGCGCACCAGTGCGATGTAGGTCTTGCCGAACCAGCGCAGCGGTGCCACGCGCGAGCGCGCCGCGGACGCGCCCCCAAACCCGAAGGCAAGGGCGGCAGGGCCGGTGACCGCCAGAAGCGCCAGCACCGTCAGCACCGACCAATAGAGCGCCATATGCTTGCCCGTGCTCAGGTAGCAGCTGAGCCACGCGAGGCCCTCGATCTGGGAAGGATCAGTGCAATAACTGAAAATGGCGGCGCCTGTGGAGAGTTGAGGATTGAGTTTAAAGGCCAAATGAAGGGGGACGGGATGCGCCCCCCTTCGGGTGTGGTTTTAGAAAGTGGCGGAGCCGGGCAGGTGCTTTTCGATCAACGTATTGAGCGAGCCGTCGTCCTTCATGGACTCGATCGCCGCGTTGAATTTCTCGCGCAACTCGCCATCGCTTTCGCGCAGGCCAAGGCCGATGCCGCCGCCAAGCAGGACGTCTTCGCCGACAAAGAAGATATCCGATTCCGCTTCGACGATCGGCTCGAAAAAGCCCTTGTCGGCCAATGCGGCGTCCGCTTCGCCGTTCTTGACGGCGGCGATGGTTTCTTCGGGTGTGGCAAATTCAACCAGCGTCGCACCATCCATCGAGGCGACATGGGAGGCCTGGATCGTGCCGGTTTGGGCCGCAATCACGGATGTGTTGACGTCGACATCCGAAGATAGGGCGATGAAGGCGGACGGATCGGGGAGGGTATATGGCGTGGAGAAATCAATGACCTGATCACGCTCGTCGGTGATCGACATACCCGCGATGATCGTGTCGTAGTTGCCCGACACGAGGTTCGGGATGATGCTGTCCCAATCGTTCGTGACCCATTCACAGGTCAGCTCGGCGCGCAGGCACAACTCGTCGCCCAACTCGCGCTCGAAACCGGCGACTTCGCCTTTATCATCGAGGTAGTTATAGGGAGGGTAGGCGCCTTCGGTGCCCATACGGATGGTTTTGCCGTGGCTTTCGGCAAATGCGAGGCCCGCTGACAGTGTCAGGGCCGTTGTTGCCAGAAGAATGTTTCTCATGTTGGTGTCTCCAATTTTTCTTATGGATTTATGCGGCGTGGGTTGCCGAGAGGAACCCGCGCAAACGCTCTGATTCGGGTGCGCCGAACAATGTGTCGGGCGGCCCTTGTTCTTCGATCAGGCCCTGATGCAGGAACACAACCGTGTCCGACACATCCGCGGCCAGCTTCATATCATGGGTGACGATCATCATGGTCCGCCCCTCGGCGGCCAGATCCTTGATCACTCTGACGACTTCCTGCTCCAGTTCGGGATCAAGCGCCGATGTCGGTTCGTCAAACAGCAGCGCCTCGGGTTCCATGCACAGCGCGCGCGCGATGGCGGCGCGTTGTTGCTGGCCACCGGAAAGCTGTGCCGGATACGCATCGCATTTGTCACCGATACCTACCTTGTCGAGATAGCCGCGCGCGGCGTGTTCCGCCTCGGCGCGGTCGCGGCCCAGCACGGTAACGGGCGCTTCCATCACGTTTTGCAGGATGGTCATATGCGCCCAAAGATTGAATTGCTGGAAGACCATGCTCAGATTGGTGCGGATGCGTAGCACCTGTTTGGCGTTCGCTGGGTGGCGTTCATGTCCGTTGCCACGCCATGTGACGGGCTCGCCCTTGAACAGAACATCGCCTTGCTGGCTGTCCTCAAGCAGGTTGCAACAGCGCAAAAGCGTAGATTTGCCCGACCCCGATGATCCGATAAGGGACACAACATGGCCTTTGGGCGCGGCAATGCTCACGCCTTTAAGAACCTCCAAAGCGCCATAGGCTTTGTGCAGGTTGCGGATTTCGATCACCGGAGGAGAGGTTGTCACAAAAGGCACGCCTAACAGTTTCAATCGCCTATAAAACGGGAGAATCACGCTGCATGCAACGTGGTTTCACGATTCAGCCGATTAACTCTTCCTAAATCAGGTGGATATCACCCTTCGACCCTCTTGCGGGCCTGTGCGCTGTCCATGTCGGATACGCCCAGAAGATTGGCCACCAGCCGCAGCAAGGCGTCCTCTTCGTTGGCGCGATTGCCGTCCGCCAGAACAACCTGCCAAAGCGCCTCAATCACGGCGAGGCGGTCGTCATAAGGCACGGCATCCTTGACGGCACGGGTGAAGCGCACGGTGTCGGGCGCTTCGGTTTCCAGCACTTCGGCATCGCGCACCAGCGCCGCGCTGCCCTCGCGATCAAGTCCGTAACGCTGCGCGACGATGCCGAGAATGCGCGCGCGCTCGGATTCGCTGTATTCATTGTCCGAACGGGCCACGCGCACCAGTAACGCCGTAAGCGCAAGGCGGGCGTCGGTGTCGGGAAGGGGGGCGGGGGCTGATTCTGTCAGCCGTTTAAGAAGTTCACCAAACATGGCTGTCTATTTAGGCGGCGCGCAGACAATTACAAAGGGCTAATTGCTTTTTCGCGCGCAGCGGCCATGTCTTCTGCCGTCAGACCGAGCGCGGTCTCGATGGCCATCAGCTGTATTTCCTCGTCGTCGCTGCGGGCTCCGTCGGCCATCGCCACCGCCCACATCGCATGGCCAAGCGCCCGGCGCTCATCATAGGTGACCTCCTCGCGCAGAATGCGGGTGAAGTCGGGCGTGCCGGGGGCATCGCGTTCCAGCGCCTCGCACTGCGCGCGCAATCTTGCGGCATCAAGAGGTTTAAGGGCAAAGGTCCTGGCGAGGATCTGATCGATTTTGGCGACTTCGGAGAAGACGTATTGTTTATTCGCCAGTGCGACACGCACCAAAAGCGCGCCAAGCGCAAGCTGGGCGTTGGGCTGTGGCAGGGGTTTGGGCGCGTGCGCGCGGCGCGGGAAAAGACGTTCAAGCATCACGCATCCCTATCCCACGTTGCGGGCTTTGCCAAACGTAATTGTGTCGAGAACGCATCCGCTTACCCGATCGCACTCTATATAACCAGACCCCACGTCGTAGATCCGACCCGTGACAGGACGCAGGTTTCGTAAACACCGTCGGGAAACGCGAGGCGGCATGACCACATGGATCAGCCGCCGTAGCCTTCAACAATGACCAAAGTGCCGTCGGATACGGTCATGCGGATGTCTTTTGCCGCCTGATAGCCGGGGCTTTGATAGCAGGCGACCGCTTCGGCGTAGCTTGGAAATTCGATGACAACGGTCCGGCTGTTGGCAGCGCCTTCGCGGATCTGTTGGGTTCCTCCGCGGACCAGAAACCTTGCGCCATACTCCGCAAACGGTTTTGCATTGGCCGCGCGGTATTTTTCGTAGGCGGCGGCGTCGCGCACATCCATGTTTCCGATCCAATAGCCTTTTTTCGGCATCTCTGTCGCTCTCCTGTTTCTTCTGACGTCTGGGGGGTTAGGCCAGCGAGGCAAAATTTTTGGCGCGTAATGCCGCTTCTTCGGCCAGCCCGTATGGCGGGTTTAGCACGAACAAGCCGGAACCTACCATACCGTGTCCGACCCGCGCAGGCGGGAAGCGGACTTCGTGGCGCAAGGCGTCCGGATATTGGCCTTTCAACTGCTTGATCATCGGCAGATGCGCGCGGCTGGTCAGGATTGGATACCACAGCATGATGATGCCCACGTTCCATGCGCGATGCAGTTTGGTGATGTGGCGGGGAATATCGGCATAGTCGGTCTTGATCTCGTAGCTGGGGTCGATCAGCATCAGACCGCGCCTTGGCGTGGGCGGGCAGAGGGCGAAGGCCGTTTCGAACCCGTCACGCAAGTGACAGGTGACGGGATAGGGCGACATCGCCAGATCCAGCGCGGCGTGTTCGGCAGGGTGCAGTTCGGCCAGATGGATGCTGTCGGTTTCGCGCAGCAGATGCGCGGCGATCAGGGGCGAGCCGGGGTAGGCCGGTTTGCCGTGCTCGCGCGTGGTGCGCTCCAGCGTTTTGGCATAGGGGTGATCGGCCCCGAACCAGTCGCGCGCAATCGCAATGCCCGCCGCCGCCTCACCCGTTTTCAGCGCCTCGTCGCGGCCCAGATCATACAGGGCGCGACCCGCATGGGTTTCAATGTAGCAAAGCGGTTTGTCCTTGCGGGTGAGGTAGTCCAGCGACCACGCCAGCAGGCTGTGTTTATGGACATCGGCCATATTGCCAGCGTGGTAGATGTGTTGATAACTCAGCATTGCAGCCGCGACCGGTGGCGCGCGGAGCAGGCAGCAGGATTGAGTTTAACCGGCCAAATGAAGCAAAGAGACAGTGCCATCAGACCAGACGGCTCATTTCTTTGGCGGCGCGCACGAAATCCTTGAACAACGGGTGGGGATTGAACGGTTTGGACTTCAGCTCGGGGTGGAATTGTACGCCGATGAACCACGGGTGATCGCTCCATTCGACGATCTCGGGCAGTTTGCCATCGGGGGACATACCCGAGAAGGACAGGCCGACCTCTTCGAGCTTGTCGCGATAGGCCATATCGACCTCGTAGCGGTGGCGGTGGCGCTCGTCGATGGTGGTTTTGCCGTAGATCCCGGCCACGCGGGAGCCTTCCTTGAGCGTTGCGTCATAGGCACCCAGACGCATGGTGCCGCCCTTGTTGTCTCCGACCTTGCGCTCGACCTTGTGATTGCCCTGCACCCACTCCTTGAGGTGGTAGACCACGGGTTCAAACCGTTTCTTGCCGGACTCGTGGTCGAATTCTTCGGAGCCTGCGGTGCTAAGACCTGCGACATTGCGCGCGGCCTCGATCACGGCCATTTGCATGCCCAGACAGATGCCGAGGTACGGCACCTTATGCTCGCGCGCGTATTGTGCGGCCTTGATTTTACCTTCGGTGCCGCGCTCGCCAAAGCCACCCGGAACGACGATCGCGTGGAAGCCTTCGAGATGCTGTGCAACCTCATCGGAGGTGTCGAATACTTCGGCATCGACCCACTCAATACGCACCCTCACACGGTTCGCCATGCCGCCATGGGTCAGCGCCTCGGCGATGGATTTATAGGCGTCCTCCAGCTGGGTGTATTTGCCCACGATGGCCACGCGGACCTCGCCTTCGGGGTTGTGAATGCGGTCGTATACATCGTGCCAGACCGCCAGATCGGGGCGCGGCGCGGGGGAGATTTCGAACGCATCCAGCACGGCCTGATCGAGACCCTGCGCGTGATAGGCAAGCGGTGCCTCGTAGATTGATTTCAGATCATAGGCCGCGACGACCGCTTCCTTGCGCACGTTACAAAACAGGGCGATTTTTTCGCGCTCTTTCTCGGGGATCGGATGTTCGGACCGGCACACAAGGATATCGGGGGCGATGCCGATGCTTTGCAACTCCTTGACGGAGTGCTGTGTCGGCTTGGTTTTCAATTCGCCGGAGGCGGCCAGATAGGGCAGCAGCGTCAGGTGCATAAAGATGCATTGCCCGCGCGGTTTGTCATGCGAAAACTGACGGATCGCTTCAAAGAACGGCAAACCTTCGATGTCGCCCACGGTGCCACCGATTTCGCACAGCATGAAATCCACCTCGTCATCGCCGATGCGCAGGAAGTCCTTGATCTCGTTCGTTACATGCGGAACCACCTGTATGGTTTTGCCAAGGTAGTCGCCGCGCCGCTCTTTCTCGAGAACATTGGAATAGATGCGCCCTGACGAGACGGAATCGGTCTTGCGGGCCGGTACGCCGGTGAACCGCTCGTAATGTCCCAGATCAAGATCGGTTTCAGCGCCGTCGTCGGTGACAAACACCTCGCCGTGCTCGAACGGGCTCATCGTGCCGGGATCGACGTTGAGATAGGGATCAAGCTTGCGCAACCGGACGCTGTAGCCGCGTGCCTGTAACAACGCTCCGAGTGCGGCAGAAGCGAGGCCTTTGCCCAGCGAGGAGACCACACCGCCGGTGATAAAGATATAGCGTGCCATTTTGTATTCTCCCGTGCGCGGTCGCGCGCCTGCTCTGTTGTTTGGGCCTGTTTTGCAAGGCCCTAAGCGGTGTGAATGCCACACCATTACGGGACTAAATCATAACAGGATTCGGACGGCCAAGGCAAGGCTGCGCACGCAACATACTGTTGCGCTACACCCTAGTGCCTCAATCAGTTGATAAAGGTGGATTAGTCGACTGTAGGAACCAGCGGCGCATCATCGCCCTGAGCGGGCGGCAGCAGATTGTCGCCGTCCGGCAGGGCAGGTGCCTCGTTTTGGTTCAACGCGGGCGGTGTCGCCGACAACCGGTCCAACACGGAACTGCCTGTGGATTTTTGCGCCGATACAATGGTCAGAGTGATGGATGTGACAACGAAAGCAGCACCCAAAACCCATGTTACCTTGCTCATTGCTGTGGCAGCCGGGCGACCGGAATTGGCACCGCCGCCGCCGCCGCCCATGCCCAGACCGCCCCCTTCGGAGCGTTGCAAAAGCACCACGCCAATCAGGCCGAGCGCAAGGATGAGGTGTACGATGAGGACGACATTTTCCATGGGGTGCGGACTGCTCTTTTGGGTCTGGTCAAGTTGGCTCTGGGGGTGTCTAGGCAAGTTTGGCTATGGGGGCAAGGGAGGAAGCACATGTGCGGCGCAGACTTCCACCATAGACAAGCGATTTGTTGCGGGGCATTCTATTGAACATGCCCCATGACCATTCTGATCACGATCACCCGCACGCCCTTCTGCCTTCCGACCCTGCCTTGCGGGTCAAGGCGCTTGAAACCATCCTGACGCAAAAGGGGCTGGTTGATCCTGCGGCCCTTGATGCGATCATCGACACCTATGAAAACAAGGTTGGTCCGCGCAATGGCGCGCATGTCATCGCGCGCGCCTGGAGCGATCCGGCATTTCACGCCGCTCTCAAGGACGATGCGACTGCTACGGTGGCCGATATGGGCTATTACGGGCGGCAGGGAGAGCATCTGGTTGTGGTGGAAAACACGGCGGAGGTGCATAATATGGTCGTCTGCACCCTGTGCAGTTGTTATCCATGGCCGCTTTTGGGGATTCCGCCGGGCTGGTACAAATCCGATGCCTATCGCGCCCGTGCGGTGCGCGAGCCACGCGCGGTGCTGGCGGATTTCGGCGTGACGCTGCCCGAGGGCACCGCCGTGCGGGTCTGGGATTCGACCGCCGAGGTGCGATACCTTGTTGTGCCAATGAGGCCGGACGGCACTGAAGGCTGGAGTGAAGAGGCGCTGATGGATCTGGTGACGCGCGACAGCATGATTGGCACCGGGCTGGCCATGGTGCCCGCATGAGCCGCGTACATGATATGGGCGGGCGGTTTGGCGACGGACCTGTGGACGGGCGCCCCGACCTTCACGTCTTCCATGAAGACTGGCATGCGCGTGCACTGGCGCTGACGCTTGCGGCGGGAAGCCTTGGCAAATGGAATATCGACGTCTCGCGTCATGCGCGCGAATGTTTGTCGCCGCAAGATTACACTGCCTTTGGGTACTACGAAAAATGGCTGGGCGGGCTGGCCGCCCTGTTGGTTGATCAAGGTGTTCTGAGCCGTGAGGAACTGGCCGGCACCACGCCTGTGCAGATCAGCGATCTGGCCGCGAAGAAATTGACGGCAGATCAGGTTGCTGGCGTTTTGGCGCGCGGCGGACCTGCGGACCGGCCCAGTGATATCGCAGCGCTGTACGACGTTGGCGCGGCGGTGCGCACGCGGCGGATTGCCGAAAATGTCGCGGTGAACGGGGGTCACACGCGGTTGCCGACCTATGCCGCGGGCGCACAGGGTCGCATTTTACGCTATCACGGCACGCATGTGCTCCCCGATAGCAGCGCGCACAGGTTGGGCGATGCGCCCGAGCCGTTATACGCGGTTGTGTTTCCTGCAAGCGCGCTTTGGCAGCATCCGGAGAACCCGCGCGATGAAGTCGTGCTGGACTTGTGGCAAAGTTATCTGGTGCCGGCATGACCGGCGCACCGGAACCTGTTTTTCAGGAACCCTGGCATGCGCAGGTTTTTGCGCTGACGGTTCATCTGAACGAAACGGGCCATTTTGTATGGCCTGACTGGGCCGCGCGTTTCGGGGCGACGCTCAAGCGTCACGGGGTGGCGAAGGAGCTGAACGGGGGCGATGATTATTTCAACGCCTGGCTGGAAACGCTGGAAAGCTATCTGGCACAGACCGGTGTCGCGCAGGCAAGCGCGGTTGAAACCATGCGCGCCGCGTGGGAGCGGGCGTACCTGCGCACCGCCCACGGTGACCCGGTGACACTGGACGACGCGCTTGAGCCTTGAGGGCTCAAGACGCCCCGCCCACCGTCCCGCTTTCAGGCATCGACATCATCCACATCCGTCTGCCCCGAGAGTGTCCTGCGCACGAGGCTCCAGCTGAGTCTGATCCCGAGAACGAAGCTGAGCGCGACCAGCCCCAGCCAGATGTTCATGCCGGGGTTATCGAGCTTGAGCACGCCGACATCCGCCAGAACCCACAGCCCCGCGCCCACAACGGCAAGCACCAGCACCATGCCCACCGCGCCAATACTGCGCGCAGATAGATGATATAGCAGACCATAAAGAGCAGCCCGAATAGCACCGCAATCGACACATTTATCCCGCCATAACCGCGCACCCGGTGCAGATAATTATATTCGGTCGGATTAAACGTAGCCGCGAGCAGCGCAAACGCGCACAGCCAACGCAATAAAAAGCCCATGATCCGCACGGTTTCGGTCCTTTAATCCGTAATATCCGGCGGCTTTGGGTAAAAGTCTATGGTCCCCTTGCAGTTTGCGGTTCCCCCAGCGCCCGTGCGCGGCTATACGGGCGCGGGTTTGACACTATCGCGCGGCACTGTGCCGCCCGGGGAAGGAATATCATGGCCAATGTTGTTGTCGTAGGCGCCCAGTGGGGTGACGAGGGAAAAGGCAAGATTGTCGACTGGCTCTCCGAGCGGGCCGATGTGATCGCGCGCTTCCAGGGCGGGCATAATGCAGGGCACACGTTGGTCATCGACGGTGAGGTGTTTAAGCTGAGCTTGCTGCCCTCGGGCATTGTGCGCGGCGGGAAGTTGTCGGTGATCGGGAACGGTGTGGTGCTTGATCCGTGGCATCTGCAAAAAGAGATCGCCCAGCTGCGCAGTCAGGGTGTGACGATCACGCCCGATACCCTGATGATCGCGGAAAACACGCCGCTGATTCTGCCCATCCACGGTGAACTGGATCGTGCGCGTGAAGAGCAGACAACGATGGCCAAAATCGGCACGACAGGGCGCGGCATCGGCCCCGCCTACGAGGACAAGGTCGGACGCCGTTCCGTTCGCGTGGCGGATCTGGCTGACGATGCGACGCTCGAACTGCGCGTAGACCGTGCGCTGGTGCATCATGATGCGCTGCGCCGGGGGCTGGGCCTTGCGCCGGTGGACCGTGCGCGCCTGCTCGCCGATTTGCGCGCGATTGCGCCATCGGTTCTGGAGTACGCCGCACCCGTCTGGAAAATCCTCAACGAGAAGCGCCGCGCGGGCAAGCGTATCTTGTTTGAGGGGGCGCAGGGCGCGCTTTTGGATATTGATTTTGGCACCTATCCCTTCGTGACCTCGTCCAACGTGATTGCAGGGCAGGCGGCGACCGGCACGGGCATTGGCCCCGGATCTATCGATTTTGTGTTGGGCATCGTCAAAGCGTATACCACCCGCGTGGGGGAAGGGCCGTTTCCGGCCGAGTTGAACGATGCAGATGGTCAGCGCCTGGGCGAGCAGGGTCATGAATTCGGCACCGTGACGGGCCGCAAGCGGCGCTGTGGCTGGTTTGATGCGGTGCTGGTGCGCCAGACCTGCGTCACTTCCGGCGTCAACGGTATCTCGTTGACCAAGCTCGACGTGTTGGACGGGTTCGAGACGTTGAAAATTTGCGTCGCCTACGAACTGGACGGCAAGCGGCTGGATTATTTGCCGACGGCTGCCGATCAACAGGCGCGTTGCACACCGGTATACGAGGAAATGCCGGGCTGGCCGGGCTCAACCGAAGGGGCGCGGTCATGGGCCGATCTGCCGGCGGAAGCGATCAAATACGTCCGCCGCGTGGAAGAATTGATTGACTGTCCGGTAGCATTGCTTTCCACCTCGCCCGAGCGTGAAGACACCATTTTGGTGACAGATCCTTTCGCGGACTGAGTGTCGCAATTGACTTGGCGCACGCAGGGGCCACGTCAGGTCCAAACGTAAAAGACGTGAAAGGAAACACCATCGCCCTGAGTTACAAAGCCCGCCGCCGCTGGTCGCTGCTGGTCCTGATTGTCGGGGTACCGGTCTATATCATTGCGGCCGTTGGCGTGATCTCGCTGTTTGACAGGCCCCCGTTTTGGGCCGAGCTTGCGATTTATGTGGCGCTGGGCGTTGTCTGGGTTTTCCCGATGAAGTCGATTTTCAAAGGGGTTGGTCAGGCCGATCCGGATGCCCCTCGGGATCCTGACGCCTGAGCCGGTCAAAAACTGCTGTTTCAATGAAAAAAGGCGGACCGTTAAGGTCCGCCTTTTGCATTCGGGAGAGGCGCCACGGCTTAACCAACGGCGCGGGCATCGGGCTTGAAACCGATTTTCTCGGACACCTGAAAGCGTCCCCCTTTGAGCTTTTCGATCTTGCCCTCGCGCAACAGCATTCCGAAGGACCGCAAGCCGTCCTCGCGGGTGAAGTTGTCTTTTTCCACTTGCCGGACCTTGTTCATCAACTGCGGCCTCGAGAAATTCTGCTGGCCTTCGACAAAGGCAAGATAGGCCGCCGCCGCTTCCAGCAAGTCGGGCAGCTTGTGGGCGCCGACCTCGTTAACGAAATCTTCGAAGCTGCCCGCATCTTCTGCGGTTTGCGGGGGCGTTACGTCAACCGGTGCGGCGACCCGGCGCGGACGCACGGGAGTTGCGGTTTGGGCTTTTTGAACATCAATGCGCTGCTCGGCGACCAGGCGCAGCGGCGCAGGACGCTGCTCTGTCGGGCGCTCGGATGTGCGTACGCGCTCGGTGGCGACGGGGCGGCGCGGACGCACGACACTTGCCAGATCGTCACGGTAGGCATCGCCGGCGTCTTTTTCACTGCCCGTGCCGCCCACGGCTTCGTCGGCTTTTTTGGCGACCACTGCTGCACGCAAATGGGTGAACGCATCGCGGCGCGTCGCACTTTCAGGCTCTTCCATCTGGTTGTCTGTCTCGGCCATCAAGCGAGAGAAATTCTCATCTGCCGCTGCCGACATGTCGGGGCGGGCAGGCTGAGACGGTGCGGTTGCGGATTCGGACGGCTCTTGCGTGTCTGCATCGTCGAATGCGATATTCTGCTCTGCGGCGTGTGCGCCGATGTCTGCTTCCAATTCGGCCAGTTCGCGCGCAAGCTCGTCCTCTTCGGCGTCACTTAGCGATGAGCGCTCGGCGAGAGGCGCCTTGCGGTAGGTTTGCTCTGGCGTTTCGCCGGTTTCGTCTTCGTCGTCGTGGTATTCCTCAAGCTGGCCACGCTTGATCGCGGCTTCCAATGTCACACGTTTGACTTTGAGAACGCGGGTGCGCGGTGCAGGGGGCGATTCGGGCACGTCTTTTGAGGCGTCTGCCTCTGCGTCGGATTTACCCGCTTCGAAAAGATTTACACTGTCGTCGCCCTCCTGCGTCAGCACGTCGTCCTGTGACGCATCAGCGAGATCGTCCATGTGGTCGAAATCGAGGTCTTCATCCGGCATCTGCGTGTCGTAGCCGGCGAGGCTGGCCAGGATGTTTTCGTCGGTGTCCTCCTCCGCCTCATAGGTATCTGTGGCCACGGCCTCCTCGATGATCTCAGATTCGGCCTCGCGGTCCAGACGACTGAGAATGGCGGCAACGTCGTCGTCCTCGCTCTCGTTGGTCGGTGCGTCCGCCGTATCGTCGGCGTCAAGCGCGTCTTCAATGTCGCGCAGGGTGGCGGCGACAACCTTGGACTGGCGTACTGCTTTCGCGTCATTTTTCTGTGCGACCGGCGCGAGTTCCGGATCGGCAGGCTTTTCAACGGATGGGTTTGTGGCGGCTGGTTCGGCATGCTGGTCTTCGGAGTAATCCGGTGAACCGGCGGCCTCGCTCTGTTGGGACACAACCGCGCGAATACGCTTGAGTTTTTCTGCAATGCTGTCGGATGCTGCACTACGCACTTTTGCCTCATCTTCGAAATTGTCTTCGATGGCAGATTGCGCATCTGTCACGCTGTCGGCAAAGAATGCTTCAACATCGGTGTCAGGCAGGCTTGGAACAATGTCGTCTTCTACGGGCGCAGCGATCTCTGTCTTATCAGCGGGGGTATCGGCAGAAACTTCGTCAGCCACCGCTTCGGGCGCTACAGCCTGTGCATCACCATCTGAATCGACGATGATAATTTCATCTTCGGCACTGGTTTCATCCGCTACCCGGGCTTGCTCAGGTGTGGCATCGTCCGCGGCGGGTGCCTCGGGTGTTTTCTCTGTCTTGGCGGCGGGTGCATCACCGGGGGTGGCATCATCCATGTGCGCATCTTCGATACCGTCATCGCCGACCGGCACGGAAAGCGTGGTGCCAGCGGTTCCTGATTTTTCCTGCGCGGACAGGACGATCCTGCCGTCATCCTCGCGGGCTTCGACATGGCGTGAAATTTCTCGCTGTGCGATGCGGGCCAGCATCTGTGCGTCCGGTTGCGCCGGTTCCGCGCCGAAATACCGGTCGTCGGCGGCAAGATCGCGGAAATATTCGGCAATGGCCTTCATCGTCCCGAAAGAATCATCGAAGCCTTCAAGGGTGCACGAAAAAGTGCCATAGGAGACAGTAAGTATTTTGTTGTTATTGATCATCGGATGCTCGTCCTCTGCGTCTTTGTGACCAACTGTTTACCATGATAGCCAAGCCCAAAGCGGCCCCGAACTGTGCAAGGCTTGGTGTCTTTTTGTGACCATATTGTGGTTTGTTTCCAAACGGGGCAGAAAGCGCCATGTCTTATCCCATTGTCCATAGTTCCGGTCCAATCACGCTTGTCGGTGGGGGGCAGGCTACGTCACAAGACCTTGCGGAGGCGTTAACCATCGCGCCGAAACTTGTGGCGGTGGATGGCGGCCTGCATCTGGCGGCCGCGTCGGGCGCTTTTCCCGAGGCAGTGATCGGAGATATGGATAGCGCCCCCCCAGAAGCGCTGCGCCGCATCCCGAAAGCCCGTCAGCACCTTGTGAGTGAACAACAAACAACTGATTTCGACAAGGCTCTTCGTCATGTGGCCGCGCCTGTTGTTCTGGGCGTCGGTTTTTGTGGCGGGCGTGTGGATCATCAGCTTGCCGCGTTTCACACGTTGCTGGTGCATGCGCAGCGCCCTTGTATCCTGATCGCCGAGCGCGAAATCATCCTGATCGCGCCGCCTGACATTGCGGTGGATACGGCCTCGGGCGAAAGGGTATCGCTGTTCCCGTTGGTGCCGGTGCAGGGGCGCAGCACCGGATTGCAGTGGCCGGTTGACGGGCTGCGTTTTGATCCGGCGTGTTTTATTGGAACGTCCAACCACGCGACCGGTGCGATGCGCCTTTGGATGGATGGGCGCGGGATGCTGTTGATCCTGCCACGCGCGCATCTGGCACAGGTCGTCGCGCATTTCACGGATGGCGGGGCGCGTTGGCCTGCCGTGCCACATCCCTAGCCCCGAAAAGAAAGCCAGCTTTCCGATACCCGCCGTTTGGTTCCTGTGGATGGCGCCATATAAAGTAGTGTTTCGCCGCAATGCTCCCTGCGCCGGAATCTCAGCAGTTGGGAACGTTCACGGCCAGACCGCCGAGCGAGGTTTCCTTGTATTTCTCGCTCATGTCCACGCCGGTCTGGCGCATTGTTTCAATGCATGCATCAAGCGGCACCAGATGGGTGCCATCGCCGCGCAGGGCAAGCGAGGCCGCCGATACCGCCTTGATCGCACCCAGAGCGTTGCGTTCGATGCAGGGCACCTGCACCAGCCCGCGCACGGGATCACACGTCATACCAAGATGGTGCTCAAGAGCGATTTCAGCGGCGTTTTCCACCTGTTCGGGCGTGCCACCCATCACCGCACACAGCCCCGCCGCAGACATCGCCGCCGCCGATCCGACCTCGGCCTGACACCCCGCTTCGGCCCCCGAAATCGAGGCGTTGAATTTGACCAGACCGCCGATGGCAGCGGCGGTGAGCAGAAAATCCTCGATATGGTTGTCGGATGCGCCCGCCACATGATCGAGGTAATAGCGCAAGGTGGCGGGCATCACGCCTGCCGCACCGTTGGTGGGCGCGGTAACAACCTGTCCACCGGCTGCGTTCTCCTCGTTCACCGCCATTGCATAGACGCTCATCCAGTCGTTGATGGTGTGGGGCGCTTGCCGGTTCATGCCGCGCTCGGCCAACAGCGCGGCATGGATACCCTTGGCGCGGCGTTTCACATTCAATCCACCGGGCAGGATGCCGTCCGTCTCAAGCCCGCGGTCAATGCAATCGTTCATCACCTGCCACAGCCGCTTTGACCCGGCGCGAAGGTTCTCGGCCCCGCCGCGCGATTCCTCGTTTGCGCGCTTCATCTGGGCGATGTTCTTGCCCGAGACGCGGGCCATCTCCAGCATTTCGGCGGCGGATTTGAACGGGAACGGCACCGGTGCGCCTTCGTCGGTGTCCTTGCCTGCGGCAAGCTCGGCCTCGGTCATCACAAAGCCGCCACCGATGGAATAATAAACCTCGCGCAGCGTCACATCGCCCTGCGCGTCGGTCGCCATCAGCATCATAGCGTTGGCGTGGCCGGGCAGGGCGGTATCGTAATCAAAAACCAGATCGGTCGTGGGATCGAAGCGCAGCGCGCCCAAGCCTTCGGGATGGATCATATGGGTCTGCGCGATTTCTTCCAGCACCGCTTTGGCCCTGTCGGCATCATAGCTTTCGGGCGTAAACCCCGCGAGGCCAAGGATGGTCGCGCGGTCCGTCGCGTGGCCCACACCGGTAAAGGCAAGCGAGCCGTGCAGTGACGCGCGCAGGCCGGTAAACCGGAACGGAGAGGCGCGCATCTGGTCAAGAAAGCGCGCCGCCGCCACCATCGGCCCCATCGTATGGGAGGAAGACGGGCCAATCCCGACTTTGAACATCTCAAACACAGACAAGAACATCAGGTTGCACTCCCTTCGGGTGGATCGGCATAGGCCGGTGCGGAAAATGGTGTGGGGCCAAGCCCCTCGGCGTGTTGCGCACAAATGCTACACGGTTGCGCTTCGACGTTGCGGCACAGCGTTGCCAGATGCGGATAATGCGTCGAATCAAACCAGCCACGGTCCATATCCGCAGGATACAGCGCGCACCAGCGTAGACAGACCGCCAGATAGAAATCAAGCGCACCCGGCGTTTGCGGCGCGCCCAGCCACGCATGGCCCGTGCCCGCCACCGCATCAAGCCGGAGTAGCGTCCGGTGCAGATGCCCCCGAAGCCCGCGCCGCAACGCGTTCTGATCATCTGCGTCTGCACCGATGTATTTAGCGGGGTAGAACAGCATCCGCAGCGCAGGGTGCAGGGTGTTGGAAGTGAAAAACAACCACTTGAGATAATCGCCACGGTCGCCATCCTGCGGCTGTGGTCCCAGACCGCCCTGCGTATCGCCCAGATAAAGCAGAATCGCCCCCGTCTCGAACAGCGGCCCTTGCGGCGTTTCCAACACCGGGATCAGCCCGTTAGGGTTGAGCGCCAGATAGCCCGGATCGGATTGCCCGCCGCGTGCACGATCCACCAGCTGCACACGATAGGGAAGCCCCAGATGCTCCAGCGCAAGCCGGATAATCAGAGAGGCGTTGTCGGGCGCGTAATGAAGTACATATGTCATGGCGAGAGGTTTAGCCTGTCTGGGAACGCGCCGGATATCGAAATGCGACGCTAAATCGCGAAATCGTGACCTTGCTTGTCTGCGCCATGCACGACTCTTTATGGTGACATTGCTTTGTTGCCGTGATCTGCGCGCAATTGCCCCTCGCACCTGCGGCCCAACTTTCCTATAAGCGGGCTGATATCAATACGGAGCTGCCCCATGTCCGGAGAATTGTCGCCTATCGACAAAGCGAAATTTGTCGCCGCCAAGCGCGCGGCGCAGTTTGTGGAGGACGGCATGCGCGTCGGCCTTGGTACCGGATCAACCGCCGCATGGCTGGTGCGCTGCCTTGGCGAGATGGTGCGCGATGACGGGCTCAAGATCCAGGGCGTGCCGACATCTACACGCACGGCCCAACTGGCGCGCGAAGTCGGCATCGAGGTGATCAGCCTTGACGAGGCGAAGTGGCTTGATCTGACGATTGACGGCGCGGATGAATTCGATGGCAATCTGAACCTGATCAAAGGCGGCGGCGGTGCGCTGTTGCAGGAGAAAATCGTGGCGACGGCATCGGACCAGATGGTGGTGATCGCGGACATCGGCAAAGAGGTCGAGCATCTGGGCGCTTTTCCGCTGCCCATCGAAGTGATCCCGTTCGGCTGGCAGACCACGCAGGCGCTGGTTGAAGAGACGCTGATCTCGATGGATGTGCTTGGCCGCAGCTCTACGTTGCGGATGAATGGCGACCGGCCTTTCATCACTGATGAGGGCAATCATATTCTCGATCTGCATCTGGGCCGCATCGGCAATCCGAGGCAACTGGCGCTGGTGATTAACCAGATGCCCGGCGTTGTTGAAAACGGGTTGTTCATCGACATCTGCGATGCAGTTGTGATCGGCTTTGGCGATGGCAAGGTCGAGGTGCGCGACATCAACGAAGGCACCGTCGCCACAGAGCGGCTTGATTTCGTCGAAAGCGACAATCTGTTTTCCGACCTGACTGACTAAAGGACCACCCCATGAGCGACACTGTGTTTGACTATGATCTTTTTGTAATCGGTGGCGGTTCCGGCGGGGTCCGTGCCGCGCGCGTTGCCGCCGCAGAGTATGGCGTCAAAGTGGGGCTGGCCGAAGAGGACCGGTATGGCGGCACCTGTGTGATCCGCGGTTGCGTGCCCAAAAAGCTGATGGTTTTTGCCTCTGGTTATCGCGATGCCTTTGCGGACGCGCGCGCCTACGGTTGGGAGGTCGATGACGGGCCGTTCAACTGGCATACGTTCTCGGGCAAGTTGCAAGCCGAACTCGACCGGCTTGAAGGGATATACAAATCCCTGCTCGACAAGGCGGGCGTTGAAAGGTTCGAGGCGCGGGCCGCTCTCAAAGACGCGCATACGGTCACGCTGTCCACGGGCGAGGAAAAGACGGCGAAGCATATTCTGGTTGCAACCGGCGGGCGTCCGTGGCGGCCCGACATCGCGAATGCGGAAAAAACGCTGGTGTCCGACGATATCTTCAACCTGAAAGATCTGCCTAAATCCATGTTGATTGTCGGCGGTGGCTACATCGCGTGTGAATTCGCCTGCATCCTGCACGGGCTGGGCGTGGAGGTGTCGCTTTGGTATCGTGGGGCACAGATCCTCAACGGGTTTGACGACGAGATGCGCGGTTTCGTTGCCGATGAAATGCGCGCGCGCGGGATCGACATGCATTCCGGCGAGAACGTGCTGGAGATGGAAGCGAGCGACGGGGGTATGGTGGTCAAATCCTCTCACGGGCAGGAAAAGACCTTTGAGAAGGTCTTCTATGCCACCGGTCGCTTGCCAAACACCGAAGACATGGGCCTTGAGGGGATCGGCGTAGCGCTGGCGCAGGGGGGGGCGATCAAGGTCGACAACTACAGCCAGACTGCTGTGCCGTCCGTCTATGCCATCGGCGATGTGACCGACCGGGTGAACCTCACGCCGGTCGCGATTCGCGAAGGGATGGCTTTTGTCCAGACGGTATTCGGCGGCGAGCCGACACCGGTCGATCACGAGCTGATCGCGTCTGCCATCTTTACCCAACCCGAAATGGGGACGGTCGGAATGACCGAAGAGGCCGCGATGGCACAAGAGCCTGTCGAAATCTACGCAACGTCCTTCAAGGCGATGCAAACCGCTTTTGCAGAGCGCGAGGGCCGCGTGATGATGAAGCTGATCGTCTCGAAAGCGAACCGCACTGTGCTGGGCTGTCATATCGTCGCACCGCAGGCGGGCGAAATGATCCAGTTGGCGGGCATTGCGATCAAGATGGGCGCAACAAAAGAACAATTCGATCAAACCTGCGCTGTGCATCCGACCATGTCGGAAGAGCTGGTGACGATGCGCACACCTGTGCGTACGTCTTGAAATCAGCGACGAAGTACACAGTTAATGACACAAGGATAAGGTGACCCGGGCCAATGGGCACTGAAAAGGGGAATATTACATGGCTGGAAACACAGGCGGCCCTTGGGGCGGCGGTGGAAAATCGGGCGGCGGCTCTCAGGGCGGCGGCGACAACGAGGGGGGCAACCGCGGCAATAACGGTGGCGGTAACAATGGCGGTGGAAACCGTGGCGGCGGCGACAAGCCACCGATCCCCGAAATCGACGAGCTGGTTAAAAAAGGCCAGGAACAGCTTCGCGTTCTGATGGGCGGCGGTGGCCGTTCGGGCGGCACTGGCGGCGGCGGTGGTCAGGGCGGCGGCGGTGGCGGTCCTGCGCTGACGCGCGGTACCGTGGGCATCGGTGTGCTGGTGGCTGCGGCGGCGTGGCTTTTCGCCTCGACCTATACAGTGCGCCCCGAACAGCAATCCATCGAGCTTTTCCTCGGTAAATTCTCCGGCATCGGCACCGAGGGTTTGAATTTTGCCCCTTGGCCTGTCGTAACTGCCGAAGTGTTTGACGTCACCACCAACCGCACCGAATCGCTCGGCGCGGCCCGCGCGAGCGAGGCCAATGACGGGCTGATGCTGACGACGGATCAAAACATCGTGGACATCGACTTTCAGGTGGTCTGGAATATCAAGGATGCCGAGCAATTCAAATTCTCGCTGCGCGATCCCGAGGCGTCAGTGCGCGCAATTTCTACATCTGCGATGCGCGAAGTTATCGCCCAGTCCGAGCTGGCTCCGATCCTGAACCGTGACCGTGGTCTGGTTGAGGATAATGTCAAATCGCTCATCCAGGGGATACTTGATAATCGCGAGACAGGTATCAACGTGCTGCGTGTCAACGTTAACAAAGTTGATCCGCCGCAAGAGACGGTTTCGGTGACAGACGTTCAGGGTAATACCACCAACGTATCGGTTGTGGATGCCTTCCGCGATGTGCAAGCTGCCGAGCAGGAGCGTGACCGGCTGGAGCGTCAAGCGGACGCTTACGCAAACCAGAAAACCGCCGAAGCACGGGGTGAAAGCGCCAAGTTGCTGGAGGCTGCCGAAGGGTACCGTGCGCGCGAAATCAATGGTGCTATTGGTGAGGCTTCCCGTTTCGAGGCGGTTTTGACCGAATACAGCGCCGCGCCCGAAGTGACGCGCAAGCGTTTGTACATCGAGACCATGGAAACGGTTCTTGGTCAGGTCGACAAGATTATTCTTGAAAACAACCAGGGCGAAGGAGGCGGGCAGGGCGTTGTTCCGTATCTGCCGCTTAACGAGCTGCGTCGCAGCGGAGGGACCAACTGATGAAAAAAACCAGCTTTCTGATCCCGATTGTTGTGATTTTAGGGGCGGCGCTGCTGTCCTCCATTTTTGTGGTGGACGAGCGTGAAAAGGCGCTAGTGCTGCGCTTTGGCCAGATCAAACAGGTTCGCGTAGAGCCGGGTATCGGCTTTAAGGTGCCGTTGATCGACGAGGTTGCGCGTTTTGAAGACCGTATTTTGTCACTGCAAACGCCGGTAATCGAAGTCACGCCTGCGGATGATCGTCGCTTGCGGGTCGACGCCTTTGTGCTCTACCGGATCGACGATGTTGTGCAGTACCGTCAGGCTGTCGGCTCGGGTGGCGAAGCCCGCGCGGCCAATGACCTTAGCGGTATTCTCGAATCCCAGATTCGTGCCGTTCTGGGTTCGCAGGGTGTGACATCCAACATCATCCTGTCGCCGCAGCGCTCCGCGCTGATGGACCAGATCCGCAAGCAATCCGATACGCGTGCAAATGCGTTGGGCCTTGCTGTCGTGGATGTGCGTCTGGGCCGGACAAACCTGCCCGAGCAGAACTTTGACGCAACGCTGCGCCGGATGATTGCCGAGCGGGACCGCGAAGCAACAGACGAGCGCGCCCGTGGCCGCGAGGCTGCGCAGCGTGTGACGGCGCTTGCGGATCGTACCTTCGAGGAAATCATCTCCGAGGCACGCCGTGATGCGCGCATCATCGAAGGTGAAGCAGACGCCGAGCGCAACCGCATCTTTGCCGAGGCCTATTCCAAAGATCAGGAGTTCTTTGAATTCTACCGGTCTCTGGCAGCCTATGAAGAATCCCTCAAAGGCAACAACACGTCGATGGTCATGTCGCCCGACAGCGAGTTCTTTAACTATCTACGCTCCGATGAGGGCAGGCGGTCCGAAGAGGGCGCGCGCAACTAAGAGCGCTCGCGCTAAGGGAATTCCAAGGGGCCGCACACAAGTGCCGGCCCCTTTTTTCATCGCATTGCAGGGTGTAATCAAAGGTCGCGGCATTGTGATGTGTCTGGGTCAACAGCGGCGCAAAAGGCGCGCGGAGGGTTGAATGACCACTCTCCACCAAAGCGCCAAAGGGATTGCCGGGACGGGAAGGTGTGCTCACGACAATATGAGCGCAGTTGAAATCGCGCAGAGAAGATACATCTTTGATGTTGTGCTGTATGAAGGCACCATGCACTCTGCCACCAAATGAATATGCCCCGTCGGGCATGATGTCGATCAGGAGACGCCATATGCAGCCCAGAGCGGTCGCCCAATCCACCCCCCACACCCTGACGCCCGGTCTACGGGCCGCCCTTGTCGGGCTTTTGGCGCTCGCCATGGTCGCCCTGCAAGCGGTGACGGCGCAGGCCAAACCCGAAAGCCTCGCTCCGCTGGCCGAGCAGATCAGCCCTTCGGTGGTCAACATTACCACCTCCACAATGGTGGAAGGCCGTACCGGGCCGCGCGGGATCGTTCCCGAAGGCTCTCCGTTCGAAGATTTCTTCCGCGAGTTTCAGGATCGCAACCGGGGTGGAAACGGCGAAACACCGTCACCGCGCCGCTCGTCCGCGCTTGGCTCAGGTTTTGTGATCTCCGAGGATGGTTTTGTAGTCACCAACAATCATGTGATCGACGGTGCCGACGAGATCACCATCGAATTCTTTTCGGGCAAGGAACTGAAGGCGACAGTGATCGGCACGGATAAAAACACAGACATTGCCCTGCTGAAAGTCGAAGCCGATACGCCGCTGGATTTTGTCAGCTTCGGCAATAGCGACGCAGCGCGTGTGGGGGATTGGGTGATTGCGATGGGCAATCCGCTGGGGCAGGGGTTTTCCGTCTCTGCGGGCATTGTATCGGCACGCAATCGTGCACTGAGCGGCACTTACGATGATTACATTCAAACCGATGCGGCGATCAACCGTGGTAACTCCGGCGGGCCGCTGTTCAATATGGATGGTGATGTCATCGGCGTGAACACCGCGATCCTGTCGCCCAATGGCGGCTCCATCGGGATCGGTTTTTCGATGGCATCAAATGTGGTGACCCGTGTTGTGGATCAACTGAAGGAATTTGGCGAGGCGCGGCGCGGCTGGCTGGGTGTGCGTATTCAGGACGTGACACAGGATGTGGCCGATGCAATGGGCCTTGAAAAAGCGACCGGTGCCTTGATCACCGATGTGCCCGATGGTCCGGCAAAAAAGGCAGGCCTTGAAACCGGCGATGTGATTTTGTCGTTCGACAGTGTTGATGTGGCCGATACGCGTGCTCTGGTGCGTCAGGTGGGCAACAGTGCGGTGGGGGCAACCGTGCGTGTCACTGTCCTGCGCGAAGGTAAAACCCAGACCGTTAAGGTTGTTCTGGGGCTGCGCGAGGATGCCAGCAGCGAGGGTGCAGCCGAAGAGCAGACACCAGATGCGGAAACGGGGCCTGAAACCTCGTCCCTGTTGGGGTTGACGGTCAGCCCCCTGACGGCTGCGCTGCGCGAAGAACTGGGCGCTGATGCCGACATGCAGGGGTTGGCGGTAACGGCGGTCGCGGACGGATCCGAAGCGTTCGAGAAGGGGTTGCGCGCGGGTGACATCATCACCGAGGCGGGCCAGCAGACGGTCACATCCATTGCGGAGTTGGATGCCCGTGTGGACGCCGCAAAAGAAGCGGGACGCAAATCGCTGCTGCTTCTGGTGCGCCGTGCAGGTGATCCGCGCTTTGTGGCGCTCACTCTTGATGATTGATCCGGTTTGGGTCGCATGACTTGAAAGGGCGCTCTTACAGGGGCGCCTTTTTTGTGCGCCTCACTTGGTGCGCGGCACCGCCACCAGCCCCAGTTCGCGGGCGGTCTCGATCGACAGCACATCGCTGCGCAACCCTTGCGCGGTTTGCACGGCCAAAACGGCGCGGCGGGTTGTGTCGTCCATGTTGCCGTTAACAGCGCCTTGATAAAGGCCCCGTGCCTGAAGGGCGCGCTGCAACGATGAGACGAGCTCGACGGTAAAGGCAGGCGGGCAGGGCGTTTCGAACCACCGATCCTTGCGCGGCGTGATGATCCTTTGGCGCTGCTCTGTACGGTACTGCGGCAGTGCGGCTATAGTTCCGTCCGCATTCATTCTGGCTGGGGTAACGAGGACTTGCTCAGTCACGGTTTCCAAAACCGCGGGCGTGGGGATATTGCCCCAGCAGGTCCCCTTGGGGGCTCCGGGCGGCGCAAGGCCGTTCCCCTGAACAACCCCGCTTTGGGACACGGACTGGCCGCCGTTACACGCGCCAAGGGTAGCAGCGGCCAGCAAGGCCAACGCGCCAGCCCTGCGCCGGAAAATTAAAGATGCCTGTCTCATGGCCCAATGCCTCTTGGGTCTGTTATTCGGCATGAGAATAGCCTGTTTCGCAAGCGTTGCCTAGAACCCCTCCAAGGTGGGTGCAAAAGGGGCTGGCGCGTGGGCAGGCGCTTGCGTAGAAACAGGACAACCAGACATTGAAAGGGCACTAAGCATGGCCAAAATCACCTATGTAGAGCACAACGGAACCGAACATGTCGTTGAGGTCGCCGCCGGTTTGACCGTGATGGAGGGCGCGCGCGACAACAATATCCCCGGCATCGAGGCCGATTGCGGCGGTGCCTGCGCCTGCTCCACCTGCCACGTTTATGTGGATGCGGGTTGGGTGGAAAAGCTGCCGGCCAAAGATGACATGGAAGAAGACATGCTTGATTTCGCGTTTGAGCCTGATCCGGAGAAATCCCGGCTGACCTGCCAGATCAAAGTGACCGATGCGCTGGATGGTCTGCGGGTACAAATGCCCGAAAAACAGATCTGACTCGGAGGTGTGCGCCGCTATAGCGCGCACGCGATTAGGCTAACTGCTTGGGGTACGCAAAGCAGTTAGCCCGGATTGATCCGCGCGGATGCCGTGGAACACTGTATCTATTAGGGGCGCCGCGCCTTAATGGGAACATGCGTTGGAGAATCCACGGGTTTGATCAGGCGCGACGGTTTCCCAAAGGAACCACGGATCGCCGGCATCAGCCAATGCGGTGTGAACGCCAAAACCACATCCCACCGGGCGAACGTGCACTCAGGCATTGTGACCCCGATGGTCCGGCCCGTACAGCTTGCATCATCACCTTCAACTCCCGAATGATTTGTCGTGCTTCACCAAAGCTACGACAGCTGCACAATCTATCCAGACCCGCCGGTCACTTGCCCGCATAAAGCGTCCCGCCTTTAACCTGAGGCATCTCTTGTCGCCAATGCCGCGAGAGCGCCGAAGGCGTGGCCAAGTTTAAAGCGGGGGGCTCTAGTGTTTCGGAATGCGGGCTCGCCGCGTGCGACGCTCGTTCGCCAGATAATCCGCGGCCTTTCCACCCGCTAACATAAGCACTCCGAGTGGCAGAAAGGACGCAACCTCAGGCTTCATTTGGCCTTTAAACTCACCTTGTCTTTCCCTTTAGGGAAAGACAGCAGCCCGCTCAGTCCAAAGCGCGCCAGCCGATATCGCGGCGGCAAAAACCATCCGGCCAATCCACGCCATCGACCATCGCATAGGCGCGCTGCTGTGCTTCGACAAGGGTGCTGCCGCGTGCTGTGACGTTCAGAACACGGCCCCCCGCAGCCACAAATGCGCCGTCGCGTTCGGCAGTGCCTGCGTGAAACACCATGTGGTTGCCGTCTTCGGACAGGGCGTCAAGGCCCCCGATTACCGTGCCTTTCTCATACGCTCCCGGATAGCCTTTTGCCGCCAGCACAACAGTCAGCGCGTGATCGTCCGCCCAATTGACCTGTATGCTGCCAAGCCGCCCTTCGGCGGCGGCGTGCATCAGATCGAATGCTTGCGCGCCCAGACGCATCATTAATACTTGGCATTCCGGATCACCGAATCGCGCGTTGTATTCGACCAGTCGCGGCGCGCCGTCTTCGATCATCAAACCGACGTACAGCACACCCTGATAGGGCATCCCGCGCTTGGTCATTTCGGCCACCGTGGGGCGGACGATCTCGGCCAAAGCGCGCTCTGCGATCGCGTCGGTCAGTACGGGCGCGGGGGAATATGCGCCCATGCCGCCTGTGTTCGGGCCGGTATCGCCCTCGCCGACGCGCTTGTGGTCTTGCGCCGAGCCGATGGGCAGGACGTTTTCGCCGTCACACAACACAAAGAACGAAGCTTCCTCGCCGCGCATGAATTCTTCGATCACCACCTCGGCACCCGCCGTGCCAAAGCTGCCGCCGAACATGTCGTCCAGCGCGGCTTCAGCCTCGGCTACTGTCTCGGCAATAATCACGCCTTTGCCCGCGGCAAGCCCGTCCGCTTTCACGACAATCGGTGCGCCTTGGGTGCGGACATAGGCCTTGGCCGCATCTATGTCGGTGAAGTGTCCGTAGGCGGCTGTTGGCGCGCCGCAGGCATCGCAAATCTCTTTGGTAAAGGCCTTGGAGGCTTCCAATGCTGATGCGGCCTTTGAGGGGCCAAACACCAAGAGCCCGGCTTCGCGCAGGCGGTCGGCCACACCGTTGGCCAGGGGGGCTTCGGGTCCGATGATCACGAATTCGATGCTGTTTTCTTCCGCAAACTGCACCACCGCGCCGCCGCTATTAATATCGAGGGTCGCGCAATCGGCGATCTGGGCAATGCCCGCGTTGCCGGGCGCCACGATCAGCTTGTCGCACTTGGGGTTCTGCATGACAGCCCAAGCGAGGCTGTGCTCGCGTCCGCCGCTGCCGAGGATCAGGATATTCATGCCACGCACTCCCTTGGCTTGAGGTTGCGCGCGTTCTATTCTGCGCGGATACGGATCACAAGGACGCACACCAATGGACATGTTCGAAGACGCCTCCGGCGCAGGGGCGGACGGCGACAACAGCCCTGAATTTACCGTTGGCGAGTTGTCGAGCGCGATCAAGCGGGTGATCGAGGGTGAATTTGGCCACGTCCGCCTGCGCGCCGAGGTGGGCCGCGTGAGCCTGCCGCGCTCGGGTCATGTGTATCTGGACCTCAAAGACGACAAGGCGGTGATGGCGGCGATTATCTGGAAGGGCGTCGCGGCCAAGCTCGAGACCATGCCGGAAGAAGGCATGGAGGTGATTGTGACGGGCCGTGTCACCACCTTTCCTGGGCAGTCGAAATACCAGATCATCATCGAAGACATTAAACCGGCGGGCATGGGCGCGCTCATGGCTTTGCTGGAAAAGCGCAAGAAGGTGCTAGCCGCCGAGGGGCTGTTCGCGCCCGAGCGCAAGCAGCCGCTGCCCTATCTACCCGATGTCATCGGGGTGGTTACGTCGCCTTCGGGCGCGGTGATTCGCGATATTTTGCACCGCTTGCGCGACCGCTTTCCGCGCAAGGTGTTGATCTGGCCTGTGGCCGTGCAGGGCGCGAAATGTGCGCCCGAAGTGGCGCGCGCCATCGAAGGGTTTAACGCGATGACGCATGGGGGGGCGATGCCGCGCCCCGATCTGATCATCGTGGCGCGCGGTGGTGGCTCGGTCGAGGATTTGTGGGGCTTTAACGAGGAAGTGGTGGTGCGTGCGGCGGCGGCATCAAAGATTCCGCTGATTTCTGCCGTTGGGCATGAGACGGACACGACGCTGATTGATTTCGCCTCCGACAAACGCGCGCCTACGCCGACGGCTGCGGCGGAGCTTGCCGTGCCGGTGCGTCATGAATTGATGGCCTATCTGGACCAACAACACGCGCGGATGAGCCGCGCGTTGAGCCAGGGATTGATCACGCGCGGCCAGCGGTTGCGCGACATGGCGCGCGCGTTGCCGCGCGCCGACACTCTTTTGGACAGCGCGCGCCAAAGGTTCGACCGCGCGGGTGAACGGCTTGATCCCGCGTTGATCGCGGGCGTGCAGCGCCGCAAGGTGCATCTGGCTGACATCAGCGGCGCGCTGCGCCCGGCAGGGTTGCGTGCGCGCCTTGCACAAGAGCGGCGGCGGCTGGATGATCTATCTGCGCGGCTGGCACCTGCGTTGACCCGCGCGGTGGTGGCGAAGCGCCGTGCATCGGACGCGCAACGCCTGCACCCGGCCATGTTGTTGCGCGAAAAGGAACGTCAGGCAGAGCGTTTGACACGGATTACACGTCAACTGTCGGCGGCGGGGATGCGCCAGACCGCCGGATGGCGCAAACAGATCGAAACGGCAGAGCGGCTGCGTGTGACACTGGGCTATGAGGCAACGCTGGAGCGCGGATTTGCCGTGGTGCGCAGCGGCGGCAGTGTAATTACCTCGACCGCCGCAGCCAAAAGCGCAACCGATCTGGAGATCCAGTTTGCCGACGGACGGTTCAAGGTTGGCGGGAAGGGGGCCGCGCGCAAAAGCGGCGCGAAGCCACCGGAGCAGGGATCGCTGTTCTAAGGGGGCTTTTGGGTCCGGTTTGGTGGGTCAACGCGAAACGCGCGCATGCGACCTGATGCGGGATTGAGTTTTAAGGCCAAATGAAGCCGGGGGTGTCGCGCGATCACGCTGCGTAATGCAGGAGGTGAGGGCGGTTAAACGCCGATTTTGGGGCCGAGGCACAGCATTTCCTGCGTGCTTTCGTTGGCTTCATAGAGCGGGGTGATGGCGGGGTCGTTTTCAAAGCGTGCGATCAGGCCCCGCGGGCCTTTTTCAAAGCTCCAGCATTGGGGATCGGGGCGGTCGTCATAGGTAAAGCAGATCAGCCCGTCGGCCTCGTACCATTCGCCATTCTTGCATTCTCCATCCAGAAAGGACCAGCGCACGCGCCGGTCCGGCAGGTAGATCTCCGCGCCGTAAGGCTCTGGCCCGTTGCCATAAAAGAGCGTCTTGCCTTGGGTATAACTATCGAACTCTTCTGCCGTCATTAGTCCTTGGGCGGCGGCGGGAAGGGCGGTGAAGGCGAGCAGGATCAGGCATGCAATTTTCATGCGACGATAATGACAGAAACCGGTGCGGGCTGCCAGTGCGCAGATCGTTTCCGATAGGCGGCGCAGAGCCGGTGTGTACCGCGCAAACCGGGGCTGAGGGGTCGCTTTTCGCTGCAAGCGGGTGCTGCGGCTTTGGTAGCATGTTCAAAGCAAGCGACGGGGAGCTATAATATGGCGTTGGGCAAGAGCAAAAAAGGCGTTTGGAAATCGGGTAAAGGTAAGGGGCGCACCCATACCAAGGGCCGTCAACTGCGCGACGATGCCTGGTCTGAAGTGCGTTCGCTTCTGGGGGCCGAGCCGCGCGACCGCGATCTGCTGATCGAGCATTTGCATCTGATCCAGGACCGGTTTGGCTATCTGAGTGCTGCGCATTTGCGGGCGCTGGCAGAAGAGATGCGGCTGTCGATGGCCGAAGTTTACGAAGTCGCAACTTTTTATGCGCATTTTGATGTGGTCAAGGAGGGGGAGACGCCGCCGCCTGCGTTGACCATTCGGGTGTGCGATTCGCTGAGCTGTGAGATGGCAGGCGCGCAAGCATTGAAAACGGCGTTGGAAGACGGGTTTGACCCTGCGCAGGTCCGCGTGTTGCGCGCGCCGTGCATGGGCGGCTGCGACAAGGCGCCTGTGGTGGCATTGGGCCACGCGCAGATTGATTTTGCGACGCCCGAGAAGGTGCAAAAGGCTGTGGCAGCGGGCGAGATCCATGCACCTGTGCCGGACTATGAAGCGTTAGAAAGTTATGTTTCGGGTGGGGGATACGAGGCGTTGAAGTCCTTGCGCGCGGATGGGGATTGGGAGGCGGTACAGGATAAAATACACGTCTCGGGCCTGCGCGGATTGGGGGGGGCGGGGTTCCCGTCGGGTAAGAAATGGGGCTTTGTACGGGCGGCGAAGGGGCCGCGCTATCTGGCGGTAAACGGTGACGAGGGGGAGCCGGGCACTTTCAAGGATCGCTACCATCTGGAGCGCACGCCGCATCTGTTTCTGGAGGGGATGTTGATCGCCGCATGGGCCGTCGAGGCCGAGCGCGCCTTTATCTATATGCGCGACGAATATCCGGCGGTGCTGGAAATCCTCGCGCGCGAGATTGCAGCGCTTGAGGATGAGGGGATCGTCACGCCGGGATACATTGACCTGCGCCGTGGCGCGGGGGCCTATATCTGCGGCGAAGAATCCGCGATGATTGAAAGCATCGAAGGCAAGCGCGGAATTCCGCGCCATCGCCCCCCTTATGTGGCGCAAGTGGGTGTCTTCAACCGTCCGACGTTGGTACACAACATCGAGACGCTGCATTGGGTGGCCCGTGTGTGCCGTGAGGGGCCAGAGATATTGTCTTCGGTGGAAAGGAACGGGCGCAAGGGGCTGCGCAGCTATTCCGTCTCGGGGCGGGTGATGCAACCGGGAATGTATCTGCTGCCCGCAGGTTCGACCATCAGCGATATCATCGAGGCGGCGGGCGGTATGGCGGCGGGCCATGTGTTCAAAGCATATCAGCCGGGCGGGCCGTCTTCGGGGCTGCTGCCTGCGTCGATGAACGATATTCCGTTGGATTTTGACACGTTGCAACCTCACGACAGCTTCATCGGGTCTGGCGCTGTCGTGGTCTTGTCGCAGGCGGATAAAGCGCGTGATGCCGCTCTCAATATGCTGCGGTTTTTCGAGGATGAAAGTTGTGGACAGTGTACGCCGTGTCGCGTGGGTTGTGAAAAAGCGGTTAAGCTGATGCAGGCGGAGCGCTGGGATCAGGGGCTGTTGGAGGAGTTGGCGCAGGCGATGGCCGATGCCTCGATCTGCGGGCTGGGGCAGGCGGCACCAAATCCGATCCGCCTGACGATGAAGCATTTTGCGGACGAGATCTGATAAAAGGCAGGGTGCATCGATCGCGCACCCTGCGCCCCGTCCCGAATTTGGTCAGCCCCCTGCCACGGTCAGGCCCAATTGACGCCAAACCTGCATGCCGCCGCGGTAGTAAAAGATACGATCTGCCGGAAAGCCTGCTTCAACCATGTTGCGGATCGCCGTAGGTGACTGGCCGCACCAGATGCCGTTGCAAAAAAGTGCGACCCGCTTTGCGCTCTCGCAATCCCAGCCGTCAAAATCCGGTTCACATCCAAGTTGAGCCAATTCGTCCAACACATAGGTGTAGGGGATGTTGATCGCACCCGGGATTGTACCGCCTTCGAACCAGTCGGGGGTGCGGCTGTCCACCACAACGGAATCCGGGTCTTTCAGGATCTCGATCAATTCAAGCTCGCCGATGGTTGTCACGCCGGCTGCGGGTGTCATTGGCTGGATGCAGAATTCGGGACAGGGACGCGAGGTACGCGCCCATTCGCCGGTGACCTCGTGTTGGGTATCCTGAATGCGCCCGATCTCCACCATCCCGGTTGCGGTTGGTACGGTGACCGTTGGCATATCCTTGGCAATGGCGACCTTGATATCGGCATTTGCGGTCCCCGCCGCGAGCGTCAAGGCGAGTATGAGCCAAAGTTTTTTCATTGCGATGTCCTCCCTGAAACGATCGTTTATGCAAGGATAAGTGTAACGACCATGCCATGATACGTCACGGCGAAATGCCGCCTTCATTTCAGGTTGCCGCGCTATTTGTTTTGAACCACGAGGCAGTTGCAGCGCTGTGATTTTATCTGTCCGCAAAGTTTTTGCGCGCCTGCGCGGGTGTTGCGACCGATGCGCGCAAAGAAATATCCCTTCTTGCCCGAAACGCGGTTCTTCACATAGATGAGATCCAGCTTTTCGGCGCTGACAAGCCCGCGGCAGGCGGCTGTTTGGCGGCGGATTTTATCTTGGGCCGATTTTTTCGACATGCCAAAGCCCAATTGCACGCCCCACGGTTTGATCAGGGGTGGGGGTGGTTTGGCCAGTTTGATGGGTGTGAGACGGCGGTCACGGGCCATTTCCGAACAGGCAGCGTAAAATGTCTTGTCCTTGGACAGGCGGAAATCATGGGTTGTGGGTGGCGCATCGCGCCATTGTTCGGCGCTTAGGCCTGTGATGACAGGGACGTAGTTGATCGTTTCGAAGGCCAGCCCCTTGCCCTCCAGAAAACCTTCGGCGCGCCGTTCGCCGCCGTTGTAGCCGATGGCGGCCATGCCCTCATTGCCATAGCGGCGCACCATCTCGGCCAGATATTGCGCGGAATGATCCAGCGCATCGGCGGGGTTGTAGGGATCTTTGAGGCCACGCAGGTGGGCGGTAGACGGGATGAATTGTGCAATGCCGCGTGCGTTTGCATGAGATAACGCATTGGGATCAAATCGGCTTTCCTGCCAGATGAGGCGTGCAAAAAATCCGGCGTCCAAGCCGTAGCGGGTGGCAAATACCTCGATGGCATTGCAGGTATCGTAGACAAAATGCTCTGGGCGGATGCAATGTGCATGGCCCCATTTTCCGCTACTGCACTGGCGTTGGGGCGGTTCGGACCACGCGGCACCCGCCCAGATCACACAAAAAAGAACCACCCATATCCGCATGACGCATTGGTGGCCTGTGGCTTGTGGGAAGTCAATCTTTGCCGCCTCTCTTCCAATAGATGCTCCAAGGGGTTAGATCGGACGTAGACAGTGACCGGAGACAGTGCCCCGTGGCGTTTTTCAAGAAACTCAAAGATCGTTTATTCAAGTCCTCCGAGCGGATCGACGAAGGACTGGAGGCGATTGTCAGCGACGGCGGCGCGCAAGAGGGCGCTGCTGTTAACGAGATGACGGCGACGCCCGCCCAAGCCCCGCAGGAGCAAGCGCTCGCGCGCGAAAGCACCGATCCTGCGCCCGTTGAGCCGCCGGAGCCTGAAGAAAAGGCGGAACCCGAAGAAAAGACGGTGCCCGCGCCTGAAATCGAAGCGCCTGAGGTGAAGGACGAGAGCGAGACACGCGCGTCTTCCACAGCGGAACCTTTGCGCACGACGTTGACGCCTGTGTCCCCCCTCGACACGCCTGACCCTGCCGCCGAAGCCCCCAAACGTGGCATCCTTGGCCGTATAATCGGGCGGGGCGGCGAAGCCCCTGTGGTACGCCGCGTGTTGGATGACGCGATGCTTGAACAGCTCGAAGAGCTGTTGATTTCTACCGATATGGGTGTGGATACCGCCCTGCGGGTGACGGCGAACATGGCCGAGGGGCGTCTGGGGCGCAAACTCTCTGTGGCTGAGATCAAGGCGCTGATGTCGCAGGAAATCGCCCGTATTATGGAGCCAGTGGCCAAGCCGCTACCGCTGTATGCAAAAAAACCACAGGTGGTTTTGGTGGTCGGCGTTAACGGCTCGGGCAAGACAACGACAATCGGCAAGCTGGCAAGCCAATTCCGCGCGGCGGGCAAGACAGTGGTGATCGCGGCGGGTGATACGTTTCGTGCGGCTGCTGTCGAACAGCTTCAGGTTTGGGGGGATCGGGCAGGCGTGCCTGTGCTGACCGCTGCACAGGGCAGCGATCCGGCAAGCCTTGTCTTCGATGCGATCGGCCGTGCGGAGGCCGATGGGGCCGATCTGCTTTTGATCGACACGGCGGGGCGGCTGCAAAACCGGGGTGACCTGATGGAGGAACTCGCCAAGATCGTGCGCGTGATCCGCAAGAAAGACCCTGATGCGCCGCACAACACTCTTTTGGTACTGGATGCCACAACAGGGCAGAACGCCCTGAGCCAGGTGAAGGTTTTTCAGGAAATCTCGGACGTCTCGGGCCTTGTTATGACCAAGCTTGACGGCACCGCCAAGGGGGGCGTGTTGGTCGCGCTGGCCGACAAATTCGGCCTGCCTATCCATGCCATCGGGGTGGGTGAACAGATCGACGATCTGCAACCTTTTGATCCCGAAGAATTCGCAGACGCGCTGACGGGGCGCGAATGAACGCTACTGTGTGGGGCGGTTTCGCTAACCTTGTAGGGCGCTCAACGTGACCCGCGCAGGCGTTTCATGACCGAATGGCTTGCGCAGATCGAAGGAACGGAGGCCGGACATCAGCTGGCGTTGATTCTTGCTTTGTCGGCGGCGTTTTTGCATGCGGTCTTCGGGGCGCTGCAAAAGGGACGGTATGATCCGTGGCTGACCCGTGGGGCGATTGACGGTTGCTATTGCCTGATGGCCGCACCCTTTGCGCTTTTTGTGGTGCCGTGGCCGGAGCCGATGATGTGGCCGATCTTTGCGGGTGCCTGGGTGATTCACACGCTTTACAAATTGCTTCAGGCCGCTGCGTACACCAAGGGCGCGTATACGGTGGTCTATCCGGTCGTGCGCGGCACCGGTCCGCTGTTCACGGTCATCGGTGCCTATCTGATCTTTGGCGAAACCTTCAGCCTTGTTCAATGGCTGGGGGTGGGCGTTCTGATGGCCGGTATCTTCGGGTTGGCGATCTATAATCTGATCTATCTGACGTCTGAACGCGATACGTTGAACGCGGCGCTGGGGTTGGCGGTGCTGACCGGGATATTTGTGGCGCTCTACACCACTTATGATGCTTATGGCATCCGCGCGACGCCCAATCCGTTCACGTTCCTCGCATGGTTTTTCATGATCGACGGGATGGTGTTTCCGTTTTTGGCCGCACGCCGCTGGGGCAAGATGGCCATACCGCCCGCGCTTGGACCGCTGATGACGCGCGGCGTTTTTGGCGGTATCGTGGCGTTTATGAGCTTTGGCGCGATTATGATGGCGACACGGCTTGATAAAGTGGGTGAAGCGGCGGTATTGCGCGAGACCTCGACCGTTTTTGCAGCCCTCATCGGCTGGCTTGTACTGAAAGAAACCGTAGGCCCGCGGCGCATCGCCCTGATGACGTTGATCGCGGTCGGTGCGGTGATTGTGGAATTCGGAGGCTAACGCCCATGGCGCAGACACGCGAAATCAACCCGATCCTGAAACAGGTGCTGGAACTGGGGCCAACGCTGGCTTTTTTCGTTCTCTATCTGTGGATCAAGGACGACAGCTTTGTCATTGGCGGGACTAAATACACGGGCTTTATCGTGGCGGCTGTTGTGTTCGTGCCGATCCTTCTGGTCGCGATGGCGATCCTGTGGGCACTTACGGGCAAGCTGAGCCGGATGCAGGTGTTCACCGCCTTTATGGTGATCTTTTTCGGCGGGCTGACCGCTTGGTTCAACGATGAACGGTTTTTCAAGATGAAAACCTCCATCGTATATGGGCTCTTCGCGGTGATTCTTGGAATCGGACTGCTGAAAGGCCGGTCTTGGCTGGAGTTCGTGATGAGTGACGCAATGCCGATGCGCCACGAAGGCTGGATGATCCTGACGCGGCGGCTGACGCTGGCCTTTGGTGTGCTGGCGCTGGTGAACGAGATCGTCTGGCGGACCATGTCCACCGAGGCTTGGGTGAAGATCGAGACATTCGGCTTTCCGATTGCCTTGATGGCATTCCTTTTCTGGCAGTTTACCCATCTCCAACCCTATGTGATCGAAGAAGAAAACGCGGAGTGATGCGGGTACGCACAAATCCTCAAAGAGGATTTGTGCGCAAACGTTCCATGAAAGTTTGCGGCTCCGGCATCAGCGTTTAAACAGGGTTTCCTGTGCCTCTTTTTTGAAATCTGCGCGCTTGTCTGCATGAAGCGCGCGGCCTGCTTGTACGCCTGGGCGCGCGCCCATTGTATCGAGCCAGCGTGCCAGATGCGGTTTGTCTTCAAGTGTTTGTTGCTGGCCTTCCCAAAGGGAGGCCCATCCCCAGATCGAAAAATCGGCGATGGAGACAAAATCTCCGGCCACAAACGCGTTGTCTGCGAGTTGCCTGTCCAGCACTGCGTAAAGGCGCGCAACCTCTGCGCGGTAGCGGTCTTTGGCATAGGGCAGATCATGTGGCGGATCCATTGCGGGGGCATATTTCAGAAAATGATGGGCTTGCCCTGCCATCGGGCCAAGGCCTCCCATCTGCCACATCAGCCACTGGTCCACTGCGATCCGCTGCCGCTCTGTTGTGCCGCAAAAGAGGCCGGTTTTGCGCGCGAGGTATTGCAAGATTGCGCCGCTCTCGAAAATTGACAGGGGCGCGCCGTCCGGCCCGTCGGGGTCGACGATGGCGGGCATCCGGTTGTTCGGGGCGATCTTCAGGAATTCGGGATCGAATTGGTCGCCTGCGCCGATGTTGATGAGGTGGGTATTGTAGGGCAGCCCCATCTCCTCAAGGCAGATCGAGACTTTCCAGCCGTTTGGGGTGGGCCAGAAATAAAGATCAATGGGGGTGCTCATGGGGTGCTCTTTGTATTTGGGTGACGTTGTCGTGATGATGCCGGTTTTGGCCGCGAGGGCAAGAGGCACGTTCGCGCACTGTCTGCTTGACGCACAAAGGCCAATCCCATAACTAAATTCCGTGGCGATTTGTTACCGGATTGCGGGCCACGTTAAACATCCCGCTAAAAGGTCAGGATGAAAGCCCCCTTTCGCTTGACCGCGACTGGGGTTTTTTTATGCCGCGCCCCGCCTTGATTCTTACCGGCACGCAAAGGAACATAGCAATGAGCGATAACTGGAAACCGAGCACCAAAGCCGTCCACGCAGGCACCCGCCGCAGCCAGTACGGCGAGGTGTCCGAGGCGATTTTTCTGACCCAAGGCTTTGTGTACGAGAGTGCCGAGCATGCCGAGCAGCGGTTTATTGCCTCGGGCGAGGATGAATTTATCTACGCCCGCTACGGCAATCCAACCGTCGCCATGTTCGAAGACCGCGTCGCAGCGCTTGAGGGCGCCGAGGACGCTTTTGCCACGGCCTCCGGTATGGCGGCTGTTTCTGGTGCACTGATGTCGATGCTCAAGGCAGGAGATCACGTTGTCTCTGCGCGCGCACTCTTTGGGTCGTGCCTCTACGTTCTCGAAGAGATCCTGACACGCTACGGGGTCGAGGTGACCTTTGTGGACGGGACCGATCTGGCGGAATGGGAGGCTGCGATCCGCGATGACACCAAGGCCGTGTTTTTCGAATCGATTTCGAATCCCACTCTGCAACTTGTCGATATAGAAGCGGTAAGCGCGCTGGCACATGCCAAAGGCGCGCTTGTTCTGCTGGACAATGTATTTGCTACGCCGGTGTTCTCGGATGCGATCGCGCAGGGGGCGGATGTCGTGATCTATTCCGCCACCAAACATATTGATGGGCAGGGCCGTGCGCTGGGCGGGGTGATCCTTGGCACCCGCGATTTTATCCGTGGCACAGTGGAACCTTACATGAAACATACCGGTGGTTCGATGTCGCCTTTTACTGCGTGGATCATGCTCAAAGGGTTGGAGACGATGAATTTGCGTGTGCGCGCGCAGGCCGCATCGGCAGAAGCGGTCGGCAAGGCGCTGGAAGGGCATGCCGCGTTGAAGCAGATGGTTTATCCGGGTCTGCCAAGCCACCCCCAGCATGATTTGACCGTGCGCCAGATGGGCAAGGGCGGCACGGTGATTGCGTTGGATCTGGCAGGCGGCAAAGACGCCGCGTTCAAGTTTCTCAACGCCATCAAGGTGGGTGTGATTTCGAACAATCTGGGTGATACGAAAACCATCCTGACCCATCCTGCCACCACGACCCACCAGCGCTTACCGCAAGCGCAAAAGGAGTTGTTGGGCATCACCCCCGGTCTGGTGCGCATCAGTATTGGTCTGGAGGATAGCGAAGACCTGATCGCTGATTTTACTCAAGCCCTTGATGGCGCAAAATAGGCAGCCCATGGCGTTCTTTGCCCCCTATGGGCTATAATCATTTGGTATTCTGCGCAGGGAGCCCTACATATGGTTCCTGCTCAACGAGGGGGCTCATGCCATGAATATCGCGACATCGATCAAGCAGACACCCGATCGCAATGCGGCCGAAGAGGCGCTGGAAACGCTGCGCTCTTGGGCTGAAGCGGCAAGTGAAACGGATCTTGCAGCGCTGGATCCGGCTGTTTCGCAGCTATTGCGGGGCGGCAAAGCCTATCCTTTGTTTGATCGGGAGTATCCCGCCGATTTCGAGATCGAGGCAGACTATAAGGACAGCTTGCCTGACCTGCAAAATGGCCCCTCAAGCCTGATCAAAGGGTCAAAACAGCAGATACAGCATGTGGGCATCTCCAATTTCCGCTTGCCGATCCGCTTTCAAAGCCGCTCGGGTGGGGATCTGATGCTTGAGACGTCGGTGACCGGGACGGTCAGCCTTGAGGCGGACAAGAAGGGCATCAACATGTCCCGCATCATGCGCAGTTTTTACAAACATGCGGAAAGCACCTTCAGCTTTGCGGTGATCGAGGCGGCGCTGGACGACTATATCACCGATCTGGAAAGCTTTGATGCGCGTATCCAGATGCGCTTTTCCTTCCCGATGAAGATTTCGAGCCTGCGTTCGGGGCTTGAGGGGTATCAGTACTATGATGTCGCGCTCGAACTTGTTGAACGCAATGGTGTGCGCCAGAAGATTATCCATCTTGATTATGTTTACTCCAGCACCTGTCCGTGTTCGTTGGAGTTGTCCGAGCACGCCCGCGCCACGCGCAACCAGCTGGCTACCCCGCATTCACAACGCTCTGTTGCGCGGATTTCCGTGCTGCTGGATGATAGCGGGCAGTGCCTGTGGTTCGAGGATCTGATCGAGGGGTGTCGTCGTGCGGTGCCAACCGAGACGCAAGTCATGGTCAAGCGTGAGGACGAACAGGCATTTGCCGAATTAAACGCGGCCAATCCGATTTTCGTCGAGGACGCAGCAAGGCTGTTTTGCGAACAGCTTCAGGCGGATGCGCGGATTTCAGATTTTCGTGTTGTCGCAAGCCATCAGGAAAGCCTGCACAGCCATGACGCTGTCAGTGTGCTGACGGAAGGGCCGACATTCGCGCAGGTGAGCCTTGATCCCAAGCTGTTCAATACGTTGTTCCACGTCGGCTGAGGCTGGGCGTTTCAAAGGCCTTGTGTGACGTTTCGGGTTTGTTCCTTGCTAGGCATGTTATTTCGCAGTTGCAGAAAGAGCGTAGCGGCTATGCAGTTTTGGAGGTACTGCTGCAGTGCAGCATGACCTATCTAGAGGGTACGGGGATGTTCCCGCACAGACTTATCCGAAGGCATATCCGATGACCTATCAATCGACCGCAACTGAACTCTTTTCCGCCCGTATGCCCGCACGGGGCCAGGTGAACTCGACCACGCCATTCCTGACCGCGCGCAATTCCTTTGCGCAGTTGGGCCAGCTTCTTGCGCGCGCAGGTACTGCGATGATGAATGCATCCCGCGGCGCGGCTCGCGTCGAGCGTGTTCACGCCTTGCAGGCCAAAACCGACGCCGAGCTTAAGACAATGGGCATCCAGCGCGAAGACATTATCCATCATGTTTTCAAAGACTGCTACTACGTCTAATTCTTACGCCGCATAACGCGGCATATGACGACCGTCCAACGCCCCCCATCGTGTCAGCAGATGTCACGTCGGGGGGCGTTTTGCGTTTTCAGGGGGCTGGTCGCGCGACTGATGCTTGACACTCCAGCACGCCCGCGCCAACGCTGCGCGGATGGATTTGCGCCCGGTAGGATATGTAATTGGCTTGCTGGTGGCCGTGCTGGGGCTTGCCATGTTTGTGCCGTTGCTGGTGGACGTTGCCGAAGGGCGCGAACAATGGCCGGTTTTCCTGCAAAGCGCTTTCATTACGATCCTGGGCGGAACTGCGATTGCGTTGGCCTGTGCCAGCGGGGTGCGCGAAGGCCTCACTATTCAACAGACCTTCTTGCTGACCACCACGGTTTGGGTGGCGCTGCCTGCCTTTGGCGCGCTCCCTTTTGTGTTGGGGGCCACAGACGCGCGGGCCGTCGATGCGGTGTTCGAGGCAATGTCAGGTATGACCACAACCGGTGCCACCGTCTTTTCCGGCCTTGATACGCTGCCCAAGGGGTTGTTGATCTGGCGGGCCATTCTGCAATGGCTGGGCGGCATCGGTATCATTGTGGTTGCGATGGTGTTCCTGCCGGAGCTGCGCGTCGGCGGTATGCAGATTTTCAAATCGGAATCCTTCGATACCCTCGGCAAGATCCTGCCCCGTGCGGGACAGATCGCGACGCAGATTTCCGGTATTTATGTGGCTTTCACACTGATCTGTGCGTTGATCTACCTCTATTTCGGGATGAATCTTTTTGATGCGACATCCCACGCGATGACAACGATTTCCACGGGGGGCTTTGCGAATTACGATGCCTCTTTCAGTACATTCTCCGGCCCGCTGGAATATGCGGCGGCAATTTTCATGATCCTCGCTGCGCTGCCTTTTGTGCGCTATGTGCAGTTGATCAATGGCAATCCGCTGGCGCTGCATCGCGATCCGCAAGTGCGCGGCTTTGTGATGACCGTCGCGGTTCTGGTGCTGCTTTTGGTGGTCCTGCTCGAAGAAGATGTCCACTTTGGTCTCGAACAAGCGCTGCGCGAGGCATTGTTCAACGTGACTTCGATCATTTCCGGCACCGGCTACGCCTCTGTCGATTACATGCAGTGGGGCAGTTTTGCGGTCGTTCTGTTCTTTTTTATCGGGCTGATCGGAGGCTGCGCGGGGTCAACCGCATGTTCGATCAAGATTTTTCGATACCAGTTGTTGTTTGCGTCGATCCGGTCGCAATTACAGCGCATCCGCTCCCCGCACGGCATTTTCACTCCGCGCTACGATGGCAAACCCGTGGCCGAAGACGTTCTGGCCTCGGTGATGTCGTTCTTCATGTTTTTCGTGGTGACGCTGGGCGTTGTAGCGGTGGCGCTGTCGCTTACCGGGCTGGATTTCGTCACGTCTGTTTCAGGGGCAGGAGCGGCGCTTGGCAATATCGGGCCGGGCTTGGGTGATATCATCGGCCCTGCGGGTAATTTTGCCACGCTGAACGACACCGCAAAATGGATTTTGATCGCTGCAATGCTGATCGGGCGGCTTGAACTGATGGTGGTCTACGTTCTGTTTACCGTCACTTTCTGGAAAGCCTGATGATTGACAGGCAAACGCGCCCTTAGAGGGCGCGGATTTCATGCTCCGGCGGTGTTGGACGTGCGTGGTGTTGTCGTCGCCAGACGCTATTCCCAGCAGCTTACCAGCACGGTCATGCCGGTTGCGCGTTCCGATATCTGGAAAGGGGTGAGCGGGCCGGAAGGTGCCGTGTTCTGTGCCAGATCAATCCCTGCCTCTTTGGTAACGGCCTGCACCGTCTGTGCATCCAGCGAAAAGCTGACATCGGCGGGCAGCTGCGGGCCGTCTTTTGGCAGCGGGGCCAACATCCCGATCACGGTGCCATCCCCGGTCAAAACCGGGCCACCCGCGTCCCCTGCGCGGCTTCGTAGCGCCAGCCGGTCAAGCGATTCCTCGCCGTGCAGGCCGCGCACGTCCTCGATGGTGCCGAATGTCATCGAAGGCGCGCTCAGCACCCCCTCAAAAGAATAACCCGCAAGGGCGACCTCGCTTTGCAGGCGCGGGGTTTGCGCGGCGAAAGAGGCCACCGCCAGCGGCGACAGCGCCACATCGGGCCTAAGCAGGGCAACACCGCGCGCGGCATCGTCGGTCACAACACGCGCATCAGTATCGCCGTCCAGCGTGATCCGCGCGCAGCCTTGCACCGCTTCGGATGTGGTGACGACATCTCCGGCCGGCGTGACAAAAAAGCCCGAGCGCGACAGTTTGGGTTTGCGCACCTGCAAGCCCGACACCAGATCAATCGCCTGTTCGGCTGGTCCGCCAGCAGACGCGCTGAGCACACCGGGCAGGCGGGTAAAGCTGCTGCGCATCTCGCTCAGGACACGGCGGCGGCGTTCCTCGTCACCTGCGGGCCAGATCAACGTGAAGCCCTTGATCTCGCCATCTTGCAGAGTCGCTTCGGTATAGCTGATGGTGCGGGCGTTTTCGCCAACCAGCGTAAAGCTTGAATTGTTGCGCTCGCGCGGGCCGTCCATCGGCACGATTTCTAGGGTTTGCATGATTTCGTACAGGCCGAAAAGCGTGTTTTGATCGCCCGGCTGGCTGATCAGCAGCACCCGTGCGCCGATATCGCCTGTCGGGCTGTATTGGGCGAACGGCGGCTCGTAGCTGTCAAATGCCACAACGCCCATCGGCAGTTGCATTTCAATGCCCGATTTGGTGTCACGCACGGTGCGCAGGCCCAACCCTTCGAGAACCGCGTTGTACTGCCGCGCCAGATCGACCCGCTGCATCGTTGTCAGGATGCCTGTCTGCTCGAACCCGTTCGCAACCTGCCACTGCGCCATCGAGTTGCGCGTGCCACGGCCAAAGGCACCGTCGATGGCGGCCTCATAAAAACCGGCCCATTGCAACATCACCTGAAGCTGCTTGCGTTCGTCGCGGTCCAGCAGGCTTTCGCTGCGCTGTGCTTCACGAGGGGTCTCGTCGGCGGGTTCGGGTTGGGGGGCTGGGGGGATTTCGGTCACTTGCGGGGCAGGGACGATTTCTTCGGTTATGGTGCTTTCGGGCGCATCCACGGCGCCGTTGCCCAGCACATTCGCACCGACCGGCCAGAACTGCTGGCGCAGACGGCTGGACAACTGGATAAAGCTGTCGCCCGGCACAAGCCCCTCGCGCCGGTACTGGCGCAAGACCAGCTCTGCGTCATCGCGACGATAGGGACCGACCACGATGGCATACCAGCCGCCACCGACGGCAAAGCCGTTCACATCCTGCAACAGGGTTGTATAGGCGCGTGCGCGATCCGTGGCGCGGGCCAATGATTGTTGCGCCTCGATCTGGATCCAGACAACCTCGTCGGGATTGACAGATTGCGCCGCCGCATAACGAGGGGTGCCAACGAGGGCCGTAAGAGCGACCAGGGAGGCCAGAATATATCGCAACATCTTGTTCGGAACTTTCGAAGAATTAATTTGACGCAGATAAGCAGGAAACTGTGGCGATTCCCATAACGGATGCGTTTGTTTCACAGACATTTCAACACCGTTGCCTCTGTGCAGCCCGCGCTGTCGATTGACGCTTGCGCCACAGCGCCCTAGTAAGAGCGCAATTGGCGCAGGCCCACGCAGGCAAAGGTATTCGTTATGGTTGACACCCCCCGTTCGTTTCAGGAAATTATTCTGCGCCTGCAAAGCTATTGGGCACGTCAGGGCTGTGCCATCCTGCAACCTTATGACATGGAGGTCGGGGCAGGCACGTTCCACCCTGCGACCACCCTGCGCTCGTTAGGCACGCAGCCTTGGGCCGCGGCCTATGTGCAACCCTCGCGGCGCCCGACGGATGGCCGTTACGGCGAGAACCCGAACCGCTTGCAACATTATTACCAGTATCAGGTCTTGATCAAACCCAGCCCGCCAGAGTTGCAAGAGCTGTACCTTGGTTCGCTCGAAGCGATTGGTGTGGACATGGATTTGCACGATATCCGGTTTGTCGAGGATGATTGGGAAAGCCCGACATTGGGTGCATGGGGCTTAGGCTGGGAAGTGTGGTGCGATGGCATGGAAGTGAGCCAGTTCACCTATTTTCAACAGGTCGGCGGGCATGATTGCCACCCTGTCTCGGGTGAGCTGACCTATGGTCTTGAGCGGCTGGCGATGTATATTCTGGGTGTGGATCATGTGATGGACATGCCGTTCAACGATCCCGATGCGCCAATCCCGCTTAGCTATGGGGATGTGTTCAAGCAGACCGAAGAAGAATACGCGCGCTGGAATTTCGATGTGGCCAACACCGATGTGTTGCTGCGCCACTTCGAGGAGGCAGAGACCGAATGCGGCGCGATCCTTGCCCAAGAACATCTGGACCCGAAAACTGGCAAACGCATCGTGATGGTGCATCCTGCCTATGATCAGGCGATCAAGGCGAGCCACATCTTCAACCTGCTGGATGCGCGCGGCGTGATTTCCGTCACCGAGCGGCAGGCGTATATCGGACGGGTTCGTGCGCTGACGAAAATGTGCGCGGATGCCTTTGTGCAAACCCGCGCAGGTGGCTGGACACAGGATGCGGCCTGATCCGGCGCAGGATTTATCGACCGCTGACGTGCGCGCCAACACACGGCACGTTTGAGCCTATATTGAACTGAACCCGACGCATGAGCGGCAAAACTTTAGAACCCGACGCATGAGCGGCAAAATCGTAGGACCCGGCGCATGAGCGGCAAAATCGTAGGAATCGTCATCTTGATCTCTTCATTGATTGTGGGGGCGTCTCTTTATTATCTTCAGGTCTACGGATTTTACCACAAGGTGTCCGCACCGGTCGAGGGGATCAGCCTGACGACCATCGCGTCCGGCGAATCCGAAGTGATCCCGTTCGAGAACTTTCAGGCGATCGACGCCGACAGCTCCCCGATCCGCTATCGCGCGTGTTTCGTTACGCCCTACAGTCTTGCCTTGCTGACGGAGACGTTCCAGATGGTCGAAGGCGTGATGCCGCGCAACGCGCCGGGCTGGTTCGACTGCTTTGATTCCGGTGCCATCGCGGGCGAGCTGGAGGCAGGCACAGCGCTGACGTTCATGGGGCAGAAAAACGTGGCGTATGGTGTGGACCGGATTGTGGCCATCACGAACGACGGGCGCGGTTACGCGTGGCACGAGCTGAACGATTGTGGTGCCAAGGCCTATGACGGCACCGTGACGGGCGAGGAATGCCCGCCGAAGCCTGCCCGCTGATCGTCGCGCGCACAGGCCGCACATCAAGACGTTGGCAAATCTGAGGTGTTCGGGGCTGGACCCTGCGCCGCCCGCCCGTTATCCAAGCGTCCAAACCAAGGCCGCAAAACGCGGCAAAAAGAGGACGCGCCGTGCCAGACCTGCTGATCGAACTTTTCTCCGAAGAAATCCCCGCACGGATGCAAAGCCGCGCGGGCGAAGACCTTAAATCGCTGGTCACCAACGGGCTGGTCGAGGCGGGCCTGACCTATGCCAGCGCCGCCGCGTTTAGCACGCCGCGCCGGTTGTGCCTGACGGTCGAGGGGGTGCTCGACGCCAGCCCGCGCACAGTGGACGAGCGTAAAGGCCCCAAGGCAGACGCCCCCGAGAAAGCCATCGAAGGTTTCCTGCGCGGTGCCGGCCTGACCCGCGCCGATCTCGAAGAGCGCGACACCCCCAAAGGCAAGATTCTGTTTGCCAAAATCACCCGCGAAGGCCGCCCTGCCGCGGACATCGTGGCCGAGGTGCTGGACACAACGATCCGCAACTTCCCGTGGCCCAAATCCATGCGCTGGGGCAACGGTTCCTTGCGCTGGGTCCGCCCGCTGCATTCGATCCTGTGCATCCTCACGCGTGAGGACGGCGCGCAAATTGTTCCGCTTGACGTGGACGGCATTGTCGCGGGCAACACGACACGCGGTCACCGGTTCCTTGCGCCCGACGCTTTTTCCGTCAGCGGCTTTGATGATTACACGGCCAAGCTGGCGCGCGCGCATGTGGTACTCGATCCGGTCGCGCGCCGCGACACGATCTGGCATGACGCGACCAACACCGCATTCGCCAACGGCATGGAAGTGGTCGAAGACGCGGGCCTTCTGGCCGAGGTGGCGGGGCTGGTGGAGTGGCCTGTGGTGCTGATGGGGCGGATTGGCGATGATTTCCTCGATCTGCCGCCCGAGGTGCTGCAAACCTCGATGAAAGAGCATCAGAAATTCTTTTCGGTTCGCAACCCCAAGACGGGCCGGATCGAACGTTTTGTGACCGTCGCCAACCGCACAACGGCGGACGATGGCGCGACGATCCTCGCAGGCAACGAGAAGGTTTTGAGCGCACGTTTGGCGGATGCAAAATTCTTCTGGGACAACGACTTGCGGGTGGCAAAGTCCGATGAGGGTATGGCTGCGTGGGTCGAGAACCTGAAAAACGTGACTTTCCATAACAAGCTGGGCACGCAGGCCGAGTTGATCGAGCGTATGGCCGTTCTGGCCCGCGAAATCGCCCCAATGGTCGGCGCCGATCCGGACGCCGCCGAAGAAGCCGCGCGCATCGCTAAGGCCGATCTGTCGTCCGAAATGGTCTATGAATTCCCCGAATTGCAGGGGTTGATGGGCCGTTACTATGCGCAAGCCGCCGGCCACAGCGACGAGGTGGCGGCAGCCGCCCAAGAGCATTACGCGCCGTTGGGACCATCAGACGCTGTGCCGACTGCGCCGGTGTCGGTGGCCGTGGCGCTGGCCGAGAAGATCGACAAGCTGACAGGGTTTTGGGCGATTGATGAGAAGCCAACGGGGTCAAAAGACCCGTTTGCGCTGCGGCGGGCGGCGTTGGGGGTTATTCGGACGCTGGAAGAAAATAGAGTCTCGCTAAGCTTGAACAGTCTATTGCGACTCTCAGCAGAGAATTTGCATAAATCGGCTTCGATAGAGGCAATACAATCAATCTGGGTCAAATGGGATGAACCTGACGGCAATGTACGATTGATTGAAACCACAGAGGAAAGTGTAGGCTGGGAAAGCGAGATCGACAATCGAAACGATGTTGTGACGTATCACCATAAAAAAGTTGAGACGTTCCCAATCGGTGCCGATATATTTGATAAGTTTGAAAATGTATTTGATGCGCAGTTGCAAATTGGTTTGTGCCGCACTGTTTCCTACATAGTACCTCGGCTCCTCGCCTTCCTCCACGACCGCCTCAAAGTCTACCTCAAAGACCAAGGCATCCGTCATGACATCATCGACGCTTGCATCGCTATGCCCGGCAATGACGACCTCACCCTGCTGGTCAAACGCGCCCGCGCGCTTAGCGATACGTTGAAAACCGACGATGGCGAGAACCTGTTGCAGGCGTTCAAGCGGGCGAACAATATCCTTAGTCAGGCCGAAGAGGCGGACGGGGTGGAATACTCTTATGGCGCGGATGTGAAATTTGCCGAGTCGGCAGAGGAGAAGGCGCTGTTTGCTGCCCTTGATGCCGCCGAAGCGGTGATCACTCCGGCGATGGCTGCACAGGATTTTTCGACTGCGATGTCTGCGATGGCCGCCCTGCGCGGGCCGCTGGATGCGTTTTTCGAGGCGGTGCAAATCAACACCGACAACGCGACCGTGCGGCGCAACCGGCTTAATCTGCTCAGCCGTATCCGCCAGCTTTGCACCGGCGTGGCGGACCTGACATCGGTCGAGGGGTAAGGGCGGCTTAGCAGCGTGGCTTGGGGTGAAGTTATCCAAGTTTCACCCCTGACAGGTATCGCTTGGCCCTGCGTAGCAATGGCCCTATGTTGCGGATGAAGTCAAAGGATGCCGCAGTGCAGAATAATCCCGATACCACGCTGATCACCCAAACCGCTCCTATCGAAAACGCCACCCACGGCGGGCGGGCGAAATGCCTGCAAAGATTGGTGCGGCTTGATCTGCCGGTGCCGCGCACTGTGGCGCTGTCTTTTACCACGGTCCACAAGATCGCGAATGGTGAACTGCCCGACGTGGATTCTGTTGTCGATGCGTTTCCAAAGAACGCGCTTTTGTGTGTGCGCCCCTCCAGCGAAGATCCCGATTGGGGCGGGCCGGGGGCCGTGTTGAACATCGGAATGAACGACGCCCGCTTCAAGCGGTTCTGCGATACCATGGGCGAGGGGCCTGCGGCGGCTCTTTATACCCGTTTTGTGCAGGCCTATGCGGTCAACGTCGCGCGCCTTGATCCTGATATGTTCGATGATGTGGATGGCGACGGCCGTGCCGCGCTTGACCAAACTTTACGCGCCTATGAGGCTGAAACAGAAGAGAAATTCCCCCAGTCGCGGCGTGTGCAACTGGCTGCGGTACTGCGTTCGATGGCGCGGGCGTGGAACGGCACCACCGCGCGGCTGTTGCGGCAGGCCAAGGGGGCGCCGGCGGATGCGGGCCTTGGCCTTGTGGTGCAAGAGATGATCTTTGGCGTAGGTGTGGGGCAATGCGGATCGGGTGTGTTGCAACTGGTCAACAGCGACACAGGCGCGCCGCAGGTCACCGGCCGGTATCTGGGTCAAAGCCAGGGCCGCGATGCCGTCGAGGGCGATGCGGGGGCGCTGTATCTGACACATGATCCGCGTGGCACCGCGTTGGAGGACGTGCTGCCGGAGGCGTTCGAAGAACTGAAAGCCCACGCAGGCCTTATGCGCAGCCGTCTGCGCGAAGAGATGCACGTTGAGTTCGCGATTGATAACGGCGCGCTTCATATCCTTGATGGCGTTCGGGTGTCGCGCTCTTCACGCGCGTCAGTCCGCATTGCTGTTACGCTGGCGCAAGAGGGCATCATCAGCCGCGAAGAAGCGTTGATGCGGGTGCAGCCCCGTTTGCTCACGGAACTTTTGCACCGCCAGATCGACCCGTCGGTAAAGCGCGATGTCATCGGCCAGGGTATCGCGGCCAGTCCGGGTGCTGCCACCGGTCGGCTGGTGTTTGATGCCGCCGATGCACAGGCAAGCGCTGCGCGCGGCGAGAAGTGCATCCTTGTGCGTCGCGAAACCTCGTCGGAAGATGTGCGCGGCATGCATGCGGCGCAGGCGGTTCTGACAGAGCGGGGCGGCATCACCAGCCATGCGGCGGTCATCGGGCGCGGCATCGGGTTGCCGTGTGTGGTGGGGGCGTCAAATCTTATCTTCAACCTGCGCAACCGGACGGTCACCGCGCGTGACGGGCGGGTGTTTCATGCGGGGGATGTGATCACGGTCGATGGCTCTACCGGGCAGGTGCTGGCGGGCGCTGCCGCGATGCAGGAGGCCTCGCTTGATGAATACTTCCGGCTTTTAATGGCATGGGCCGAAGAAAGTGCCGACATCGGTATTCGTGCAAACGCCGATACGCCGACCGACGCACAGACCGCCCGCAATTTCGATGCGCATGGTATCGGGCTGTGCCGGACGGAACATATGTTCTTTGATCCGGGCCGATTAACTGTCATGCGCGAGATGATATTTGCCGAAACTTCGGAAGGGCGGCGCGCCGTTCTGGAACGGCTGTTGCCCATGCAGCGCGATGATTTCAAACAGCTTTTCCGGATTATGCAGGGGCAGCCCGTGTGCATCCGTCTTTTTGATCCGCCATTACATGAATTTATGCCACTGGATCCAGGCGGGCAGCGCGAGCTGGCCGAGGCGTTGGGCCTGCCGCGTTCCGATGTGACCCGCCGGATCGAGTCGATGCGCGAATATAACCCGATGCTCGGGCTGCGCGGCGTGCGTTTGGGCATCACCGTGCCCGAAATTTACGAGATGCAGGCGCGCGCGATTTTCGAGGCGATCGTCGATACCGCACAAGACGGTGATCCGGTGGTGCCCGAAATCATGATCCCGCTTGTCTCTGCGCGCCGCGAAGTCGAGCTTGTCAAAGGTGCGATTGATGCCGTCGCTGCCGCTGTGCGCAACGAGCGCGGCACCAATTTCGACTACCGCCTTGGTGTGATGGTCGAGACGCCGCGCGCTGCACTGCGTGCAGCTGAAATTGCGCCTTATTGCGCCTTTCTTAGTTTTGGCACCAACGATCTGACACAAATGACCTACGGGCTGTCGCGCGATGATGCCGGGCGGTTCATGTCGGATTATGTCAAGCAAGGCGTGTTTGACGAAGACCCGTTTCACACGCTTGATTTTGACGGGGTGGGAGAACTGTTGCAACTGGGTGCGCAACGCGGGCGCGCGGCCAAGCCGGGCATTACCCTGTCGGTCTGCGGCGAGCATGGCGGGAACCCCGAATCGATAGCATTTTGTCGCGATGCAGGGTTTAGTTACGTTTCCTGCTCTCCGTTTCGCGTTCCGGTTGCGCGCCTCGCGGCAGCACAGTTGGCTATTTTGGACAAGATGAGGTAGTTTTTCAAAATTACGCCACAACATGTCGTGTTGCTCGGCGGTAGCCCGCCCATCCACGGTCGCTTGACTTGTTACAAAAGCAATTTTTGCGCTATGCGCCCCAAGGAATGACAAACTTGGGGAAAGACAATGCGGTCTGGATGGAAACGAACTCTTGCGGCCTCGCTCACGGCATTTGGTATTTGCGTAATGCCTGCGGTATCATTTGCAAATGCGGGCGCGGAGGACCTTGCAAAGGTTGAGCAACGCGGATTGGGAAAGGTCGGAGCGAACCGGCTGAACACACTGGTTGCACCCACCCAAACCAGCGCGCAGTTTGCCACACTGACGCGCGCGTGGCTGGACAACCAGCCCGCTGCAAAAGGGTCCGAGCAATTCCGCTGCCTCGCCGAAGCGCTGTATTTCGAAGCGCGCGGCGAGACGATCAAGGGACAATTTGCCGTGGCCGAGGTGATCCGCAACCGTGTGGCCTCCAAGCGCTTTCCCGGATCCTATTGCGGTGTGATCAAACAGGGCACCGGCAAGAAGTACCAATGCCAGTTTACCTATACCTGTGACGGCAATGCCGAAGTGATCGCCGAACCTGCCGCCTATGCCCGCGTCGCCAAGGTGGCGCGCGCGGTGATCGACGGCAAAGCGCCGGACCTGACGGATGGCGCCACATTCTATCATACCACTGCTGTCCGTCCCAGCTGGGCGCGCAAATTCGTGAATACCACGCGGATCGGTGTGCATCTTTTCTACCGGCGCGACGTGCAAACGGCGAGCAACTAAAGACGCAAATGGAATGTCAGGGGGCGCTTGTCGCCCTCGACGGGCGCGCCACTTGGTTATACACGCGACAGCATTCCCTTACCGGCTGTGAGTTGAACCTATGTCGTCCGAGACGCGCCTTGCCTTTGCCCATCCCTCAGAACGCGCCGCCGCCACCGCGCCGCAGTGTCCGTTGGACAGAATTTCGGTGCGCGATCACACCGTAGAGGTCGAAATTGGCGCTTTCCAGGCCGAGCGCGGCGTGACCCAGCGTATCTGTTTCAACATCGTGGTCGAGGTGCAGCCGCTCAGCGGTCCGGTTGACGATGATGTGGACCGCATCCTTTCCTATGACAAGGTGACAGAGGCGATTCAGGCCGAACTGGGCGTCGAGCGTCTGGCGTTGTTGGAAACGCTGGCCGAACGCGTGGCCGAACGGATACTGCTTGAGCCGCAGGCGATGCGGGTTTTCGTGCGTATTGAAAAGCTTGACCGTGGTCCGGGCGCTTTGGGGGTCGAAATCGTGCGGGCCCGAGATGGTGCGCCGCCCGCAGAGATCGCGCCCGAAGCCGCCCCGCATCCCGAACTGGTGTTTCTGGGTAACGAAGCGATTGCCTCCGTGCATCTGGCCGGGTGGCTTGACCAATTGCTTGCATTGGGTCGCCCGTTGGTTCTGTGTGTGGGCGCGTCCGATGTGTCTGCACCGAGGGTCGCGCACCGGATGGCGCAGCGCCGCATCGACCTTTTGGCAATTGAACAGAACGCCTGGGTTCTGGCCGCGCGCGACAGCCGCTGTGTTGTGGTCGAGACCAGAACCGAGCTGGATTGGGCGATGAAGAACGGCCAGACCTGCGTCTGGGCGCCTTCCAAAATTGTGCTGGACAGCGTCGATACCCCCTCGGCGCAACCGCGCGATGCGGTGGCGCTGGCCGCATGGTTTGCCGCAACATTCGATGCACAGAAAATGCTGGTCATCGGTGCGCCGCTGCCCGATGCGGCATCGGTGCCGCTGCGCGCGGTCGGGGTGGACAATGACACGCTCTGACATGGCACGCAGCTATTATCGCCCTATCGTTCAATACGATATCGCACGCCCGGCACATGCGCTGTCGCTTGCGGGGGGCCGGGGCTGGTTCACCCATGTCGAGGTTCTGGCGCGCGGCGCCGTGCCGCGCATTGTTTCTGCCGACGGGGTGGCGCAGGCCGCGCCGCTTTGTGCGCCGCGGGCCACACTCGCGGGGCTGTCGATGGACCGCCCGTGCATTATGGGGATCGTCAACGCGACACCGGACAGTTTCTCTGATGGCGGGCTTCATGCTACAGCAACCGATGCAATTGCCGCAGGGCTGGCGATGGTGCAGGCGGGGGCGGACATGCTTGACATTGGCGGTGAATCCACGCGTCCGGGGGCGCAGTTGGTTGATCCGACCGAGGAAATACAGCGGGTTGTGCCGGTGATCGCGGGCTTGCGCGCGCAAGGCTACGGCGGCGCGATCTCGATCGACACGCGTAAAGGCGATGTGGCGCAGGCGGCATTGGATGCGGGCGCGGACCTGATCAATGACGTGTCCGGTTTTACGTTTGATCCGACGCTTGCGATGGTTGCGGCAACGGCTGGTGCGCCGGTCTGTGTGATGCACGGTCCGATGGACCCGGCAACAATGCACAAAGATCCGCGCTATGACGATGTGTTGCTGGACGTGTATGATTTTTTGGAAGCGCGGATTGCCACGCTTGTGGCGCAGGGCATACCGCACAGCCGGATCATGGCCGACCCCGGCATCGGATTTGGCAAAACGCAGGCGCATAACCTTGCGCTTCTGGCGCGGCTAAGCCTGTTTCACGGATTGGGCGTGCCGCTTCTTTTGGGGGTGTCGCGCAAGCGGTTTATCGGGACCATCGGCGGCGCCGCAAATGCGCAGGACCGCGCGCCCGGTTCTATCGCTGTGGCGTTGGGCGCGATAGCGCAAGGCGTGCAATTGGTGCGGGTGCATGATGTGGCCGAGACGCGTCAGGCGCTGGCGCTCTGGCGCGCGATGCATGGCGGTTAGCGGCGTAAGACCCGGCGCAGCGCGTCGTATTGGGTCAAACCGACGCCCAGTAGGATCAGAGCCAACGCCATAAGCAGCGCGCCTGGCAATGGTTCGTCCAGAATCAGCGCGCCCAGTATCACCGACCAGACCGGCACCTGATAATTGACCAATGACATGAACACCGGTCCGGCGCTGCGCACGACCAGCACACGCAGGAAATTCGCAGCCGCCGTCGGCACCACGCCAAGAAACACCATCGCCGCCAGTATTTCTGCCGCGGGCAGGGGCGGGGGCCCCTCAATCGTCCAAGCCAGCGGCACCGTCAAAACCGCGCCAACGAGCAGAAACACTGTTGAAAGCCCGATGGGATCTGCCGCAGGCAGGCGGCGCAACATGATGGATCCGACAGCATAGCAGGTTGCCGCCCCGATGCAGGCCAGCCGCCCCGGAATTTCCATCGCGGTGCCGGTCTGTTCAAACGCTTGACCCCCGATCAGCACGGCAACCCCGATAAACCCGATCCCGAAGCCGATGGTTTTGCGCAAGGTCATCTGCTCTCCGGGGATGGTGAAATGCGCAATCGGCAGCACCACAAGGGCAACCGACGCCATGGTCACACCCGCAAAGCCGGAGCTGACATGTTGCTGGCCCCAGCACAGCAGCGAGAACGGCAAGGTCGAACTGAGCGCGCCGATGAGGAACACATCACGTTTTTCGGAGCGCGACGGGGGGGATTTAAAAAGCTTGAACCCCAGCGCCGCCCAGATGCCAGCCATGATAATGGCGGCAAAGCCGACACGCGAAGCGGCAAGCCAGAAAGGCGGCATCCCGCTCAGCGCGACTTCGGTCACCATAAACGTGCCGCCCCAAGTGATCCCGAGGGTCGCGATCATCAGCCAGCTTGCCGACGTTATGCGGGGGGCGTCTGTCATAAGCCGAGATAGAAGCAAATCGTCGCGCGCGGCAAGTGTCTTGCGTGGGGATGGTGTTACTGAGCGTGGGGTGCATCGTCGTGTGGCTCACCTGCCGATGAACCGGAGAGAAGAGGCCCGGGCGCATTTACCCGGGCCAATCGTTTTAGTTCTTGGATTTGTCGACCATTTTGCCGGCAGAAATCCACGGCATCATGCCGCGCAGCTTTTCGCCTGTGGCTTCGATCTGGTGCTCGTCGTTGATGCGACGGGTTGCTTTGAACGACGGTTGGCCAACCGCGTTTTCCAACATGAAATCACGCACGAATTTGCCGTTCTGGATGTCTGTCAGGACCGCTTTCATCTTTGCCTTGGTTTCTTCGTAAGGCAGGATGCGCGGACCGGAGACGTATTCACCATACTCGGCCGTGTTGGAGATCGAGTAGTTCATGTTGGCGATGCCGCCTTCATAGATCAAATCCACGATCAGCTTCACTTCGTGCAGGCATTCGAAATACGCCATTTCAGGAGCATAGCCCGCTTCGACAAGTGTTTCGAAACCCATGCGGATCAGTTCGACCAGACCGCCACACAGAACTGCCTGCTCACCGAAGAGATCGGTTTCGCATTCTTCGCGGAAGTTGGTTTCGATGATGCCGGAGCGACCGCCACCGATGGCAGAGCAATAGGACAGACCGATTTCCAGTGCTTTGCCGGACGCGTCTTTGTCGACCGCAACAAGGCACGGCACACCGCCGCCTTTGGTGTATTCGCCGCGCACGGTGTGGCCCGGACCTTTGGGCGCCATCATGATGACGTCAACGCCTTCTTTCGGCTCGATCAGGCCAAAGTGTACGTTCAGGCCGTGGGCAAACGCGATTGCGGCACCTTCACGGATGTTGTCATGGACGTATTTCTTGTATGTTTCTGCCTGAAGCTCGTCGGGCATGGTGAACATGATCACGTCTGCCCAAGCGGCTGCTTCGGCGATTTCCATCACCTTAAGGCCTTCGCCTTCGGCTTTTGCCTTGGACGCGGACCCCTCGCGCAGGGCGACGACAAGGTTCTTCGCACCCGAGTCGCGCAGGTTCAGCGCGTGGGCGTGGCCTTGGGAGCCATAGCCGAGGATGGCGACTTTTTTGTCCTTGATGAGGTTCACGTCACAGTCACGGTCGTAATACACGCGCATGGTGTTTGTCCTTTGGTTTGTGTTGTTCTGTTGTGCACCATACGGAAAACTGCGCCGTGTGCTATGGTTGGTTTGTGAGTTTTATTGACTGAATGAAGATGGTAATGCGTGATATGTGCCAAATATGGAAAAATCATGCTTGATGATGTGGACAGACGGCTTTTACGCTATTGGCAGGCCGAACCAAGCCTGAGCCAGGGCGAGTTGGCGATGCGCGCGGGAATGACGGCGGGGCGGGTGACGCGGCGGATTGCGCGGCTGCAAGAACTGGGTGTGGTCAAGGGCGTTGGTGCCGTCATTGATTGGGCGGCGCTCGGTTATGCCTTCGAAGTGTCGTTGCGGGTGACGCTGGACAAGACGCAGGGCAACGCCTTTGACGCCTTTATGGTCGAAGCGCGCAAGGTGCCCGAGGTGGTCGAATTGCAGACATTTCTCGGCCGTGTGGATGTGCGCCTGTCGATCATCGCGCGTGACATGGGGCACTACCAACAGATTTACCGCAGCCGGATTCTGCCGCTGCCGCATATCGCTGACATCGAAGCGTTGATGCAGGTGGCGCGGATCAAGGACGTACAAGAGTTGCCGTTATGATCGCGCTTGACGACATCGACCGCCAATTGCTGCGCAGTCTCATGCGCGACGGCACCCAAAGCGCGGGGGCCATGGGCCGTCATCTGGGCCTGAGCCAGCCCGCAACATGGCGGCGCATCCGGCGGTTGGAGGATGCGGGCGTGATCAAGGGGCGGCGTTTGCGGCTGGATGCGCAAATGTTGGGGTTTGGCGTTACCGTCTTTCTGGGGGTCAAGCTGGCCACCAAAGGCCGCGTGTCGCTTGAGGATTTCGAGCGCGCGGTGACTGCGATCCCTGAAGTTCAGACGGTCGAACATGTGTTGGGGCGGTATGATTACCGCTTGCGCGTGGTGGCGCGCGATTTGCCTGATTTCGAAAGGGTGCTGCGGCGACGGATTATGACGCTGCCGGGGGCGGGGGAGGTGGAGGCCAATGTTTTGCTGAGCGAAGAGCGGCTGGACGGGCCGTTGCAAGAGCCGTTCGCCGGGATTTGACGCGGGGGCGAAATAGTCTTTGCCAAGGCCGGTCACGCTTTCTATGCACGGGGGGATACTTTGGAAAAGGACACGCGATATGGCATTGCTCGATACAGTTGACCCTACAGGGCTTGAAGAATTCTCGGTCGTGTTCACCGACCGCTCGCTCAACTCCATGAGCAAGACATTCCAGCAGGTGATGCGCGACATCCACGTGATGCTCTGCGAGGTGTATCACGCCGATGCGGTGGCGATTGTACCAGGCGGTGGCAGCTATGCGATGGAAGCTGTCGCGCGCCAGTTTGCCCGCGATGAGGATGTCGTTGTGGTGCGCAACGGCTGGTTTTCCTATCGCTGGAGCCAGATCATCGAGACCGGCGGGCTGACCGCCAACGCGACGGTGATCAAGGCGCGCCCGCAGGGCAACACGATGCCCGCCCCCTACGCACCCGCGCCCATCGAAGAAGTTGTCGAGACGATCCGCACGCAAAAGCCCGCAGTTGTCTTTGCGCCGCACGTCGAAACGGCCGCCGGTGTGATTCTGCCCGATACCTATATCAAGGCGATGGCCGAGGCGGCGCATGAGGTAGGGGCGTTGATGGTTCTCGATTGCATTGCCTCCGGTTGTGCATGGGTGAATATGCGCGCGCTAGGCGTCGATGTGTTGATTTCTGCGCCGCAAAAAGGGTGGAGCGCGTCGCCCTGCGCCGGTCTGGTGATGATGTCGCAACGTGCCGAAGCGCGCCTGGCCGAGACACAGTCAGACAGCTTTTCCCTCGATCTGGGGAAATGGCGCAGCATCATGAAGGCGTACCTTGACGGTGGTCACGCCTATCACGCCACGATGCCAACAGACGCGTTGCGCGAATTCCGCAACACGATGAAAGAAACAAAACACTATGGTTTCGACCGCCTGAAAGAAGCGCAATGGCGCTTGGGCGACGGGGTGCGCATGATGATGGTGGACAAGGGCGTCGTTTCGGTTGCCGCCGAAGGCTACGGCGCGCCGGGCGTTGTGGTGTCCTATACCGATGATCCGGACGTGAAATCGGGCAAGGCGTTTCTGGAAAAGGGGATGCAGATCGCGGCAGGCGTGCCGTTGCAAGTGGACGAGCCCGAGGGGTTTTCCACGTTCCGGCTGGGGCTTTTCGGTCTTGACAAACTTTATGATACCGACGCCACTTTGGCGCGACTGAAAGACGTGGTGGATCAGGTTTTATAAGCCCACATCTGCGTAATTTGTGATGGCTGGTGCTGGCATATTGCACCGTGTGCTTTTGCGCTTTCGGTATCGCGGGCTGTCATGTGATGAAGCCTGAGTTCTGATACCTGGGTGGATAAGGCCCGCACAGAGAAATCTGCGCGGGCTTTTTCATTCAGGTGAGCGCGTCGAGGATGCGCGCCCATGACCGGATGCCTTTGTGAAAGCTCTCCATGTCGTATTTTTCGTTGGGAGAGTGGATTTGGTCGTCGTCCTTGCCAAAGCCGATCAGCATCGGCGGTGTATCGAGGATATTGGCGAAATGTCCCGCAATCGGGATGGAGCCGCCGCAACCGATATAGGCGGCCGGCACCTGCCATTCATCGGTGAGCGCCTTCAGCGCAGCGGCAAAGGCCGGATCATCGGTCGGGGTGGCGGACGCCTGACTTGCACCGTGGCTTTGCCATTCGATGCTGCAATCTTGGGGCAGCATGTCTTCGACCATCTTGCGAAAGCTTTCGCGAATCGCCAACGGATCCTGATTGCCCACCAGACGAAAGGAGATCTTGGCGCTGGCCTGCGACGGCAGCACGGTTTTGAAGCCGTCCCCCTGATAGCCACCCCAGATGCCGTTTACGTCGCAAGTGGGCCGCGACCAGATCATCTCAAGCGGGGTGCGGTCCTGCTCTCCGGCAGGCTTTGACAGGCCGACTTCGCCGAGGAACGACGCATGATCAAATGACAGCCCTTGCCATTGTGCCTCCAGTTCATCCGAGAGTTCCGGCACACCGTCATAGAAGCCCGGCACGGTGATGCGGCCGTTCTCGTCATGCAAAGACGCTATAACTTGCGAAAGTACGCGCACAGGGTTGATGGAAATCCCCCCGAACATGCCCGAGTGCAGGTCTTTGGCGGGGCCGGTGATGGTCAGCTCTTCGCCCAGAAGGCCGCGCAGCATGGTCACGATGGAGGGTGTGCGGCTTTCGAACATGCCGGTGTCGCAGATCATCGCGAAATCGGCGCGCAGCTCGTCAGCATTTTCTTTCATGAACGGCACCAGCGAAGGCGAGCCTGATTCCTCTTCGCCCTCGAAGAAGAAGGTGATGCGGCAGGGCCAGTCACCTTCCACCTCTTTCCATGCGCGCAGCGCTTCCATGAATGTCATTAACTGGCCCTTGTCGTCTGCTGCCCCGCGCCCGCGAATGACCGCGCCTTTATCGGTTTCCTCGATTGCCGGATCAAACGGATCGCGCGCCCAAAGATTTAGCGGATCAACCGGTTGTACATCGTAGTGACCGTAAAACAGGATATGGGGCTTGCCGTCTTTGGGTCCCGCATGGCCCACAACCATCGGATGCCCCGGCGTGGGGCGTTTTTGTGCATCTACGCCAAGGCTTTGTAGGTCGTTTATCAACCAGTCGGCGGCTTCCTGACAATCCTGTTTGAAGGCGGGATCGGTTGAAATGGATTTGATCCGCAACAGATCAAGCAGCCGCTCTGTGGCGGCGGGCAGATCATCGTCAATACGGGCAAGTACGGCGTCTAGCGACATGGGAAAGCTCCTGATTGTTGTATTTGGCGCGACCCTAACAGGCGGCGCTGCCGTGTCCAGACAGCCGCGCGGATGTGCATCACCAGAGCGCCCCGACTTAAACTTGAAACACCAACACCCTGCCACGCCTTTGGCGCTCTCGCGGCACTGGCGACAAGAGATACCTCAGATCAAAGGCGGGGCGTTTCAGAGCCGTCAGTCGGGTGATTTCAAGCCGTGCAGCGGCAAGCAGATGAGATATTCCAGTAAATAAATAGCACGCAAACCCAATCGGGCGTGATGCTGCGACAAAGCGCGCCAGAATCCGGCATTGAAGGTCGCAGCCTTAATCTGTATTAGTTCTAGGAAAATGAATATGTGGGATTGTCGCCATGCTGTCCCCTTCGCGAGACGGAGATGCGGATGACCTATTCGGAAAAACTCGATCAGGCGATCGAACGGCTGCATGACGAAGGCCGCTACCGGACTTTCATCGACATCGAACGCCGCAATGGCAATTTTCCGCATGCGGTCTGGACCAAGCCGGACGGCAGCGAGCAAGATATCACTGTCTGGTGCGGGAATGATTATCTGGGCATGGGCCAGAACAAGGCCGTCCTTGAGGCGATGCACGAGGCGATTGATGCCACTGGTGCCGGCTCCGGCGGGACGCGCAATATTTCCGGCACAACCGTGTATCACAAACAGCTTGAAGCCGAGTTGGCCGATTTGCATGGCAAGGAATCCGCTTTGCTGTTTACCTCTGCCTACATTGCCAATGACGCGACGCTTAGCACCCTGCCCAAACTTTTCCCCGGTCTGATCATTTATTCCGATTCGCTTAACCACGCGTCGATGATCGAAGGGGTTCGTCGCAATGGCGGGGCCAAGCGGATTTTCCGGCACAATGATCTGGCCCACCTGCGCGAACTGCTCGCGGCGGATGATGCGGACGCGCCCAAACTGATTGCGTTTGAATCGATTTATTCCATGGACGGCGATTTCGCCCCGATCGAGGAAATATGCGATCTGGCGGATGAATTCGGCGCGCTGACCTACATTGATGAAGTGCACGCCGTGGGCATGTACGGCCCGCGCGGGGCAGGGGTGGCGGAACGTGACCGCCTGATGCACCGCCTCGACATTATCAACGGTACGCTGGCAAAGGCTTACGGCGTCATGGGCGGCTATATCGCGGCATCGGCAAAGATGTGCGATGCGATCCGCTCCTATGCACCCGGTTTCATCTTTACCACCTCGTTGCCGCCCGCAGTGGCCGCAGGCGCTGCGGCGTCCGTGGCCTTTCTCAAACGCGCGCCGGAACTGCGCCAGAAGCATCAGGAACAGGCGGCAGCGCTCAAGCTGCGGCTGAAGGGGCTGGGGCTCCCTGTCATTGATCACGGCAGCCATATCGTGCCTGTGATCGTCGGCAATCCGGTACATACCAAGCTGCTGTCTGACATGTTGCTGGAAGAATTCGGCATCTACGTTCAGCCCATCAATTTCCCGACTGTGCCGCGCGGAACCGAGCGTTTGCGCTTTACCCCTTCGCCGGTACATGGGCCACGGGAGATGGATGCACTGGTTAACGCGATGGACGGTCTCTGGGCGCATTGTGCGCTGAATCGTGCCGAACAGGCAGGCTGAGTTTACGATATCTCGCATAAGTATTTGCGTTATGTTACCGTTCCTCTAACAAGAACCCACGACGAATCATTATGTGGTGCGTCGAAGGGTAGTCAGGCACTAAAGAGACTGGGGCATAAGTATGATCGGGCGTTGGGCCTCTAAAAGCGCTGAAGACGTTCCCGTTGAGCCGACAGGCTTTGATGCTTATGAATTGCGCTTGGGTGACCTGATGCGCGGAGAGCGGGCTACGCTCGGTAAATCCCTGCTTGATGTACAGCGCGAACTCAGGATCAAAGCTGCCTATATCGCAGCAATCGAAAACGCCGACCCCGATGCCTTCGACACCCCCGGTTTTATTGCGGGCTATGTGCGGTCCTACGCGCGCTATCTCGGCATGGACTCCGACAAGGCGTTCAAGGCATTCTGCGCCGAAAGCGGCTTTTCCGTGGCGCACGGGATGTCTGCTGAAGCCTCCGTTGTCAAAAAACCTTCGCGCGAGGAACGTCTTTCACGTCATCCCGATGCGGATATTTTTTCACGTCCGGCCCTGCCTTTTGCGCCCGGCGGCGACAGCTTCCTGTCGCGGATCGAGCCGAGCGCGATCGGGTCGACATTGGTGTTGGTCGCGCTTATCGGCGCGATAGGTTTTGGCGGCTGGACGGTTCTTAAAGAGGTGCAGCGCGTGCAGGTGTCACCGGTGGACCAAACGCCGGTTGTGCTCTCCGATCTTGATCCGTTGCAAGCCTCCGGTTCTGGTGGCCAGGGCCTGCCAGGCGATATCGCGGCCCCTGCCACTCTTGACGATACGCCGCGTGTTGAAGCGCTGGACCGGTTGTACCGCCCGGCCGCACTGGATGTGCCTGTGCTTGTGGCGCGCGATGCTCCGATTGCGACACTTGATCCGCGCGCAGGCGGTGTTTTCTTTAATGCGCCCACGGTGGTACGCGTTGCCGAGGCCGATATATCCACCGCCGTTGACGGCGCTTTGCAAGAGGCGCTCAAGACGTCCGTCACGCCAACCGGGCTGAGCGTGCCGCAGGTTGTTGAAGGCCCCGCACCGGCCCTTCAGGTCGTTGCAACCGGCGAGACATGGGTGCGCATTACGGCGGCCGATGGCACCAACCTGTACGAAAAAGTCATGAAAAAGGGCGACACTTTCGATGTGCCGGCTCTTGAAGACGCGCCTGTCCTGCGCACAGGACAAAGCGGCGCTGTTTATTTCGTGATGAACGGCGAATACTATGGCCCTGTTGGCGGGCGCGGCAGTGTTACGTCCAACGTGCCGCTGCAACAACAGGCACTGGCCGAGCTGTATCAGCCCGCTATGCCCGGTCAGGACAGCGCGCTTGAGACGATGGTCGCCGAGTTGCGCGCGAGCGCTCCCCAGGTGGGCGCCAATCAATAACCGTTCCGGCGCGTCATTCCGCCGGAAATTCCAGCTTACCATTGCAGCACAGCAGACCGTTGACTAGGTAGGTGGAAACGTACCTGTCCAGCGAGGTTGACATGTCGCTCAATCATATCCGTCCTTGGCGTAACATCGAACGGCGCAAATCGCGCCAGATCATGGTGGGCAACGTGCCCGTGGGTGGTGACGCCCCGATCACCGTGCAAACGATGACCAACACGCTCACCACCGACGTCAAGGCGACGATCACGCAGATTCAGGCCGCCGCTGATGCGGGTGTCGACATCGTGCGCGTGTCGGTGCCGGACGAGGCGAGTTCACACGCGCTGAAAGAAATTGTGCGCGAAAGCCCTGTGCCAATCGTCGCGGACATTCATTTCCACTATAAACGCGGGATCGAGGCGGCCGAAGCCGGGGCTGCGTGTCTGCGGATCAACCCCGGCAACATAGGGGATGCAACGCGCGTGAAAGAGGTCATCAAAGCCGCGCGTGACCATAACTGTTCCATCAGGATCGGCGTTAACGCCGGATCGCTGGAGCGTGAGTTGCTGGAGAAATACGGCGAACCCTGCCCTGATGCGATGGTCGAAAGCGGGCTTAACCATATCAAGATCTTGCAGGACAATGATTTTCACGAGTTCAAGATCAGCTGCAAAGCGTCTGACGTGTTCATGGCGGCGGCGGCGTACCAGCAGCTTTCAGAACAGACGGATGCGCCAATCCACCTTGGCATTACCGAGGCAGGCGGGCTGACCTCTGGCACGATAAAATCCGCGATCGGTATGGGAAACCTGCTGTGGATGGGCATCGGCGATACGATTCGTGTCTCGCTTTCTGCCGATCCGGTTGAGGAAGTAAAAGTCGGCTACGAGATACTGAAATCCCTTGGTCTGCGCCATCGCGGCGTCAACATCATCTCCTGCCCGTCCTGCGCGCGACAGGGTTTTGATGTGATCAAAACGGTGGAGACGCTTGAAAAACGGCTTGAGCATATCAAGACACCGATGAGCCTGTCGATCATCGGTTGTGTGGTCAACGGCCCCGGTGAAGCGTTGATGACCGACGTTGGTTTTACCGGTGGCGGTGCGGGATCGGGGATGGTGTATCTGGCCGGTGCGCAAAGCCACAAACTGAACAACGACCAGATGGTTGATCACATCGTCGAGCAGGTTGAAAAGCGCGCCGCGCAGATTGATGCGGAAGCGACCAAGGACGCCTAACGCGCGCCAAGTCCCATCTGCATCAGCATCTTGCGCACGGACGGGGCGGCATACAGCGCGTTCAGGCCTGCGGCGCGTGCATCGCGCGCCATGGTGCTGCTGGCCTGACTGGCGCGGTTCAGCAGATCAATCCCGTTCACCCGTAGCGTCACATCGCCATAGCGCGCCTTGTGATAGGCATCCAGCATCTGCTGATCACCCAAACCCTCGCGCCGCGCTTCGGCCAGATCCAGCAACGTTGCGATGTCGTTGAGCGACATGTTCAACCCCTGCGCGCCGATCGGCGGCATGACATGGGCAGCTTCTGCAATCAGCGCCACGCGCTCTGCGCTAAGCCGTTCGGCGTGTTGCGTGATGATGGGCCAGCTTTGGCGTTTGCTGACAAGGGTGAGCGGCCCGAAATGATGGCAGGACCGGGCCGATGCGTCGGCCTCGAAGGTGGTCACGTCCATTTTGAGGCGCTCTTGAACGCGGCGGCCATCATCCATCCACACAACCGCAGAGCATGGCTTCCCGTCGCGGTCGGGCAGGGGCACCAGCGTGAACGGACCGCCGGTGCGATGCACCTCGGTCGAGACATTCTCGTGCGGGACCGGATGGGTTACCGCAAAAACCAGCGCTTTTTGGCCGTAGCGGCGTGTGCGCACACCGATGCCCGCGGCCTGCCGTGTAGGAGAGCCGCGCCCGTCCGCACCGATCACCAGCCGGGTGGTGATGCGGCTGCCATCGCTCAGGGAGACTTTGGCGCTGTCTGTGCGGGTGAAAAAATGTGTGGTGGCCACGCCGGGGCGGAAATCAACGGTATCCAATGCGCCAAGGCGCGTCGTCAACTCGCGGCTTAACAACCAGTTGGGGAAATTCCAGCCGAACGGCTGTTCGGAGATGTCTGAAGCGTCGAATTCGCGGATCACGCGGGGGGTGGCGTCTTCACCACCTGCGTCGATGATGCGCATGATTTGCAGCGCGGCGGCATGGGGCGCAAGCGCTTCCCACAGTCCCGCGCGCTCCAGCACCGCGCGTGCCGGTTGTAACATCGCGGTAGAGCGCAGGTCGGCGCCCTCGGCGTCCGCGTCCGTCACCACGGGGGCCGGATCGACGCATACCACCTGAAATCCGGCGCTGCCAAAGGCCGCCGCCGCCGTCAGACCGGCGATGCCGCCGCCAGAAATTACGATGTCGCAGCTGTCGGTCATGTCTATTCCTTCAGTGGCGCGTGAGGCGCTCCAGAAACGAAGATAGGTTGTCGGTATGGAATTGCACATGCGGCGCGTCCGCGCGCTCGGGCGCGACATGCACTGTGCGCATTCCCAGCGCATGCGGCACTGACAGATTGCGGGCGTCATCCTCGAACATCGCGGCGCGGGCGGTCGTCAGGCCGTCCTTTTTGAAGACGGTGTCGAAGGCCGCGTGATCCGGTTTTGGCAGATAGCTTGCATGTTCTACCCCGTAAACCGCATCGAACAGCCCCGAGAGGCCGCGCGCGACCAACACGCGTTCGGCATAGGGCGCTGTACCGTTGGTGTAGATGATCCGCCGACCGGGAAGCGCTGCGATGTGCGCGGCCAGCATCGGGTCGGGGATGAGACTGTCCATCGGAATGTCATGCACATCGACAAGGTAGGGTTCGGGATCAATGTCATGTTCGCGCATCAGACCGGCGAGCGTTGTGCCATGCGTCTGCCAATAGTGCAGGCGCAGGCGGTTTGCCTCGGCGCGGGTGACACCCAAGGCGTTCATCACCCATGTGGCCATGCGCACTTCGATCAGATCAAAGAGCCGCGCAGAGGGCGGATAGAGCGTGTGATCAAGGTCGAAGACCCAAGTCGTCACATGGGAGAAGGCATCACGAGGCATGGGTGCTGTCGTAGGCCTATGAAGCGCGCGGCGCAAGAGGGCGCGATGAAGGCTTTGCAGGGCGACGTGGCACCGTTAGGATGCCGTCAAATCACGCGAAAGGCTTGTTTTTTGCACCCTGCCAGATCTTCCACCCGTCCGGGGATTACCGACGCCTATTCGATGATCCTTGATGCGATTGACACCGGCACCTACCGGCCCGGCGACCGGTTGGTCGAAAGCGAGCTGGCGGAGCGTTTCGGCGTATCCCGCACGCCTATCCGCGAAGCTCTGCAACGGCTCGAAACGCAATCTTTGCTGGTGCGCGACGGGCGTAGCCTGATCGTGGCGTCGCTCGATCACAGTCAGGTTGCCGAGCTTTATATTGTGCGCGGCGAGTTGGAAGGGTTGGCAGCACGTCTGGCCGCGCGCAACGCGACCGAAGAAGAAGTGCGCCTGTTGCGTAGTATGGTCGAAGCGGACAACGCGCTTGTCGGACATCCGCAGGCTCTCGCGCGGGCGAATAAACGCTTTCACAAGCAAATCCATCTGGCTTCGCACAACCGTTTTCTGGTTCAGCAGCTTGATCTGGTACACCGCTCTATGGCGCTGATGGCGACGACGTCGCTTGCCGTTGTCGGGCGGGGCGAAATTGCACAGCAGGAGCATGACAGGATCGTCGCGGCCATCGAGGCGCGCGATGGCGATGGCGCGGATGCGGCGCTGCGCGCGCATATCTCTGTCGCTTTTGCGACAAGGCTTAAACAGGAGGCAGTGCTGCGCGAGGCCGAAACCTAATCCGTGCGGGGGGCGATACCGTGCTCTGTCTTGTCCCAGTAAAACGGCTCCTGGATCATTTCCTTCAACGCCTTATAGGCCGAAACTGCCGCCATCGGGAAATAGAACGGAAGCGTCAGTACATACAGGAGAAGGTGACGGTGGTTGCTGTTTGACACGGCAAGCATCGAAATAAACAGGCAAATAACCTCGGATAGCACGAATACAATTGCCATCGTCTGCGCCATAGAGGCCCCGAGGGTCAATTCAACAGGGTGTTGATAGCCCGCCAGGGTGATCCAGAAAGACCACATCAGCGGGGCGCAGGTGAACTGCACGAAGGTGGCCAGAAGCAGTGTCTGAACCCCCATGAAGCGCAGGAACCCCAAATCGCGCATCAGCTCCCGGGGGGAGCGCATGTGCACCAGCCATGTGATCAGGAACCCTTTGAGCCAGCGCGAGCGTTGTTTCATCCACGGCCATGCGCGGCAATTGGCCTCCTCGAACGTGACGGTTGGGATCAGTTCGGTTTTATAGCCGTGGCGGGCGAGCCTGATACCAAGATCGGCGTCTTCGGTCACATTGTGGGCGTCCCAGCCCGAGAGTTTCTCAAGTATACTGCGCCGGAAAAACAGCGTTGTCCCGCCAAGGGGAATTACCAACCCTAACCGGGCAACGCCGGGCAGTATAACACGCCACCATGTCGCATACTCGATGGTGAAGCAGCGCGATATCCAGTTGGTCTTTGAGTTGTAGTAATCCAGAACTCCCTGCAAACATGCGACATTTTCGGGCGCGTGATGAAAGCGGGTGACCACCTTTTCAATCTGGTCCGGTTCCGGCGCATCCTCTGCGTCCCAAACGCCGATGATGGATCCACGGCAAAAATCGAGCGCGTAGTTAAGCGCGCGCGGCTTCGTGGTTAGCCCGTTCGCGCTTGGCACTTCGATCACGCTGATCCATTGGGGCAATTGGGAGCGTGCGATTGTCTCGCGGGTGATGGTGTCATCCGCTTCAAGCACCAGAACGACCTCAAGCAGGGATTTAGGATAGGTCAAGCGCGTCAAGCGCTGTACCAGTTTGCCCGCAATTTCGTTTTCCTTGAGCAAAGGTACCAGAACAGAAACGCGGGGCAGGGGAAAGGCGCCGGATTTGGCGGGCGTTTTTATGTCGCCCTGCTGACCGGTAGAACAGAGCTGCGCAAGGCAGGCGGCCAGTTTGAGCGTTGTGCTCATGAGCAGCGTGACGAAAGCCAACATCGTGACGGCGGTGATCGTCCAAAGTGGCGCAAGCAAAAGCGCAGTAATGCCCGCAAACACAAGAGCGGCCGCTACAATCCTGCGGACAGGTGACGTGGGGTTCCAGCTGCGGCAGCTTTCGACGGCAGGCACACGCGTCGCCGCCTTCTGCGCCAGTTCCGCGCCGTAAAGAGTGCTGATTTGTTGACGGATCTGGGCTTCGTCCACCAGAACAGGCAGCATCCGCTTGCCCGTCGGCCCCAAACAGGCGCGCAGCTTCTCGAACTGTTCGGGTCGGTTTGTCGCAACCAGCAGAATGTCTCCGATGATGCTCCAGGGCACGACATGATACTTGAGGCACAGCGGGGACGGCAGCCGTGCGCTTAACTGCGGATCGGGGGGATCAACGTCCATGTCGGCAATCGGGACGTTGTGCTGACGTGACAACATCCGCAGTACATCTGTCTGGCTGGCAAGCCCCTCGGCCACCAGAATATCGCCCAAAGGGGCATCAATGTGCCGCTGGAGATTCAATGAATGAACGAGGTCCGCTTGCGTGATGACCCCTTCGTTAACCAAAACCCGCCCGATCGGTAACGGCGTTTCGCGCGGTAGCGCAACCTCCGCATCCGACAAGCGCAGGTATTGGTCATTCATTCCGATGTTACCTGATACTGCTTCATTCAGCATCAGGTGTTTCAGAAAGTACTTAACAGATCGTTAATGTCGCAACGGGATAAGCCGCTATTTCAAAGGCTTATCCAAGCGTTTTGGCCGTTCAGCCGCGGGCGGCCATGGCATCGGCAAACCGTTCGAACAGGTAGTAGCTGTCTTGCGGGCCGGGGCTGGCTTCGGGGTGATGCTGGACGGAATAAACCGGACGGCCATCCATGCGGATGCCACAGTTCGACCCGTCAAAAAGCGAGCGGTGTGTTTCGATCACGCCTGTTGGCAAGGATTGGCTGTCTACCGCAAACCCATGATTCATCGACGTAATTTCAACTTTCCCGGTATCTATATCCTTGACCGGATGGTTCGCGCCGTGGTGTCCATGGCTCATCTTGACGGTCTTGCCGCCAAGGGCGAGTGCAAGCATCTGATGACCAAGGCAAATGCCGAAAACAGGCAGGTCGGACTTGTCCAGAATGTCGCGGATCATCGGCACAGCATAGGCCCCCGTGGCCGCCGGATCGCCGGGCCCGTTGGACAGGAAAACACCGTCTGGCTGATGTGCAATGATGTCGTCATAGGTTGCTGATGCTGGCAAAACTGTCACATCGCATCCCGCCGAGGCAAGACAGCGCAGGATGTTCCGTTTCGCTCCGTAATCAATCGCGACGACCTTGTGTTTCGGGGCCAGCTGCGGCGCATAGCCATCGGGCCACGCCCAACGCATTTCATTCCAGCGATAGGACTGTGCACATGTCACGTCCTTGGCCAGATCAACACCTTCCAGTCCTGCAAAGCCACGCGCGGCAGCGACCAATGCTTCGATATCGAAATTACCGTCGGGATCGTGAGCAAGGGCGGCGTGTGGCGCACCCTGCTGGCGGATAGCGCGGGTCAGACGCCGGGTGTCGATGCCGCCGATGGCGATGCGCCCGTGCGCAGCCAGCCAGTCGGAAAGATGCTGTACGGCGCGCCAGCTGCTTGGTTCTGTCGGCATCCATTTCACGACCATCCCTGCCGCCACAGGATCGGCGCATTCATCATCTTCGGGATTGGTGCCGGTGTTGCCGATGTGGGGGAAAGTGAACGTCACGATCTGGCCCGCATAAGACGGGTCGGTCATGATTTCCTGATAGCCGGTCATTGCGGTGTTAAAACACATTTCGGCCACGGCTATTCCGGTGGCACCAAAGCCAGCGCCGTAAAACAGTGATCCATCTGCAAGGGCAAGGCAAGCGGTGGGACGGGGCGTTGGGGCAGGGGCCATGGGGGATGTCCTTTGAAAGGGGGAGGGCGGGCGCTGTGGCAAACGACGGCAATCTATAGGGAGGCGAAGGTGCGGTCAAGAAGTCGCTCAAAATGAAAGTTGTTTAATAACAACGAGTTATGATGGGGGGCGGAGGATTGCAAGTGAGGCACCTATTCGATAGTGTCCCGGCTTCAAAGTGAACCCAAGTTAATCATATCTGAAGGCGTCCCATGCAACTGCGTACCCGTATCAACGATGCACTGAAACAGGCGATGAAGGACAAGGCAACAACGCGGCTCTCGACGCTGCGTCTGGTTAGCGCCGCGATCAAGGACAAGGATATTGCCGCACGTGCCGAAGGCAACGATGACGGCGTGGGCGAGGCGGAAATTCTTGCGATTCTGGGTAAAATGGCCAAGCAACGTGCTGAATCTGCACGGGCTTATGAAGAGGGCGGGCGCCTTGATCTGGCCGAAGCGGAGCGTTCGGAAATAGTTGTGATCGAAGAATTCCTGCCGCGTCAGTTGAGCGAAGAAGAAGCCCGAGCGGCTGTCGATGCAGCAGTGAGCGAGATCGGTGCAACGTCGATCCGCGATATGGGCAAGGTCATGGCGATTCTGAAGGGGAAGTATACCGGACAGATGGATTTCGGCCGTGTTGGCCCGATTCTCAAGGAACGTTTGTCAGCCTGAATGCAGACTTATCGGAGCAGGGCGCGTCGCAGATCCTCGTAGAGGGCGATGCGCTCTTCCTCGCTGAGGAATGATCCGATCTCGACCTCGCGGCCTTTGCCGCGCAGGGTTACATAATTGGGTACCGGCCCCTCATTTTCGTATTTTGTCACCCGCGTCCAATAACGGTCGCAATCCCATTTCTGCACCTCCCCTTTCGGGTTGGTGCGGGTGAGATGTGCCATCGTGTCTTCCAGCACCAGCTCCTCCTCGATCAGCCGCGTCTTATGATTGCGTTGTAGCGCAGCATAGATCCCCCAAACAGCGGCCAGCGTGAAAGGCAGTATCCCCCACAGGATCGGCGAGCCGAGAAGGGGCAGTGCGGGGATGGAAATCAGGGTGAATGTCGTGAGGACAAATACCGCCATCCCGCGTGCGGGCAAAGACTGGTGCGGCCAAAGGCGCATCGTTTGCGGGGAGGTATGGGGCGGTGAAGTCCATTCATACGGCATAATTCATTTTAACGCCCCTTGCACCGGAAGCAATGGGACAAACTGCGAAGACATCCGCGTGCCAGTCGCCTTGGGGGATTATAGTCGCAAACGAAGCACGAAACCTTGTGGTGAAAAAACCGTTGTTTTGAGCCGGCCGATCAAGGCAACGCAAGCCGTTCCCTCCACCTCTATAATAGGAAGTTTCCATTAAAGTGTCCCGCCTTTAACCTGAGGCATCTCTTGTCACCAATATCCCGAGAGCGCCGAAGGGTATTGGTGTTTCGAGTTTAAGGCGGGGCGCTTTAAGGTTTCGTAACTTTAAGAACCTTCTCTACCTTCGATCTGTTAGTGTTGCCCCACCCTCTTATATGACTGTGCTGTTTGCTTCGTTTGTAAAGCGCACATTATGTTCAGTTTATCCTGTAGAGATGATGTATGTTGAGAGTAAAGCTCAGGAATTCATTGCGAACAGATTCCTCCAAGGGAAATGTTCTGGTCAGCGGGGGGATGAAGCCCGCCTTTGACCACTAGGAGCCTGGTCCGGTGAACCATCAGAAGTGGCCTGTTGCTCCGGCGATTTGACGGGCACTAAACGCATGGTTGGGCGGGTGAGCGCTTTACAAATCGCTTCGGCATCAGCCGCGTCCGACTTGCCACGCTTCACATAAGCTTTCACGTAAGCAGGAGGCATGAGCTTGACCTCATGCCCAAGTGCCGCCAACTCCCGCGCCCAATGATGTGAAGTGGCGCAAGCTTCGATCCCGATCAGACAGGACGGTAACGTCGCAAAGAATGGCAGTAATTTACGACGCGTGAACCGCCGCGTCAGTATGGCCTCCCCGGTTTCATCAACTCCGTGAACCTGGAAAACACTCTTCGCAATATCCAATTGTGGTAACTCTCATTCTGGACGCTCCTTCTTTGTATGGCGACGTTAACACCACCACCATATGGCAGATCGATGCCGGGTTGAGGGGGCGTCCTCCTCATCAAGGGGGCAGACAACAGGAGAGCTTGAGCAAACGAACCCTGGCCGACGCGCAATGGGCGCGGATTGAACCGCTTGTTGCGGGCAGAAAGGCGACCGTGGTCGCACCGCAAAGGACAACAGGCTTTTCCTGAATGCAATCCTTTGGCTGGGGCGGACGGCTTCGCCTTGGCGTGATTTATCGCCCGAACTTGGAAACTGGCGGACTGCACATTGCCGGTTTCGACGGTGGGCATTGGCTGGCATTTGGGAGAATCTTTTTAACACGTTGAGCGCAGATCCCGACTTCGAATACGTTCTGATTGACGCGACCATCTGCAAGGCCCACGCCGATGCAAGCGGTGCAAAAGGGGGGCTCAAGCTCACACAATCGGACGCTCCAAAGGCGGCTTAACTACGGAAATCCACGCTGCCGTGGACGCACACGGGCTGCCAATCCGCTTCACCACCCCGCCCTGTCAATGGGGTGACTGCCCGCAGGCGCGTGGCCTGATCGAGAGGCTCGTCGGCATACGCCATGTCATGGTATGATGCTGACTATCTTCGCCAGTTTATCGTGGATGACCTTGGAGCAGCGGCGCAGATTAAGCAGAACCCAACACGAGCCGCGAAGCAAACCATCGACTGGGTGCTCTACAAAGAGCACCATTTGGTCGAATGCTTCTTCAACAGGATCAAACGCTTCCGCCGGATCGCCCTGCGTTGCGAAAAGACCATATCGTCCCTCCGTGCATTCGTATCTCTTGCCTGCACAATGACTTAGCTCGCGTAAATGAAGACGCCGCCTAGGGCGGGGTGCGATTTTTCCGGTTCAGGGTTCCATGATGTTTGATTCTATATCTGCATGGCAGATATGGGGGGGGAAGATGGGGAAACCACATCCTATGACACTTCGTCGGCGGGTGGTCATGTATGACGGGAAAGGGCAGTCGCACCGGACAATCGCAGCACGGTTTCGGGTTTCGATGAAGTTCGTCAACGACATGGGGGGCATGAAATGCGAGACGGGCGGGCTTGAGCCGCGGGTATTACGCACGCAGAACTGGATCACACGCCGTCACCCTTTCATGTGTAACCTGTTGCCCCGCATCTACTTCATAGACGAAAGCTTAATGATTACCCATACGGTCAGGATCACCTGCTACCGCCCGAAGACGTGCGCCTGATTGACCATGTCCCTTTCGGCTCCCAAACCATCATCGTCAGGACAACCTATCATCGCATAAAAGCCCTAGGGCAGCCGCAACCATGAAGGTCGTTGATGCCTGATTTCTGTACCTGCCGATATCCCGTTCTGATCCTAATCCCGTCGAGATGGCTTTGCCAGACTCAAAGCCTACATTCGCAGGGCGGCAGAGCGGAGCTGTGGCTCGTTAGGGCTGGCTGTCGGGCATGTCCTGCCGACGAAGAATGCCACAAATTCTTCAAAGCTGTCCGCTATGAAACCAGGGATTGTTGACGTTCATCTTGTGTGAATGACCGTCGCCGCGATTGAGATGAAGGTCTTGAAGCTACGATCTGTCTTGCAGGAGCGCATGGCTAGGCCTCTGTTTTCCTTCATCTTACCAAAGTAGTTTTCGATCAGGTGCCGCCATTCGAAGGTCTCCTTGTCGGACACTGCCGGGAACCTGCGGTTGGACTTCGACGGCATGACCGGGGTTGTTTCGCGATCCAGCAAGTCGTCGCGCAACCAATCCGCATCGAAATCCCTGTCCGCCAACAGGTGCCCGCCGGACAGATCGCGAAGTAGGCTTGCGGTCTCACGCAGGTCATGGGCTTGCCTGGGCATCAGGCAGAAGTCGACGAAGTTGCCGAGCGCATCTGTGAGTACCAATATTTCTGTCGTTATCCCTCCGCGAGAACGCCCAATGGCCTGACGCAGAGTCCCCCTTTTGCGTCCTGGCCCCAGCGGTGAACCTTGACGATAGTGTCATCTATCATGGCGTATTCGAGGTCGGCATCAGAGGCCAATGCCTCGAATATACGATGGAAAGTATCCGCTTTGACCGACCTGCGGAACCGCTTGAACATGCTGTTCCACTTGCCGAACTCGTCCGGCAACTCGCGCCATTGCGCTCAAGTGCGGACAATTCAAAGGACCGCTTCCAAAAACAGACGCGGGTCACGGCCGGTCTGCCCCGGATCGGTGGGTTTACCAAGACAATACGGTTCGATGATCGCCCACTGCGCATTGGTTAGAACTCTTCTGGTCAAGGCTGCTCTCCTCTGTTTGAAACCTTGAAAAAGACATCAGCTGATTTGTGAATCCTGAACGTCAACAGTCCCCAATAAAACGCAACACCCTCTAACTTACGCAACGTTTCACGACTGCGCCGGAAGGGACACGATTGACTGAACTGCGGGTCAATCGTTTTGGGCGCCCGTTAGCCGGTAGTATGCTGCAGAGGAGGGCAGGTAGCATGCGAAAAGGGCTCCAACCGCCGTTGGAGCCCTTTTCTTTTTTATCACCAGCCTGATTTAGTGGCTGTGGGCCTTGTCCCAGTCTTCACGCTTCGGCAGTTGCTCGAAGGTGTGCTCCGGAGGCGGGCTGGGCAGTGTCCATTCCAGCGTGTCCGCGAATTCGTTCCATGGGTTGTTCTCGGTGACCCGCTTACCGCGTGTCAGCGTGTAGGCCATGATTCCAAAGAAGAACAGGAAGGATGCGAAGGACAGGAATGCGCCCCAGCTTGACCAAAGGTTCCAGTACGCGAAGGCGTCAGGATAGTCGATGTAGCGGCGTGGCATGCCCTGACGGCCCAGGAAGTGTTGTGGGAAGAAGGTCAGGTTTGCACCAATGAACATCATCCAGAAGTGTAGCTTGCCAGCCCACTCGGGATACATGCGGCCCGTCATCTTGGGAAGGTAGAAGTAGATACCCGCAAAGATGGCAAAGATCGCACCAAGGCTCATCACATAGTGGAAGTGAGCAACCACATAGTAAGTATCGTGATAGTAGCGGTCCACCGCAGCCTGGCTCAGCACGATACCGGTCACACCGCCAACAGTGAACAGGAACAGGAAGCCGAAAGCCCAGAGCATCGGTGTCTTGAACTCGATAGAGCCGCCCCACATGGTTGCGATCCATGAGAACACCTTGACCCCTGTTGGCACGGCGATGACCATTGTGGCCAGCATGAAGTATGCCTGTTGATTAAGGGTCAATCCCACTGTGTACATGTGGTGCGCCCAGACAACAAAGCCTAGAACACCAATCGCGATGAGTGCCCAAACCATTGGCAGGTAGCCAAAGATCGGTTTGCGCGAGAATGTTGCGATGACGTGGGAGATGATGCCGAACCCGGGCAGGATGATGATGTACACTTCGGGGTGACCGAAGAACCACAGGATGTGCTGGTACAGGACCGGATCACCGCCGCCAGCAGGATCGAAGAAGGCGAAGCCGAAGTTACGGTCCATCAGCAGCATGGTGATCGCACCTGCCAGAACGGGCAGGGACAGCAGGATCAGCCAAGCGGTGACAAAGATCGACCAGCTGAACAGGGGCACCTTGAACAGAGTCATGCCGGGGGCGCGCATGTTCAGGAAGGTAGTGATCATGTTGATCGCGCCGAGGATCGAAGAGGCACCCGAGACGTGAACCGCGAAGATCGCGAAATCCATCGACATGCCGCCTTCTTTGACGCTGAGCGGCGGATAAAGAACCCAGCCCACGCCGGAGCCCGCCTGACCATTGCCACCGGGCAGCAGGATAGAGCAGACTGCGAGCGAAGTACCGGCAACATAAAGCCAGAACGACAGGTTGTTCAGCCGTGGGAACGCCATATCGGGCGCGCCGATTTGCAGCGGCATAAGGTAGTTGCCGAAGCCGCCGAAAAGCGCTGGAATCACGACGAAGAACATCATCAAAATGCCGTGGCCGGTTATCAGAACGTTCCAGAGGTGCCCGTTTGGCGTACAGGTCGCTGAAGAATCAGCGATGAAGCGTGCGCCTTCCATACACATATACTGAACGCCGGGATGCATAAGCTCCAAGCGCATGTAAATGGTAAATGCAACGGAAATGAACCCGACAAAAGCGGAGACGATCAGGTATAGAATACCGATGTCTTTGTGGTTTGTGGACATGAACCATCGCGTGAAAAACCCGCGTTCGTCTTCATGGTCGTGCCCGTGAATGGCTGCGTCTGCCATGCGGTGCCTCCTAAAACTATATATTAAACGCACTACGTCTGTTGGCAACACGCAGTAGCGTACTCATGGACCTTCTAAATCCATGCGCCACGCAGGGCAATGGGCGTTGGTCGCAAATGCAGTTATTTTCAAGATGCCGTATCTTCCTCATCATCGGGGGCAGCGGAAACTGGCTGATCAGACCCGCATTGAAACAGTTTTAGTGATGCAGTGTAACCATCGCACTCAGCCGTTAAGGAGATGTAAAGATGATTTCGGGAGACTGATGACACTGCCCTCGTTCAAGATAGGTTTAGTCCGTGTTATTGTCCCAGCCCACGAACACCGCTGTGCCCGCACTTGCGGAGAATGCCCAACCTGTGGCGGTTTGCGGCATGAGGGCCCCGACGATTGATCAGGTGATCAGCCTGATGCCGGGCTTTGTTTATGTTTTTGATCATGAGATGCAGGCGAATGTGTACGCGAACCGCTCTGTCGGCACCCATCTCGGGTATCGCGCGGACGAGATCCGCGAGATGGGTGCCGGGTTGTTGTTGCGGGTTATCCTTCCTGAAGATATCCCGCTTGTCAGCGCGCATATGGCGCGAATTTCGATGCTTGAGGGTGATGCGTTCTGTACGCTGGACTATCGCGTTCTGACGAAGGAGAAAAAGGTGCTTTGGCTCCGCTCCGTCGACAGGGTATTCGAAAGGGATGCGGACGGGTGTGTGCTGCGCCATATCGGCTGCGCGAGCGACATTACCACCAAAAAAGAGGCAGTTCTGCGTTTGGGAGAGCTTAATGCCGGGCTGGAAGCCAAGGTCGTCCAGCGCACCCAGGCACTTGCAGATCTGAATGCCGCTCTGGAAACCCGGATCGGGGAGCGCACTTTGCAATTGGAAAAGGCGATGGGCGAGCTTGAGGAAATTACCTACACGGCCACCCATGATCTGAAAGTGCCGGTTAACAACCTATGTCGTCTTGGCTTGATGCTGGAGGAAACAGCACAAGACATGACGCCGGAACAGGCCGAGCAGATCGCATGGGTCAACAGCTGTGCGCAGCAACTCAACCACAAGATCGCGGCATTGGTACGGGTCTCCCGGATCAGGTTCGATGAGATTCCCGAAATTCAGCAATCCGATCTCAATGATGCGGTTGCCAATGCGCTGAAAACACTCGGGCCTGCGTTGGAGAAAAGCGGCGCTTACGTGTCTGTTGAAATTCCTGCGGGGAGCGTAGTCCTGTTTTGTCAGGCGGAGCTTGAGAGTATGGTTGCCGCGTTGGTCGACAACGCAATAAATTACGCGGAACCGGCGCGGCGTTTGCGCATTTCGCTGTGCTTTAGACAAGAGGCGGACGGCCCCACGTTGAGCGTGGCGGATAATGGCACGGGGCTGTCGCTTCCGGCTGAACTGCCCAAGGTATTTGGCCTTTTCAAGCGTGCTCACAAATTTCCGCCGGGCGATGGCATGGCCCTGCATTGCGCGCAACGCAGGCTGCAACGTTTCGGTGGACGGATATCTGCGACAGGCTCAAGAGGGCAGGGCGTTGAATTTAAAGTCACTTTTCGAAAAGAAGGAACAGCCGATGGAGCCTCTTAGCCGCATTTTGTTGGTCGATGATGATGCTGTCACGAACATGATGCACCGTAGAATAATAGAACGTTCGGGCCGTGCCCGCGAGATCGAAGTGGCAACAGACGGTCAGGAAGCGCTTGAAGTTCTGGAACGGGATCTGCGCGCCGGCGTGGCCTTGCCCGAACTTATCTTTCTGGATATCAACATGCCCCGCATGGGCGGTTTCGAGTTTCTGGAGCATTATGGTGCGCTCGACACTACGCGCAACGGTCAGTTGATCATCGTCATGCTATCCACGTCGTTGCTACCGGCCGATCACGCCCGCGCCGATGCGGATCCAAATGTGCACAGCTTTTGCGAAAAGCCGATGCGGCTTGAGCGGTTGCTGGAACTGATCGACGAATACCGCACGCTGAAACATAAGCGCACCGCTGCATAAGGGAGTGTTGGGCAGGCTGTCAGGGCGCTTCAGGTGCTTCGCCGAAAACCGTCGCAAAGCTGTGGCGCAGCGCGAGGTCGACATCGTCAAGGGTGACCGGCAATCCCAGATCTACCAGGCTGGTGACGCCATGGTCGGTGATGCCGCAAGGAACGATGCCGCTGAAATGCCCGAGGTCGGGCTCAACATTGATTGAAATGCCATGAAAACTGATCCACTTGCGCAACCGGATCCCGATCGCGGCGATCTTGTCCTCGGCGGGCTGGCCGGATGCAGTGAGCGGTTTTTCAGGCCGCGTAACCCAGACGCCGACGCGTCCGTCGCGCATTTCGCCTTTCACGCCGAACTGATCCAGCGTCGTAATAATCCACGCCTCCAGTTCCCGAACAAATCGGCGCACGTCATGGCCGCGCTTGCCCACGTCAAGCATCACATAGGCTACCCTTTGTCCGGGGCCATGGTATGTGTACTGTCCGCCACGTTTCGTTGGATAGACCGGAAACCGGTCCGGATCGGTGAGGTCGGGCGCGCGCGCCGAGGTGCCAGCGGTATAAAGTGGCGGGTGCTCCACCAGCCAGATACACTCGGACGCCTCCCCCGCAAGGATCGCGGCAACACGCGCCTCCATCCACGCTTCGGCGCTGCGAAAGTCGGTAAGCCCGGTCGAGGTGATCCATTCAATCATGAAACGAATCTATCGTTTCGGCGCGCGCAAGAAAAGTGCGCTTCAACCATCCTCTGCCGTGCGCTGCTCGGCAATGGATTTTTGCAACATCCGGGCGTAAGTTTGCGCCCCCTGCGCGCCGGTCAAAAGGTATTTACCGTCAAATACCATCGACGGAACGCCGGAAATGCCGCGCGTTGTCCAATATTGCTGGCCTGCGCGGGTGTCTGCAGCATGGCTGCCGCTGTCCAGCACCGCCTGCGCCTGTTCCCGATCAAGCCCGACAGATTCTGCCACATCCACCAGAACTTCGCTGTGTGATACATCGCGCTTTTGCGTGAAATGCGTGTCAAAAAGCGCGAGCTTGAGCGGGTGCTGTTTGCCCTGCACCTGCGCCCAATCAAGAAGCTGGTGCGCGGCGAAGGTGTTGACGATGCGGCTGTCATCGTCAAACCGGAAATTTATGCCAAGGGATTCACCCGTTTCCACAAGATGCGCCCGATTTTGCGCGCTTTGCTCCGCGGAGGCACCATATTTTTCAGTGATGTGTTCGCGCAGGTTCTGTCCTTCGGCGGGCATGTCGGGGTTCAGCTCGAATGGATGCCAGCGGATGTAGGCACCTGTCCCGGTCGCCGCCAGGGCCTGCTCTAGCTGTTTGTAGCCGACAATACACCACGGGCACATAACATCTGAAACAATGTCGATCTGCACAACGGGGCTGGTGACTTGGGTCATGGGGTGTCCTTCTGCGTACCGGTTCACTTAAAATCGGCGCTTGATGGCCCTTTTTCAACCGCGCGTTCAGGAAAGTTTCTGAAATAGGGGATAGTGTGGTAGTCTCGCGCAGAATAATTTATTTTATCGGGGGATATAATGTCTATCAAATATTTGTCAGCGGGGCTTATTGCGGCCTCACTTGTCGTAATCCCGGCGGAGCCTGTGCGCGCTGATGCCAAGGATTTTATCGCCGGGGCGATCATAGGGGGGGTGATTGGCGCGAATGCCAAAAAGCAGCGCCGCACCACATCGGCTCCCAGACGCAGCTATACAAAAAAGACGGTTCGCCGCTCATCCATACCGGCAACCCAGCAGGGGCGGGAAGTGCAGGCGTCGCTCAACTATTTCGGCTTCAACGCTGGCACGGTTGACGGGCAACTTGGCCGTAAAACGCGAGACGCCGTGACGCAGTATCAGGCCTATATGGGCTATCCGGTTACCGGAAATCTATCGCCGTTCGAATTAAATTTGCTGACGTCCTCGTACAACCGCGCGCAGGCGGGGGGGATGGCCACGCAATCACTGGTGGCAGCCAATATCGACGGTACGCGCGGCCTGCTCAAGTCATTTCGCGCTGAAATGGCGGGGCAATCACCGGCGACCGCTGGCGTAATGGCAACAGCACCTGCACTTGCACAGATGCCAGCGATCACATCGGTTGCCGCAGGGGTCGCAACAGGGGGCGCGGCGTGGCCGGCATTCCTTGGCGCAGGAAATCAAGCTTCGCTCGCGGCGCATTGCAATCAGGTTTCGTTGATCACCAACACCAATGGCGGCTTCGTGACACAGGCCAGCATGAGCGATCCCAACACGGCCCTTAACGAGCAGTTTTGCCTGGCACGCACCTATGCAATCGCGCGAAGTGAGGAAATGGCGGCAAACGTACCCGGTTTCACACCCGATCAGATTGCAGCGCAATGCGCGGGATTTGCGCCGGTGATGAAGCCCTATGTAGCCTCTCTTGCGCAAAAGTCGCGTGACGACGTTGCACGGGATGTGGCAGGATTCGCGGCGGGCAGCGGCATGGTGCCTTCACAACTTGCCGGAACTGCGCGCATCTGCATGGGTGTTGGGTACCGGACAGATAATCTGGATGTGGCCATCGGTTCGGCGCTTGTACTCTACGCGCTGGGAGAACCCGTGTACGGTGAATTGATCGGGCACCATCTGGCCCAAGGTTATGGTCCACAAAGGCGGGTTGATCTGGCTGGCCCGTGGTATGATGCGGCTTTGACGGCGCTTGATAACGGAGCAGTGGCGGTGTTTAATCCCGGCCAACCCGAGCGCAAGGCGCTGTTGCGCCAAGCCGCTGCACGACTGGGCGGTGCCCCTGCGTTGCCCGTGTTGCCCCAAGCCCAGCCTGCTGCGACATTGCCGATGTTCTCGATCAGCGAATAGCCCCGTTCGGACGCGCCAACCACGCCCCGACGCATTCATTTTGCGGCGGGGCGCTTTTGTTGGAAATTGCCTCTTGAGATATTGCGAAACCCACGTTATTGCATCGGCACCAACCATGGCGTGCGGTCGTGGCGGAATGGTAGACGCGCAGCGTTGAGGTCGCTGTGGGGTAACACCCGTGAGAGTTCGAGTCTCTCCGACCGCACCATTATATCCTATATTTCGCTTAAATATCAGTGCTTTGTAAGTAAGGTGGATTTTGTAGTCCACCCTGCGGTCCACCTTGGTGGCGATGCTCGCTTTGTCGGGATGGGGGTAATCCCAGCCAACTTTTTATCTTCAAACTGACAGCGTAAGAATTTTGTTATCCGCTGCGGTCCGGTATCCATGCCTCCAGACTTTGGGCCTCCCCCTTCCAATCTCCCCAATTGTGGATTGGCCTATTTGTCTGCTAGCATCGGTCCCTGCCAAATAGCTGTGAACCTTTGGCGCTCCCCCCCCTCATCAGGCTTCAAGTAAACTGCGCCGCTATCTCTCGAATTTCGCGGACCATTTGCCGAATCTCCTGCATCTCTTTTGTGCGTGAACCGTGCCGATAGTTCGGATGTTGCGGGCCAGACTTGCAGCCGCGGCCTGCGCCATGCATCCGGCATACTGCCCAGCCGCGTACCGCAGGATTTTTGCATAGAAAGCCTGAGCGTTTAGAATGGGCGATGGCATCGCGGCGACTGGTGCGCCCTTTGCATGGGGTTAATGTCACTTTTCATGTGCGACCCTCCCCCGTCTGGACGTTGCCAACAATGGCTTGCCCGCCGCCCTCAACCGTGACGTGCTGGACAGTGACGGTTTGTTTGCCGCCGTTGCGGTGCTTGCGCAGCGCCTCCATCTGGGCGGTATAGGTGCGGGCCAGTTTGGTGTATCCGTTGGTATGGGCTTGCACCTGTGCCAGATTTTCCGCGTGTGCCATCCGCCGCCCAGCGCGTACCATCGCCACATGCGTTGCTGCCATCTGCACCGCCAGCATCCGTTCCACACCATCGCGGGGCTTTATTTCGGCAACAGCCGCGACAATGAACATCCTTTCATCATTGCCGGACAGTTCGTCTGTAATTTCATCGCCTTTCAGAACCTTGAAGCAATGACGCAGCAAGCCCTCCGCAACTTCGGGGATGTTGGTGCCGAACAACTTTCTAAGCGTATCCTCTCTTTCAACGGTAACTTGCTGCCCTGATTCCGGGGTACCTGTCAGCGTGACGCCCAGCCGATTGTTGGTCTTTGTTGGTGTGGTCATGTGTTGCTGCCCTTGGCTAGATGTAGATATGTCCTGTTTTCTGTGACGCCCAAATTTCAAATGGGCCTGTTCGCGTCACAGTTTTCAGGAGGGTTCGGGGGTGGATCGGTTCATTTCCGGCCTCACTGTCCTGTTTATTGTGACGCCCTGTCCTGTTTTTTGTGCGGGGCTTTTGTTTTTGCGCCATGACATAAATCGCCTTGGCGCTGTTTTCAGATCGTCGCAGGGTAATTCTTCCAAAGCCCATAGCGATGTCTGCCCTATGCCGGACGGGCCAAGGTGCGGGGCTTGGGTCATACGAATAAACCCGCGTTCCTCCAGTTCGCGGAACCACGGCCCGACCGAGTTGCGGTGTACGTCCATCGCCTCGGCGGCGTCACGGTTGCTAAGAATGATACGCTTGTTGTTGGTGCCGTTGAACCTGCGTTTCAGTTCGATGTAGAGCGCGCGGGGGCCGGGTCTGAGTGTGGCCCACGCCTCGGATGCTTGCACTCATTCGGGAAGCTGGACGTGATGCCCAGCCCCCTTTTTATGCGCTTTGTAGGTTTTGCGCGCCATCAGCGACTCCCACGGACTTTGAGCGCCAGATTGATCCGCATTGCGGTCATGTGGCTGGGACATCCGCCCAGCGACATCCATGCCGCGTCTGTGGCTACGCCTGCGCCCTTGTGCATCATGATGGTCCAGCCTTGCGGCGTTGGTTTGAGTTCGAACCGCTTAGGGTCAGGACTCATAACCAGAATATTACTGTTGCGGCGAGAGCGATTGCTGACAGGAAGACCTTTGGGCATC
>CANMZB010000012.1 GCA_947502265.1 uncultured Sulfitobacter sp.
GACCAGCTGCTCATACACAGCAGCTATCATCCTGGATCCATGAAGTGAATCCTTCATGGGATTTGTGCAACAAAGCCAGCAATTCGTAAAGGAAGGTTACTCACCATCAGCCTCAAACCAAAAGCGCGTTTAACTTGCTCTCAGCGAAGGTTTTAACTACGCTAAACTAATGAAGAACACGCTCCGTCATCTTAATGCGCTTAGGGTTTTTGAAGCTGCGGCACGGCATTGTAATTTTGCTAAAGCGGCCAGTGAATTGAATGTCAGCCACAGCGTTGTCAGCCAGCACATCAAAAATCTTGAGGCATGGTTCGGGACCGATCTTTTCATCAGGCATCGCAACCGGGTCGAGCTCAGTGAAAACGGGCGGGACTTGTTGCCGCAAGTCGCGAGCGGCCTTCAAACGCTTACTGACGCCAGTGAAACCCTTTTGCGCAAAACCCGTTCTGGGGCCGTCGTGGTCAGCGCAGAACCTGCGATTGCGTCCTTGTGGCTGCGCAAGCGGATCACTGAGTTTTGCAGTCTTTTCCGCGTATCGAAGTGGATTTAAGGCCAGCGTGGAGCCCCGCGCAGACCGGCGAAGGGCATGCGGATATCGCTATTCACTTCGAAACCAGAATGCCCGGAAGCGGGATTACCGAAGACCGCCTGTTTCCGATAGATGGCTTTCCCGCAGCATCTCCCTACCTCAATGCCCAACTCACATCTCAAAATGCCCATGTGGACTGGAGCAGCGCAACTCTCATTCACGACAATGGCAAAGAGACCTGGCACAAATGGTACGCGGCGCATGAGCCTCAAAGCCTTGGCTGGAAAACTGGCAAGGTTTATTCCGACCTCTCACTCGCGATTGATGCCGCAATAGATGGTGAAGGCGTTATCCTCGCAGATAATATCTTATGCGAGCGCGAGTTATCATCGGGCCAGCTTGTCGCTGTGGATCAACGGACGATAAGGTGTATCTGGTACGAAATTGGCCTGGACAAAAACACGTCAGGATCGTCCGCCCCGGCGTTCTTCAAGAATTGGTTATTGGAACAGGCTCAATATCTGCGGACCTAAATTGTTGCGAGACTGCGCCGATCAGAAAAACGATAGGCTCAATTCTGAAAGCCAGTAACAGCCGAGACATCGCATCAAGCCAGCCTAATTTCAAAAAATGATGAATAGCGGCGTCGTCGAAAGTTTCGAGGGCTTAGAAACGCGCTCTATTTGTATCAAGATACTACGTCTCTGGTTTCAATTTTTGAATATCCACCTGACATCAATCAAATGTTGGAGCGGAGATGGTCCCTTGATAGAAGAAACTACAATATTTGAATGGCCGCTTTTCCAGACTGAAGAGATACAGCTGCAATTGCAGCGAAGGTCCGGTTTCCGCCCGTCACGACCTCTGATCATGCTTTTGTCGCGATACGGTCAAAACGTAGCACCAACATTTACCCCCAAAATGCAAAAAACGCCCCGTGGGGCGCTAAAGCACTGATTTAACAGTAAAAAATTGGTTGCGGGAGTAGGATTTGAACCTACGACCTTCAGGTTATGAGCCTGACGAGCTACCGGGCTGCTCCATCCCGCGCCAATTCGTATGCACTACATAGGTCTGCCATTCAGGGAGTTCAAGCGGAAAAGTAATGGGAAATTCGATTTTTGACATTTTCTCAGTGCCGCCTCTGGCGATTGCGCGCGGCCATTTGGCGGCGGGCAAAAGAGGGGCGTTTTGCGACGCTCGTCCTATTTGGCGGATGTTGGGCAGGTTCTGCGTAAGCGCCCGTGGGGCGGGCGGATGATAAAGCATGTGAAGTTCCAAAAATCCCACCATCCCACGGGAACTTTTCGGCCGGTTCGTGTGTTCGGCTTTATGATAAATCGCATCCTGGCCGCCGTCGCTCTCACATTCACGCTCTGCGCCCCTGTGCGCGCGGAGGTGATCGGCAATGTGGATGTCGACTGGCTTGGCAACGATTTGATTATCGAGGCGTTGGATGACCCCAAGGTGAAGGGCGTGACCTGTCACATTACCTATTTCGAACGAGGCATTATCGACCGGTTGCAAAAAGGAAACTGGTTTGAGGATCCGTCGAACTCCTCGATCTCCTGCCGCCAGACCGGGCCTATCGAAGTTGGCGATATTGATACGGGTGAGGAGGGCGAGGAGGTCTTTACCCAAAGGCGCTCGATTATCTTCAAGTCCATCCGTGTAAAGCGGATATTCGACGAGGCGCACCAGACGCTGATCTATATCAGCCATGCGCGCGACGTTCAAAACGGCTCGGCCAAGATGTCGATGTCGACGGTGCCTCTTTATCAACCGGGGGCGGTCAGCCGTTGAGGTGCCTTGTAGTGTCCGGCATCGGCATCAGGTTGCGCAGACCGTGCGAGGGCTGTTGCCACGCCGTTCCAATCGGATAGCATGTGGTAAAACAAACCCCTTAATGCGGATCGGGCAGCAGCATGCAACTTTCACGGCGAACCTTTGGATTGGGCCTTGGCGCTTTGGGCCTGTCGGCCTGTGGTGGCGGACTCACCTCGAACAAAAGCGGGCCTTCAACGGGGCTGCCTGCGGACCTGCGTCCGATGCCGAACGCAGCCTATGATGCGTGGGTTGCAGCCTTTAAAACCCGTGCACAAAGCCGTGGCATAACGCCCGCCACCCTTGGGGCTGCTTTTCGCGGCACTGGGTATTTGCCCGGTTGTGTCAAGCGTGACCGCAACCAGACCGAATTCAAACGCACACTCGAAGATTACCTCTCGATAGCCGCCTCGGACGAACGGGTGAGCAAGGGCCGTGCTGCCTTTGCCCGCCAGCGCGGGACGCTGGCCGCGCTTGAGCAGCGCTATGGCGTGGATGCGGAAATCATCTGTGCCGTCTGGGGGCTGGAGAGCTTTTTCGGGGAGCGGCGCGGGGATGTACCGGTGATCTCTGCCACATCGACGCTGGCCTTTGACGGACGTCGCGGCGCGTTCTTTGAAAAGCAGCTGATCGCGGCGCTGAAAATCCTCCAGAACGGCGATATCAGCCCCGCGCGGATGACCGGAAGCTGGGCCGGAGCGATGGGTCACACACAGTTTATTCCCACCTCTTATCAGGCGTTTGCCGTTGACTATAACGGCGACGGTCGGCGCGATATCTGGTCGGAAGACCCCACAGATGCGCTGGCATCCACTGCGGCCTATCTGCAACGCAACGGCTGGTCACGCGGCGTCAGATGGGGCGGTGAAGTGGGCAATGACGCGCCACAGGGCAACATCCTACAGCCACAGCCCGGCGGCCCGCGCTTTGCCGTCACAAGCAATTTCAGCGTGATAAAGCGATATAATAATTCGGATGCCTATGCCATCGGCGTGGGACATCTGGCCGACCGTATCGGCGGCGCCGGTCCGCTGCGCGCCAGTTTCCCGCCGGACGTCAACGGGTTGACCAAGGATGACCGCATCGCGCTGCAAAAGCGTTTGACCGCGCGCGGTTTTGATACGGACGGCAACGATGGCGTGATCGGTCCCAACAGCGAAGCGGCGATCCGCGCTTATCAGCACAGCAAAGGCATGGCCACAACCGGCACGCCTTCGCCGGATTTGCTGCGCAGTCTGGGGTAGGGGGCGTATCCGGCTGTCATTGGAGTGATCAGCGTAATAACATGGCTGCCCCGCAAGATACGCACCAGCCAGCCGGACGCTACATCACTCAGCAGATCGCCCCTGCTTCGATCTGTATCATATTTCGATCATATTCGCAGCGTCCTCCGGAACCCACAGGTTTTCTGCGGTGCGGATGTGGCGAGGCAGTGCTGCACAACTCTGAGCATCAGCGATTCATATCGTGAATTTACGTGCTTCAGGGCAGCCGCAAATTATATCTTATTACGAACCTTATTGTGGTGCGCTCAACACATTGACGAGCTTGATCCCGTTGTTTGTATCGTCATCAAACCGATACGCAAGAAGTGGCCCGTCTTTGCCTGCCGAGTAGTCTAAACAAAGAGCATTTTTGATTGACGGACTGGTGTTCCTGTAAGCCAGTAATGCCCAAAAAAGACGGGCTTCGCGTTTTCCGGATAAGTGGTTTGCTGGATTTTTGCTGGTATCTCCGACCTGGGCAACCTGTCTGGCTCTGGAACTGACATGGCGATATCTGGCCACTATCTTGCTCTGTCGGACCACCATTTGACTCGGATGTCATATCTTTGAGTGCCGTCCTTGTCCAAAAAAGAGAAGCCCTCTGGCAGTGCAATCTCTGGACCTATGGTAACGGTTTCAGCCGACCCGAAGAGCGCATTGGTTTCGTTTGCTGCGTCGATGAATTGATCCTGTGACAGGATGCCATTCGTGGAAATATCTGCAGGCTTTGCAATGGCAGGCCCACTCCAGCAAGCATGCACCGCGCGAAATCTCTCGAACTCTCTATATAGGGGCAGTGAACGCATCCATGAAACCGCCTTTGTGGCAGCAGAACTGCCCACCGGGTGTTCTTCTAGAAAGCTAGCATGTTGGCGGATGGTTTTCTCAGAATGTGATCTGAGTGGTTGCCCTGTTTCTGGGTGCTTCGTGCGGAAATGAATGGCGTTCAACTCATGGTTTCCCATGACGGCATGTGCTTTACCTCGATCAATCCAGTCGCGAACTGTTGAAATGACCTTTGCATTTTTCGGCCTCGATCAATGAAGTCGCCCAGGAAGACAATCTCCTGTTCTGGATGACTGCTTGTCCAACCAGAAACTCCTTTCTTCCAGCCTAAGTGCGCCAACAGATCGTGAAGCTTGTCGGCTTGTCCGTGAATGTCAGGAATTATCAGGTATTGAATCGCGTTATCCTCTATGTTTTGGCGGCAAGGGTTTCATCTAAGTATACGCCTTTTAACGCTTCAACATGCCATCGCTTCAGATCGGAAAAGCCGTGTCAGAAAAGGGTCGGCTAGAGGATTGCATTGAACACGTCTTGAGTTTCCTGCCAAGTCCTTGAAGTGTATGGAACTACAGAACTTTCATTCCCTTTTAGGTGCTTAGACGGAATTTCATGTCAAAAAAGAAATGGTGCTGTGAGAGAGGATTGAACTCTCGACCTCACCCTTACCAAGGGTGTGCTCTACCACTGAGCTACCACAGCATCCTGTTTTCCAGATAGCTACTCCGAGCGTTGGCCCGATGCAAGCGGGCCCTGGAGAGGCCCTTTAGTTTCCGCCGCTTGATCCCGCAGAGCCACCCCTTACCAAGGGGAGAGCTTTGCCGCTGAGTCACAGCAGCGCCAGTGGAGCGCTGATTAGCTTCATTTCTCCCCCCGCGCAACCCTTATTCCGCGCGTAATCTGGACCCCGCCTGACACCTGCGCTAGACAGGGGGCATGGCAGATCATTCGTCCCCACAGACGCCCGCCCAAAAGGCAAAGGCAGAACAGGCTGCGCGCCGCGATGCGCGGCTGAAACAGGCGCTTAAGGCGAATATGACACGGCGCAAAACCCAGGCACGCGCCCGGGCGGATGCACCAACAGGCAAAGCGCAAGATGCGCAAGACAAGGAAACTTAACGCATGGATGCAATTCTGGTACGCGGCGGTCGCCCGCTCAACGGGCAGATCCCGATCGCGGGCGCGAAAAACGCCTGTCTGACGCTTATGCCCGCCACCTTGCTCAGCGAGGAACCGCTGACGCTGACCAATGCGCCGCGCCTGTCGGACATCCGCACCATGACGCAGCTGCTCCAGTCGCTGGGCGCAGAGGTAACGTCACTGCAAGAGGGCCGCGTGATCTCGATGTCCTCGCACGGAGCGATCAACACGCGCGCCGATTATGACATCGTGCGCAAGATGCGCGCGTCCAACCTGGTGCTGGGACCGTTGCTGGCGCGTGAAGGCCACGCCGAGGTATCCTTGCCCGGCGGCTGTGCCATCGGCGCGCGGCCCATGGATATCCATACCGACGGCCTTGGCCTGATGGGGGCGCAAATCGACCTGCGCGACGGATATCTTTACGCCAAGGCGGTAGGCGGGCGGCTGAAGGGGGCGGTGATTGATTTCCCCTTTGCCTCTGTGGGCGCGACTGAAAACATCATGATGGCCGCGACGCTGGCCAAAGGCACGACCGTCATCAACAATGCCGCGCGCGAGCCGGAAATCGTTGATCTGGCGGATTGCCTGCGCCGCATGGGCGCACAGATCGACGGGGACGGCACCGCCTCCATCACAATTCAGGGCGTTGACCGTCTCGGTGCTGCGACGCACCCTGTTGTCGCTGACCGGATCGAACTGGGCACCTATATGCTGGCCCCTGCCATTTGTGGCGGCGAAGTCGAGCTTTTGGGTGGCCGGATCAACCTGATCAGCGCGTTTTGTGAAAAGCTGGATGCGGCAGGGATCGACGTGACCGAAACCGACAAGGGCCTTAAGGTCAAGCGCCGCACCGCGCGCGCATCCGCCGTGGATGTCACAACCGCACCGTTCCCCGGATTTCCCACCGATCTTCAGGCTCAGATGATGGCGCTGTTGTGTACCGCGAGCGGCACCTCGGTCCTCGAAGAAACGATCTTCGAGAACCGCTTTATGCACGCCCCCGAATTGATCCGCATGGGCGCCAAAATCGAAGTGCATGGCGGCAAGGCAAGCGTCACAGGGGTCGAGCGGCTGAAGGGCGCGCCGGTGATGGCTACGGATCTGCGCGCCTCCGTCTCGCTGATTCTGGCAGGGCTGGCGGCTGAAGGCGAAACCAAAGTCTCCCGCGTCTATCACCTGGATCGCGGCTATGAACATGTCGTGGAGAAACTCTCCACTGTGGGTGCAGATATTGAACGGGTTACAGACCAATGAGCGACGATGCAAAATTCGAAGACGGGCGCGAGGCACCGCTTAACCTTGGCGCGCTCGATACCGATGATCTGGCGGTTATCGCTGCCTTGACGCAAGACGCGGTTTTCCCCGCTTCTGAAATGCGGTGGGAACGCCGCGCCGCGCGTTTTGCGCTGCTTCTCAACCGTGTAAGATGGGAAGATGCGGGCAAGGGCAGGCATGCTCCCGAACGGGTGCAATCTGTCCTGATGTTCTCGAATGTGCAGGCGGTCGCCTCGCAAGGGGTGAGCAAGGGCGATCCCGATACGGTCCTGTCGCTGCTCGGCCTCCAATTCGACCCGACAGAGGCACCTTCCGGCACGCTCACGCTGACACTTGCGGGGGATGGCGCGATGCGTCTCACCGTAGAGGCGCTGGAAGTCACGCTAAAAGACGTCACACGACCCTATGTGGCCCCCTCGCGCAAACTGCCGCATCATCCCGATTAAAGCACTTACCGCCTGCTTTTTTGTGCCTGAAATACGCAAATCCTGCCCGCACTGCGCGCGCTACTGTGCTGTTACCGCGCGCCCCCACATCCCAGCCAAAGACGGAACCGCCCATGCCTGTTTTCCTTGATGCTGCCGCCCCCGATTTCGAAACCGCCTTTACCACGCTTTTGAATGCCAAGCGGGAAGACAGCCCCGATGTGGATCAGACCGTGGCAGAGATTATTGCGGATGTGCGCGCGCGCGGCGATCAGGCGGTGATTGATCTCACAACCAAATTCGACCGGATCGCGTTAACGCCGGACCGGTTGCGTATCTCTGCCGGGGAAATCGCGAAAGCGATGGAGGATGTTTCCCCCGAAGACCGTACAGCCCTTGAGCTGGCCGCCGCGCGCATCCGTGCCTATCATGAACGCCAGCTGCCCGAAGATGCGCAATGGACGGACGAGACGGGGGCGACCCTTGGCTGGCGCTGGTCGGCGGTTTCGGCGGCGGGTCTCTATGTGCCGGGCGGTCTGGCGTCCTATCCATCTTCGGTGCTGATGAACGCCATTCCGGCCAAGGTCGCAGGCGTCAAGCGTCTTGCCATGGTTGTGCCCACCCCCGATGGCATTCTCAATCCGCTGGTGCTTCTGGCTGCGCATATTTCGGGTGTCGATGAGATCTATCGCATCGGCGGCGCGCAGGCGGTGGCGGCTCTTGCCTATGGCACCGACACAATTGCGCCAGTCGATAAAATCACCGGCCCCGGCAACGCCTTCGTCGCGGCGGCCAAACGGCGGGTGTTTGGCAAGGTCGGCATCGACATGATCGCAGGCCCCTCCGAGATTCTCGTTGTCGCGGACGCTGACAACGATCCCGACTGGATCGCGCTCGATCTGCTCAGCCAGGCCGAGCACGACGAGAGCGCTCAATCCATCCTCATCACCACCGATGCGCCCTTTGGCAAAGCCGTGGCGCAGGCGGTTGAAAAGCGGCTCGAAACGCTGCAACGCGCCGCTATCGCAGGCCCCTCATGGCGTGATTACGGGGCAATCATCACCGTGCCGGATCTGGAAACGGCGGCACAGCTGGCAGACCGGATCGCGCCCGAACACCTTGAGCTTTGTGTCGCAGACCCCGAAGCATTGAGCGCACAGATCACCCACGCAGGCGCGATTTTTCTGGGTCAGTGGACGCCTGAAGCCATCGGCGATTATGTCGGGGGACCGAACCATGTGCTGCCCACCGCCCGCTCTGCGCGGTTTTCCTCCGGCCTATCGGTTCTTGATTTCATGAAGCGCACTACGCTGGCGCACATGACGCCCGATGCCTTGCGCGCCATCGGTCCCGCCGCCGAACGGCTCGCCACATCCGAGAGCCTTGAGGCGCATGGCCTTTCGATCACAGCCCGTTTGCGCAAGCTTAACGATTGAAAAATATGCTCACCCAAAGTGGGGTGCAATGTTACGATGCGTCAAAAGCCCCCGTCAGAGGGTTTAACCCTAGCAAGGTATCGTGCAGATGAATCAGGAAATCCAACGGTTTCTCAAACGCTTGCGGCTTGGTCGCACGATTGAAAGCTATCCCGTCACGGTAACGACGGCGCAGATCGAAGGCCAGCAGGTTCACTTTTGCACCAACATGGAAAAGGACCCGATCCAGCGCAAACAGCGCAAAGGCGTCTTTTACGAAATGCACGAATTGCAGGAACTGGCCAAACATTTCCCCAAGGGCGGCACCTTTGTCGATATCGGTGCCAATGTGGGCAATCACTCGCTTTTTGCGGCGATGTTCATGGGGGCCGACAGGATTATCCCGTTCGAGCCGAACCCGCGCGCCTACCGTCTGTATCTCCAGAACATGCTGATCAACGGTCAAACCGACAAGGTGGATTTTACCAAGCTGGGCTGCGGCCTGTCCGATGCAGAGGCCGACGGTTTCGGCATGCAGCCCAAAAAACGTAATCTTGGCGGGGCCAGAATGATCCGCACGGGGGGGGATTTGCAGATTTTCCGCGCCGACAGCCTGCTGGCGGATGAAACTCCCGACATGATCAAGATCGACGTCGAGGGGATGGAGTTGAGCGTGCTGCGCGGGCTTTCCGGCCTGCTGGAACGGTGCAGCCCGGTGATCCAGATCGAAGTGGATATCGAGAACGACGAGGGTTTTCAGGCATGGCTGGCCGGGTCGGGATACGAGGTCGTGGAGACGATCAAACGCTACCGCCAGAACCTGAACTATTTGCTGGTGCATCCACAGGCTGCGGTAAAGCCCGAAACCGGCACCGCGAAAAAGTCCGCGACACCAAAGAAAGGCACGCCTAAGGCCAAAAGACCGTCCAAGGCGCTGGCCAGCGCGAAATAGGCTGGCGCGAATTAGGAAGGGCAGGGGCGTTCAGGCGGCGCGCTCCGGTGTCTTGAACAGCACATGCGCACGCTTGCCCCAAATGTTATGACACAACGCGCAAAGCTGTTTTTTGGAAGGGTCCGGCACCCTCTCGGGCGACAGTAAAGTCCGCTCGAAATCGCGATCCTCTGATCCGCGAGCGAGCGTAAGACGATCTGCTCAAGCAGTTTTCCAGCCGCACCGGTTCAAAAGCAGATCGAGGGTTCTGCTTGCATCGGGGCGCGACTCGGAGCGCCCGGTGAAGCAACCGCGCAACGCTGCCTGCGATTGCCCAAGCGCGCATGCTGGTCTAAGACAGTGGCGAAACCCGTTTTCCGGAGCTGTGCCCATGTCGCGTATCACGCATATCGTTCTTGACGATGCGAACCTGCCACCGCCCACGCCCGAGATCGAGCAAGAGCGCCGTGTTGCCATGTTTGACCTGCTGGAGGACAATAATTTTGTCCTGCCCCAGCGCGACGAACGATCCGTGCCTGCCGGTCCCTATCATCTGGGCCTGTCGATCCGCGACAAACGGCTTGTTTTCGATGTGAGCACCGAAGATAGTGAAAAGGCGGCAGAATTCCATCTTTCGCTCGGCCCGTTCCGGCAGGTGGTCAAGGATTATTTCCAGATCTGCGAAAGCTATTTCGACGCGGTGAAAAAACTGCCCCCCGCGCAGATCGAAACGATCGACATGGCGCGGCGCGGCATCCACATGGAAGGCAGCCGCGTGTTGCAAGAGCGGCTGGAGGGCAAGGCCGATATCGACATCGACACCGCCCGCCGTCTCTTTACCCTGATATGCGTTCTGCATTTTGGAGCCTGAAGTGAAGAAGGATTTACCCCAATCCATTCTTTTTTGCTGTGATCACAACGCCGTCCGCTCGCCCATGGCGGAAGGCATAATGAAAAAATTCTACGGCACCGGCACTTATGTGCAATCGGTGGGGGTAGAGAATGATCTCGAAATTGACGGCTTTTCCATAGCGGTCTGCAAGGAAATGGACGTCGAACTATCGCGCCATCGCTCGCGCAGTTTTGACGAGTTGGAGAAAATGGGCGAGGATCTGGGCTCTTTCGATCTGGTGATAGCCTTCTCGCCCGCTTCGCAAGAGCGCGCATTGGAGCTGTCGCGGTATTATCATCTGGACGTGGAATACTGGCCCATTCTGGACCCTACCGGCATGGGGGAAACGCGCGAGGCCAAACTGTTGCAATTTCGCGCGGCCCGCGACCAGATCGTGTCGCGCTTGACCGATCGTTTTGGCGGGCCGCATCTCGCTGCGTCCTGATAGCCTGCCTGTCGGGTGATGTTGTATCCCGTCAATGAAGGTCTGATTCGCCTCCGTAAGGCGGTTTTGCCGAAACCTGCGCGGCGGCGGAAACATCGTTAACGGGATGTACAAAGCCACCGCTGGCGAAGTGCCGACTGCCAAGGGCTGACGTACCGCATCTCTGCTCGACCTGGAAAATGGCAAGATCACCCCGCTACATCCCCTCCGACTGGAGCACGCAGGCCCTATGAGGGGGGTGTACGCCCTGTGGATGGGGTAATCTTGCCTTTGGCGCTGGCGATTTCGCCTATGAGCGCCTGCAAATCCGGGTGAAAGACCTTTAGGTCGCGCTACAGGCGGCGGCCGCATTTTGGCCGAAGGTTTTCCAAACGCTCCAGAAAGCATTGTCCGACGCCCGATCAGACTGCCGCCAAACCTGCATTTTATGCGGGTCTTTGAACGCTTTTACGCCGCGCCGCTGTTCGGAGAAGGAAAGCTGCTGATCCGCAACCGCCTGAATACAACCGCACCGCATCCCGTTGGCTCCGCTGCGCCCTTCGGATATGCACGCGCGTTGCAACGGACCCGTCGCATACATCACGCGGGGGGCGTAGGCGCCGCTGGTTGTGATACTTCCTCTGCCGCCACAAGCGGCCAGAGTGCTAAGTGCGATAAGCGCGAAAACAATCGGTTTCATGACATCTGCCTTTGTCTGGTGCCGCTAACGGGTTTGCCCCTTATGACGCGGCTTTGCTCTGCTGTAGGGAAACTATGCACAATTCAGGTGATTCCGCAAATCAGGAGTGATGATGTGGGTTACTTAAAGCTGATAAAAGTTAAAAATGCCTCACCCGGCGCGCGGTCCGTTTGTCCGGTTTCCGTGAAAAGCTGGCCTGACGGTATGGGTTAGTGGAAATTGACGCCATCGAAGGCAAGGTGAAAAGCGAACTATGGCAGGATGGACGGGGATGTGATTGCAATTTCCGCTAACGCCTCTCTGTTTTCAGAGCCATTTCGCGCATGCATTGTTGACCGGAAAACCCATCAATACCCCGCGCGACATCATCCGCCTTGACCGCCCCCTCAAACCGCACCATATCCAGATCATGACACCACTTTCACACATCCGCAATTTCTCCATCGTCGCCCATATCGACCATGGTAAATCCACCCTCGCTGATCGCCTCATTCAAGAGACGAACACCGTCTCCCTGCGTGACATGAAAGAGCAGATGCTCGACAACATGGACATCGAGCGCGAGCGCGGTATCACGATCAAGGCGCAGACCGTCCGGATTAACTATACCGCCCTGAACGGCGAGGAGTACGTTCTTAACCTGATCGACACTCCCGGTCACGTTGATTTTGCCTATGAAGTCTCCCGTTCCATGCGCGCGGTCGAAGGCTCTTTGCTGGTTGTGGACAGCACCCAGGGCGTCGAGGCGCAGACGCTTGCCAACGTTTACCACGCTCTTGATGCCGACCACGAGATCGTGCCGGTCCTGAACAAGATCGACCTGCCAGCCACCGATTGCGACCGTGTGGCCGAACAGATCGAGGATGTGATCGGCATTGACGCCTCCGGCGCGATCCGCGTTTCTGCGAAAACCGGCCAAGGCATTATCGAGACGCTTGAAGCCATCGTGCAACATCTCCCCGCGCCCAAAGGCACGCTGGATGCGCCGCTCAAGGCGATGCTGGTGGATTCATGGTACGACAGCTACCTTGGCGTGATCGTCCTTGTCCGCATCATGGACGGGCAGTTGAAAAAGGGCGACCGTATCCGCATGATGCAAAACGGGTCGGTCCACCATGTCGACCGCATCGGCGTGTTCCGCCCTGCGATGACAGAAATCGACGCGCTTGGCCCGGGCGAAATCGGCTTTCTCACGGCCTCGATCAAACAGGTCCGCGATACCCGTGTTGGTGACACGATCACGCATGAAAAAAAGGGCTGCGCGCAGGCATTGCCCGGCTTTAAACCCTCGCAGCCGGTTGTGTTCTGTGGCCTGTTCCCCGTGGACGCCGCCCAGTTCGAAGATCTGCGCGATTCCATCGAGAAGCTCGCCCTCAACGATGCCAGTTTTTCCTACGAAATGGAAACCTCTGCCGCGCTTGGCTTTGGTTTCCGGTGTGGTTTCCTTGGCCTCCTTCACCTCGAAGTTATCCGTGACCGGATCGAGCGCGAGTATGACATTGACCTGATCACCACAGCGCCGAGCGTCATTTATCACGTCCACATGCGCGACGGCGAGATGCAGGAATTGCACAACCCAGCCGACATGCCCGACCTCACCTTTGTCGATCACATCGAAGAGCCGCGGATCAAAGCGACCATTCTCGTGCCTGATGAGTACCTCGGCGATGTCCTCAAGCTGTGCCAGGATCGCCGCGGCATTCAACAAGACCTCACCTACGCCGGCGCCCGCGCCATGGTCGTCTATGATCTGCCCCTGAATGAAGTGGTGTTCGACTTCTACGATAGGCTTAAAAGTGTTACCAAAGGGTATGCGTCTTTCGATTATCAGATGATCGGCTACCGCGAAGACGCGCTGGTGAAAATGAGCATCCTCGTGAACGACGAACCCGTCGATGCCCTGTCCACCATGGTCCACCGCGATCGCGCCGAAATGCGGGGCCGCGCGATGGTCGAAAAGCTCAAAGACCTGATCCCCCGCCACATGTTCAAAATCCCGATCCAGGCAGCCATCGGCGGCAAAGTCATCGCCCGCGAGACACTGTCAGCCATGCGCAAAGACGTGACCGCCAAATGCTACGGCGGCGACGCCTCGCGCAAACGCAAGCTGCTGGACAAGCAGAAGGCGGGCAAGAAGAAGATGCGGCAGTTCGGGAGCGTGAATATCCCGCAAGAAGCGTTTATTTCAGCGCTAAAAATGGACGGCTAGAAGCCGACCATTTTTAGCGACGGTGGGAGGCAGCGTATTGCGTAGCAATACGCGTTCCCAATGGGTGCGGATGGAAAGTGATGGGTTTGGTGAGAAGGATGGTTAGAATAAGCTGCCTATTTGGCCGCCCAAGTTTAGGCAGACAGACCAAAAAAGAAGATTAAAGCAGTGGCGAAAATTTTTGGCCATTCTGGCTAGTTCTGATTCATTGTTTATGAGCCTAGCATCATTTTCGTTTGCTTGAGCCTCCAAGGCATATGCCAGTATATCCCCATCATCAATGTGACCTTTCCAGTCACGCCAGAAATGGCCTCTAACGTGGAAGTTTCGTGGAAGAGCGATCCAGATTGCAAGCACCGCTGACGTAGTCAGGCCCAATCCGGAAATTACTGCAATTGCAGGTGTCGGCATGTCATGAGCATAAAGAAAAGTAACGCTTGCTAAAGCTGCTGCGGCAGTGGTGAACCAACCTAATCGTCGTTCCGCACTAGTTGCGTTCTTTTCTAGATCTTCCAACCGCATTTCGGTGTGACGTAGGGCTTCTTTCAAAATTAGGAGACTGTCGTTACTATTAATTAGAGGAAAAGGATCGTTATCCATGGCTAAAAGACCTGCACCGCCTCCAATGCGAGGCATTCTCAATGAGGGTAATGTAAAAAGGCCGAGCCCACCAGCGCCTAAGCCTCCGCCGCGTCCTAAACCACCGTCAAAATCTAAAGAGTGAATCATCATCAATGCCAAACCCCAAAGGGTTTGGCAGCGCCCGAACCGCCCCCACGAGGCGGGCGCGGCGCTCCAATTTGTCCCCACCACCCAACGCCATCCTGAAACAAATGGACTGGCGCGAACCCGATAAGAGGCATGCAGTCAGGTTGGATCGGTGGTACATCAGGTAGAACACCATAACCCACTAAACCGAGGCTTCCATGACCTGTCCCCTGTGCACCACTACAAACACCCCGCTTGTCGAAATGCCCGTCTCTGGCGGTCCTGACGGCGCAGCCATCCAGATTTGCGCCCTCTGCGCAGATCCGCAAACGCCGCCTGAACACTTCCGCCCTCTCGCTTCCACAATGTGGAGCGATGATCGCGCCCTTCAGGTCTTTGCCGCGCGCACGCTCAAACGCCTTGATACGGACTGGTCACGCGATCTGCTGGAGCAGCTTTATCTGGACGAAGACACGCAGGCGTGGGCCGATAATGTGGCCCCTCAAACCAATCACAAAGACAGCAACGGCGTCCCGCTTGCCACCGGTGATACGGTCGTACTTATCAAGGATCTGAACGTCAAAGGCGCAGGGTTCACGGCCAAGCGTGGCACAGCGGTCCCCAAAATCACCCTTGTCCCCGATAACGACGCCCACATCGAAGGTCGCGTCGAGGGCCAGCGGATTGTTATCTTGACCGAGTTCGTCAAGAAGCGCTAAGCCTGTTGTTGTATCAGCAGAGACAAGCGGCCTCTGCTCTTGAGCTGGATCAAGGCCGTGCGTTCTCTCCTGCGCAACAGTATCCCGACAGGGATAGGGAGCGTCCAAAATGAACATGCAGAGCCAGAAAGAGAAACTCCTTGCCCGCCGCGGCGAACTGGCGGGCCATCTCGAAAGCATCGAGAAGGAGCTAGACGAGACTCCGACCAAGGACATGGAAGACCTGTCGACCGAGCGCCAAGGGGATGAGGTGCTCGAAGCGCTTGGACATGCAGAGTTCAATGAACTCAAACGGATTGACCTTGCGCTGGACCGGATCGAAGCGGGCACCTACGGTATTTGCGCCACGTGCGGCGATCCAATCGCCGAGGCCCGGCTGGCCCTGCTGCCCGACACGCAATTGTGCAAGACCTGCGCAGCGTGATCCCAATCGCATTGCCATCCTCACAGGGTCGGCAAAAGGGTGGCTGATGCTGATTGCCTTGACCTAAATCAAGGTCTGGCTTACGCAATCTTGATAGTTCAATCGCGACCGCATTCGCCCGAAAGGAACCCGTCATGATCCGCCTTGCATCAATCCTGTATTCCATAATCGGCACGTCCCTGGCCGGCGTTGGGGTGATTTTTGTGCTGACGACCGTAGATGACTCGGTTTCTGCAATCATCGCCGCCGCGGTCATCGGTGCGGTTCTGGCGCTGCCGGTCTCCTATCTGATCGCCCGCAAAATCATTCAGGGCTAGCGCGCACAGCCGGGATCGCGCGGTGGTGTACAGTCTGTAAAGACTGTGTGAAACTAATCGCCTGATCCCGTTTTCCGAGGCCCATATGACCCCTTGCATCCTTTGCGTCGCCATCACCGGTTCCGTCCCCACCAAAGCGGTTAATCCTGCTGTTCCGATTTCCATTGAAGAACAGATCGAAAGCACACATGCGGCCTATGAGGCGGGTGCGAGCATCTGCCACGCCCATGTGCGAAACGCGGACGAGACGCCGACATCGGACCCCGATAAATTCGCTTTATTGCAAGAGGGGCTAAAGAAGCACTGCCCCGATATGATCCTCCAGTTCTCGACGGGGGGCCGCTCTGGCGCGGGTGCTGCGCGCGGCGCCATGTTGCCATTGCGCCCCGATATGGCGAGCCTGTCTGTCGGGTCAAACAACTTTCCCACCCGTGTTTACGAGAACCCGCCCGACCTTGTTGACTGGCTGGCGTCCGAGATGGTCAAATACGACGTCAAACCCGAAATCGAGGCGTTCGATCTGTCCCATATCCACAAAGCTGCCGAGATGAACCGCGATGGCCGTATCGTCGGCCCGCTCTATATCCAGTTTGTGATGGGCGTGAAAAACGCCATGCCGGCAGATCGCGAAACATTTGGTTTCTATATCAAAACGGTCAAGCGGTTGGTGCCGGATGCGCTGTGGTGTGCCGCTGGTATCGGGCCGAACCAGATCGTGTTGAATGATTGGGCCATTGCCGCCGGAGGCCACGCCCGCGCGGGGCTGGAGGATAACGTGCGGCTTGACCGTGACACGCTCGCGCCGTCCAACGCGGCTTTGATCCAGCGGGCCGCAGATCTATGCGCGAAATACGAGCGCGCGGTTGCCACCCCCGCGCAGGCGCGCGCGATGCTGGGCCTGCGCCCCGCCTAAATCAGGCGGCGCAGGTCCGCCACCTGCGCGCCGCCGTCCAGTAACACAGCAAGACAATCCGCGCTAAACCGCCAGACATCCTCGGTATGAACAAGATGGTGCGTCAACAGGCCCAAAGGCTCGTGCGCATCCTCGTCCCCGCTGCGTCGCCTGCGCAGCCTCTCCACGATCCCGTGGATCAGCGTTTCAGGGTCCGCAAGGCCACGATGGCCACGCCAGAAAACGGGATCAATGTGGGTGTTGATCTGGTGTAGCCCCGCAGCTGCACAGGCCGCAGGGCGCGCACCATAGGTCGACACGCCGCGATACCCCGCCGCAGCAAGAACCGGCGCAAAGCCATGATCGAGCCGGTTCCACGGCGGCACAAAAACCGGCAACAAATCCGCACCAAATAGCGCCTCAAGCCGCGCCAGCCCGGCGGTGATCTCTTCAACGGCATCAGGGCGCGGATGCCCGAACTCGGCCTTTTTGGCCCCCTCGGGCGCGCGGTTCTCATGCCGCCAGCCATGCCCCACAGGGACCAGCGCGGGTGTGGTATTAACTGTCCCGGCCAACGTATCGCTGGCAAGGTCGGGGATCACGGCAATATGCACCGGCAGGCCACGACCCTCGGCAAGCCGCGCAAGGCGCTCCAAAGCGGCGGTCGGCGCAACGGCATCATCATCGCGCCACCAGACCGGCAGGTGCAGCCCCTCACGGCGCCACTGTGCCAGCTCGCGTTCAAGAGGCGTCCAGTCTGCTTTCATGCCATATCCTCGCGCAGTTTTCGGGTGATCCGGACAGTTTGCGCAGCGCCGTCAAAACCGGTCTGCGCCAGCGCCCGCCGCGGCGCGCTCATCACATCAACAAGCGTATCACGCAGGGTTTCTGGCGACAGTGCCGCACGGGCAAGCAGCGCGATCCCGCTCTGTTGGGCCAGCGCCTTCGCCCGCAATCCCTGCTCAACCTCGTTCCCGTCATCGAAAGGGACGAACACCGCAGGCGTGCCCGCCTGAAGAATGTCCAGAGCCGTGTTGTAACCGCACAGCGAGACAGAGGCCGCCGCGTGGCGCAGCATCTGGCGGAATTCAGGTCGCGCCGGCTCTATTCTCACGTTCGGCGGCGCGGCGGCACGCATTTCCAACACCCGCGCCTGGGGGGCCGCGCCCCCGATCAACAACCGCCATTGCACGTCCGCCAACAGCGGCGCTGCACCAAGGGCAGCGGCGTAGACATGGCGGCCCACGTCACCCCCGCCTGCGCTCACCAAAATTTCTGCGTGGCCCAAACAATCGGGATGTGGCTTTGCCGCAGCAGGGGCCACGAAACCGGTATAGTGAAGGTGTCGGCGCAAGCCACCCGACACCGGCCAGCTCGCCTCAAGCGGCGTCAGCGTCGGGTCGGAATGAACCAGAACGGCATCGTAATACTGTGCCACCATTTCATCGGCAAACGTGGCCTTGCGTGGTTTTGACGGCGGCGCAAGGATGTCGCGGATCGACGCGCAGATCAGCGGCGCGCGGTATTGCCCCTGCGCGGCCTTCAGCAGCCCCTCGAATTCGTCGCGTAACATCCGGCGGCCAAAAGGAAACAACTCGGTGATCAAAACGTCAGGCCGCTGCGTGTCCAGCGCCGCCAAAAGAGCGGCCCGCCGCGCCGCGAAATCCTGCGCTCCCGCTATGCCCGTGTCGGTCCGCAACCGCGTAAAATCCACCCCGTCAGAGCGGAGCGGCGGCAGTTGAATAATCTCGACGTCGCCCCTGTCCAAAAGCGGCGCGGGCATCCCGCCGCTGAGTACGACCGCCTCGTCCCCCGCCGCGTTGTAGGCCCGCGCCAGCGTCAGCGCCCGTGCCAGATGGCCGGTGCCCAGCAGATGGGTAACCACGATCATCACTTTCATGGCGCGCGTCTTTCCAGCCGGACAGGTTTTTCCATGGCCGTCCATTTTCCGCCTTCAATACCGATCACAAACAGCCGGTTACGTTTGATCCTGAACGGGGCAGGGCCGTCGAAATTCCATCCCGTCGCATGGGCCAAAAGCACCCGCATCACCCCGATATGACAGACCGCCACCGTGTCACGGCGCAGGGCATCGGCCCACGGCACCACGCGCGCGCGCACCCCGGCGGGGCTTTCGCCTGCGGGCGGCGTATAGCTCCAGCCCCATTGCTCGATGTCGCGGTGATCACAGGCCGGATCGGCCTTGAGATCAAGCGCCTTGCGCCCCTCCCAATCGCCCCAACTCATCTCGGTCAGTGCTGCGTAAACCTGCGGCGCTCGCCCTCCGACCAACTGTGCCGTCTCGACCGCCCGCACAAGCGGGCTTGCGCATAGGTCGGCGGCGTTCCACGGGGCGGGCAGGGTCTGTGCCGCCAGTTCGGTGCGTGCGGCATCGTCCAGCGGAATATCACTGCGCCCTTGCATACGGCCCGCGCGGTTCCATGCGGTATGGCCATGGCGCAGAAGGGCCAGCCGGATCATGCCACACCCGCCAGCGCAATGCCGCGCCGCAGCGTACGGGCCGCCGCCGGAAGCAGATGGCGCGCGGCAATATGGGCGCGGATATCCGAAGGGGCCGGTGGGGTGTCCAAGGTTTCCCTTGTGAACCGGGCAAGCGCTTTGGCCCCTTCCTCCACGGCGGGATAGGCGCGCGGGTATAAAACGTCGCGCACACCGGGGCGGTCTTGGGCGATGACCGGCAGGCCATGCGCCTGCGCCTCAAGGTAGATCATGCCAAACGCCTCATCGACACCGGGCCAAATCAACGCCCCCGCACGGGCATAGGCACAGGCCAGCTTGTCCGCGTCCAGCTGCCCCAAAAACCGGACACGCCCCGCCAAGGGGGCCATCGCGTGTTCGACCTGCGCCCGCGCCGGTCCGTCCCCCGCGAGTTCAAGCTGCCAGTCGCCCGGCGTTTGCGTCAGCGTGTCGGCGATCAATTGATAAGATGCCATCTTGGCCCCCGCACGCATCATCCCCACGCTTAACAGGCCGCTGCCCTGCGCGAGCGGCGGCAGATCACTGCGCGCCAGAAACGGCGGCAGGTGGATAAGGTGCTGGTTGGCGGGCGCATAGGACTTTAGCGCCGCGCTGTCCCGTTCGGTCAGATAAAACACCACCTGCGCCGCATCGCAGGCCACTTCGGCTGCGCGGGCAAACCTGTCCCACGGTCCACCCAAACGCTTGCGCGCGCGCGTCGCCTCGATCAGCAGATAAGGGATGCCAAGGGCGCGCGCCACATTCGGGCCGATCAGGTCGGGCGCTTTGTAATAGTTGTGATAGGTGACCCACGCCTGCCAACCGGCGCGTGCACCTTGCGCGATGATCGCGGGACACAACGCGGCGGCTTCGTCCATCAGCCGCGCCTGAACCTGCGCATCGCCGGTGCCGTCACGGCTGCGCAAGGACGCGGCAATCGTGACCTGCGCGCCGTCGTGCTCAAGTGCCGCCACCAATCCGCGCGCCATCGCGCGATCACCAGACGGAACCGTATGGTCGGGCGCTTTCATCGGTGCGTAAAATGCCAGCCGCATCAAACGTCAGACAGCAGGCCGCGCAACCGCTGCGCCAGATGCGCAATGCCGGGGGCCATGGTGAATTCCGCGTGCAAACGGGTGTGCGCCGCCGTCGCCAGCCGTGGCCCCAACGCCGGATCGCGCGCCACGCGCAGCATTTGCGCGGCGAACGCGTCGGCGCGGTCTTCGGCCAGCAACCCGTGCACCTCATCGGTGATGAATTCGGGGATCGCGGATACCGGCGTGGCGAGGATCGGCAGCATCTGGCTCGCCGCTTCCATCAACACATTGGGCAGCCCATCCCGGTCCCCGTCCGCAGCAATGCGCGAGGGCAACACAAAAAGATCGGCCTCGCGCATGGCGGTGATCACCTCTGGCTGGTCACACGCCCCACGCCACGTGATGTGCTCTGCCACGCCCGCAGCATCTGCGCGCGCGCGCATCGCCGCGTCCAACGCGCCGCCCCCGATATGCGTCCAGTGCCAGCGCAGATCGGCAGGCAACAGCGCCAGCGCGTCGATCAGCGTATCAAATCCCTTTTTCTCGACCAGTCGCCCGACCGACATCATCCGCAACGGCGCATCCACATCGCGCAGCGCACGCACAGGGGCCGCCGGAAACCGGCCAAGGTCCAGCCCGTGATACACCAGATCAACGCGGTCCGGCGTGTCGGCAAGGCTTTGCAGATGCGCGGCCCCAAAACCGGTGCAGGTCGCCCCGAAAGCCGCGCCAAAACTCTGCGCCGACAGTTTCTCGCGCAACTCCCAGTCGGGCGAGGTCCAGATGTCCTTGGCGTGGGCGGAAAAACTCCACGGCAGCCCGCGCAGGATCGCACAATAGCGTGCCACGGACGAGGGGGTGTGCAGGAAATGGGCATAGAGTGCTTGCAAATCATCGCCCGCCTCATGCGCCAGAACGCAGGCCTGCCCCCAGCGGCGGCGGCGGTTGGCGGTGTCGTCGCGCGCCAGATCGCGGGCGTAAACCTCGGCTGCGGCGTCAAAACCGGGCAGGGCGGTAACGGCCCCCATCGCGTCGTGTACGCGGCGCGGCTCTTGATGCAGGTACTCGGGCAGATACCGTACCTTCGCCTGTAAACGGTCATGCAGGGGGTGTGTTTTGGTGTCTGTGGGGTGGCGCAGCGACCACAGATCAAACCGCAGCCCTGCTTCTTCCAACGCGACAAGCTCTTGTGCGATAAAGGTTTCGCTTAACCGGGGCCAGCCTTTGACCACCACGGCAAGGGGAGGGGTGCCCATCTCAATCGCTCCTGTTCATCAGCGCCCGACCGCGCCGCACCACAAAATCAAGCCCGCCGAGAATCCCGTCAGCGCCCGCTTGGGAGGGCTTTTGCTGATGCGGTAATCCACGGATCGCCTTAATCATCGCGTGGGTTGTCATGCCGTCACGGGTCTCGTCCAGCATCCGCACCAGACCCAGCTCCTCTGCGCGGCTGGCACGGATCCATTGCTCAAGCCGTGGTGTGGTGCGCGGCACGATGACAGCGCGCTGGTCAAAGCTCAGAACTTCGCAGAACGTGTTGTAACCGCCCATGCAAATCACGCCCTGCGCGCCCGCAAACAATGCCTCGATCCGGCTGTCAAAGCCCGAGGCGATCACCCGCCCGCCCAGCCGTTCAACCCGCGCATCCAGCGCATCGCGCGTCTCGCCCGACAGGAACGGGCCGTAAACCAGCATCGCGTTCGGCTCCAGCGTCGGATCGGCCTCATAGGCGTCCAGCACCAGCGAAACCATCGCCGCCCCGTCACCACCGCCGCCGGGCGTGACAAGGACATAGGGGGTGTCCGGCACATCGGCACTGTCAGTTAACTCGCGGCGCAAATAGCCGCTGTAATGGATTCGCGCGCGGGTTTCGTCGCTGAAGGGCAGGCCGCTTGTGGGGTCATAAATATCCTCGACCCCGTAAATCCAGAACTCGTCGTAATAGGTCTCTGCGGCATGAACCGCCCCTTTGCGCGCCCATTCTGCGGCCAATACGTCAGGCGCGTCCAATACATCGCGCAGGCCCAGAACGATGCGACAATCACCCTGCGCCTGCAACCATTCCAGCGTTTGCAACAGCTCTCCGCGAAACCCTGTCGGCTCCTTGTCCACAATCAGCAGATCAGGGCGGTACTGCTCGACCGCCGATTGGATCAGCCCTGCGCGCAGGTTCGTCGTGGCGTCGATATCAAGGCCCAGTGTCTGGCTGACATAAGATCCGTCAGGCAGCTTTGTGACCCCCGGCAAACGGATATGATCGACCCGTTCGGGGAATGTGAACCGCCCCGCCACCGGAGAGCCGGTGAGGATGATCGCCGATGCCTTGTCATCGCCATGCGTCAGCGCAGAGGCCAGCGCCCGCGAGCGGCGCAGGTGTCCCAGCCCGAATGTGTCATGACTATAAAGCATCACCCGACGGGTCGGTTCGCGATTTCCGGCGTCTTGGATCGGTTGTTGCGACATTGCTGCCCCTTTCGTCTGCTGGCGGTTCAAAGCCTCAGGTCGCTGCCCGATTGCCCAAAATTTCTGTGATGCCGTAGCGCGCCCCGCGCATGTCCGTCCGGTTGTTGATCTGGCGTCCGCCATCTTCAGGGTCCGATCCGGCGATGGGGTCTTTTGCGGGCAGGGCTGTCATCGGCGTGTCCTTGTTTTAAAACCGCAAGAGGTGCGTCAAAAAGGCGGCTCGTGCATCGCTATGGCACAAATCACGGCCCCGTGTAAAACACGTTCAAACAGGCGGCCCGCGATTGGCAATTCCTGAAAGTTGGGGATGTGGCGTACAATTGCAATGGGCACAACGAGTCGCTAGCGTCACATCACGGTGAGCGCGACGTTTCGTTCGGACAATCAGGAGAGTAATTCTATGATATACCGCACGCTGGCCACGTTCCTTTTGTGCTTTCTAAGTGCTTTTGGCATGACACCCCCCGCACAGGCGCAAGGCTTGGGCCGTCTTGTTCCCGGCGCACAGGCCGAAACATCATCCGAAGCCCCGCTTGCCGAAACATTGCGGCAGGCGGCACGCGACGGTGTCGGCATTGTGGTGATCGACACCGAAGGCAAGGTGATCGCACAGGCCGCGCCCCCCGCCCCGTCCGTCGCCGCCCCCGTGGCACAGCATTCGGCCCTGATGCGCGCACAGGAAACAGCCGACAAGGTCCGCGATGCGCTGTTCGAACGGCTGGCGCAACTGCCCGCCGCCTTTAACGAAGTCCTTTATATCCTGCGCGCGGCGTCCCCCGACGGCACGATCATGCTGTTTGTCAAGACGCTGCTGTTGAGCCTTGCGCTGTTTGGCATCGGTGTTGTGGTCGAACGCGAAGTTTTCGCCAAACGCTTTGCGCGCCGCTTTGTGGTGGCACGGGTGCAGGATGATCCGACGGGCTATGCCGAAAAGATGCCGTTTCTGGTGTTCCGCTTCTTTACGGGGGTGGCAGGCATTCTGGTGTCGATGACCGTGGCCTATATCATCGGTTCGGTCTTCTTTCCGCCGCTGGTAGATACGGCGATGCAATTTACCGTCACCCTGATCAATATCGGCTATTTCGTTGGTCGTGTGCTGGCGGGGCTGTGGCGGATGATCCTGTCGCCGTTTCTGTCGCAATACCGCATCCCCGTCATCGGAGACCGCGATGCAAAGCGCCTGCACCGCTGGCTGTGGGTGATGGCCAGCTTTGACACATGCGCGATCCTGTTTGGCATGTGGCTGGGCGAACTGGGGTTGAATTACGATGTCTATGCGCTGATGGCGGCGCTGATGTCGGGCCTTATTGTGCTGCTCAACATCCTGCTGGTGCTGGTCAACCGCCGCGCGATTTCCAACGCCCTGCGCCACGGCAAAGAGCCGGTCGAATGCAGCACGCTGGTGCGGTTTCTCAGCCGCGTATGGGCGCCGGTCGTTATCGCCTATGTGGTCTTTGCGTGGTTCGAATTGACCTATGACCTCATCCTTGAAAATCCCAGCTCGATCCCGCTGATCGCGGGCGGCTACGGTATTTTGATGTCGATCATCATCGTCTACGGCGTGATCAACTATCTGATCGAACGCAGCTTTGCCCGCGCCCGCGCCATACGATTGCTGCGCGAACAACAGGCAGAGGAAGAAGCGGCGGATCACGCACGCCGCCGTGCCCGCGCACAGGCCGAACAGATGTTAAAGGAAGACGGCCCCGATCCTGATGGCCCCGACATGACCGAACCCACGCCGCAACCCGAACCCGCTGCACAGATCGCAGCCGTAGAACACGAAGTGCTTTCTGGCGCCGATGTGCGCGGCCATCCGGTCCGCACGCTCGACAGCTTTGAATCACTGTCGCGGCGGGTGGCCGGCATTCTTGCCTTCGTCGCGGGCGCATATGCGTTTTTCTTCATCTGGGACAATGACAGCACCCGGATGGTCGAATCCGCAGCCGACCGCCTGCTTGACGTCATGGTCATCATCTTCATCGGCTACATCGTCTATCACGCCTTCCGCATCTGGATTGATACCAAGATCGCTGAAGAAGCCGGCGACGAAGTCGAGGAGGAAGAACTGGGCGGCGAGGGGGGCGGCGCGTCCTCTGCATCTCGGCTGGCCACGCTGCTGCCGCTGTTTCGCAACTTCATCCTGATCGTGGTTGTGGTCACCATCGTTCTGATCGTGTTGATGGAATTCGGCATCAACGTAGGTCCCCTGTTTGCGGGTGCGGGGATCGTGGGCGTGGCCGTCGGTTTCGGATCACAAGCGTTGGTGCGTGACATCTTCGCGGGTGCGTTTTTCCTGTTCGACGATGCCTTTCGCAAGGGCGAATATCTGGACGTGGGCGGTGTCAAAGGCACGGTCGAAAAAATATCGGTTCGCTCGTTCCAGTTGCGCCACCACCTTGGCGCGCTGCACACGATTCCCTTTGGCGAAATTCAGGTGATGACCAACTATTCGCGCGACTGGGTGATCATGAAACTGCCCCTGCGTGTGACCTATGACACCGATGTTGAACGGGTGCGCAAGCTGATCAAAAAGCTGGGTGTGGCGTTGCTTGATGATCCGGTGATCGGGGAAAACTTCATCCAGCCGTTGAAATCGCAAGGCGTGATTGAAATGCAGGACAGCGCCATGATCATTCGCGTAAAGTTCATGACCAAACCGGGCGATCAATGGCTGGTGCGCAAACGCGTATACGAAGACATCCGCGACCTGTTCCACCGCGAGGGCATCAAATTCGCACACCGCGAGGTCACCGTGCGTCTGGCCGATGGCCCTGTTGCCGATCTGAGCGAAGACCAAAAGCGCGAAGTCGCGGCTGCCGCCCACACCTCGATCGAAGAAGAAGAGGCGGCGGGCGAAGGCGCGCCAAGCTCGGGCGACGACCGCTAAGCGGGGCTGTTTTGACGCCTGCCGCATCACCTTCCGGCGGACCTCGGGGCAAGCGTTCGACAGCGTAAAGCCGCAAGCCAACGATCCCTCCGCTTGAAGGACGGCGCAAGCGGGCTAGATGCTGACAATAGATCTAAAAAACGGAGCCATTATGACCGACTTCAAAACCCCCTCACGCCGTCAATTCCTTGTCACCGGCATCGGTGCCGCAGGTGTCGTCACCATCCTGCCCTACACCGCGCGCGCAGCGGCCCACAGCGGTGATACGTTCAAGACGGGTGCAGGCCCGATCACGATCCATCCCGTGCATCACGCGTCCTTTGTGGCCGAGACTCCCGCCGGTGTGATCTATGTCGATCCGGTCGATGGTGCGGACAGCTACGCTGCGTTTGCCAAACCCGATCTGGTGCTGATCACGCATGAACACGGCGATCATTACAATCAGGAGACACTTGACGGGATCGTGGCCGAAGACACGCAGATTATCGCCAACCCGGCTGTTTTCGACATGCTGCCCGAAGCGATGCAAGCGCAGGCCTCCGCCGTGCAGAACGGCGGCACTGCGATGTTTAAAGAACTGAGCATCGAGGCGATAGCGGCCTATAATACGACCGAAGCACGCAAGAACTTCCACCCGCAGGGACGTGACAACGGGTATATCCTGAACTTCGACGGCTTTCGTATGTATGTGTCCGGCGATACCGAAGACACGCCCGAGATGCGCGCGCTGAACAACATTGATCTGGCGTTTGTCTGCATGAACCTGCCCTTCACGATGGACGCGAACGCTGCTGCTTCCGCCGTGGCGGAATTCAAGCCGACATATGTCTACCCCTATCACTACCGAGGCCGCGATGGCGGCACGCAAGACCCGAAATCATTTGCCATGCGGGTTGGTACGGATACCGAAGTGAAAACGGGCGGTTGGTACAAGGAGGGCGAGCTGCCCTGATCGTTTCGGATGGCCAAGGACCATCCGACCGATGCGAGAGGCTCTGCCTCTCGCGCTCTCCGGAATTTATTGGCCAAATGAAGCAGGGGCACCGCGCAACAGGCCCCTTTTTATGTGCGGTAAGGGTCGAGTGACGCGCGCAGGCCATCGCCTAGAAAGTTAAACGCCAGCACCACCACGATGATCGGCAGCATCGGGATCGCGGTCCACGGATAGATCTCGATGCTGGCCAGGTTCTGCGCGTCGTTCAGCATCACGCCCCAGCTGACGGCAGGCGCGCGCAGACCAAGCCCCAGAAAGCTGAGCGCTGTTTCCCCGAGGATCATCGCAGGTATCGACAGGGTGGCGGAGGCGATCAGATGGCTTCGGAAGTTGGGCAGCAAATGGCGGCGGATGATCCGTCCGGGGCGCGCGCCCATCATCTCGGCGGCGCGGACGTATTCCTCTTCGCGCAAGGAAAGGAACTTGGAGCGCACCGCGCGCGCAAGGCCCGGCCAGTCGAGAATGCCGAGGATGATCGAGATGATGAAAAACACCGCCACCGGTCCCCAATTGGACGGCACCGCCGCCGACAACGCCAGCCACAGCGGCAATTCGGGCAGGGAGCGCAAGATTTCGATGGCGCGGTTCACGATCCAATCTGTCTTGCCGCCGAAATACCCCGCCAGCGCGCCAAAGAAGATGCCCAGAACAAAGCTGACGGTGATTCCGATCAGCCCGACAGTCATCGACAATTGCGCGCCGTAGAGAATGCGGCTGAACACATCACGGCCCAATCTGTCGGACCCCCACAGGAATACCGTCGCCCCGTCGGGTGCGCAAAACAGATGCGTGTCGGACGGGATCAACCCGAACAACCGGTAATCCGCACCTTCGCAAAAGAACTCCAGCGGCAGGGGGCGGGTTTCATCGGTGACATAAGTCCAGCGGTAATTCTCAAGGTCGGGTTTGGCGATGGTGGGATAGACGAACGGCCGGGTGAAATTTCCCTCGTGCCACAGGTTGATCCCCTGCGGCGGGTGATACAGGTAATCGGCGCTGCGCTCGTTTGCCGTGTACGGGGAAACGAACCCCGCCACCGGCAGGATCAGATAGCACAAAAGCAGAAACAGCCCCGAGATCAGCCCCAGTTTGTGGCGCCGGAATTTGCGCCAGACCAGCACATAGGCGGGCGCGTCGAATTCGGCGCGTTCGACCTGTGACAGATCGGCGGTATCGGTCCACGGCGCCTTGTCGACATAGCGGTTGGAGGGTTGGATGCTCATGTTTCGCGCCCGCCCGTGCGGATGCGCGGATCAAGCAGCACCAGCAACAAATCCGAGATCATCGTGCCGATCAGCGTCAGCAATGCCACAAACATCAGCACAAAAGCGGCGAGGAACTGGTCCTGTGATTTCAACGCCGCCAGCAGATATGGCCCGATGGTTTGCAGCCCCAACACCACCGACACCAGAACCGACCCCGACACCATCGCTGGCAGCAGATTTCCCAGATCGGCGACAAACGGATTGAAGGCCATGCGCAACGGGTATTTGCGCAGCATCTTCGACGGCTTCATGCCCTTGGCGATGGCCGTTTCCACATAAGGCTTGCTTAACTCGTCCAGCATATTCGCGCGCAGCCGTTGCATCATCGCGGCAGCGCCCGAGGTGCCGATCACAAAGGTCGGTACGATCAGATGCACAAGGATGGATTTGACCTTGGGCCACGACATCGGTTGCCCCTCGAAATGGGGTGCCATCAATCCGCCAATCGGCAGGTCGAAATATTTGTGACCATAGTAAAACAGGATCAGCGCCAGCAAAAAGTTCGGTGTGGCAAGGCCCAGATAGCCGATGAACCCCGCCGTATAATCCACCCATGTCTCGGATTTGGCTGCCGCCAGCACGCCCAGAGGCAACGCCACCACATAAACGAAAACCACCGCCGCCAGATTGACCAGCACAGTGAGCCACAGCGCATTGCCCACAATCTCGGCCACGGGGCGGTCAAATTCGAACGACCAGCCAAAGTTGCCCTGGATCAGCCCGTAAAACCCCTGTGGACCGGGCGCAAAGCCGGTCCAGATCAGATATTGCTCCCACAGGGGCCGGTCCAGCGCGTATTCACGGCGCAGGAATTCCGCCTTGGCCACGCCTTCGGCCTGACCCGTGGCGCGCAGCTCTGCAATCTGGTTGGACAGGTAATCGCCCGGCGGCAGGTTGATGATGACGAACACAAGGATCGACACGATCCAAAGCGTAAGCAGCATCGTAACAAAGCGGCCAATCGCGTAGCGCAGCAAAATCATTGGCTCACCTGTTGCAACGGATCATCGAAAAAGAACTCGTCAATCCGGTGGATGCCGAAATGCGCGCCCGGATCATAAGCCCAGATCGCCTGCTCGGGGACATTGCGCAACCGGTCGGATACGACAATCGGCTGCGGCGCACCGGCAAGGATGCCGATGGCGAATTGCTGCTGTGCGTGGATGTGCAGCATCTCTTTCCAGATCGCCGTGCGCGCGCCGGTGTCGGTGCTGAGCGACCATGCGCGTTCCAGCTCCAGCAGGCGCAGGGCGGCGGGCATATCGGGCGCTTCGCCGGCCTGTCCCATCGTCTGGAAATACTGCCCCCACATGGGCCATGCGAAAAATTCCTGCCGGGTGGGCGCAAGGTACTCCGGCGAGGTTTCAGGCCGTGGCAACCCGTTGTCCCAGCCGTACCAGACCGACGCCATGCCCAGCCCCGCATAAATGCGGTTGCGCAGGATGTCGCGGTCGAGGGGCCGCATGATCAGCCGGATGCCCAGATCGCGCCATGTGTCCGCGATGATGGTCAGCGCATTTTCGACCTCCTGCCGTTCGCCCGCCGTTTCGATCACAAATTCCATGACCCGCCCGTCGGGCAGTTTGCGCAAGCCGTTGGAGCTGCGTTCGGTCAGCCCCATCTCGTCCAGCAGGGCATTGGCGCGCGCCAGATCCAGATCGGCCCACGCGTGCAGGTTTTCCACGTCAAAAAACGGACTTTGCGCCAGCGCCGTCATGCCGCCCTCGCTTGCCAGACCGAAGTAAAGCGCGCGGTTGATCATCCGCCGGTCGATCCCGAGGCTAAGCGCATGGCGAAATCGCACGTCACGCATGACCGCGCGCCAGACCGGATCGGCAAAATTCAGGTTGGGGTAAATCGCGATCTGGCTCGCCGTGCCATTGGCCCACAGATACGTCCGGTAAGGTGCGCCGTCCGCCTCGCCTTTCTTGAGGATCGCCACATCGCGAAAATCAATCCCGCGCGCCTGCAAATCCACTTCGCCCGCGTTCGCCTTGGCCGCGATCAGGCCGGCCCCTACCACCGTCATTTCGACAATGTCGATATAGGGCAGCTGTGTGCCGCGCCTGTCGATGCGGTGATAATACGGATTGCGCACAAACAACGTGCGCGAGGAGGCCGCGACGCTGGCATTGATCCACGGCTGCAATGTCGGCAGGTCGGGATTGTCGTATTTGTACATGTTATCGTATTTATTGTGCAGCGCGGCCCAGCTGGTCACCCGCGCGCCTGCTATCATTCCGGCCAATGCGTCCGGCGTGGTGAAGGCAATGTGGAACTGTTTGAGGTAATGCGCGGGCCGGTAGATGAACGGCGGGCGGGCCTGCGCCAGAAGCGGCAGAAAACCGGGATTGGGCGTATCCCATTCAAACACAACCGTTTGCGCATCGGGAAACGTCACGCGGCCCATTTGGCCATCAACGGTCATCCATTCGGGCGGGCCGGAGGGGGTGATGTCCGCGTCATTCGCCACATATTTCCACCAGTACTCGAAATCCGCAGAGGTGAATGGCGCGCCGTCGGACCAGCGATGCCCGCGCCGCAGATGCAACGTAAACTTGCGTGCGTCCTCGACCGTCACATCGCGAAGGATGTCGGGGTAAAGCGTGTAATCGGGCGCATACCCCACCAGGCGTGCATAGCCGTAAACGGCCATCTGGCGGATGTCCTTGCTGCGTGACACAAGCGTGCGCAGCGTGCCGCCTTGCGTGCCGAACTGGCGCGCTTTTGCCGCGAGATCCACAACCAGCGGCTCTGCGGGCAGGCGCTCGGCCACGGGGGGCATGTCTCCGGCATTTACTTCGGCCTGCCAGAAAACCGTCTCTTGCAGGTCGGGCGTTTGTGCCGCTGCGGGACCGGCCAGCATCAGCACCAGACAGATGATCCACTTACGCATGACAGCGCACCATATGTCCGGGCGTCATTTCGCGCAGGGCAGGGGCATCGGCCCCCTCGAACCGGAACATCTCCGGCCAGCTTGACGGCGCACCCGCCCCTTTCGACACCAGATCAAGGTCGATCGGGCGGGAGATATCAGGCTCGGGCCGCGCAGCGATCAATGCCTTGGTATAGGGGTGCTGCGGGTTGTAGAAAAGCGTTTCGGGCGGTGCTTGCTCCACGATGACACCGCCGCGCATCACGGCAACCTCATCGGCGATCCGTGCAACCACCGCCAGATCGTGACTGATGAAAAGGTAACTCAGGCCCGCGCGGTCGCGGATTTCTTCGAGCAACGTCAAAATCTGGTCCTGTACCGACACGTCCAGCGCCGAAGTCGGCTCGTCACACACCAACAGCTTGGGATCAAGGGTCAGCGCGCGCGCAATCGACAGCCTCTGGCGTTGCCCGCCCGAAAACGCATGTGGAAAACGCGGCAGCATGTCGGGGCTGAGACCAACCATACGCACCATTTCGGCGGCTTTCTCGCGCTGCTCTGCGCGGGTGCCGATGCTGTGAATCTCCATCGGTTCGCACAGCGCAGAAATCACCCGCATCCGCGGCGACAGCGATGAATAAGGGTCTTGAAACACCATCTGCGCATCACGCTGGAAGGCGCGACGCTGGGCGGCGCTCATGTCATGCACCTTGATCGGCGGCGCACCGGTGTGCGCCCGAAACAGCACCTCGCCGCCCGCATCCGGCGTTACAGCCCCCAAAGCCACGCGCGCACAGGTCGTCTTGCCCGATCCGCTTTCGCCAACCACCGCCAAAGTCTTGCCGCGCGCCAGCTTCAGATCGACATTGCGACAGGCGGTAACAATCAAAGGCTTGCGCCAGCCCCCCGCCCGCATGGCAAAGCTTTTGGTGACATTGCGGATATCGAGGATCAGATCATCATCCGCTTGCGGCCCGTCACTTGGCGCCGCCACCTCGGGAATCACCGGCGCTGCGGCAAACAGCTTGCGGGTATAGCCATGCTCGGGCGCGCCCAATACGTCGGCAGCCGCGCCGCTTTCCATCACACGACCCTTGTTCATCACCACCACGCTGTCGGCCATATTGGCCACAACGCCCAGATCATGCGTGACCAAAATCACGGCCATGCCGGTCTCGCGCTGCAACTCTTTGATCAGGCCCAGAACCTGCGCCTGCGTGGTCACATCCAGCGCCGTTGTCGGCTCGTCCGCGATCAACAGATCGGGGCGCGACACCATCGCCATCGCAATCATCGCGCGCTGGCGCATCCCCCCCGACATCTCGAAAGGATAGCTGTTCCATGCGCGCTCCGGATCGGGAAACCCCACCCGCTCGAACTGCGCGAGCACCTGGCGTTTGGCCTGCGCCCCGCTGATCGACCGGTGTAGATGCAGCACCTCTGCCACCTGATTTCCCAACCGGTGCAGAGGCGAGAGAGAGCGCATAGGTTCTTGAAATATCATCGAAATACGATCCCCGCGCAGGCTGCGCAGGGTTTTTTGCGACGCGCTCAGGATATCGCAATCGGCGTCTGCGCTGGTGTAGCGGATGCTGCCGCCGCGCAGTTGGGCCGCCTCGGGCAGGATGCGCAGCACCGCGCGACAGGTCAGCGTTTTTCCCGACCCGCTTTCTCCCACCAACGCCAGCGTCTCGCCCTTTTGCACGCAAAAGCTCACGCCATCGACAACGGGCGCCTCCGTGCCAAAGCCGATGTTGAGTGATGTGACGTTAAGTAACGGCATGGATGTCCCTGTAAGCAGCTTCAAGTGAACCCGATAAAGCGCCCCGCGTCCAGCACTTAGACGCCGTATGGTGCGGTGACTCTTGCGGTGCAGGCGAGTATATCACGCCAATCCATTCCCGATGGGGAACGAACACAGCACAGGAGTTTTCCATTATGACCCGTCTCGATCTGTTTATCGCTCGCATGATCTCGCAGCGCGCCTGCATAGAGCACGCTATTGATTTGACCGCCGGCATGGAAGGGCCGGTGTTTGAACTGGGTCTGGGCAACGGGCGCACCTTCGATCACATCCGTGCGCGGTTGCCCAGGCGTGATGTCTATGTGTTCGAACGCGCGGTCGCCTCGCACCCCGATAGCACCCCCGCCGACGACCAGCTTGTGCTGGGCGATGTGTTCGAAACACTGCCGATGATGCTTGAGCGGCTCGGTCCGACGGTCAGTTTCGCCCATGCCGATCTGGGCGGTCACAACGCACAGAAAAACGACACGTTCGCGCGCGCCATTTCGCCGTTGGTTGAGGCGATGATGGCGCAAGGCGGGATCATGGTGTCGAGCGACCGGATGTATTTCGACAGGCTGACAGAGCTTGCATTGCCCGAAGGAGCCATGCCGGGTCGCGCCTTTATCTATCAAAAACAAGGCTAAAAAGCGCTATTTTCCCCCGACCATGTCGCTCATAGCTTGCCCCGACGATCGCGGAGCATCACGCGATTCCCGACAGGGGATGTGATCGTGCTCTTGATGATCGTGTCGTTCCCTGTAATCTCGTGGCTCATTCCAATGGCGGCCCGATGACGCAAAACAAATCCGATTCTGCGCCAGCCGATGCTGGCAGTGACCAACCGCGCGCCACAACGCTGACGCGCGGTTTGGATGCGGTGCGGGCATTCCGGCATGCCACTGCGTGGCGTTCCTTACCGCCCTTGATGACGAACGATTCGAATCGCTTGGGCCGGACACGGATATGCGCGCCTTTCGTCAGAACGGCAGTGACCAATTTGTCGGGCAAGAATATGTCATCGCACCGGAAACGGTGTGTTATGGCTCGACAATCAGCGCCGTTCGCGTTCCTTATTACGCAAGCGAGTTCGGAGAGGCCGCCGCAGTCGCCTGCGACGCTCAGCCGCCGAGGAGATAGATAAACAGGAGTGACCATGTCTGATAAAGTAGCTTATTCCGTCCATAGCAGCATTGCCGTCGTGCGGATTCAAAACCCGCCGGTCAACGCATTGAGCCAGGCAGTCCGACAGGGCCTGTCGGACGCGATGGGCCGCGCCGAGGCGGATGATGCCGTCAAGGCCGTGCTGATCGTGGGCGATGGCCGTGCCTTCATCGCCGGAGCCGACATCACAGAATTCGGTAAACCACCGATGGAACCGAACCTGCCCGATCTCTGCACCCGCATCGAAAGCTCGCCGCTTGTTGTCGTGGCCTCCATGCACGGCGTTAGCCTTGGTGGCGGGCTTGAGGTGGCGCTGGGCTGTCATTATCGCGTGGCGCAACCTTCGGCGCGTGTCGGTCTGCCCGAGGTACACCTTGGAATCCTGCCGGGTGCGGGCGGCACACAACGCCTGCCGCGCGTCGCCGGTGCCGCAAACGCGGTCGAGGCGATCACCACAGGCCGTCACATCAAGGCCGACGAGGCGCTTGAGATGGGTATCATCGACCGCATCGAAGAAGGCGATCCCCAAGAGGTCGGCCTTGATTATGCCGCAGAACTGCTGCGCGATAACGCGCCCCGCCGTCCGGTCAGCGAAATGCCCGCCCCCGAAGGCATCGACTGGGATGCAACATACGCTGCCGTATTGAAAAGAGGCCGCGGGCAAATCAGCCCCGCAACCGCGGTGCGCGCGGTGCAGGCTGCCTCCGAGCTGCCCTTTGCCGAAGGCATGAAGCGCGAGCGCGAATTGTTCATGGAACTGATGGACACCGACCAGCGCAAGGGCCTGATCCACGCGTTCTTCAACGAGCGCGCGGTCAGCAACCTGCCCGAGCTTAAGGGCGTCGAGCCGCGTACCCTGCACGCCATCGGCGTAATCGGTGGCGGCACCATGGGCGCAGGCATCGCCACCGCCGCCTTGCTGGCCGGGCTTGAGGTTGTGTTGATCGAAACAGGCGAGGAGCAAGCCAGCGCCGCGCGGAGCCGCATCGAAGGCAACCTGCAAGGTGCGCTCAAGCGCGGCAAGATCAGTCAGGAGAAATTTGACGCGCTAGTGAACAAATCACTCGCCGTCTCCACCGATTATGACGGCCTGAAACAGGTCGATCTGGTGATCGAAGCGGTGTTCGAAGACATGGCCGTTAAGCACGAGGTGTTCGCCAAACTCGACGCCGTGTGCAAACCGGGCTGCGTTCTGGCCTCCAACACCTCCTATCTGGACGTTGATGAAATCGCCGCCGGTACATCGCGCCCCGAAGACGTGATCGGCCTGCATTTCTTCTCGCCGGCCCATGTGATGAAGCTGCTCGAAGTCGTCGTGGCCGAAAAAACCGCACCCGACGTTGTTGCCACCGGCTTTGCGCTGGGCAAGATGCTGGGCAAGATCTCGGTCCGCGCGGGCGTCTGTGACGGGTTTATCGGCAACCGCATTCTCGCCGTCTACCGCACGGCAGCGGATCATATGGTGCTGGACGGTGCCTCGCCCTACCAGATCGACAAGGCACTGACCGATTTTGGCTTTGCGATGGGGCCGTTTGCGGTCGCTGATCTGGCCGGTCTCGACATCGGCTGGGCCACCCGCAAGCGCAAAGCGCCCGACCGCCACCCCGAAGAACGCGTGCCGACCTACATCGACAAACTGTGCGAGCAGGGACATTTTGGCCAGAAAACCGGCGAGGGCTATTACATCTATAAAGAGGGCCAGCGCGGCGGCCTCCCGAACCCCAAAATTGCCGAGCTGATCGCGGCAGAGCAGCGCGAGCGCGGCATCAACCCGCGCGAGTTCTCCAACGAGGAAATCGTGCGCCGCTACATGTGCGCCATGGTTAACGAGGCGGCCAAGGTGGTCGATGAAGGCATCGCGCGCCGCCCGCTCGACGTGGATATGACCTTGCTGTTCGGCTACGGCTTCCCGCGCTATTGGGGCGGTCCGATGAAATGGGCCGACATTCAGGGCCTGCCAAAAGTGCTGGCAGATATCGAAGGGTTCGCTGAAGAGGACGCATGGTTCTGGCAACCCGCACCCTTGCTGCAAAAGCTGGCGGACGAGGGGCGCACCTTTGATGATCTGAACAAGGCGGCATCGTAATGCAGTCTTGCGCAAATGCCGTAGCGAAAGACTGGCAATCGCGCGCGTCCGCGATAACGTGGGCACACAAGGGATGAGGGCAATCGTCGCGGTTTCAACGCGCCGGTTGCCAGGTACACTGCAAGCGGCCTGCGCGCCGCCTGCCTGTTAGAGATTTATGGAGAGGAAGACAAAATGGATCTGAGCTATTCCGAAGAAGAGAAAGCGTTTCGCGCGGAAGTGCAGACGTTTCTGGATGAGAAACTGCCGAAAGACCTGTCCGAAAAAGTCCGCACAGGTGGCGAGCTGGGCAAGGCCGACATCGAGCGCTGGCAGGCGATCCTGAACGACAACGGCTGGCTGGCGCCCAACTGGCCCAAAAAATTCGGCGGTGCCGAATGGAATGCCGTGCAAAAGCACATTTTCGAAGAAGAAGCCGCCCTTGCCCACGCGCCGCGCACCGTGCCTTTCGGTCTGTCGATGCTGGCCCCCGTGCTGCAAAAGTTCGGCTCTCAGGAACAGAACGATTACTGGCTGCCGCGCATCCTGTCGGGTGCCGACTGGTGGTGTCAGGGCTATTCCGAACCGGGTGCCGGTTCCGATCTGGCGTCGCTGAAATGCGAAGCAGTGCGGGACGGCGACCACTATATCGTCAACGGTCAAAAGACGTGGACGACACTGGGTCAACACGCCAACATGATCTTCTGCCTTGTGCGGACGGATAAAACCGTCAAGCAACAGGAAGGCATTTCCTTTTTGCTGATCGACATGGACACGCCGGGCATCGAGGTCCGCCCGATCATCCTGCTCGATGGCAGCCCCGAGGTGAACGAAGTCTGGTTCACCGACGTGAAAGTGCCGGTTGAAAATCTGGTGGGCGAAGAGAACAAAGGCTGGACCTACGCTAAATACCTGCTCACCCACGAGCGCACGAACATCGCCGGTGTCGGTTTTTCGCAGGCCGGTCTGCGCGCCGTCAAACGCATCGCCAAGGCCGAAGTGGCGAATGGCAAGCCCTTGATGCAGAACCCGCATTTCGCCGCGCGCGTCGCACAGGTCGAGATTGACCTGATGGCGATGTCCACAACCAACCTGCGCATCGTCTCCAAGGCGGCATCGGGCACAGCACCGGGTGTGGAATCTTCCATGCTCAAGGTTAAAGGCACGATCATCCGCCAGGAAATCAACGATCTCGCGCGCCGTGCTGCCGGTGTCTACGCGATGCCGTTTGCGTCCGAATCGCTTGAAGGGTCGAACGAGGCGCTGCCCGATCCGCTGTCCGCCGGTCCGGTGGCCGCGCAGTATTTCAACAACCGCAAGCTGTCGATTTTCGGGGGGTCCAACGAGATCCAGCGCGGCATCATTGCCAAAGTAACGATGGGAAGCTAATCGCCATGAATTTTGATCTGACAGAAGAGCGGCAAATGCTGCAAGACACCCTGCGGCGTTTCCTGCGGGATCGTTATGATACCGCAACCCGTAACAAGATCCTCGAATCCGACAGCGGCATGTCGACCGAGATCTGGGCCGAACTGGCCGAGTTGGGCGTCATCGGCGCGCTGTTCACCGAAGAGCAGGGCGGCTTTGGCGGCAAGGGTTTCGACATCGCCGTGGTGTTCGAAGAACTGGGCCGCGCAGGCGTGGTCGAGCCGTTCCTTGATACCGCTGTGCTGGCCGGTGGCCTGATTGCCGATCTGGGCGATGATGCGCAGACGGCACATGTCGAAACCATCATCGGTGGCGGTCTGCAACTTGCCTTTGCACACGGCGAGCCAAACAGCCGCTATGACCTGAACCGCGTGAACACCTCGGCAACCGTGAAGGGCGACGAGATCGTTTTGAATGGCCGCAAGGCTGTTGTCGTCAATGCCGAAGCTGCCGACATGCTGGTCGTCTCCGCGCGTGAAAGCGGCGGCGAATACGACGCCGATGGCATCTCGCTGTTCCTCGTTCCCAAAGACGCCAAGGGTCTGACCATTCAGGGTTACGCCCTGCTGGCCGGTGGTCGCGCCGCCGAAGTGACGCTGGATGATGTGAGCGTACCTGCCTCTGCCCGTCTGGGCGATGCGGGCAAAGCGGCACCAGCCATCGAGGCACGCATTGCCGCCGCAAACGTGGCGCAAACGTCCGAGACGCTGGGCGCGATGGAAACGGCGTGCCATCTGACCAAGGATTATCTGGGTCAGCGCAAACAGTTCGGTCGCCCGATTGGCACCTTCCAAGCGCTTGCGCACCGGATGTCCGATCTGCTGATCGAGATGGAGCAGGCGCGCTCTTCCGTGATCCTTGCGGCGGGCAATCTGGAAAGCGAACGCGCCGTGCGCGAGCTGAACATTTCGGGCACCAAGAACCTGATCGGCCGTGCCGGTCGTCTGGTTGCCGAAGATTCGATCCAGATGCATGGTGGCATTGCCATGACGCAGGAATATGAGCTGGCCCATATCGCCAAACGTATTGTGATGGCCGATCACCGCTTTGGCGACGTCGACCACCATCTGGAGCGGTTCATTGACCTCACAGCAGCCTAACGAAAACGCCGGTCTCATCGAGAATGAGACCGGTACACAACGTCTGGTCGGCTACGTCGTGGACGTGAGCGATCCCGCCCACGGCAAATGCTATCTGGACGTGAACGAAAACCATCTCAACCGCCACGGGGTGTTGCATGGGGGCATCGCTGTAACGTTGCTGGATAATGTCAGCGGCACCACAGGGTCGTTGTCCGTTGACCGGACGGGCAAGACGCCGTTTCTGACGGTTTCGATGAACACGCAATTCGTGGGGTCGGGACAGCCCGGACGGATGATCGCCACCGGCACGGTGACGGGCGGCGGGCGCAGTCTTTTGTTCATCTCGGCCGAATTGCGCCACGAGGACGGCACATTGGTGGCCACATCGACAGGCGTGTTCAAACGCGTCCCACAGGAGAAACTGACATGAGCGCACGGCTTGAAGATGCGGGTGACCGCCTGATTATCTGGAACGGCAACACTGACAAACGCGGCGCACTGTCGCCCGAGCTGTATGCCTGTATCGCGGAAGCGATGGAGAAGGCAAAAGAGCCGCGCATCCGTTCGGTGATTCTGACCGCCGAAGGGCCGTTTTTCTGTGCCGGTGGTGATCTGACCGTGTTGATCAAACGCCAGGGCATGCCCGAGGAAGAGCGCCGTCAGGGCATCGAGGGGCTGCACGACATTATCCGCGCCATGCGTGCCTGTCCGGTGCCGATCATCGCTGCCGTCGAAGGCGGCGCTGCGGGGGCCGGACTTAGCTTTGCTTTGGCCTGTGATATTCTGGTGGCGGCCAAGGGGGCCAAATTCGTCGCGGCGTATGTCAAGGCGGGGCTGGTGCCGGATGGCGGGCTGACGGCGCATCTGGCGCGGTGTTTGCCACGGCAGGTGTCGATGGAGATGTGTCTGCTTGCGCAGCCGGTACTGGCCGAGCGGATGCATGATCTGGGTGTGGTCAACGTATTGACCGAGGTCGGCGGCGCGATGGACGTGGCGACAGCCTATGCCGACCGTCTGGCGCAAGGCCCGCGCGAGGCGCAATCCGCGATCCGCGCAATGGTGGGTGCGGCCTATGACGTCAGCGAGGCCGAGCAGTTGGATACCGAACGCGATGCGATGGGGTACGCCACTGGCGCGCCGGAAGCGGCAGAAGGCATCGCCGCATTCTTGGAAAAACGCGCGCCCAATTACGGCTGAGGTCGGGGGAAACGCGATAGGGAGGAGACCGTCATGGCACGAATGGTGGATTTACTGACAGCTCAGGTTGCAAAAGCGCCGGACAATATGGCGCTAAGCGATTCCAGCGGTGTGGCGTGGAGCTATGCCGATCTGGACCGTGCCAGCGACGATCTGGCGGCGGAACTAAAAGCGGCGGGGGTGGTCCCGACCGATCGCATTTTACTTTTGGTCGAGAACTGCGCCGCCGCGGTGGCGACGCTGCATGCGGGGTGGAAGATTGGCGCGGTGGTGATCCCGTTCAACGCGCGCCAGACCGAAGCCGAAGTGGCCAAGGTTATCGCGCATGCCACGCCAGCGGCGATCATCGCCACCGCGCATGTGTCCCCCGATGCGGCGGCACATGCGACGCGGTTGGGCGGTAAGGAGATCACCGGTGCGTTCGGCACAATGATGCTGGCGCCGGGGACATCCGATCCCGACCCCGATCTGGAGGACGTGGCGGTGTTGCTTTACACCACCGGCACCACGGGCGACCCCAAAGGCGTGATGCTGACCCACGCGGGCATGCGTTTTGCGTCCGAAGCGTCGACGAACCTGCGGCAGATGACCTGCGATGATGTGGTCTATGCCGTGTTGCCGATGAGCCATGTGTTCGGCCTTGTTTCGGTTCTGGGCGCAGCCTGCTTTAGCGGCGCACATGCACAGATCGAGGCGCGGTTTTCGGCGCAAATGCTGTTTGATGCGGCGCAAGGTGGCATAACGATCATTCCGGCGGTGCCGCAGATGCATGCGTTGATTATGCAGTATACCAAAGAAAAGGGCATGACCCGTCTGGGCGCGCCCAAGCTGCGCTATGTCTCGTCGGGTGGCGCGCCGCTTGATCCCGCATGGAAGCGCAAGGCCGAAGCCTTTTACGAGCTGCCGTTGCAAAACGGCTTTGGTATGACGGAAACCACATCTGGCGCGTCTGCGACGTCCAACGAAATCGGTTCTTCCGATGTTTCGGTGGGACCGGTTACGCCGGGCACGCAGGTACGGATTGATGATCTGGCTCCCGGCGGAAACGGCGCGGGCGAGGGTGAAGTTCTGGTGCGCGGGCCACATGTGATGAAGGGGTATTATCGCAATCCGGCCGAGACGGCCAAGGCGCTGAGCGCTGATGGCTGGTTGCGCACGGGCGATCTGGGCAAGGTGGATGAACAGGGCCGGTTGTATATTCTGGGCCGCACCAAAGAGCTGATTATCCACGGCGGTTTCAACGTCTACCCACCAGAGGTGGAGGCGGCATTGAACGATCATCCGCAGGTGATCCAGTCGGCGGTTGTGGGCCGTACGAAAGATGGCGACGAGGAAGTTCTGGCCTTTGTTCAGGTGTCCGACAGCGACCGTCCGACGGTGGAAGACCTGCGCGCCTTCGTGAAAGAGCGGCTGGCGGGGTACAAGCGGCCCAAGCACATCATTCTGACGACGGAACTGCCGGCGGCCCCGACGGGCAAGCTGCTCAAGCATAAGATGATACAGGTTCTGGGCGGCGCATTGCCTTGAACCGGGCGGGTCATTGCCTGTTAACGCGCGCGAGCTTTTGTTTCGCGCGCGAAAGGTTTTTGTTAACAATGGGTTAACGGTTTTAGACGTAAGCACCTTCGGCTGCGGCGCGAATCGCGCGGATGTTTTCGCCGTAGGGGGCGGGGTTGCTGACGGAGCCGCCTTTGAACACGGCGGACCCTGCGACCAGCACATCAGCACCTGCCTGCGCCACCAAGGGCGCGGTGAGCGGATCAACCCCGCCGTCGATTTCGATGTGAATGGGGCGGTCGCCGATCATGGCGCGCAGGGTTTTTATCTTGGCGCTCATGTCGATAAATTTTTGCCCGCCAAAGCCGGGGTTCACTGTCATCACACAGATCAGGTCCGTGAGATCAAGCAGATGGGCGACCGCATCAGCAGGTGTGCCGGGATTGAGCGCCACGCCTGCTTTGCAGCCGGTCGCGCGGATCGCTTGCAGGGTGCGGTGGATATGCGGGCCTGCTTCGACATGGGCAGTCAGGAAATCGGCACCTGCGGCGGCGAACGCGTCGATATAGCTGTCGACCGGAGAGATCATCAGATGCACGTCCATCACGCCTTTGATGTGGGGCCGGATCGCGGCGCAGGTGGCGGGCCCAAAGGTGATGGCGGGAACGAAATGCCCGTCCATCACGTCCACATGGACCCAATCGGCACCCTGTGCCTCGATTGCGGCACATTCCGCGCCGAAGTTGGCGAAATCCGAGGCAAGGATGGAGGGGGCGATTTTGATCGACCGGTCAAAGCTCATGGCGCGCACCTTTTGCAATAGCTGAGTTAAGGTGGGTCATAGCGGCTGTGGGGCGGTCGCGCAATTGGATGTGCGCCCGCCCGCTTGACTTTCCCGCCGCTGCGCGCGCAGGTTTACGCCGAATTCACCCTGGGAGAAACAGCCATGAGCCATTTGACACGCCGCCAGACCCTTGCCGGTTTTGCCGCCTCCGCCGCAGCCTTCGGGCTGGCGGCACCTGCCATCGCGCAGGGCCGCAAAATCACGCTGGGCGCGCTGCCGTTCACCAGCCACGCAGGCACGTTTGTTGCCGCCGAACGCGGCTATTTCAAAGAAGCGGGCATGGACGTGGATGTCCGGTTCTTTCAGGCGGCACAGCCGATGGCGGTCGCGATTGCATCGGGCGATGTGGATTATGCGGTAACGGCGATCTCGGGCGGGCTTGTGTCGCTCGCGGACAAGGGCGCGATCAAGGTGATTGGCGGCGCGTTGCAGGAAGAGCCGGGCATCGACGGGCAGAAATTCCTTGTTTCGGACGCGGCATTCAAGGCGGGGATCACCGCACCCGGAATGCTGGACGGAAAAAGCTATGGCATGACGCAGGCCGGATCGTCGTTTCATTACATGGGGGCCAAGATGGCGGCGGCAGAGGGCATCACGCTGGCGTTCAAACCGTTGCAAAAGGTTGGCGCGATCATTGGTGCGCTGAAGTCGGGCCAGATTGATGCGTGGTCCATTGTGCCCCATATCGCCAAGCCGCTGGCGGGTTCGGGCGCTGTGCATATGATTGGCAACGTGTCCGATTACCTACCTGACTATCAGGTCACCACCGTCTTTACCTCGACCAAAAACGCGGGCGAGGAAAAGCAGATGACGCAGGACTATCTGGCGGCCTACGCCAAAGGTGTGGCTGATTACAACGCCGCGATGATCGCCAAAACCGGAGGCGAGGACGGCGTGGCCGGGATGGTCGATCTGCTGCATAAATATGTCTATACCGACCGTACGCGTGAAAAGGCGGCTCCGTCGATCATCAACGGCACCATGCGGATCAACGAAGGGGCGGCGATGAACGTGGCGTCGATCCGTGACCAGCTCGAGTGGTTCCAGTCCGAGGGATTGGTCGATGGTGATATTCCGCTCGATGCGCTGATCGACACATCGTATGTAGAGACAACAGGCGCGTAAACACGTGTAAACTGCGGATGGGGCCGGGCATCGCGCCCGGCCTTTTTCATGGGAGAGACTGATGGACCTGAAGCTGCAAGACGTGATCCACCGGTATGGTGATACGGATGTTCTGCGCGATGTGTCGCTGGATATTCCAAGCGGCAAGATCACCTGTATCGTCGGGCCGTCGGGGTGTGGAAAGTCCACGCTGTTGCGGCTTTTGGGCGGGCTTGAGCGGCCCAGCGAGGGTGCGGTTTTGCAGTTGGGCAACCCGCCCGAGGGGTGTCTGAATGCGCTGACGTATATTTTTCAGGACTTCGCGTTGCTGCCGTGGCGCAGCGTTGCGGGCAATGTGGCGTTGGTGCTGGAGGATCACAAGCTGGGCGCGCGGCAGGGCGAAATCATCGCGGATGTGCTGGAGCGTACGCGGCTGACGGATTTCGCGGATGCGCTGCCCAAGCAGTTGTCGGGCGGCATGAAACAGCGGGTGGCGATTGCGCGCGCGCTGGCGGTGAACCCTGCGGTGATGTTGATGGACGAACCGCTGAGCGCGCTGGACAGCCAGACGCGCGAGTTGCTGATGGATGATCTGGTGGGGCTGTGGACGCGCGCGCCTTTTACCGCCGTGTACGTCACCCACAATCTGGCCGAGGCGGTGCGTCTGGGCCACCGGATTGTCGTGTTGTCGCGCCGTCCGGGGCAGATTTCGGAGATTGTCGAGCTGGACACGCCCCTGGCCGAGCGGCATCACGGTGATGCGCAACTGGAGGCGCAGCAGGCCCATTTGTGGGGGTTGATGCGCGATGAAGCGGCGGCGGCGGATGCGGAGTTGTTACATGTCTGAAAAAGTACCTTTTCGCGGCGGTGGTTTCGCGCCTGTGCGCGTGCGCGGCATCGGTATCGCGGTGTTTGTGGTGCTGATCGCGCTGGCCGAGTGGGGCACGCGGGCGGGGTGGATTTCGTCGCTGACGCTGCCGCGCCCGTCCGATGTTTTGGCCACGTTTGGTGAATTATGGGCGTCGGGGTTGTTGTTCAAACATTTGATCCCGTCGCTGTCACGGCTGGCGGTCGGGGCGAGCATCGGGGCCGCGATGGGCATTTCGGTGGGTGTGATGATCGGCTTGTTTGCCTATGTGCGGGCGGGGTTGGTGCCGTTGGTGGCGGCCCTGTTCCCGATCCCGAAAATCGCGCTGTTGCCGTTGTTTGTGATCTGGTTCGGCATTGACGAGACCAGCAAATACGCCCTGATCGCCTTTGGCACCTTTACGCCCACAGTGGTGGCGACCTATGCGGCGGTTGATAATGTGGACCGGACGTTGATCCGCATGGGGCAAAGTTTCGGGCTTGGCTGGTGGTCGATCGTGCGCAAGATCGTGCTGCCCGGTGCGATGCCGGGGATTCTGTCGGGGCTGCGCATTTCGTTGACCATTGCGATTATCCTGCTGGTGGCTGCAGAAATGTTGGGCGCGCAATTCGGTGTCGGGGCGTATATCCTTGAGGCCGGAAGCCTGTATGATCTGGAACGGTTGTTTGCGGGGGTGGTGATCCTGTCGGTGATGGGGGTTGTGGTGAGCGGCATCATTGGTGCGCTGGAACGGCGCATTCTGCGCTGGCGGGTCTAGGCATTCGCGCCTGCGGGGCCGCATGAAAGGTCCGCTTCGGGCGTATGGGTAAAATATATTGACCTAAATCGCGAATTCATGATCAGGTCGCGTCAAATAAACAAGTGTTCTGGGAGAGAGTGATGGACTGGCAGCAGATTTTTGCCACGCGGAACGACCGGATGAAAGCCAGCGAGATTCGCGAGCTTCTCAAGTTGTTGGAACAGCCTGATATTATCTCTTTTGCCGGTGGCATCCCTGATCCCGATCTGTTTCCGGCACAGGCGTTTCAGGACGCCTTTGCGCAGGCTCTTACGCCCGAAATGCAGGCCACCGCGTTGCAATACTCTGTCTCCGAAGGGTACGGGCCGCTGCGCGACTGGATCGTAAACGAAATGGCGCGTCTAGGCATCGCGTGTACGCGCGACAACGTGCTGATCACGTCGGGATCGCAACAGGCGCTCGATTATCTCGGCAAACTGTTGCTGAGCCCCGGCGATACGGCGTTGGTGGGGTGGCCCACTTACCTTGGCGCGCTGGGCGCGTTCAATGCGTACGAGCCGCGGTATGACCGGCTGGACCCAGAGACCAACCGCTCAGCCGACGATTACGCCGATGCGGCGGGCGGGGGCCGTGTGAAATTTGCCTATATGTCGGTGGATTTCGCCAACCCTACCGGCAAGACACTGGACGGCGATATGCGCGAACGGGTGATTGATCTGGCCGATGCGCTGGATATCGCGGTGATCGAGGACGCGGCCTATCAATCGCTGCGTTACGAGGGGGAGCCGTTGGCGCCGGTTCTGGCGCGCGAAATCGAGCGGAAAGGCGATATTGATGCTTGCCGCACGCTGTATTGCGGCAGTTTTTCGAAAACACTGGCACCGGGGCTGCGTGTGGGGTGGGTGTGCGGAGCAAGCGAGGTGATCAGCCAACTGGTTTTGATTAAACAGGCGGCGGATCTGCACAGCTCGACCATCAACCAGATGGCGATTGCCACGGTGGCAGAGGCGCAGTTTGACACCCATGTGGAGAAGATCAAGACCGCTTATCGCGCGCGGCGTGACCGGATGCTGGCCGCATTGGAAACGCACATGCCTGCGGGGGTCGATTGGACCAAGCCCGAAGGCGGCATGTTTGTCTGGCTGACGTTGCCCGACCACATCCGCTGTGATGAGCTTTTGGCGCAGTCGTTGAAGACTGAACGGGTTGCCTTTGTGCCCGGTCACGCGTTTTTTGCCGATGGATCGGGGGGCAATACCATGCGGTTGAGTTTCAGCCGCACCGACGCGGCAACCATTGACGAAGGCATCGCGCGGCTGGGTGCGCTGATTTCTGCTGCTTTGTGAGTGTGGGTGATTGTACGCCTGCGCGCGCAGGCATAGATTGCGCGCCATGAGAATAGCTTTGGCCTTTGCGTTCACCCTGTTTGCCGCCCCTTTGGCCGCGCACCCGCATATTTTCATCAATACGGGCCTTATGGTGCGGATTGATGAACAGAACCGGCTGACCCATGTGCAGGTGACATGGGAATACGACGATCTGTATTCGCTGTTGGTGACGGAGGATATTGGCGTGGACGATGATTATGACGGGGTGTTGACGCCTGCGGATACGGCCAAGCTGACCGGCTTCGATATGCAGTGGATCGACGGCTATAACGGTGATCTGGTGGGGGCGCTGAACGGTGTGCCGCTGATCCTGTCCGGCCCGACGTCACCCACCGCGACGCTTGAGGATGGCAAGGTCATCACCACCCACATGCGCGCCGTCGAAGGCGCGCCGGTCATGGATGGCGTGCTGAGCCTGCGGCCCTATGATGGCAGCTTTTACACCGCCTATGATGTGGAACGGCCCGTCACGGTAGAGGGGCGCACGGGATGTGACGTGTCAAAGAATGTGCCCGACATTGACGGCGCGCTTGCGATGACCAAAGCCGAATTGAGCCAGATTCCCGAGGATGTTGACCTTGTCGAAGAAGGCTATGGCGATATTGGTGCGCGGTTTGCTACGGATGTGAGGATCACATGCGCAGCGCTTTGAGTATCGCATTGGTGCTGGTCGTTTCGGCGGTTGGCTGGCTGTGGCTGAGCGGTGGATTCGAGCAGTTGGCGGTCTGGGCGGCGGGGCAGCAACGCGAATTCCAGAACGGTATTGCCCGCACTTTGCGCGCGCTGCGCGGCGGTGAGGCGGGCGCCTATGCCTTGTTGATGACAAGCTGTTTCGCTTACGGGTTTTTCCATGCAATTGGTCCGGGGCATGGCAAGCTATTGGTGGGGGGATACGGTGTGGCGCGGGCGGTGCCGATGCTGCGGCTGTCGCTGATTGCGCTATTGTCGAGCCTCGGACAGGCCGTTACCGCGATTGTGCTGGCGTATGGCGGGTTGTGGTTGCTGGGGCTGACCCGTGACGGGATGATCGGCGCGGCGGAGCAGACGCTTGCGCCGCTGAGCTATGCGATGATCGCGGGGATTGGCGCGTGGCTTTTGTGGCGCGGGGTGCGGCATTTGCGGCGCACACAGGCGGTTCAGGGCCACACACAAACAGGCGATGACGACGCGGCGTGTAGCAGTTGCGGCCACCGCCACGGGCCGTCTTTGGAGGAGGCGCGCGAGGCAAGCGGGCTGCGCGATGCGCTTTGGCTTATTGGCGGTATTGCGGTGCGGCCCTGCACCGGCGCGCTGTTTGTGCTGTTGATCACATGGCAGATGGGGATCGCGATGGCGGGTATCGCGGGGGCGTTTGCGATGGCGCTGGGCACTGCGTCTGTCACCGTTGCGGTGGGGGTCGCGGCCAGCGGCTTTCGCGGCGGGCTGTTGCGCAGTGTTGCCGGGGTTTCGGCGCTGGTGTGGATTGTGCCGGTGATCGAAGTCGTGGCAGGAAGTGTTGTCGTGATCCTGTCGCTGGGTCTGCTGGCGCGGGCGTTGTGAGGGGGCCGGACGACAAGGGCCTTGCCGTCGAAATTTTTGTGCAGCGCGGCTTTGATGCGGGGGAGCTGACCGGCGTGACCGAAACGCTGCGGCTGGCGAACGAGGTGACGGGGGATGCGCGCTTTACCACCCGGATTGTCAGCGACATGCCGGGGTTTGTCAAAAGCGGCGCGCATGTGCTGGTGCGTGCCGAGCCTGCGATCGAGGATCACGTTTACGCCGATATGATGATCGTGCCGGGGGGGACACATGTGGCGCGACAAGGTTGGGCGCGCAGGGTGCGCGCGATGCAGCGCCACAAGCGGCCCGTTGTGCTGTTATCTCAGGCCGCTACCGCCTATATCCGCGCGGCGGACAGGCCCGGCGGGCCGGTGACGACCCATTGGCGGGATGCGGCGCTGCTGCGCGAGGAGGGGTATTATCCGACGCTGTCCACCCGCCTTGCCGAGAGCAGTAGCGGGATCACCACCGCCGCAGGCGGGGCGGCAACGGCGGAGTTGGTGATCGGTCTGATCGAGGGTCATCTGGCGCCGGTCGAATTGGCCGAGCTTGGTAATCGTATGTTATTAAGTACGATCCGGCGCAGCGATGCCGAACAGCCGCGCGATATTGCCGATAATGCGGGCCTGTTCGACATGCGGGTGACGCAGGCGATCAAGATGATGGAAGCGCATCTGGAAGAACCGTTGAGCATGAGCGAGTTGACCCGCCGCGTGGGGCTTTCGACCCGCCATCTGGAGCGGGTTTTTCGCGAGGTGTTCGATGATACGCCTGCGCGCTTTTACAAGCGTCTGCGGGTGCGCCGCGCGCGTAGCATGATCGAGGATACGCTTATCCCGTTGGTCGATGTGGCGGTGGCCACCGGATTCCATTCACACAACGCGTTGGCCCGCGCTGTGCGTGATGAATACGGCGCGACGCCTTCGAAAATGCGGGCGCGCAAAACGATCCGGTTGATCCGCCCGACCGATCAATAGAGCGACGCATGGCGGATGAAGACCGGTGTCCGCAGTATCACCAACAGGGCGGGCAGCATCGACTTTGGCACCTGCACCGGCGGGTAACCCACCTGTAAGGATTTGCGGGCCATACTTCTTTACAGGCGAACGGATGGGGAATCGGATGATTTGTGTGCTGCAAATGCAATAGTTTGTTAACCTGCGTGCAATTCAACTTAGACGAACAGCTTGCGGGCGTATACAAGGATAAGGTGTTTCACGGCAGTACACCAGATTGGCGGTTCCCGCGCGATCTTGAGCCGGTTTTGCGTTGAATGGTTATTGAAAGGAGGCTGCCCGGAGTGTCTCGTAAAGTTTGTTTACTACTTGTGATGACGAGTCTGCTGATGAGCCTGGCTCTTTTTCACTATGTCCGCAAATTCGAGAACCTTAATGCGCAGTGGGAATTCAATGACATCACAGCGAACGGTATTGCCAGCATTCAGGCCCGTATCGACAGCTATTCACAGATATTGACGGGGATCGGGGCGCATCTCAGCGTGGCCGGGGATGTTTCGCGTACGCAATATATCGATTATATGGCCGGCCTTGATCTGGCAAAGCAATATCCCGGCTTGCTTGCGGTTAACTTCGTCACTTCTGCTGCGGCGGACGATGTTGCGGGGCTGGAAACCGGGCTGTCGCGCCGGTACGGACGCGAGATTACGGTGCAGCCACAGACGGCAACCGCCGAAAAAATGATTGTCACGCGGGTTGCGCCGGAACAGGGCAACGAAGGCGTGATCGGACTGGATGTTTCGTTTGAGACGGGTCGCCGTATGGCTTTGAACAGGGCGCGTGCGACACGCGAATATGCGCTGTCTCAGCGCATACTTCTGGTGCAGGATGAAACGCACCAGCCCGGATTTTTGCTGGCGCGCGCGGTGTATGAGCGCGATGCGGTCGCCGGAACGGTCCAAACGCAGGAGGGCGCATTTCTTGGCTGGGTCACTGCTCCGTTTGTCGGGGCCTCTGTGTTTGTCGGGACCACCTCGCAAATGGAGGAGAATTATAATCTTGTCGCCTTTGATGCGAATTCGCCGGATCCGGAGGCGATCATATACAATAGTTTAACGGGTTCCGATGCGGCGGGGTATTACGAGCGCAGCGATAACTTGGCATTGAACGGACGCCTGTGGCACCTGAAATTCGTCAGCACACCGGCCTTTGATGCACGGTTTCACAGTTATCTGCCGCTGGCGGCAATGGCGATCGGGCTGATGCTCACGGCCTTGCTGGCGCTGGCGTTGAAATACAACGATCTGCGCAGTCGCGCGCTGGCACAGGTGGCCGAAAAGCGCGCGCGCCAGTTAGGGGCGAGCGAAGAGGAAAACCGCGCACTTCTTGATAGCACAGTTTCGGTGGTGATTGTTCTGGATGGTCAGGGCTGCATTGCTTTTGCCAATGCGGCCGCAGAACGTCTGTTCAAACAGAAAGCCATAGACTTCATTGGTCGAGATTTTGGTGATTTTGTGGTTCTCAAGCCGGGGAACAGAACAAAAGGTTATAACGCCGAAGGTTTTTCGGGCGACGGCGAAGTGCTGTTGCTGGATGTGGAGACAACCGGCTGGACCTCTGCCGACGGTGAGGAGCAGACGACCGCGATCCTGCGAGATGTGACCGAACAGATTGCCGCGCGCCGGGAGGTGGAAACTGTCCGGAGTCGCTATGATCTGGCGCTGGCGGGGGCCGAAATCGGCATTTTCGAACTGGATCTGGAAACCGGAAAATCCATTGTGTCGGCGAGCTGGCACAAGATCATGGGCACAACGGATATTACGGGTGAATTTGACGCGCAGGAGCATTTCCACAAACGGGTACACCCCGATGACCTGGCGCATCTGATGGAGGCGAACCGCCGCTGCATTGTCGGAGAGAGCAAGCGGACCATAGCGCAATACCGGATCCGTTTCGGGTCTGACTGGCGTTGGATGTGCTCGGACGCTGTTGCTGTCGAGCGTGACGGGGCGGGACGCGCCACCCGTCTTGTGGGAGCGCAAACCGACGTTACTGAGCTGCACCATGCGCGCAATGCGCTTGAAACCAGTGAGGCGCGGTTCCGGATGGTGCTGGAGGAAGCGCCGGTGGGCATGGCGTTGATAGACAGCGAGGGGAAATTCAAAGGGGCGAATCCGGCGCTTGAGAAGCTGAGCGGTTATTCTGCCGAGATGTTGCTGGATCGCAAAGGCATCGACGATTTGCTGAGCCGTGAAGATTACATTCGCATGTCAGCCGACGTTCGCGACATTATGACCGCTGGAACGGCCGCGACTTACCACAACCAGTTCCGCATCCAGACCCGCAGCGGCGAGGAGCGGTGGGGCCTGTGCAACGTCAGCTGGATCTATGACAAAAACGCGAAAGAGAATGTGTATATCGCACAAATAGTCGACATCACGGACCAGAAAAAAGTCGAACAGATCAAGAGCGAGTTTGTTGCCACCGTTAGCCATGAGTTGCGCACGCCGCTCACCTCGATCAAGGGCGCGCTGGGCCTTCTGGGGGTCACAGATGCAAAGACGATGTCATCCGGGGCGCAGCGTTTGCTGGAGATTGCGCGCGTGAATGCAGACCGGTTGGCCGCAATTGTAAACGACATTCTCGACCTCGAAAAAATCTCGTCGGGGGAGGTTGTGTTCGAGATAGAGAACGAGAGTTTGAACGGTATCGTTCAGTCGATTATCGACGAGATGCACCCGTTTGCCGGGCAGCATGACAACACGCTTGAGATTGCCGGCACTGACGATGAAATCATCGTCCGGATCGACGCAGGGCGCACAAAGCAGGTTCTGGCTAATCTGATTTCCAATGCGTGCAAGTATTCGGACCCCGATACGCCGGTGACCGTCCGCTTTGAACGGGTAGGCGATGCGGCGATTGTGTTTGTGCAAAACCTGGGTCCCGGCGTGCCGGAGAGTTTTCGTGCGCAAATTTTCGACGCGTTCACACAGGCGGACGGCTCCGATACGCGCTCCAAAGGGGGGGCAGGGCTGGGCTTGAATATCACCCGCCAGATTGTCGCGCGCCAAGGCGGGCGCATCGGGTTTGAAAGCACGCCTGACGGTTTGACGGTGTTTTGGTTTACCTGTCCGTTGGTCAAGGTGGATGCCTTGGTGGCACCTCGCGATAATGTGCGCGTGCTCAGAACGGTGCCGGGGCGGCTGAGTATTCTGCATGTCGAAGATGATCATGATTTTGCCGATGTGATCAAAGCAGGTTTTGGCAAGGCTGCGGATGTTACCCATGCAGAAAGCCTATCGCAGGCTCATGCGGTGATGAAATCGGGATGGTGGGATGTGATTTTGGTTGATTGGACCTTGTCGGACGGCAATGCGACAAGTCTTTTGGACGTGATTTCACAGCATCAGCCGCAGGCCAAGGTCGTTGGATTGTCAGCCCAGAATGCGCCGATGGATGATCCGCGGGTGGTGCTGAGCATGACCAAGTCGCAGGTTGAAATCGACACAATCGTGGAACATGTGAAAACAATCGGCGCGGGGGGGGACGCACCAGTGGGAAAGCGGCGCTGAAGCGTGATGCAGTGTCACATTATTGACGCTTTGACGGGGGATAGAGGAGTGGAGCGCTTATGCCGGATTTTGCGCGGGTAGTTTGGCTTGTTACCTGAAGAGGACAACAGAATGATGAAGCTGCTTCATGTCGAAGACGATCCGGACATTCGCGAGATTACCAGAATCTCGTTGGAGTTGTCGGGCGAGTTCGAAGTGATTCAATATGAATCCGGTGCGGATGCGTTGAACGGTGTTGCAGATTTCACCCCGGATATTCTTTTACTGGACATGATGATGCCCGGCATGACGGGCAAGGAAACCTTGCTGCACATGCGTGAAATGCCTCATCTGGCGGCTGTGCCCGCGATTTTCATGACAGCCCGCGCGCAGGAGGCAGAGCGTAAAGAACTCCGCGCTATCGGAGCGATCGAAGTGATCAGCAAGCCGTTTGATCCGATGACCTTGTCGGAGCAGATCAAAGCAGCGTTGAAATAACGCGGGCAACGGACGTAGTTTGCGCGATGGGTTGTTGGCAAAACAAAAAGGGCCAGCGGTGTAAGCCAGTCGGTTTCTGACCAATTATTCGCCCTGAATACTGCTAACTATCTGAATGAGAACTCGAAGCCTCTCCAAAGCATTGTGGAGTGAGGGGCGGCGACGCTTGTCATGATTTCCACATGACACAGACACAAATTTTTGCCGCAATCGCAATGGGAACCCTTCAGGGTGCCACCAGACCGGCATGATAAGCGATGGTGGGGCGCCGAAAATGCCAAATCGAGCCACTTTCGTGAGAGAATGAGCGCTATGTGAACTGGATTCAGGGTAGGGGGTTCGCATCCGGCGGGTGCGGCGTTGACGGTTTTAACGTGAACCTTCCAATGCCACGGCAACAGCTCATGCACGCGCGAGGCGGTGATGTTGGGAAGGCGGGCAAGCACATCGGCCATCCATGCTTGAGGGTCGATATAGTTAACCTTAACCGTCACGATCAAGTGAAGGCGGCCTACCGAACGTGTTTGGAAGTGGCGAAGTGGTCGATGGTCTTGGCGACGTCGTTGTGTTTGACAGCTGTGTGCGCCTTTCCAGCCCCCAACTGCGCAGAACATTGCCCGCAATGCCGGGCCGTTCGAAGAATTTGCGCCGCGAATGGCTCCAAAACAGAGTGCTGCGCACGAGGGCTGTGGTTGTGGTCGGGCAGATAAAACCGCCGTAATTCGGTAATCATCATAGGCGCGACGGCGAGGGGAAATTGGCCTGCAGAGGAGCGGTTGCATCGTCTACGGCGATCAACGATGTGAATCTGACATCCCCACACAATTGCCCATGCGATACATATTGAGGGTGCTTGTTGTATGTGCGGAGCCATTCCGCGGCCTGATCTAGTGCCTCGCTGATGGCTTCAACGAAATCATCGGTCGGTAATAAATGGCAAGTCGGAAAGCATGGTGTCCGGGGGGCAGCGCCGGTGGCGCAAGGCCATCCGGCCAGATTTCGCAAGACGGGCAGACTGGCGGCTTCCATACGCGTAAACATACAATGCTTGCTAGTGGATGCTGTCTTGCCTTCACGACCTTGCCTATTACCGCTTCAGTACCGTGCTGGTCTTTTCTTATGGGCGGTCAGGCGGTGATCTTGTTACAGCTGGCCACAAAGTCGTCGATGCGCCAAATGATCTCGCCGGGGCAAACAGCAAGAACGGCATCAGGGCCATCGAGATGATCGATGATTTCCTGCTCGCAGTGCAGCGCGCTATGGCCCAACTCGGGAAAGCCGACTGTGCCGGCGGTGCCCGCGATCAGGTGAAGCGTAGCCCTTGCGGCAGTCAGGTTTGCGTTGATATCGTCTGCCGTCTTACCGTCCCACGCGGCAAGCGCGTGCTGTGCGATGGTGGTTTTGCGATCGCCCAGCATATCAACAAACCGGTCTCGTATTCTGTCAAGACCGGGTATCTCTAATTTGGCGGCGGCTGTCATGCTGTTCTCCCGAATTGGAAAAAGTCTGTTTTGAGCCGTTCGTGTTCTTCTGCGGCGGCTTCAGCCGAGGATTGGGCCTGACCAAGCGCATTTAGAATCTGGTCTCCGGATTTCCAGACCAGCCGGATGGCAGCGCCGGTACTGATGCGGGGGTGCAGCTCTTGTCCGGTGTTCGAGATGATGTGCGCGCGGTTGAGATAAAGATTCACCTGATCGGTCAGGCGTTCCATATCAGGGCGCCAGCCGCTTTCCGTGATGCACACATATGTGCCGTTGCCGGCGTAGGACATCAGGAACTGGCGGCCTGTCAACGTATCGGAAATGATTTCGGCGATATCCTCAATGAGGAACTTGAATTCTGCGGCGCTGAGCGCGTTGTGAAAGCCGTCGATCTTGCGAATCGAAAAGGCGAAAACCGTCGAGCCAAAAAGCGAGCTGCGCGACAATTGGGCAACGTAATTCTCCATCGCGTTGCATTCGATTACATTTTCAACGTCATGCAGGCTGATCGGGGCGTGAAGTTCGATGAAATCGGCATCCGCGCGGAGTTGTTCGTTCAGGGTGTTGGCGGCAAAGATCTTTGTATTTTTTGGCTTACGGTTGCGCACCAGCCGGTCGATCACCTCGATCCGGGTTTTCAATTCGACCACATCGAAGGGTTTGGTCACATAATCGGATGCACCTGCGCCGAACGCGCCGTCGATGTAGCGTTTTTCGGACATGGCGGTAAGCATGACAATCGGCGCTTCGGCGTGGGCGGGAAGGGCGCGGATCTGCCGGGTAAGTTCCATACCGTCCATGACAGGCATCTGGATATCGAGCATGAAGCAATCGAACGTCTGCGCATTATCGCCGCTGAGCAGATCGAGCGCCTCTGGCCCGGAGCTTGCCGTGAGAAGCGTATGCTGGCCAAAGCTGGCGACGAATTGTGTCAGTAATTCCAGAATAATTGGATCATCATCTACCGCGAGAATTTTCATCTTAGTCTCCCAACCCGTCAAATATTTACCCGTAGATTGCAACCTGCTGGGGAAACGTGGCAAAATTTGGACGAATAGGCAGCTAATGGTGGGCTGTATGAATTATTGTTTCTAAACGAAGTATAAATTTTAACGGTATTCTGTTTGGGGGCTGATCGGGGGGGGCGCCGGTGGTTGCTGGCTCTTGGGGCTATCCGTGACAGCATTGTCGATAGCGCGGAGAGGATCAGAAGCATTTGCGGGCGCAGTTAGGCGATGAGGAAGAGTTCGCTCTGGTGGGAGCTTCCTCGTTCCTCGAATAACAATCGCTTCACCTGAAAACACTTGAAATCCGGCTTTGCGCGGGCCTGTCTTTGTCTGGGGCGTCAGGCGGCGACGAACTCCAGCAGGGTGCCGCTGGCATGTTGGGGCGCGATAGCGATGCCGTGGGAGGTTTGCACAGGGGGGATTCCGGCGGCGCGCGCGCAGGCGGCTGCGGCATCAATATCGGATGTTTTCAGACGCAGCGCGGTGAATGCGCCCTTTGCGGTCCCCGACAGATCGATTCCCGGATAGCGGCGCGCCATCTGCTCCGGCGTCATCAGGATCAGCGGGGCGGAATTGTCGCCGGTGGTGATAAGGGTCTGGTCGGCATCGCTTTGCACAGCGCCTTGCGCCCAGAGCCGTGCAAAACGCGGCGCTTCGCCGGCGGGATCGTCGCTGAGCGCGAGGATGGCACCAAGGCCGCAGGCACCGTTTTTATGGGTCAGCAGTTCGGGCAGCCAGACTGTCTCGCGGGTCTGGTGTTCGCACATGAAGACGATACCGCGCGGCACTTCGTCGGGGGCATAGGACACCGTGGCAAATGCCGCGCGTCCGGTGCTGCCATCGGGCAGCGGCACGGGGCGCTCGAAGCTGTTGAGTCCGTAGGTTTCGATTCCGAGGGCTGTCAAAGCTTTCTCTGCCTCAACGGCATTCTTGATCCGGCAGGCAACCGCATGCAGCCCCTCGCCGCTTTGCGCCAGCATCTCGCGGCGGGGGGCATTGACCGGTGTGGCGCGGATCAGGCCCAACAGCTCGAAATAATCATCCGGAAACATGATCGTGTAATTGGCCGATCCCTTTGCTTCGGAGTGCATCCCCTTGGGCGAGAGGGTAAAGCCGAGCGATTCGAATTGGGCGGCGGCGGTATCGAGGTCATGAACGAGAGCAAAACAGTGGTCGATGCCAAGCGTCGGATGGGTCATTGGTGGCTCCTTTGAACGTCTGTTACAAAACCGGGCAGGCCGTAATACGGCCCATGCCAATGCTATTGTGCCTTTGCAAAGATCAGGGGCCGCCAGCGGGCGCCGCAGGTGTGCGACGTCTCTTGTACCCTCAAAATTTGGCTCCTATGGTTGCCCTGACGACATCTTTGATTAACCAGACATTATTTGCAATCCATCAGGAGGTCTAAATCATGAAGACGGGTTTGAAGAGTTTCACCCTTGCGCTGGCCGGTATTGCGGCCGTTGGGGCAGGCGGCACCGCACAGGCGCAAGAGGTCAAAAAGGGCGGCACCGCCATTGTTCACATGATCTCCGAGCAGCGCACGCTGAACCCCGCGCTGCGCGCCTCTACCGGAGTTTACAACATCACGGGCAAGATCGTCGAGCCGCTGATTGATCGCGGCTATGAGGGGTACGAGCCGGTGTTGGCGACCGAATGGAGCAGCTCCGATGATGGTCTGGCGATTACCGTAAAGCTGCGCGAGGGTGTGCGATGGCATGACGGCGAAGCGTTCGCCTGTGACGATGTTGCTTTTACCGCGATGGAAATGTGGAAGCCGCTGCTGAACTATTCTTCGGCGCTTCAGGCCAATCTGGAAAGCGTGGATTGCACCGACGATCACACCGCCGTCTTCAACTATTCCAAACCGATGCCGCTGTCGCTTTTTGTGGCTGCGATGCCCGATCTGGGCCACCCGATGCCCAAGCATCTGTATGAAGGCACCGATATTCTCAAGAACGAGTACAACACCGCACCTGTCGGCACCGGCCCGTTCAAGTTTGTCGAATACGAGCGCGGCCAGTATGTGATGGCTGTCAAGAACGAGGATTACTGGCGCGAGGGCTTCCCCTATCTTGACCGGATCGTGTGGCGTTTTATCAAGGATAAATCCGCTGCCGCCGCCGCTTTGGAAGCGGGCGAGGTGCATGAAAGCGGGTTTAACGGCGTGTCGATGGCCGATGTGGTGCGCTTGTCCAAGGATGACCGTTTCGATGTTGGCACCGAAGGGTACGAGAACAACGTTGCCCACTCCACCGTTGAATTCAACCACCGCAACCCGATTCTGGCGGATGTGAAGGTGCGTCAGGCGATGCATCACGGGCTGAACATTGATTACGGTATCGAGACGGTCATGCGCGGCTTTGCGGCCCCCGGTCGTGGCCCCGTGCCAAAGGCGGGCGGGGTGAATTACACCGATGACGTGACGGTGTATGACTATGACGTTGAAAAAGCCAAGGCGATGCTGGACGAGGCGGGGTACCCCGCAGGTGATGACGGCATCCGATTCAAGCTGCGCCACCGCCCCGCGCCATGGGGCGAATACACCCAGCTTTGGGGCGAGTATTTTGCACAGGCCATGAAGGAAATCGGCATCGACGTCGAGATCCAGACCAACGACGCGCCGGGCTTCCTTAACGGTGTTTACCGCGATCATGACTTTGACACGGCGAACGGCTGGCACCAGTTCCGGTCCGACCCTGCGGTGTCCACCATGGTCTGGCTGCGCTCGGGTCAGCCCGCAGGCACCCCGTGGACCAACCAGTTTGGTTGGAAAAACGAAGAAATCGACCAGTTGATCGACGATGCCGCATCCGAGTTGGACGTGGACAAGCGGGCGGCGATGTATCACGAGATCCAGCGCCAGAATCAGGAAATCCTGCCGGTGATCTTTGCGATTGAACATCCGTTCATCTCGGTCACCAGCAAGAAACTCATGAACCACCACAACACACCGCGCTGGAACTCTTCCAGCTGGTATGATTTGTGGCTCGACGAGTGATCTGATTACTTGAGAGGCGGCCCCGATGTCGGGGCCGCCGTTGTGATCTTCCTTCCGCAATGGTCCTGCCTGTCACGGGAGGGGCCGATAATGAAAGTTGCCTGATGCGTCTGCTGCTGCCGCCTATCGTGATCTATGCCCTGCGCCGGCTTTTGCAGGCGGTGCCTGTGATTATCCTGATCATGATCGGGACTTTCCTGCTGCTCAAGCTTGCCCCCGGTGATACGGTCGATGCTCTTGTGGGCGACATGGGCGGGGCCGATGCCGAATTTATCGCGCGCCTGCGGCAGGAATACGGGCTGGACCAGCCCATATATGTGCAGCTTTGGGTCTATATGACCAAGCTTGCCACTTTCGATTTCGGCTGGTCGTTTGTGTATGAACAACCGGTTTCCACGGTCCTTTGGGACCGGCTTGGCACCACGCTTTTGCTGATGGCGACATCGCTGAGCCTTGCTTTCAGCATCGGCATTGCGCTGGGCGCGATTGCTGCGCGGCGGGCCTATTCGCTGACCGATAATGTGATCTCGACACTGGGGTTGGTTTTCTATGCGACGCCGTCGTTTTTCCTGTCCTTGATGATGATGCTTTTGTTCTCGGTGAAGCTCGGCTGGCTTCCGGTTGGCGGGATCAAAACGATTGCGGGTTTTTACACCGGCTGGGATCATGTGTGGGATGTGGCGTTGCATCTGGTGATGCCCACGGCTGCGCTCTCGCTTATCTATCTCAGCTTTTATTTGCGCCTGATGCGCGCAAGCGTGATGGAGGTGGCGGAACTGGATTATGTGCGCACTGCGCGGGCCAAAGGCGCGTCCGAAACGCGTCTGATGGTCCACCACATTATGCGCAATGCGCTGTTGCCGGTGATCACGCTGCTGGGCCTGCAATTTTCAACTGTGCTTGGCGGCTCGGTTGTGGTCGAGACGATATTTACCCTGCCGGGGCTGGGATCGCTTGCCTATCAATCGGTGGTGCAACGCGACATGAACACGCTGATGGGGATCATATTCTTGTGTTCCATCATCGTTGTGGTGGTGAACTTCCTGACAGACCTGCTTTATGCGCGCCTTGATAGCCGGATTGAATTAACATGAGCCTGACCGATACCACCCTTGCCCCCGCCGAACCCTCGCGCGCGATTGTGTTCTGGCGGCGCTACCGGCGTAACCGCGCGGCCCTTTTCGGGCTGGTGATTTTTACCGTGGTTGTTTTGATGGCGCTGACGGCGGGGATCGTGGCACCGGGTGATCCGTTGTCGCGTGCGGGTGCGCCGCTGACAAAGCCGTTTGTCGACATGGCAACGCCGCTGGGCACCGATCAGCTGGGCCGCGATATTCTGGCAGGCATCTTTTACGGGGCGCGCATTTCATTGCTGGTGGGGGTTGTGGCAACGCTGGTGGCTATTGTCATCGGTGTGGTGATCGGCGCGCTGTCGGGGTATTTTGGCGGTTGGGTCGATGATGTGCTGATGCGCATCACAGAGGCGTTCCAGACCATTCCGAACTTTGTGCTGTTGCTGACGCTGGTGGCTATTCTCGGGTCCAAGATCGAATGGATCACCGTTGCCATCGGTGTCGTCAGCTGGACAGCGCCTGCGCGCATGGTGCGGGCCGAGTTCATGTCGCTGCGCAACCGCGAATTCGTGGATGCGGCGCGCAATCTGGGTGTGTCCAACACGGCGCTGATTTTCAAGGAAATCCTGCCCAACGCGCTGCCGCCGATCATCGTCTATGCCTCGGTTGTCATGGCGCTGTCGATCTTGCTGGAAAGCGCTTTGGCGTTTTTGGGGCTGGGTGATCCGAACTATGCGAGTTGGGGCAACATGATCGGGCAGGGCCGCGCCGTATTGCGCGAAGACTGGTATTGCGCCGCGATCCCCGGTGTGGCGATTGTGCTGACGGTGCTGTCGTTTTCGCTGGTGGGCGAAGGCATGAACGATGCGCTGAACCCGAGGCAGAAACAATGAGCGGCGATACCATTCTGGAGATTGCGGGGCTTAAGGTGGCCCTTCCCAAGGGGGCGGACCGTCCGCTGGCGCTTGACGGGTTGAGCCTGACTGTGAAGTCGGGGGAGGTGGTGTGTCTGGTCGGGGAAAGCGGATCGGGCAAGTCGCTGACGGCGGGGGCGGTGATGCGCTTGCTGCCCGAACCGCATGTGCATGTGTCGGGGGGGAGTATCCGTTTTGGCGGGGTGGATATTCTGGCGCAAACGGAAACGCAGATGAAAGCGATCCGCGGCAAGGAGATTTCGATGATATTTCAGGAGCCGATGACGGCCCTGAACCCGCAAAAGACGGTGGGATGGCAGATCGACGAGATGCTGCGCCTACACATGAAAGCGGGCCGCAAAGAGCGGCGCGCACATGCCATCGAGATGCTGAACCGGACGCATATTCCCGATCCTGAAGGGGCTTATAACGCCTATCCGCACCAGATTTCCGGTGGTCAGCGCCAGCGCGTGATGATCGCCATGGCGCTGTCGCTTTCGCCGCGCCTTATTATCGCGGACGAGCCGACAACGGCGCTGGATGTGACGACGCAGTTGCAGATCCTCAAGTTGATCCGCGACTTGCAGGATGAGGAGGGCGCGGGCGTTCTGTTCATCACCCATGATTTTGGCGTCGTGGCCGAGATTGCCGATCATGTCGTGGTTCTGCGTCAGGGAGAGATGGTCGAGAGCGGACCAGCCGCGCAGGTGTTGAACGCACCGCAGCATGCGTACACCAAAGCGTTGATTGCCTCGGTGCCGGACCTCAAACCGCCGCTGCCAAAAGTGGACACGGACGCGCCTGTTGTCCTGACCGGTACGCATCTGATGAAGACGTTCAAGGCGCGCGGCGGGTTTATGGCCGGTAAGCGCAAGGCAGTTGTTGCGGTCAAAGACCTGTCGTTCGAGTTGCGCCGGGGTGAGACGTTGGGCGTGGTGGGCGAAAGCGGATCGGGGAAAACGACGGTCTCGCGCATCGTGACGCGGCTTTTGGAGGCCGATAGCGGCTCGGTTCAGGTGGGCGATACCGATTTGCTGGCATGCAGCCCGTCGCAGTTGCGTAAAATGCGCAAGCATATCCAGATGGTGTTTCAAGATCCGATGGCCTCGCTTAACCCGCGCAAGCGGGTGGTCGATCTGATCGCGCAGGGTCCGATTGTGCATGGCGAAGCGCCCGAAAAAGCGCGCGCGCGGGCGCGTGATTTGTTGGAGCTGGTCGAGCTGTCTCCCGCCGCCGCCAACCGGTTTCCACATGAATTTTCCGGCGGGCAGCGGCAGCGCATCGGTATCGCGCGCGCGTTGGCGTTGGAGCCGTCGGTGATTGTCGCGGACGAGCCTGTGTCGGCGCTGGATGTGTCGGTGCAGGCGCAGGTGCTGAAGCTTCTGGCGGAACTGCGCGAACGGATGTCGCTGTCTTTGTTGTTTGTCACGCATGATCTGCGCGTGGCGGCGCAGTTGTGTGACCGGATCATCGTGATGCAAAAAGGCGAGATTGTGGAAAGCGGTTTGACCTACGAGGTCTTTGCCAATCCGCAGCATGAATACACCCGCACATTGATGACGTCGATCCCCGGACGGGACTGGACGCCGCCCAAGGAGACGCCGTTATGACCAAAGTGACACATGCGCCGTCAATCTGGGCCGCGACGGCGCCTTACCGCGCGTTGCGTCCTGCGTTGCAGGGCAATGCGGAAACGGATGTTGCGGTGATCGGCGCGGGGTTTACCGGCCTGTCGGCAGCGTTGGAGGTGGCGCGGCGCGGTCATGCGGTCACGGTGCTGGAGGGCCGCGCCGTTGGCTGGGGCGCGTCGGGGCGCAATAACGGGCAGGTAATTCCGATCCTGACCAGCGCCGAGCCGGATGCGTGGGTTGCGCGTTATGGTGATGCGGGGCAGCGGATGGTCAACCTGATCGGCAATTCCGCCGGTATCCTTTTTGACCTTGCGCGTGAATTTGACATGGACGCCGAGGCCGAACAAACCGGCTGGATGCAGCCCGCCCATTCGCCCGGACGCGTGAAGCTGTCGCAAAAGCGGGTCGATGCGTGGCAGCGCCACGGCTTTCCGGCGCAGATGAAAACGCAGGGCGAGACGGCGGATCTGCTGGGCTCGGATTTCTGGTACGGGGCGATGTATAATCCCACCGGCGGGCATATCAATCCGCTGGCGTTTGCGCGCGGATTGGCCAAGGCCGCCGAAGGCTTGGGCGCGGTGGTCCATGAAAATGCCACCGTCACCAGCTATGCCCGCGAGGGCGCCGGGTGGGTGATCAAGACGGCGACCGGTACGCTCAGGGCGCGGGCGCTGATCCTTGCGACGAACGCCTACACCGGCGAGCTGGCACCATCGCTTGCGCCGCGGCTTGCGCGTTCGTTGATCCCTGTGCTGAGCTGGCAGATGGCGACAGAGCCGGTGGGCGACAACCTGCGCGCAAAGCTGTTGCCGGGGCGGCAGGCGGTGTCGGACACACGCGGCGATCTGCGGTTTTTCCGTTATGATGCGCGCAACCGGTTGATTACTGGCGGGGCCGTGATTGGCAGCCATGATGTGGCCAACCGCGTGCGCCGCAAAGCCGCCAAAAATCTGGCGCAGGCCTTTCCCGCGCTGGGCGTGCCGGAAATGACTCATGTGTGGTCGGGCTTTGTCGGGATGAACTGGGACCGGTTCCCGCGTGTGCATCGCATTGGCCCTGACGGCTATGCGTGGATGGCGTGCAACGGGCGGGGGGTGGCGTTGGGCACTGCGCTGGGTCGGGATCTGGCCCGCGCTGTCACCGGCGTGAACGAAAACGAGCTGGCCCTGCCGCTAACCGAGCCGGAACCGTTTCCGGTACAGGGATTTTTGCGCAAGGTTGCGCCGACCTATCTGGCGTGGCTCAAACGTCAGGACAACAAAGAACCGAAGCTGTGAAGGAGAGAGAGATGACCGAGACCGCCAAAGTGGAATTCGCCGATGTGGACCTGCACAACATTCCGATCCTTCTGCGCCGCAAGATCGAAGCGATGGTGCTGGCGCATGTTCTGGAAGTCGTCACCGAGCGGTCAAGCCGCGAAGAGGCGGAAGCCGTGATTGGCGAGGCGTGTTCGCGCTCGGCCATTGAGCAGGGGAAAACCCTGCGCGAGAAGAACATCGAGGAGAAGGGCCGTATGCCCAATTTCCATGATTTCGAGGCGATCATGCCGCAATGGCGTGCCGGTGGCGCATTGGAGTTCGATCCGATCGAGACATCGGACGAGAAACTGGATTTCAACATGACGCGCTGCAAATACGCCGAAATGTACCGTGAGATGGGACTTGGCGATATCGGGCATCTGTTGTCGTGCAACCGTGACGGGGATTTCTGCATCGGGTATAATCCGCAGATGGAATTGACCCGAACGCAAACCATCATGAAGGGCGCATCGCACTGCGACTTTCGCTACCGTATGAAGGAAGAATGAACGATGGCTGTTGAAAACTGGGTCGCCAAAGAGATCGACGCGCTGACCGAATTTCGCCGTGATCTGCACCGCAATCCCGAGCTGCTGTATGACGTCACGCGCACCGCCGCCAGCGTGGCCGAAAAGCTGCGCAGCTATGGCTGTGACGAAGTGGTTGAAGGGGTCGGGCGGTCCGGTGTTGTTGGGGTGATCATCGGGCAAAGCAATGCATCGGGGCGCACGATTGGCCTGCGCGCCGACATGGACGCGCTGCCGATCGAGGAAGAAACGCAGGCCGAATGGGCCAGCACGGTGCCGGGAAAAATGCATGCCTGCGGCCATGACGGGCATACCACGATGCTTTTGGGGGCTGCGAAACAACTGGCCGAAAGCCGCAGCTTTGACGGGCGGGTCCTGGTGATCTTTCAACCCGCCGAGGAAGGCGGGGCGGGGGCCAAGGCGATGATTGATGACGGTATGTTCAGCCGCTGGCCCTGTGACGAGGTGTACGGGATGCACAACCGTCCGAACCTGCCGGTGGGAGAGTTCACCATCAACGAGGGTCCGATTATGGGGTCGGTCGATGAAATCCGCATCACTGTGGAAGGGCGCGGCGGCCATGCGGCGATGCCGCATACAACCGTTGATCCGATGCCGATCACGGCCGCTTTGATTCAGTCGGTGCAGGGCATGACGGCGCGTACGCTTGACCCGATGGACAATGCGGTTGTGTCGATTTGTACGATCGAGGCGGGCAATGCGTTCAACGTGGTACCGCAGAAGGTTGCGATGACGGGCACCGTCCGCACCTTGCGCGAAGAGGTGCGCACCCACATCGAGGAGCAGTTGACAAACCTTGTCGAGAGCATCTGCGCCGCGCATGGGGCCACCGGGCATCTGGAGTATATCCGCATGTATCCCGTCACCGTGAACGATGCGGAGGGCACCCGGCGCGCAGCGCGGGCCGCGCAGGAGGTTGCGGGCGAGGAAAAGGTGCATCTGGACATGCCTGCAAGCCTTGGCGGGGAGGATTTCTCGTTTATGTTGAACGAGGTGCAGGGCGCGATGATCAATGTCGGCAACGGGCCTTCTGCCGGGCTGCACCATCCGCAATATGATTTTAACGATGATGTGATCGCCTGGGGCTGTTCCTATTGGACGACGCTGGTACGCCAGCGGCTGCCGCTGGCCTGATGGCGCGGATTGTTTTTGATCTGGACGGCACGCTGATCGACAGCGCGCCGGACATTCAGGGCGTGGCGAATGGTGTATTGGCCCCGCACGGGGCCGAAATTTCGCTGGCGCAGACGCATGAATTCATCGGCAACGGCGTCGATGTGTTTGTCACGCGGATGTGCGCGGCGACGGGTCTGCCGGACACGCAGCACGCGGCGTTTGTGGCGCAGTTCAAGCACGGCTACCTTACCGCGTTTTCGCTGACGCAGGTTTACGCCGGCGTTGTCGAGGTGCTTGAGGCGCTTGGCACCGCGGGTCACAGCCTTGGGATTTGCACCAATAAACCGCTGGCACCGTGCCACGCGGTGCTGGATCATATGGATCTGACGCGATTTTTCCGCGTGATCGTCGGTGGCGATACATTGCGCGTAAATAAACCCGACCCTGCACCGCTTGACTCGGCGTTTGACGGTTTGGGCGACGGGCCGCGCATCTATGTCGGCGACAGCGAGGTGGATGCCGAGACGGCGCAGCGCGCGGGCGTGCCGTTTTTGCTGTTCAGTGAGGGCTACCGCAAAACGCCGGTAGCCCGAATTCCGCATGATATGGTCTTTTCATCCTATGCGGCGCTGCCCGCGCTGATTGACGGGCTTGTGACGCGCGCCGGTTAGGCGCGGGTTTCAGACGATGTGCTGGATCGCGCTGAAGCCTTCGAACACGGGTGTCCCTTCATGCAGCTTGGCGGTGTCCTTTGCGCCCTTGTGCGAGGCGCGGAAGGCATCGCTTTTGGTCCAGTTGCGAAAGGCGTCTTCGGATGTCCAGACCGTATGCGAGGCATAGAGGATTTTGCCATCCACCACCGGCCCCTTGAGCATGTGAAACTCGACAAATCCGTCAAGCTCTTTGAGGCGGCTGTCACGGCCCAGCCAAAGCGCTTCGAATGCCTCGGCGTTTTCGGTTGTGACGTCAAAACGGTTCATGGCGAGATACATTTCCAGTGTCCTTTATTGAGTTTGGCCGCAAGATAGAGCGGCGCGCGGCCGGGGGATATGAAAAACGCCGACCTCGCAAGGCCGGCGTTTGTGAAGGTCTGCGTCGAGGCCGGTTTTGGCCGGGTGACGCTTATTTCCAGCCGACATCATCAAAGATGCGCTGTGCGACCGGCAGGTTTTTGGCCACGGAAGACAGGTTCACATCATCCGCTTTGAACGTGCCGAGTTTGGCAACGCTTTCGCTGAGCGGAACGCCTTTGACTGTGGGGAATTCGTCGTTCCCGTTCGAAAAATACTGCTGCGCCTGATCGGAGGCGAGGTATTCAAGGAAGGCGATCGCATTATCGCGGTTGGGTGCGTTGACGGCCACACCGCCACCCGACAGGTTCATGTGCGCGCCTTCGGCGTCCTGTGAGGGGAAGATCCAGCCGATGCTGTCAATCCCGTCGGACAGACCTTTTACATCGGTGCGCAGCGCGCGCGCGAAGTAATAGGAGTTCGCGATGGAGATTTCACATTCGCCGGAGATCAGCGCGCGCAACTGGTCGGTATCGCCGCCCTGCGGGTCACGGGCAAAGTTATCGACCACGCCCTGCGCCCAACCGCGCGCCGCTTCTTCGCCGTGGTTTTCGATCACGGAAGAGAGCAGCGTTTGTGAATAGGTGCTGGACGAGGAGCGGTGACAGACCAGCCCCTTGTATTTGGGATCGGCAAGCGAAAGGTAATCCATCGGGGGATCCTGCACGTCGGCCTTGTCGTAGAAGATGATCCGCGCGCGCTGGGAGAAACCGAACCACGTGTTGTCGTCGTCCTGAAGATTGGCGGGGATGCGCGCCTCAAGAACATCGCTGTCGATGGCTTGAAGGACGCCTGAGTCCTTTGCACGTGACAGGCGCGAGGTGTCCACAGTCAGCAGCACATCGGCGGGGGAGTTCGCGCCTTCGGCCTGCATCCGCGCGATCAATTCGTCGGCCTTGCCTTCGATGCGGTTGATCTTGATGCCCGTGGCGTCGGTGAAGTCGGAATACAGCCGCTCGTCGGTGTCATAGTGGCGCGAGGAATACAGGTTAACTTCCCCCTCGGCGAACGCGGCGGCAGTGCCGGTAACGAGGGTCGCTGCTGTGAGGGCGAGGGTGGTGAGGGTCGTGGAGCGTGCCATTATGATTCCCTTTGGTTAATATCCGATTGTTTTAGTCAATTATCACGCTGAAAGCTGAAGGCAATATAGTTGATTGATTTAGTCGGAAAAAAATTAGAAGCCACGGATTGGCGTTACCGGTTGACGCCACCGCTCTGCTTGGCATCTTCTGGGCACGGGCTTTGACGGGATCGGGAGGATCCTTTCAGGTGCTGCGCCGCCCCTGGTGCGACGCGCAGCGCGATCTTTTGGGAGGAAGAGACATGAAGCAACTGCTGAAAAAGATGACATGTGGTGTGGCGCTGGCCGTGGTGATGACCACCGGCGCGCAGGCCGAAGAGATTGACGTGACTGTCGTTGCGGGCCATCCGCCGGTTTTCCGCTGGGTGAAACACACCAGCCAGACGTTCATTCCTGCCGTCAACAAGGCGCTGGAAGGCACCGGCACCACCATCAGCTGGAGCGAGCAATACGGCGGATCGCTGGCCAAGGTCGGCGACGAGCTTGAAGCGGTGGAAGAGGGGCTGGCGGAGATCGGGCTGGTTTCGTCGCTGTTCGATCCTGCCAAGATGGGGCCGCAGAACATCACCTATTTTACGCCTTTCGTGTCGAGTGACGCAACGCTGGTCGGCACCTGGATGGATGATCTGCAATTTAGCAACGACATCATGAAGGCGCGTTGGGAAGAGAACAATCTTCAATATCTCGGCGCAGCCATCGGGATTGATGATTATTTGTTGATGACCAATTTCCCGGTCACCTCCATCGCCGATCTGGAAGGGCGCAAGATTGGTGCGCCGGGGCCTGCGGTCAACTGGCTTAAAGGGACGGGGGCCGTGGGCGTTTCGGGGAACCTCACGACCTATTACAACGAGATCAAAACAGGCGTGTACGACGGCGTGATTGTGTTTGCCTCGGCCGCGTTGCCGGGCAAACTGCATGAGGTTGCCCCCCACATCACGCGCATCGGGTTTGGCGCGCAATACGCGGGCGGGCTGGCGGCCAACAAGGATTGGTATGACGGCCTTGATGCATCCGTGCAGCAGGTGCTGATTGACGCGGCAAAAGAGGCGCGGGTGGCCTATCATCAGGATCTGGATGCGTCTGTCACCAGCTTTCTCGAAATGATGACATCCCAAGGCGCGACAGTGACGCAAGTGGATGATGCGTTCCGCAGCGAATGGGCGGCGGGCATGGATAATGTGGCGATGGCCTTTACCGCGCGGCTGGACGAGGCGGGCCTTGATGGCGCTGCGGTTCTGGGGGCTTACATGGACACCATGCGGGCGGCAGGGGCCACGCCGGTGCGCGATTGGGACAAAGAATAAGCGCTGCCCGTGTCCGGTGCGATGCCTGAAAAGACGCGACCGCCTTTTGTGGTGCTGGCGCGTCTGCGGCGCGGTATTGATGCGCTGACGCTGGCGCTTAATGTCTGCGGCACGTTGCTGATCGTAGCAGTGATGCTGTTGGTCAACGCCGATGTAATCGGGCGGGCGGGGTTTTCCGCGCCGATTTCGGGTGTGCCTGAAATGGTGTCGATGTCCATCGTGGCCATCGTTTTCCTACAGGTCGCGCAAACGTTCCGCATGGGGCGGCTGACGCGCTCGGACGCTTTGTTGGCGACGCTGGCGCGGCGGTTTCCGCGTGTCCGCTCGTTCGTCGAATTCATCTTTTGCGTGCTGGCGCTGTTCATCATGGGGGCGCTTTTGCACGCTTCCACCCCGTTGTTTGTCAAATCATGGACGCGCGGCACCTATGAGGGGACCATCGGTGATTTCACCGCGCCGATCTGGCCGGTCAAGCTGATCATCCTGATTGGCTGTGTGGCGCTGATTGTACAGTTGACCGTTTCGGCATTGATCGCGCTTTATCACAGCTTTTCCAAAGCGGGGCCTGCGCATGGATGATTTCGGTGTCGGGCTTGCCTCGCTTGGGGTGATGATGGTGCTTGTGTATGGCGGGCTGTGGGTGCCTTTTGCGCTGATGCTGACGTCTTATGCGGGCGTGTGGATCATCAAAGGGTCGCCGGTTCTGGCGGGGAAGCTGTTGGCGCTGGCCGCGTCCGAGACGATTTCGAGCTATTTTTTCGGGGTCGTGCCGTTGTTTGTTCTGATGGGTTATGTGGTGTCCGTCACGGGGATGGGGCGCGATGCGTTTGATGTGGCGAACCATCTTTTCCGCCGGTTGCGCGGAGGGCTTGGCGTTGGCACCGTGGGAGCCAATGCGATTTTTGCCGCGATCACCGGCATTTCCATTGCGTCGGCGGCGGTGTTCACGCGCATTGCGGTGCCGGAAATGGTGCGCCACGGCTATACGGCGAAATTCTCGGTCGGAGTTGTCGCGGGATCGTCCGTTTTGGGAATGCTGATCCCGCCAAGCCTTTTGTTGATCCTTTACGGGCTGTTGACCGAGCAGTCGGTGGGTGATCTTTTTATCGCGGGCATCCTGCCGGGGCTGCTTTTGGCGGTGGTCTTTGCGGCGGGTGTGTTGGCGATGGCGCGGTTCTTTCCGCGCTTTGTGGGCGAGAACATCACCGATATGGAGGCGCCTACGCTCACGGGGCGCGATCTGGCGGCAAAGGGGCTGCCGATTGTGCTGCTGATCGGGTTGGTGCTGGGCGGGATTTACGGCGGGCTGTTCACCCCGATCGAGGCGGGCGCGGTGGGGTGTCTTGGTGCGATTGTGATCGGTCTTGCGCGCCGCCAGCTTTCATTGCGCGATTTCTGGCAGGTGCTGACGGACACCGGTCTTGTCACCGCCTCGATCTGTTTTCTGATCATCGCGGCACAGATGTACAGCAGGATGCTGGCGTTGTCGGGCCTGCCCGCAGGGTTTGGCAGCTTTGTTGCCACTGCCGAGATCGGTTATTGGGGGGTGATATTCGCCTATCTGGGGCTGGTGATTGTCATGGGGACGATCCTTGACAGCTCGTCGATCATGTTGATCCTTGTGCCGCTGATGCTGCCGGTTGTGAGCGCGATGAACGTCGACCTGATCTGGTTCGGTGTCATCACCGTGATTGCGGTGGAGATCGGGCTGCTGACGCCGCCGTTCGGCATTTCGGTGTTCGTGATCAAATCCGCGCTCGATGACGACAGCATCAGCCTTGGTGATATCTTTCGCGGGGCCGCTCCCTTTGCGCTGATGATGCTTTTCGTGCTGGGCCTTGTGCTCGCCTTTCCCTCCCTTGTGACTGCCCTTTTGTAGGAGACCCTTATGACCAGACGTTTTGTCGATATTTCCGTAGCCCTTGAGGCGGATATCCAGTCCGATCCCGAAATGATGCTGCCGCAGATCGAATACCTTGATCATTCGATGACCGCCGGACAGGTCGCGTCGTTCTTTCCGGGCTTGGAGAAAGAGCAATTGCCGGACGGCGAAGGCTGGGCGATCGAGCGCTTGCAGATTGCCACCCACAACGGCACCCATCTGGACGCGCCGTATCACCATCATTCGACGATGAACCGCCGTTTCACCGAAGGGGGCGAGCCTGCGTATACCATCGACGAGGTGCCGCTGGAGTGGTGTATGAATCCGGGTGTGAAGCTGGATTTCAGGCATATGGAGGATGGTTATGTTGCGACGCCTGCCGATATCGAAGCGGAGCTGAAGCGGATCGGGCATACGCTGCGCCCGCTTGATATTGTGGTGGTGAACACCAGTGCGGGCGCGCATTACGGACAGCCCGATTATCTGGTCAAAGGCTGCGGCATCGGGCGCGATGCGACGCTTTGGATGCTGGAGCAAGGGGTGCGGGTGACCGGCACCGACGCGTGGTCGTGGGACGCGCCATTCCCGCTGACCGCAAAGCGCTGGATGGTGGAAAGAGACCCGTCGATCATCTGGGAAGGGCATCGCGCCTCGATGGAGATCGGCTATTGCCACATGGAGAAGCTTGCCAATCTTGATACGTTGCCGGATCACGGGTTCGAAGTGTCGTGTTTTCCGTGGAAGATCAAAGGCGCAAGCGCCGGTTTCGTCCGCGCCGTTGCCATCATCGAGGAGGAGTGAGCCATGCGTCTGGGAACAGTAGAGAGCGGTGGCAAGGAGGTATTGGTTGCGGCGTTGGAGGGTGACCGGCTGCTTGATCTGTACGCCGCAAGTGGCGGAAGCGAGGCGGCGTTTACCTCGATGCAGGCGCTGATCGAGGCGGGAGCGCAGGGGCTGAGCCGTGCACGTGATCTGGTGGCAATCGCGCCTGTATCTGCGATCCTTGACGGTGCCGGTGTCCGCTTTTGCGCGCCGCTGCCGCGCCCCGAACAGATGCGCGATTGTCTGGTGTTCGAGACGCATTTGATCAATTCGTTTGCCCGCGCCACCGAGATGACGGGTCGTGAATTTGCCATTCCGCCGGTGTGGTACGACCAGCCGATTTATTACAAATGCAACCGGTTTTCGGTGATTGGCCACGGGCAGGATGTGCAATGGCCTGCCTATAGCGACAACATGGATTTCGAGCTGGAGCTGGGCATCGTGATCGGCAAGCGCGGCAAGGATATTTCGACCGCCGAAGCCCCCGATCACATATTCGGTTACACCATCTTTAACGACATGAGCGCGCGTGATGCGCAGATGAAGGAGATGCCCGGACAGCTTGGCCCCGCCAAAGGCAAGGATTTCGACACCGGCAATATCCTTGGCCCGTTTATCCTGACCGCTGACGAGGTGCCGCATCCGGCGGCGTTGAATATGCGCGCCGAGGTGAATGGAGAGATCTGGGGCGAGGGCAATTCGCGCGACATGCACCACAGCTTTGCCGATATCATCGCGCATATCTCGGCGTCAGAAACGCTTTATCCCGGTGAGGTGATCGGGTCGGGCACTGTCGGGCTTGGCTGCGGGCTTGAGATCGGGCGGATGCTGTCGGACGGGGACGAGATCGCGTTGAGCATCCAGGGGATCGGCACCCTGCGCAACCGCCTCGTCAAAGGTGCTGTCTGACTGTTACGGGCCACAGGTCTGGAACGCCCCGCCCTCAACGCTCTTGCGGCATTGGCGACAAGAGATGCCTCAGATTAAAAGCGGGACGCTTTAGAACGTCGCGGTTGCCTGCATGGCAAGCCGCCCCTCGGGGGTGGCGGCGGCAAGCGTCACCGTGTCACCCGCGCGCCGCGCGTGTAGCGTGAAGGGGGCGGTGTCAAAAAGCGGGCTGTGCGCGCGAAAGTCGAACGCGCGGGCGGGCGCGCCATTCATCACGCGTCCGGCCAGATCAATCAACAGGGTCGCCAGCAACGGACCATGCACCACCAACCCGCCATGCCCTTCGATATCGCGCGCATAGGCGCGGTCATAATGGATGCGGTGGCCATTGAATGTCAGCGCGGAGTAGCGAAAGAGCAGCACTTCGGAGGGGGTGATTTCCTCGGTCATATCCCAATCGGTGCCGATCAGCGGCGTAGGGGCGGGCACGGCGTCCGGCTTGGGGTCTTCGCGGTACACGATGTCATGCTCTTCCCAGAACGCGGGCGCACCGCACACGCCAAGGTCATGACGCACGGTGACAAAACACAGCGCGCCCGAGCGGCCATGTTTAAGCGCGACATCCTTGATCGTGGAGGTTTTCGTTGCCGTGTCCCCCATCCGCAGCGGCGCGGCAAAACCGAACCTGCCGCCCGCCCACATCCGGCGGGGCAGGGCGACGGGGGGCAAAAAACCGCCCTTGGCCGGATGCCCGTCGCGCCCCAGTGCGCTGATCCGTGCGGATTGCAGGAAATAAAGCCAGTGCCACAGCGGCGGCAACGCATCGCCCGCACCCAGCACAGGATCACGGTCCAGCGTCATCTCCATCAGATTGGCGGGGCCGGTGTGCAGGGTGTCGGTCCGGGTTTCGTGCCGCCCGATCCATGTGCAAAGTGTGTCAGGGTCCAGAGTGGGCTGCATTCTATCCTCGATGTGGCGTGCCTGTGGCACAGTCGGTGCACGGATCAAGACGCTTGCGTCGCTAAACCGGCCTCAGCGGGGGCGCATTACGCCGCGTTGAATTCATCGAATGCCTCAAGCGCCTTTGCGCTGTACGCGATGGAGGGACCGCCGCCCATATAGCCGATCATGGCGAGCGCTTCGCAGAACTCTTCGCGCGTGGTGCCAAGGCGGACCAGCGATTTCACGTGAAACCCGATGCAACTGTCGCAGCGCGTGGCGATGGAAATGCCAAGCGCGACCAGCTCTTTGGTTTTTTCATCCAGTGCGCCGGATTTCTTGGCGGCTTTTCCCATCGTGTTGAAGCCGTCGAAGGTGGCGGGCGTCTGCTCTTGCAAGGTCGCCATACGCGCCATCGTCTCGTCCAGAAAATTGCTCCAGCTCATGTCTTTCTCTCCTGTTTTAGCGGCTCTCGTCCGCGCCCATTTTACGTTCAAGCCACCGTACGAAGAAGCTGATGATCAACACCAGTACAAGGTATTCAAGGATCAGCAGCGTGTAAATTTCAAGTGGCCGGTATTCCGTCACCACCAATTCATTGGCGCGGCGCGTCAACTCCTGCATCCCGATCACCGAGGCAAAGGCGGACATTTTCACGATATAGATGAACTGGTTCGCCAACGGCGGCAGGATGCGACGGATTGCCTGTGGCAAGATCACATAGCGCATGGTTTGCGTATAGGTGAGACCGATGGTTCTGGCGGCTTCGGTTTGGCCTCTGGAGATTGACTGGATGCCGGAGCGGTAAATTTCTGCGGTAAAGGCGGAATCAGAGATCGCCAACGTGAGGATCGCGCCCCAGAACGCATCAATGCTGACGGAAATGCCCATAGATTTCAGGACCACAGGCAACCCGTAGAACACCCAGAACAGCATCGGCAATAGCGGGATGGCGCGGATGAATTCGATGTAGATGCGGCTGGGCAGGCGCAGCCAGCGGTTGGTCGACATCCCTGGCAGGGCAACCAGCAGGCCGATCACCATCGACAGAACGGCGGCGATGACCGACAGCAGGATCGTGGCCCAAAAACCGTCGAGCAGGAAGGTGATGTTTGACCAGCCCTTTGGTGTTGTCGGGTCGATCACATACCAGCCCCAGTTGCCAGCGGCCCCGCACCCCGAAAGCACCACCAGCGCGCCGAGGGCAACAAGCGTTGAACGTTTCATAGTCCGGCCCTTCAATGCTTGAGGATCTGTTTGAGGAAAGTCTTGCAGCGTTTGGTTTTAGGTCGCTCAAAGAAGTCTTCGGGGGTGCCGGTTTCGACGATCTGGCCGCGGTCCATGAACACCATGCGATCAGCGGCGCGGCGGGCAAAGCCCATCTCGTGGGTGACCACGATCATCGTCATGCCGCTGTCTGCCAGATCGATGATCACGTCCAGCACCTCAGAGATCATTTCAGGGTCCAGCGCCGATGTCGGCTCGTCGAAAAGCATGATCTTGGGTTCCATGCACAAAGAGCGCGCAATCGCCACGCGCTGTTGCTGGCCGCCCGACAATGCGCCCGGTTTTTTATGCGCCTGTTCGGGGATCTGGACCCGTTCAAGGTATTTCATCGCGCGCGCTTGCGCGTCCTTGCGCGACAGCCCGCGCGCCTTCATCGGGCCGAGGGTCAGGTTTTGCATGATGGTCAGATGTGGAAACAGGTTGAATTGTTGGAACACCATGCCGACTTCGGAACGGATCGCCTCAATCGAGGCGGCGTCCTTCATCACTGTTCCGTCCACCACGATGCGGCCCTGATCATGCGCTTCGAGAGAATTGACGCAACGGATCAGGGTTGATTTGCCCGACCCCGAGGGGCCGCACACCACGATCCGTTCGCCGTGCGCCACCGTCAGGTCGATATCGCGCAGGGCGTGGTAGTCACCGTACCATTTATTCAGTCCCTTGATCTCGATGGCTTTTCCGGAACCGGCGTGCGATTTATCAGGCATGACTCTCTCTCTTGTGAGGTGTATTGTGACGATGGCAGTTGCTCTGCACGGTGCGGGCATTAGGTTCGGTTGCATAATCAAAGAGTCGCATCCGCGACCCCTTATCAAATCCTCAGGGGAAGATACATGAAGCTACTGAAAAATCTGGGCCTCGCCGTGGGCTTTGCCGCCACTGTTCTGGCCGCTCCGGCGATGGCGCAATCCGCGCTGAATGACATTCTCTCCACGGGTGTGCTGAAGGTTGGCACCACCGGGGATTGGAATCCGATGTCGGTGCGTGACCCTGCGACGAATTCCTATGTGGGCTATGATATCGACATCATGACAGAGCTTGCTACCGATATGGGTGTCGAGCTTGAGATGGTGCCGACCGATTGGAAAACGCTGGTGAACGGCGTGGTTGCGGGGAACTATCACATGACGGGCTCCGCCTCGATCAGCCCTGCACGGCTGAAGGCGGCGGGGTACTCGCGCAGCTATATCGCGGTCGAGATGTTCCCTTTTACCACCGAGGAGAAGCTGGGCGATTTCACCGACTGGGACAGCATCAACCAAGCGGATGTAAAGGTCGCGACCACGCTTGGCACCTCGTTCGAGAAAATGGTCAAGGAATGGTTCCCCGATGCGGAAATCGTCGTGGTCGAAGCGCCCGCGCGCGGCTTTCAAGAGGTGCTTTCGGGGCGTGCGGATGTTTTCGTAACCTCCAACATCGAAGGCTCGCTTCTGCTTCAGAAATTCCCGAATGTGCGGCAGATCGAAGTGACACAGGCGCGGGCACCCACGCCTATTGCCATGCTGCTGCCGCAAACGGATCAGGTCTGGATCAACTACATCAACAGCTGGATCGAGCTGAAAAAGACCGAAGGTTTCTTTGAGGAAGTTGCCTATAAATGGGGGCTGTAACGGCCGTACGGGTATAAACCGACAAAGGGCGTCCCGAGTGCGGGGCGCCTTTTTCATAACTTTTGGACCAAGAAAGCCAGTCTGATGATCGACGAAGATTTGACCCGCGGCCCGATCACCGGCCATTTCCGCCGCCTCGCGATTCCGGCGGCGGTGGGGATGCTGTTCAGCACGCTTTATAATGTGGTCGATACCTTTTATGCGGGGTTCTTCGGGACGCAGGCGCAGGCGGGGCTGGCGATCGGGTTTCAGGCGTTCTTTATCCTTGTTGCCATCGGCTTTGGCACTGGCGCGGCGATGAGCGCGCTGGTCGGCAATGCCAAGGGTCGCAAGGACGTGGCCGATGCGCGATTCCTTGCGGCGCAGGGCATCGGGTTTGCCGTCATGGGGACTGTTGTGATGATGGTGGTGGCGTTTTTGGCGGGACCGTCGATTATCGCGCTGGTGTCAGAGCCGGGCGGCTACCGTGATGCGGGGCTGGCGTATTTCAACTGGCTTGTTTTTGCGCTGCCTGCGTTCATCATCGGCTATGGTGGCAACGGCATCTTGCAGGCGCGCGGCGATACCCGTTCGATGCAACGGGCGCTGACGGTGGCGTTTTTCGTTAATGTGGCGCTGAATCCGCTGTTCATGTACGGCATTCCGGGTGTTGTTCCGGGGCTTGGCTTTAACGGTATCGCGCTGGCCACAGTGATAAGCCAGTCCGGCGTGGCGGTGTTCATTCTTACGCGGATTTTCGGGCGCTCTGTCATGCAGGATTTGCGGCTGGCCGAATTCATCCCGTCGCCCGCAAAATACTATGAAATCGTCGCACAGGCCTTTCCGTCAAGCTTTGCCTTGCTGGTGACATTTTCGAGCGCGTTCATCGTGCAATATGCATTGAAGGACTATGGTGAGGCCGCGCTTGCCGCATACGGAATCACCATGCGTGTTGAACAGCTTTTTCTGCTGCCGGCGCTTGGCATCAGCATCGCAATGGTCCCGATTGCGGCGCAAAACTATGGCGCGGGGGAACATGACCGTGTGCGCGCGGCATTCCACCGCTGTTGGATCATGGGTGTCATCGGCACCACCTGCGCGTTCCCGTTCCTGTGGTTCGGGGGCAGTCTGGCGGCAAGCGTGTTCTCCGACGATCCCGAAGTGATCCGCATTTGCGCGCTGTTTCTCAAGGTCGAGGCGGTGATCCTGCCGGTCTATACGGTGCTGTTTTCCTTCAACTCGCTGCTGCAAGCGTTGAAAAAGGCGTATCTGACGATGTGGATCGGGATTTACCGCCAGTGGATCGGCATCGCCGCGTTTATCTGGCTTTTCACTGCGTTCATTGATTGGGGGCTGACCGGGGTGCGCATCGGAATCGCGATGGGGGTTGGTACGGGGATGCTGTTGGCGCTGGTGGTCGTGACCCGTGTGGCGCGCACCCGCATCGGGGGCTTGGGGCGTCCCCTTGCACAGCAGGCTTAGGTCACAGACCCAGGGCACAACCTTCGCGGATCACGGCCGGATCATAGGCCTTGCGCGCGAACACCTCGCGTAGCATCGGTTCGAAGTATGCGAGGGGTTTGGTGGGGTAGTCGGGATCGAATGACGCCTGATCCCAGCGTTCGCAAAAAGCGGCGCAGGTGTCAAAGCAGGGGTGATCGCGGAACCGGTCGCGTGCGTTGCGGTCCCAGCCGTAGTGATGGCCAAAATAGAGCATCTGGAAGATCCCGTGATGCTCGACCGTCCACGCGACTTCCCAGCGGACAAAGGGACGTATAACTTCGGCGGAAAAACGGTCATGGTTTTGCGGGGCCAGCCCGTCGCCCACATCATGCAGCAAAGCGCCCACGATCCAGTCGATATCGACGCCGTCTGCTTCGGCGCGGGTGGCCGATTGCAGGCCATGATCAAGGCGTGTGATGCGGTACCCTTCGAGGGTCGCTTCTCCCTGGCGGCGCAATTCGTCCAGAATGCGGTCAGCGGTAAGGGCGAGATAGGGTTTTTCGAGGTCGTGCAACAATGCGTAGTCGTCGCGCGTGCCGTCTTTCATTTGCGTGAAAGAGACGGTTTTTCCAGTGTTTGAATTTCCGGTATCTGACATGTCGGCCCTCAGTTGGTTGTCTGTCTCGCGCAAGGTTTCGCGAGACAGACAGGTGGTTTAACTTGCCCATTCAGGCAGGAACAAAACGATCTCTGGAAAGGCGATCAGAAGCGCGATGATCACCAGATCAATGACCACGAACCAGAACACGCCCCGGAAGATGGTTGACAGTGACGCAGTGTTCCCAACCACGCCTTTGATAACAAACACATTCATCCCCATTGGCGGGGTGATCATTCCGATCTCCAGCAGCTTGACCAGCACGACACCGAACCACAAAAGGCTATAGCCGGTCTCGTCGACCAGCGGGAGGACGATAGGCAGGGTCAACAGCATCGCACCCACCGGCTCCAGCATCATGCCGAGGAGCAGATAGACCACGACAATGCCGGTCATGATCAGGATGGGCGAGGCACCAAAGGACAGGATCGCATCCGACAGGGCATCGCCGATGCCCGACAACGCCAGAAAGCGTGTCAGCAGGCTGGCACCGACCGCAATGATCAGAAGCGCTGCGGTGGTTGTCAGCGTCTCGGTAACGGCCATACGCAGCGCTTTTAACGTCAGCGTGCGGTAAACCAGCGCGACGATTGTCGAGAGGAATGCGCCGATGGCACCCGCTTCGGTGGGGGTGAAGGCACCGCCAAAGAGGCCCGCGAACACGCCGATGACGATGAGCAGGACTGGCCATGTCTGGCCCAACGCGCGGATCTTTTCGGCGGTGGTTGCCTTGATTTGTACAGGGGGGGCGAGTTTCGGGTTTAGCCAGACGCGCACCATGATCAGCACGATATAGGCCAGAAGCGTGATGACCCCGACGACGAGACCGCCCAAAAACAGCTGGCTTACAGATTCGCGCGCGATGATCCCGTAGAGGATCATCAGGATCGACGGTGGAATAAGCGCGCCGATGGTGCCCGCAGCAGCGACCGTACCGGTGGCAAGCTCGGCGCTGTATTTATGGCGCATCATTTCCGGCACGGCGATTTTTCCCATCGCGGCAGAGCAGGCCACCGACGAGCCGGTCACCGCGGCAAAGCCCGCACAGCCGAACACCGACGCAATGGCCAGTCCGCCCGGAAGCCCCGACAGCCAGACCTGCGCCGCGCTGAACAACCCTTGCGTGAGGCGCGTGTGATAGCAGATGAAGCCCATGAACAGGAACGCGGGGATCGAGCTTAGCACCCATGAGTTTGCAAAGTTGTATGGTACGATCCCCAAGGACCCCCATGCGATGTTCCAGTTGAACATCGACCACAATCCGCCAAAAGACACGGCAATCAGCGAGACGCCGATCGGTATGCGCATCAGGATCAGAAAAAAGAGAACACCGACAAAGATCGCGGCGATTTGTAGTTCGGTCATATTACTTCCTTGTCGCCGAGATAGGGGTCTTCGATGATGAGACTGCTAAGTCCCGTCTCACGCCCTGTGATCAGTCCGTAAGCCTTCCAGAGAGCGACCAGCGCCATCAGGCCAAAGCCGAGCGGCAGCACAAAATAGGTGGGCCATGTGAGGATCTTGCCGCCCGCCTCGATCGAGTAGGCGCCGCTGGCGTATTTCACCATCGCTTCTTGTCCGGTGCGTACAGCGACCATTCCGGTGATGATGCAGGTGATCACCGTGGCGACAATGGCGATAAAGGACTGGATCCTCGCCGGAAAATTCTCGACGAGAAGTTCAACCGCGATGTGGCTGTCTTTTTCCTCGACCGCAGCAAGCGGGAGGAAGGCGATGGCAACCATGTAGAAAGCGGAAACATAGAGGATGGTAGCGTTGAGCGGGCGCTCGAACACAAAGCGCATGGTGACGTCGAGTGTGACGTGACAGACCAGCAGCACCACCATGATGCCAGCGACCGAAGTGAGGCCGGTGATCATCCAGGAAATAGCCTTGCCGATAGGTTTCATGGGACAAATCCAGATATTTGAGAAGGGGGAAGGCGGGCGCCCCGATGGGAGCGCCCGCCGCGTCGTCACGGGAGGGTTACCGGGCGTAGGTTGAAGGATCTACTTTGGAAATAACCTCGTTCCAGTAAATCTTCTGGAGTGCGTCTGCACTGTCGACATCGGCAACAAGGTCTGTCCACTTTTCAAGCAGCACAGAAAACTCTGTGGCGATCTCTTCTGCGCGTGGAACGTTGTAGGTGTCCCTGAACAGCATCGCGACGTTCTGAAGGTCCTGACGCGCGAATTCTTTTGTGGCGGCAACCAGCTCGGGGTCGGGCTGGTGAATTTCAGCACCGGCATCACGAGCTTTCTGGATCGCGACGGAGTCGTCGGTATAGTAATTCCACGTGACGTCAGCAGTGATATGGCTGCCACCCCACAAAAGCGCCTCGCGTGATTTGTCGTCCATGCCCTTCCAACGGTCAAGATTGATGTTGGCACCTGCAGTAGCCGCATAGAGACCGCCGGGAATTCCCAGCGTGATGTCGGTGAGGACTTCATCCAGACTATAGTTGGTGATCTCCGGCGCGTTCAGCATGGCGCAATCAATGATGCCCTGATCGAGCGCCTCATAGACTTCGTTTACCGGCAAGCGTACGCCTTGAGCGCCAAAATGCTCCGCAAAGCGGACGAATCCGGCACCCGCGGCGCGCAGGCGCTTGCCCTTGAGATCCTCGACCGAGGTGATTTTCGTGTCAGTGCACAGCAGGCTATAAAGCGGAGTCACCCCACCAGCGGTGTAAACCTGATTCTGCGTTTTGAACTCTTCCAGGCATTCGGGGCATTTCAGAAGCGTGTATTCAATCATTGCGCCAGTGAAGGCCAAAGGCTCTTTGCCTGTTGGGTTTTCCACGAGGTTGACCAGAAGATTCAACTCATGGAGATAGAGGTTCGTCGGATATTCTGCCGCGAAATACGCAGTGAGAACGTACCCGATATCGGCCAGCCCGTCGCGCACACCGGCACTGGACTCGGATAGGCTGAGCAAGGTCATCGGAAAGCCGGTCGCGGTGACCTCTCCGTCCGAGCGTTCATCGATTGCTTCGACGTACTTGTCGACGGCGATCCCGATATTGGAATTGGCCGGATAGCCGTAAGCGAAATTCAATCGTTCCTTGGCAGAGGCCCCGCCGCCGATGACGGTCGCCGCGACGGTCGCGGCCAATGTCAATTTGTGTGAAGTAATCATGATTTTCTCCCTGTGATTTAACCGTTGAAAAGCGTTGCGGCGGCTCTTGCGTCAGCGTGACGGGCAATCAATGACCGCGGCATTTCTGTCGGCACTGTAATTTTCACTGTGGTGAAAATAATATCGACGGGCAGTTTTATGTCGATAGGCCGAGTGGGGCGGGCACCCGTGGAAGCGCCCGCCGTGTCGTTACGTCAAGGCTATTGCGCGTATGTCGCCGGATCAACCTTGGACAGCACTTCGTTCCAGTAGAGCGTTTTCAGGTCTTCATAGCTGTCGACATCTTCGACAAGACCGTACCACTTTTCCAGGAGAACCGGGAATTCTTTGGCAATCTCGTCTGCGCGGGTGACGTTGTAGTTTTCCTTGAACAGCTTTGCGACATTTTCAAGATCCTCTTTAACAAAGGCCTGTACCGCAGCAACCAGTTCGGGGTCTGCCTGGTGGATGTTGATGCCTTGCTCGCGCGCTTTTGCGAGCGAGGTTTCATGATCTGCATACGAAATCCATGTGCCGCTTGCTGTCATCGCAGCACCTCCCCAGAGCAGCGCGTCGCGGGCTTCATCGTCCATCGCGCGCCAGCGGTCGAGGTTAATGTTCGCGATGGAGTTACCTGCAAACACACCGCCGGGCACACCCAATGTGATGTCTGTGACCACTTCGTATAGGTTATAATTGGTCAGCTCAGGCAACGATAGCATTCCGCAATCCAAAATACCTTGGTCAAGTCCTTCATAGGCTTCTGCGGTCGGCAAACGCACACCCTGGGCGTCGAAATGCTCGGCAAAGCGGACAAAGCCGGCCCCACCCGCGCGCAGGCGCTTGCCTTTGAGATCATCGATCGAGGTGACTTTCACATCCTTGCACAGCAACCCGTACAATGGCGTCACCGTACCGGCGGTATAGACTTGATTCTGGGCTTTGTATTCGTCCAGACACTCGGGGCAATTGAAGAGTGTATATTCCAGCATGGCACCGCCGTAAGCCAAAGGCTCTTTGCCGGTTGGGTTTTTGGCCAGATTGACCAGAGAATTCAACTCATGCAGGAAGAGATTCGTAGGATATTCTGACGGGTGATAGGGCGGCAGGACAAAAGCGGCGTCTGCCAATCCGTCGCGGACGCCAGCATTGGCTTCGGGTGAGCTGAGCAATGTCATCGGAAAGCCTGTGAGGATGACCTCGCCGTTGGACCGTTCTTCGACTGCGGCACTGTAATTTTCGAACGCCTTGCCGACATTCGATGTGATTGGATAGCCGTAAGCGTAGTTTAGCTGCTCCTTGGCGGTGGCACTGCCGACGATGAAGGCGGCCGCGGCTGTCGCGGCCAGTGTCAGTTTCAATTCGCGTTTCATAATTTCCCTCCCTGGGTGTTGCGTGATGGAAACGAAGGCAGCAGGGCTCCCTCCAGTCTGTCAGGTTTTACGTCGCACTGTGGGTCGTCTTTGCAGTGCGTAACAAGTCCGGATCAGTATCCGATAGGCAATCGTGGATTTCCGAGGTGTCATTGCGGCGGGCGCCTATACGAAGCGCCCGCCGCGTCGGGATTATTGCGCGTATGTCGCGGGATCAACTTTGGACAGCACTTCGTCCCACATAAGCTGTTGAAGCGCATCGCTGCTGTCGATGTCGGCGACAAGGCCGTTCCACTTTTCCAGAAGCGCGGGGAAGGCAGCGGCGATTTCAGCCGCACGCGCAACATTGTAGGTGTCTTTGAACAGCGCCGAGACGGTTTCAAGGTCTTGCTTCACGAATTCCTGCACCGCTGCAACCAGTTCTGGCTCGGGTTGATGGATGTTGATACCCTTGTCGCTGGCGTGCTGGATCGCTGCGTTGTCGTCCGTGTAGAAGTTCCATGTGGTGTCCGCTGTCATGTGGCTACCGCCCCACAGGAGCGCTTCGCGGGCTGCGTCGTCCATGCCCTTCCAGCGGTCGAGGTTGACGTTGGCCCCTGTCACTCCGGCAAAGGCACCGCCGGGTACGCCGAGCGTGATGTCGGTGACGACTTCGTGCAGGCTATAGTTTGTCAATTCGGGGGCGCTGAGCATGGCGCAGTCGATAATGCCCTGATCAAGCGCTTCATAGACTTCGCTTACCGGCAGACGCACGCCTTGGGCACCGAAATGTTCGGCAAAGCGGACGAAACCGGCACCACCGGCGCGCAGGCGCTTGCCTTTCAGCTCTTCAATGGACGTTACCTTTACGTCCTTGCACAGCAGGTTGTAGAGCGGCGTCACACCGGCAGCGGTGTAGACCTGATTTTGCGCTTTGAATTCTTCAAGGCATTCGGGGCAATCGTTGAGCGTGTATTCCAGCATCGCACCGGTAAACGCCAGCGGCTCTTTGCCGGTGGGGTTCTCTACCAGATTGATGAACAGATTCATCTCGTGCAGGTACAGGTTGGTCGGATACTCGGCCGCAAAATAGGGCGTCAGCACAAACCCGACATCGGCCAGACCGTCGCGCACACCGGCGCTGGTTTCGGGCAGGCTTAGCAGCGACATCGGAAAGCCGGTGGATGTGACTTCGCCGCCGGAGCGTTCTTCGATTGCGGTTGCATAATCGTCGACGGCCTGACCGGTGGCCGAGTTGTTCGGATAGCCATAGGCGAAGTTCAGCCGCTCTTTGGCTGCGGCCTGACCGGCAATGGCCGTCGCGACAAGCGTAGCGGCCAGAGTCAGGTTGATTCTAGATGGTGTCATGGTGTTCCTCCAAGCAATATTCAAACCCGCCGGGCGCGCATGCGTACCGAAAGCAGGCCTTTTTGTGATTTTTGCCGCGATCTACTCTCCCAGAGCCGCGGTTGGTGTTCTGCCAGTTTTAGATAGCGGAACAACATTCCCAGTAGTATGTTATTACTTCTACATGCGGCGCGCACCTGTCAACATGAATAAATTGAACGGTGTCAGGTGACGCAGCGTAGGGGGGGGGAACAGCGACGGAATGTCGCTCCGGCGCTTGGGAAAGTGGTGGGGGCGGGCCGTTGTCCGGATGAGTTGCAAGTGCAACCCATATGGAAACGAAAAAGGGAGGTGACTATGAACGACCTGCAACCGCTCCCCGCGGGCAAGGTGGACAGTGTGCAGCAGATTATTGATGCAGCGGCGCAATGCTTTATGGCGAAAGGGCTGGAGAAAGCGACGATTGACGATATCGCTGATGTGCTCGCGGCTACGAAAGGGCGGGTCTACCACCATTTCCGCTCCAAAAATGCGATCTTTTTTGCGGTGCACCGGCTGGCCATGCAATATTGTTTCGATGCGGTTGCACCGATCATGGCGCTGGATATTCCGGCGGACGACAAGCTGTTTCAGATGGCTGTGGCCCACGCTCACGTCATGATGGACACCTTGCCGTATCAGCGCAGCATCCGGTTGGGTGTGGACATTTACTTGCGCGGCTCGACCACCGAAGCCGAGCGGGAGGTTCTGCGCGAGTTGATAGAGTTGCGAAATGATTACGAAGACCTGTTTCGCGACGTGCTGCGCGAGGGGCAGGAGGCCGGTACAGTGGATGTACCTGATGTCGGGTTGGCCGGTCGCGCCATTATCGGCGCGCTCAACGGGTTGGTCGATTGGTACCGCATCCGCCCCGGACAAAGCGAGGCCGACCGCGCCGCAATCGCGGACGGGCTTGCACGCACGATCCTTTACGGGGTCAAGGCGTAGACGAACGTGGCGAGAGCTGGCGGGCTATTTAAAGCTGGTCTCGCCATCCTCGGACGCGCTCCAGCTTGCGCTGAGCAGGCTCGGAGACAGTGAGATTTGCGAAATGGTCCGCTCGATCTTTACGGCGGCGGCTTCCGATCCGCTTACCTGAGCAACAATTTCCACTATTTTGTTGTCAGAGCGGCTCGCGATCTGGAAAAGGTCCAGACCGTGTTCAGTAAGGCTGCCGAGCAGGATCGCGCGAATTTCCTTTTCGTTTTCCTGCCTGCATTCAAGCGTCAGGTCAAAAAACTGTTCGGCTCCCGGGGCCTTTGCCGCAAATTTCTTTAGCATCCGCACGACGGGCCGCAGACCCAAATTCGAAAATACAATTAACGAGGTCAGGGCGATTGCGTACGCCAGATGCCCGGTTCCCGCAATCAATCCGACGGCGGCAGAACACCAAAGCGTGGCGGCGGTATTTATGCCCTGAATGTTGAACCCGTCTCGGAAAATGATCCCGGCTCCGAGAAATCCGATGCCGGAAACCACCTGAGCCGCGACACGGGTCGGGTTGATGTCATCGGGAAAGAGGGCCGCGAAGGTGACAAAGCCAGCGGCCCCGAGCGAAACCAGCGCATTGGTGCGTAATCCGGCCATTCGGCCACGAAACTGCCGCTCTGATCCGATAACCGCGCCTAATATCAATGCAAAGGCCATGTTTATGGTCGCAAACAGCAACGAGAGATTTAGATCAGAAAAAACTTGAACCATAGGCCGGATTTCCACTGTGACGCTCGACGAGCATATCATTGAGCGGGTGCGAAGCAGCAGCTTCAGCACCCGGTTGTGTTACGTCCACGACACTTTTGACTTTATGCGTCAACGGGTGCGCGCTTGCGGTCCTAGTCGTTCAGCTTGGCGCGCAAGATGCTCTTGACGATTTTGCCATTGGCGTTGCGCGGCAGCGGCTCCGGCTCGAAGGTCACGAAATCGGGAGATTTATAGTCGGCCAGCTTTGTTTTGACGAACGCTCTGATGGTGTCTGTATCCAGTGACGTATCGGTGGTGTGGATGAACACATGCATCTTTTCGCCCAAAACGGGATCGGGGCGCCCGATGGCGGCGCATTCGATCACGCCGGGATGTGCTGTCAGGGCGTTCTCGACCTCGACGCTATAGATGTTATAGCCGCCGCGGATGATCATGTCCTTGCGCCGGTCGTGCAGGCAAATAAAGCCCTCGGCATCGCGCGACCCCATGTCGCCGCTTTTCCAATAACCGTCGTGAAACTCGCTTTGCGTCCGGTCGGGGTTGTTCCAGTACCCCGGCACGGTCATCGGCCCTTTGATCCAAAGTTCTCCATGGGTGCCGTCAGGGACATCCTGACCCTTTTCGTCAACCAGACGGATGTCGGCGCAAGGCACGGCAATGCCGATGCTGTCAGAGCGTTCGACCCCGTAACCGATGGGCAGGATCGTGACCGCCGACGTCAGTTCCGTCGCGCCATAGGCATTGATCAGGCACAGGTTCGGCAGCTTTTCCGAAAGCTCGTTTATCGTCGATTGGGGCATTGGCGCGCCGCCGTAGCCGCCGATCCGCCAGTGCGACAGATCATAATCCGCAACATTGCAGCGCAGCAAAAAGAGGTTGTACATCGCAGGCACCATCAGCGTCTGCGTCACCTTTTCTGCTGCCGTCAGGGCCAGAAACTCGTGCGCGCCGAAGGTCTCCATCATCACGGTGCAGCCGGCGGTTTGCATCATGGTAAAGATCGTGGCGACCAGACCCGTCACATGGCTCGCCGGGACACACAGCAACGAACGCTCGCTAGCGCCCAACTCCATGCACATCTCGAAGTGCATCGAGGAATGCACGATATTCAGATGGGACAGCGTCGCACCCTTGGGTTTGCCTGTTGTCCCGGAGGTGTACAGAATCACCGCGATATCGTCTTCGTCGACCTTTTCCGTCCCGGTCAGCGGCGCTTCTGCGGCGAGCGCTTCGAATGGCTCTGATCCTGGCGTGTCTGCACCCACGCAAAAGAGGTGTTCAAGAGCGGGCAGGGCGCTGCGGTCGGGCAGGCGGTCGACCACTGACAGGCCATGCACGACAATGCGCGCCCCGCATTGAGCGAGAATAAATTCAAGCTCCTCCGCGCCCTCGCGAATGTTGACCGGCACCGCAATCGCGCCAAGCCGCAGGCACGCCATCATAACGGTGATAAATTCCACGCGGTTGCCAAGCAGCAGCGCCACGCGATCCCCTTTGGTGATGCCGCGCGCCTTCAAGCCACCGGCAAGCAAACCGATTTCGCGGTCAAAAGCGGTGTAGGTCAGGCGGGTATCGCCGCTGACAAGCGCCTCGTCATCGGGGGAACGGGCGATGGCCGCAGCCAGCATCGCATTCAAATTCGCAGGCCGGTTTTTGAAGCAGTTTATCTCCCGCCCGTCGAAATGTGTTTCCGTCTGGATGCGATCCATAATCGCTTTTGACCATTCTGGCATTATATTCCTCCTTCGGAATTTTTTTTGCAGACATTACGCAAACTTCGACTGACTGCAACTGCTCTGTGCGCTGATCCGGGGCGCACAGTATCGATTGCGTCAATTAACTCGGGCTTCATCCGTTGGGCGTAATTGTGGCGTGGTGACAGTTAGCCAGTAACGGGGTTTAAGATGTTTGTGACCGGACGCATCCGCTTTTTCTGCATATTACTCGGTGTGTGTTGTATGGCCAGCCAAATGGCGCCTGCGCAAAATACGATCCGGCCTGTGTTGCGCTCGACCTATGCGGATTTCTTCCCGTACAGCTTTACCGGAACGGGCGGGCACGCAGAGGGGTATATCATTGATGTTATCAGCAATCTGACCAACAGCGCAGGCTACGATGTCACATTTATAGAATCACAAAATCCACGACAGTTTCTTGATATGCTCGCTGCGGACGAGATTGATATCACGCCGTTTCTCGGGCTGACGCCCGAGCGCAAAAGCGCGGGCCTTGCTACAAAACCGCTGGGCAAATACGAGATGAATGTTTTCATGCGGCGCGACCGGATGTTCGGCCATCCCGAACAACTGTCGGGTAAACGGATCGGCGCGGTCACCGGCGCTGCGACCCGAACTGCCGCAGAGATGATTCCCTTTGCACATATCACAGAGTTTGAAACGACCGAGGCAATGCTGCTGCCCTTGCTGAGCGGCAATCTGGACGCGGTTATCGCTGTCTCCGAGAGCTTTCAGGAGCGGCTCAGAACCAATTTCATCGAGGATAAAGTGCATTCACTGAAACCTGCGCTTTTGACGATTCCCTATGGCATAATAGTGAACGAAAACCTGCCCGATGTGCATCTGGAACTGAATACCGTGATCCGTGAAACGATTTCGCCAACCGCACTCGCCGCTTTGCACGAGAACTGGTTTGGCCGTGATCGCAGCATTGTCGAGCATCCATGGTTCAATAATGTCGCCCTGATTGTGGGGGGGATCGGGATGTCTCTTGTGGCGCTCGTGATCTACGCAGTGCGGCTTTATCGCCGGTCGGGCAGGCTTTTGGCGGAACACGGGGCGAACCAGTTACTGGTGGATGCGCTTAACGGGGTGCGCGCCGGGATCACGATCTTTGACCGCGATATGAAGGCCGTTCATTGGAATCGCGGCTTCGAGCGGAGCTTTCCCGAGCTGGCGCAGGGGCTGTTGGCGGGGGCGTCGCTGCGCGAAAGCTGGGTGCGGGCCTATTCCAATGGCTTGCTGCACACCGATATGGATAAATCAGGGGTCGCCGTATTTGCCGCCACGATCGAGAAAAGCCTGAGGGCCGGAGAGAGCCTGCACCGCTCGGTCCAGACCAGGGATGGCGACACCTATGAAGTCAGGGAATTCAAGCTGGGCAAGCGGCATTTTGCGTCGATCTGGGTGGATGTCAGCGCGCTGCACCGCCAGCAGGCGTGTATTAGCAACCAAAGCGAGGAGCTGAAAGAAAAGAACCGGCAGTTGATGGCGTTTTCGACAATCGCGGCACATGACCTGCGCGCGCCATTGATGCAGCAGAACACGCTGATCGACTTTATCTTTGAGGATTTTGCCGACGCGCAGATCGACTTGACGCCGGAAATTCGAAGCCACTTTAAGCTGTTGAAAGATCTATCGCAGCGGATGGCCGATCTGGTGGGGGATCTTCTGGAGTACGCCAGAGCGGATGAAGGCGATGCTCCGTCAGAGTGTTTTTGCCCCAACGACCGCTTTGAACAGACGCTGAAGCTGGTTGTCACGCGGGCGGGGTTTACTGTTGATGTCGCGCCGGACATGCCGGATGTGTGTGTGAACCCGATGGCGTTCGACATGGTTATGCGCAATCTTGTTGGCAACGCGGTCAAACATCATGACCGCTGCGAAGGCCACATCAGTGTGCGCGCACGGCGCACGCCGACTGAAGTGATTTTTGAAGTGGAAGATGACGGCCCCGGTATTCCAAAATCCGGACATGCCAAGATATTCGAACCTTTTTCGCGGCTGACCAAAGTGGCGGGAACCGGGCTGGGCCTTGCCTTTATCCACAAGACGGTATCGGGCTGGGGGGGCAGTGTGACTGTATCCGATGCGCCCGTGCGGGGAAGTGTGTTTAGCGTTTCCATCCCACAATCCACCGATAACGTTGTGGCGTGGACCCCTCCGGTCCTTCTTTCTGCCTTGGCGTGATCCCGAATGTAGCTTCTTTGGCGCGTCCTGTAGTTGGCGGTTGCAGTGTTCATCGCCTTCCCCCAGATTGCGGGCATGCCCCAAATGCGTTGCACCAGATCATGACACAGAATTGGCCCCGGATCAGAACCGCAGGATTCGACGGGTTTCTGGTGAGCTTTGGCGACAACCTGAGCGAGCCTGCAAACCGCGCGGCGCTTGCCTTTCGTGCGGCGGTGATGCGGGCAGGGTGGGACGGTGTTCTGGACAGTTCGACGTCGCTTGTTTCGACCTATCTGCAATTCAATCCGCATTGGCGCGATCATGCACAGATGCGCACGGCGCTGGAAGCCTTGCTGTCCGAACGCGATTGGTACGGAGCCGATCTGCCCGAAGGGCGCAGCCTGTGGCGGGTGCCAACCGTTTATGGCACAGATTTGGCCCCGCAACTGGAAGAGGCGGCCGCAGCGGCGGGGATGAGTGCCGCCGAGGCGGTGACCTCCATCAGCCAAAGCCGCGTGCGTGTGCAAACCATCGGCTTTGCCCCCGGCCAGCCGTATCTGGGCGAATTGCCTGAAGCATGGAACATCCCCCGCCAGACGGCGCTGACAGAGAAGGTGCCCGAAGGGGCGTTGACCATTGCGATCCGGCAGTTGGTGCTGTTCTCTGTTTCCACGCCGACCGGATGGCGGCATGTCGGGCAGACAGGTTTCAAGCTGTTTCGCCCCGATGCGGAGGTGCCGTTTGTGTTGCGCCCCGGTGACGAGGTGCTGTTCGTACCAACAGACGCACAAACGCTGCATAAGATGAAGGCCGCAGGCCCCGACGGCGGTGCCACGCGGGAGCCGATCACATGAGCCGCACATTAAACATCCGCCGCGCAGGGCCAAGCATGACCGTGCAGGACATGGGGCGCGCGGGCTATATGTCATTCGGTCTGTCCCAAGGCGGGGCTGCGGACAAACATGCGTTGTACGAAGGGGCGGCGTTACTGGCGCAAGATCCCGCGCTGGCGGCAATCGAGATGGCAGGCATGGGCGGTGAATTCGAGGCGGACGCGGATCTGCACATCGCGCTCACGGGTGCGCCGATGCGGGCCAAGATCGACGGCGTGGCGGTCGCGTGGAATGCCAGCCACCCTCTGCCCAAGGGGGCGCGGCTGTCTATCGAGGCGGCGGATGCCGGGGTTTACGGCTATCTGCATGTGGGGGGCGGGATCGACACGCCGGAACGGTTGGGCGCGCGCAGCGTGCATCTGGCTGCGGGGCTGGGGGCCGCAATTACCACGGGGGATACGCTTGCGATCGGGGCGGAGGACGGCGCACTGGCAAGCAATATGTGCCTGCCGTGCGATGCGCGTTTTGACGGTGGACTTGTGCGGCTTGTTCCCAGCCTTCAAACCTCGTTTTTTGCCAAAGATGATCTGGATCGTTTTGAGGCGATGACGTTCCAGCGCGACGCGCGCGGCAACCGCATGGGCGTGCGCATTTTGCCTGAAGGTGCGGGATTTCACTCTGACGCAGGTCTTAGCGTGCTGTCCGAGGTCATTGTGCCGGGAGACGTGCAAATCACCGGAGACGGCACGCCTTTTGTGCTGCTGAGCGAGTGTCAGACCACCGGCGGTTATCCCCGCATCGGTTCCGTGCTTCCGGCCGATTTACCGCGCGTGGCACAGGCGCGTCCGGGTGCGGCGCTGCGGTTCTGCTTTGTGACGCTGGAGGATGCCGTGGCCATCGACGCGCGGATGCGTGCGCATCTCGAAGGGTTGCGGGGCGCGGTGCGACCTTTGGTCCGCGACCCCGCCGATATCCGCGATCTGCTGTCCTATCAGTTGATCAGCGGCGTCACGGCGGGGCGCGATCCCGAGCGTCACTGAGGCGTGTTTGTCTTGCGCGGGGCGTTTGGTGCTGTATCACCAACGAAGCAGAAAAATCGCATCGCAGGGATGCCTGCACCGGTACGCATTCGAGTTTAGCAAAGGGATAGCACCATGACGATCCAGATCGACCTCGCCCGTTACACCAACCTTGCCCTTGAGGCGCATGACGACGGGGTGTGGGTTGTCACGCTGAACCGGCCAAACAAACGCAATGCGCTGGACATTGCGACCATTGACGAGCTGGTGGATTTCTTTTCGGCGGCACCGCGCGCGGGTGTGCGGGCTGTTGTGCTGGCGGGGGCGGGGGATCACTTTTGCGCCGGTCTGGATCTGATCGAACATCACGATGAAGATCGCAGCCCCGCAGATTTCATGCATGTTTGCCTGCGCTGGCATGAAGCGTTCAACAAGATGGAATATGGCGGCGTTCCGATCATCGCGGCGTTGCAGGGGGCCGTTGTCGGTGGCGGGCTTGAGCTGGCCAGTTCGGCGCACATCAGGGTGATGGATCACAGCGCCTATTTTGCCCTTCCCGAAGGGCAGCGGGGGCTTTTCACCGGCGGCGGGGCTACGATCCGTGTGACCGATCTGGTGGGGAAATCCCGGATGATCGACATGATGCTGACGGGCCGTGTGTATCAGGGCCAGCAGGCCGTCGATCTGGGTCTTGCGCAATACATCACCGAGGGGTCCAGCTTTGACGCTGCACTTGAGCTGGCCCGTAAGACGGCGCAAAACCTGCCGCTGTCGAATTTCGCCATCTGCTCGGCGGTAAGCCACATGCAGAACATGTCGGCGATGGACGCCGCCTATGCCGAGGCTGTTGTGGCGGGGGTGGTCAACACGCAACCGGACGCGCGCGCGCGCCTTGCCGCCTTTGCCGATAAAAGCGCGGCGCGCGTGCGTCCCAATACGTCCAAGGGATGATTGTGACACCCTACAGCGGTTATAGTGAAGATGAGTTCACGTAATGCAGGGTTTCTGCCCTGGGCAACTCTATATCCACGCCTTACATGCACGAAATCCGTGAAGCGATGCTGAAATTACTTCCCGAAACGGTCATCCGGAACCGGAATTGAATGGACGCAAGCCCCGCGTGGGCCAAGGCGTATCTGGGTAATTTGGGGTGGGTCGGTTTTGACGTAAGGTCGAATGCCTCCGGCGGGAATTTAGCGGGCCAAATGAAGCCGGGGTATCGCCAGTTTAGCCCGTGAGGGCATGGCGTTCGATCTGGTGGAACATGCCTGCGCTATCTTCTCCCATCAGGGTGATTGCATCAATCGGGTAGGGGGCAGGGAGGGGTGGCATAAGCCGCTCCAGGGCGGCGATCACGTTTGCGCCCTCCTGTGGTGACATTGCGCCGCTTAGCGTCAGGTGGAAGTTGAAATCGTCAAAGATAAACGGATACCCCCAGTCAAGCATTTGCTGGTCCTGACGCGGGTTCAGCCGTGCGGCGCGGCGGCGCGCAATGTCATCAGGGCTTAGCGGCGCGCGAAAACAGTCCAAATCACGCACGATATCAGCGGCAAGTGCTGCGAGGGCGGGTGTCTCTCCGACAGGGCGCAGCCCGATGAAACGATACTGATGGCGCAGCGCGAGCGCTTCGAGGGTGAGTGTCGCATGCGTGGCGGCGAAGCGCGCGACGGCTTCGTACAAGGCGCTCTGCTCCACCCCGACGGCCAGACGGAACGGCGCTTTTAACGTGCCGTGCAGCCCGTATTTGCGCGGCTTTGCCGTGATGCGGGCCACGTCAAGGCCGCAGATCTGCGGGTGCGCGACAGCTTTGCCGTGCGCAGCATCCCAGCCGAGCCAGCGCGCGCCGAGCTCTGCCAGCGGGCCGTCCGGCGGGGTGTAAAATATGGCGTAGCGTTTGAACATCTGCACATTTTCGCGCGTCGCTCACAGGCGACGCGCGATACCGGCTTTTACAGCATAACTTCGATCAGGCGCGGACCCGTCCCCGACAGACCTTCCTCCATTGCCGCCTCAAGCGCTTCGCATTCTTTGACCTGCTGCGCTTCGACGCCCATCGAGCGGGCCATCTGCACCCAGTCAATTGCTGGGCGGTCGAGAGTGAGCATGTCCATCGCGCGGGGGCCGGGATTGCGGACACCGACCTTGGTAAGCTCTCCGCGCAGGATTTTATAGCTGCGGTTGGCAAAGATCAGCACCGTAATGTCGAGGTTTTCACGCGCCATCGTCCAGAGCGCCTGCACCGTGTACATGGCGGAACCGTCCCCGATCATGGCCAGCACCTTGCGGTCGGGACAGGCGACGGCAGCGCCGATGGCCACGGGCATGCCATAGCCGATAGAACCGCCGCAATTGTTGAGCCAATCGTGTTTGGGTGCCCCTTTTGTCACCGGAAAGAACGCGCGCCCGGTGGTGATGGATTCGTCGACAACAATGGCGTTCTCGGGGATCGCGCGGGCGATGACCGCGGCGAGAGTGTCAAGGTCGATTGCCCCTTCGGGACGGTCGGGCAGTTCGGCCTTGGCAACATGCGCAGGGGGCGTTTCAACAGCGCCCGTGGCGGCGCACAAAGCCTCAAGCGCACCGGTAAGGTCCGCACCCGCATCCGCGAGCTTGAGGATTTCCGCATCGTCGCGCGTAAGAACGGCGGGCATACCGGGGTAGGCGAAAAATCCGATGGGCGCGCGCGCGCCCAACAGGACGATACGCTTGTACGGTTCAAGAGCCTTTAGCGCGATATCAATCGGGTAAGGAACGCGCCCGACAGCAACCCGTCCGGCACCGCGTTCAAGCCGCGCGTTCGACCATTCCGACAGCAGCTTACAACCTGTTTTCGCCGCAATGCGGCCCGCAGTTTCCAGATTCCCTTCGGTGAGGGCATCGCCGCCCAAAAGCAGCAATGTTTCGGGGCCGTCCAGCGCGCTGGCGGCCTGTTGCAAAACAGTGTCGTCAAACGGTGTCGGCGCGGGGGCGGCAAGAGCGTCGTGCGCCACGCCGCCGGGCGTCCATGCGGTATCGCTGGGCAGGATCAGCGAGGCGATCTGGCCCGGCGCTGTCATTGCGGCTTGCACGGCTTCGGCGGCGTCGCGGCCCACGGTGGCCGACGTGGGCGAGGTGCGCACCCAATGCGACACAGGGCGCGCGATGCCTTCGATATCCGAGGTCAGCGGCGCGTCGAGTTCGATGTGGCTGGGCGCATGTTCACCGATGATGTTGACCACGCCGGAGCCTGCCTTTTTGGCGTTGTGCAGGTTTGACAGCCCGTTGGCGAGGCCGGGGCCGAGGTGCAGCAGCGTCGATGCAGGCTTGCCCGCCATGCGGTAATACCCATCGGCGGCCCCCGTCGCGACGCCCTCTTGCAGCGCCAGAACCGAACGCATTCCGGCGATGTGATCCAGCGCGGCAACAAAATGCATCTCCGAGGTGCCGGGGTTGGAGAAGCAAACCTCCACCCCGTTCGCCAGCAGGGTTTTTACAAGGCTTTCGGCGCCATTCATAGTGTCGTTTGTCACTGTGTTTCCTTTTGATTTTCCCAGTAGGGAGCGCGCAGATCCTTTTTCAGGATCTTGCCGATGGTGCTGCGGGGCAGTGTTTCGCGGATCTCGATACCCGAAAGGCGTTGGCTTTTGCCAAGGATGTTATTGGCGCGGGTGCGGATGTCGTCCGCTGTGCTGGTGGCGCCCGCGCGCAGGACCACAAGGCCCAGCGGCGTCTCGCCCCACTGCTCGGAGGGCACCCCGATTGCGGCGGCGTCTGTCACGTCCGGATCAGACAGCAGTACGAGTTCGAGATCATTGGCGTAGATGTTCAGCCCGCCGGAGATGATCATATCCTTTTTGCGATCCGACAGTGTCAAAAAGCCGTCCTTGTCGAACGATCCCATATCGCCCGAGCGGAAATAGGCCTCGCCCTCGGGGTTGCGCCAGATGTATTCGGCGGTCAGATCATCGCGGCCATAGTAGCCTGCCATCATTGTGGGGCCGCGCCCGCAAACCTCGCCCACTTCGCCGGTCGGCACTTCGCGGCCTTGCGCGTCGATCAGGCGGATGTCGTTACCGGGGGCCAGCTGGCCCACGGTGTGCAGCTTGGTCGGGTTTTCGTCGGCCACAAGAACCGTCACGCCGCCACCTTCGGTCAGGCCATAATATTCGAGCAGTTTGCCGGGGAAACGCGCCAGCACGTCTTCCTTCACGTCGCGCCGGAGTGGTGCGGAGGTCGAGAACTTGATCCGCATCGACGACAGGTCGAACGTGTCGAAATCGGGTATGTCCATGATGCGCTTGTACTGCACGGGAACCAGCATTGTGTGGGTGATTTTTTCGCGCTCGGCGATTTGGAGATATTCCAGCGCATCGAATTTCGCCATCAAGTACACGGTGGAGCCGCCAAAGAGGGTCGGAAGGAACGAGACGATTGTGGTGTTGGAATAAAGCGGCGTGGAAAGCAGCGTGCGGGCATTATCGTCATAACCGTTTGGCGTGACCCGGTCCATCTGCACCGCGCGCATTGCATGATTGTGCAGGATGCCTTTGGGGGTGCCGGTGGTGCCGGACGAATAGATCAGGTTGAACGCGTCTTCCATATCGATTTCGATCATCGGATCAGAGGCGTCTGCGCCGGCAAGCGCGTCTTCATAGCTTTGGAAATCGGGGTGGGTAAAGTCTATGGCAAAGCGTTCAATGGGGAGGGAGGGCAGGAACTCTTCCACCAGATCACGGTATTGACCGGCGACGAAAATGGCGCGCGCGCCGCAATCGGTCAGCATCTTGTGCAGCGCAACGGACGACGCCATAGACGACAGCGGCGTGACACAGCCGCCTGCGCGCAGGATGCCCATGAAAAGCTCTGCATAGGGGATCGAGTTGGGAGAGATCACCGCGATGGTGTCGCCCTTTTGCAACCCCATGCCCAACAGCAGATTGGCAACTTTGTTGATGCGGGCGTCAAATTCACCCCAGCTCAGGCGGTCATCGCCGCACACAATGGCCGGATTTTCGGGATGTGTCCGGGCATTGGTGCGGATGGTTTCGACGATGGTTTCGACCGGAGGTGTCTCCGATACGGGTGGGTCGATCTTTATCATGTTTATCAAGCAACTTTCGGTTCTGTATTGTTGGCCCGCCATGCAACCAGCAGCGGGAGCGCGCATAGGGCCGCACCTATCAGGAAGGAGACGGTGTAGCCCATTTCAAGGATCTCGGTTTTCGGCTTGGCAATCATCACACCCCCGAAGAACAACAGCACCCGCAGCGGCAGACCGGCGGCACCGGTGAGGGGACCGACAAGGCTGACGTAGCCTTGCAGCGCGGCTGCGATCATCGCCACACCGATCAGCGCACAGGTGAGGGCGACGATGACTTCCCACGCGGGCGCCTGTCCGACCAATGCGGGATTGAGCACAAAGAAGAATGGCGCGATGTAGATCACACCGCCCAGACGCATCGCCTCGAAGCCGGTTGCGATCGGATTGGAGCCTGCCATGGTGGAGGCCGTGAAGGCACCAAGAGCGACGGGCGGGGTGATATAGCTGACCATACCCCAGTAAAGGATGAACAGGTGCACAGCGAGCTGGTTCAGTCCGCCCGCTTCGAGCGCGGGCGCTAGAACCACAGCAAGGAAGATATAACAGGCCGTGACCGTCATTCCCATGCCGAAGATAAACGCGGTCAGCGCGCCCATGAGCACCAGCACCAGTGTGTTGTCACCCGCAAGAAAGACCAGTTCGTTAACCAATGTGCCGGCAAGTCCCGTGGCAGAAAACGACCCGACGATCAGGCCGACGCCCAGCAGGATGGCGGTCAGCTCTGCCAGACCCATGCCAACGCCGACGATCATATTGCCCAGTCGCTCCAGATTAAGACGGTGAGACGTGCGGAACTGGTTCACCACCAGCAAAAGAGCCGTGGCATAGAAGGGCGCGGATGTCTCGCGGCGCATGACGATCATCATGAACAACAGCAGCGCAAAGACGAAGATATAGGGCCAGCCCTCTTTCATCACCTGCCGAAGCACAGGCAGATCGGGCTTGGGCAAACCACGCAGGCCGCGCCGTGCGGAATAGCCGTCGATCTGCACGAAAAGGCTGAAATAATAGAGGATGCTGGGGATCGCCGCCGCCAGCGCAATTTCGACATAGGGGCGCGACAGGAACGATGCCATAATGAACGCCGTGGCCCCCATGATTGGCGGCATCAAAACGCCGCCGGTTGAGGCGCAGGCCTCTGTTGCGGCGGCGGTTTTGGCGGAGAATCCAGTCTTGCGCATGGCAGGAATAGAGACGGCACCGGTCGTTAATACGTTGGAGATTACCGAGCCGGACATCGAGCCCATGAAACCGGAGGCAAAGATCGACACCTTTGCCGCGCCGCCCCGATACCCCCCGACCAAGCCCAGAGCCAGATCATTGAAAAACTGCCCGCCGCCAGTGCGTTGCAGCACCGCGCCGAACAGGATGAAGCCGATGACAACGCCGCCGAAAGCTTTCATCGGGATGCCGAAAGAGCTTTCGGCGGAATAGATGTGATAGGGGACTGTCTGCATGAACGTGCTTTGGAAGCCCGAGAACGGGTCCGGCACATGTCCTGCAAAGGTCGGGTAGAACGCAAACAGCGTGACAATACAGAAAAGCACCAGCCCGCCCGCACGGCGCGTCGCCTCTAGGATCAGCAGGAAAAAGACGAGCGAAACATATTGCGCGGTCTGGGGTGCCGCATACTCCCAGCCCTGCGAAAGGTTGGCCTGTGCGGTCTGGCTTAGATAAACGGTGCTGGCGAGGGCCAGCGCAAAGAGAAACCAATCGAGCAGGGAGGGCGTGCCGCCCCTGCCGCCGCGAATCTGGAAGATGAGAAAAGCCAGAGCGAGATATAGTCCGCCCAATACATAAAGGTAGCGGCCATCAATCAGGACGATGCCCAGAATTTGTAGGTTAAAGAGCTGGTTGACCACCAGCAGCAACGAGAACAATGTTCCGGCAACAACCACCCAACGTGCCGGTCCGGCAATCCGCTCTGACGGGGTGCCACCGTCAATGGCGACTTCCTCAAGGCCCTTTGCGGACAAGGATCCGTCGGGGGTATTCTCGTTGGTCATGATTTGGCTCTCAACTGGGTCAGCGTGAAAAAAACCGGCCGGCGTTGTCCGCCGACCGGTCGTATCAAGAGGCTCGGATCAGAATGTGACCTCGAAGCCGCCGTCTTTCAACGCCTGGCGGCGTGCGTCGGCCCATGCGGCTTCCCAATCGTCAGGGTTGATGGCATCCAGAGCGTTCCATGCCTCGGAAAGTGCTGTCTGCCGCGCGATCAGCTTGTCATTGTGGGCTTGCGCCGCATCCGTCCAGATACCCTGTTCTGTGTAATAACGGATAGCCCCGTCGTGGTAGGGAACAACCCATTCCAGATTCTGCTTGTCCATCGCCCAGCCGTCGATGCCGGGGGCTTTGCCCGCATAGCCGGGGAACAGTTCGACCATTGCTTTGGTCATGTTGTAAACAAGGCTCTCGTCGGTTTCTACAATCGCGGTCAGCACCGGATAGGCATAGCCCGCACCCTGATAACCGTCTGTGCCATCAATGTTCGCACCGACCGAGGCTTTGTTCGCGACAAAGAATGGAGCAATGGCGCTCATCGCCTTCAGACCTTCGGCATTGTCAGGATCAATCGGTGGCCAGAACAGGCCACGCGGACCTGCGGCAGCCTCATAGGCCCTGCCGGAGTTGGTGGAGGCGAACACCGCATCGACCTGATTTTCGATCAGACCTGTCCAGCTTGCGCCAAAGCCGCCGAAATCAACACGCTCGACATCATCCCAAGTCAGCCCGCCATAGGCGAGGTACGCTTGGGTATTCACGTTCAACGCAGGCGCGCCGACAATAAAGGCCACGCGCTTGCCCTTGAGATCCGAGTAGTTCTTGATGCCAAGATCGTCCGGCACGCCCACGGACAGGTTGATTTCGCCACCGTTGTTGGCCAACAGCACGCGGATCGGCTGTGGCCCCCAGTTTTTGGCACCGAAGTCAAACACACCCTCTTGCGCCATATAGCTGCCGCCAACACCGGTGGCAGAAAATTGCACACGCCCCTGACGCAGTGGTTCTGTGCGCGAGACGTCGTTTTTGCCGGGCAGCACCCGCAGGTTTACGCCCGTTGCGTCCTGCAAGGCGGCGCCAATGGCGACCGCTTGGTTATAGCCTGCCGATCCGGTGTCGTAGGCTGTCCAGCTGAGTTGTTTTGGTAAATCAAATTCTTGCGCTGTGACCATCGTTGCCGACAGCCCCAGAACGGCGATTGCCGATGTAAGGTACTTCATAGTGTCCTCCCTTTTATGGTTCTCCGAACCTGCCGAAACGACAGATGGTCCGGACCGGCGATAATCATCGCTTTTTGAAACGACGTTTCGCTCTTCGGAATAGCGTAGGAGTTTTGCGTTTCAGTTGTCAACTGACGTTAAGTCAAAATAACCGATGATCGCGCGCAAGAAACGGCACCCTATCAGGCAGGCATTTGCGCGGGTGGGTGGCGCAGGCGTGGCGGAGATCAGCGCTTTGTCCGTCGTCCGCTACACTGCTTTGCACTAGACCCTGCCTGTGCAAGGAATAGAACGGGGTATTCCCGCCGCCTGGAGGCCGCCGATGATTCCGCACACCCTCACGTCACTATCCTCTATCGCCGAAATCGGTGCGGATATGATTATCGACGTGCGCGCACCGTCCGAGTTTGCCGTGGACCATGTGCCGGGCGCGGTCAACCTGCCGGTTTTGACGGACGCGGAGCGCGCCGAAGTCGGCACGATTTTCACCCGTAAAAGCGCGTTTCTGGCGCGCAAGGTCGGTGCCGCGCTGGTTGCCGCGAATGCCGCGCGCCATCTGCAAGGACCGCTTGCGCAGATGCAGGGTGATTGGCAGCCGTTGCTGTATTGCTGGCGCGGGGGCCAGCGTTCAGGTGCCTTTGCCACGATCCTCGATCAGGTCGGATGGCGGGTGCATTTGATCGAAGGGGGCTATCGCAGCTATCGCAAACAGGTGAGTACGATGCTGTATGATGCACCGCTGCCGCACCGGATCATGCTGCTTGATGGCGGGACCGGCACGGCCAAGACCGCATTGCTGCATTACCTGCGCGAGGCCGGTGCGCAGATACTTGATCTTGAAGGGTTGGCGGGGCATCGCGGATCGCTTTTTGGCGCGCTGGATGCCGCGCAACCGTCGCAAAAGATGTTCGAATCCCGTTTGGCGACGGCCCTAGGCGCGCTCGATCCGGCGCGGCTGACGTGGGTAGAGGGCGAAAGCAGCAAGATAGGCGCACGGATAATCCCGCCCGCGTTGTGGTCCGTGATGGGCGCGGCACCGCGGATCGAGGTCAGCGCACCGCTGCGCGCGCGCGCCGCGTTCCTCAGCAGCGCCTACGTCGACCTGACGCAAAACGCGGCGATGCTTGCCCGCCGGATTGACCAATTGCGCCCCTATCATGCGGCGGACACGATTGCGCTGTGGCAGGCGTTGGCCGGAGCAGCGGAGTGGGAGGTCCTTGCGCGCCACCTTATGGCCGAGCACTACGATCCGCGCTATGCCAAATCGCAGGCCCGCGCCGAACAAGCGCCAGAGCGTCTGGCGCTGGAGGCTCTGGACCCGCAGACGCTGAAGGGTGCGGCGCGCGATCTGATGGCGCGGTTCAGCTGACGTGAACCGGCCCCGTCCCGTCGAACAGTTCTCCGATGATCCAACCGGCGCCCCCCTTTGCATGCAATAGGGCGCGCGCGGTTTCGGCCGCGTCCCGTGGCAGCGCGGCAAGCAGACCACCTGCGGTTTGCGGGTCATGCAAGAGCGGATCGGCGACGCCTGTTGCCGGTGCGTCCGCGAGGTTGGCCGCCAGCAGCGACGATTGCACGCCGCGATCCGACAGATCCCGCGCGCCGTCATAAAGCGGCACCTTGTTGCGCCAGATGTCGGCGCGCAGGCCCGAAGCCGTACAGATCGCCTGCACATGTCCGGCAAGGCCAAAGCCCGTGGTATCTGTCATCGCATGCGCGCCACTCAAAACCCGCGCCGCGATGTGCTGTGGTTGTTCCATGATCGCCAGCATGTCTGCAACCACATGGGCAGGCGCGCAGCCCGCCATGTGGGCGGCAAGGATTACGCCCGAACCAATGGGCCGCGTCAGCAGCAAAACATCCCCCGCGCGCGCGCCTGCAACCGTGATTGGCATCTGTTGCCGCACCCCCGTCACGGTAAATCCGATGGTCATTTCCGCGCCCATGGTGGTATGCCCGCCAACCACCGCTGCCCCTGCTCGGGCAAAGACCGCTTGGGCGGTGTCGTTGATTTCACGCAAGGTCCGCTCCTGAAGCGCGGGCGACATGCGCGGCAAAACGATGCTGGACAAGGCGGCTTGGGGCGTGGCGCCCATCGCCCAGATGTCGCCAAGCGCGTGGATCGCGGCAATGCGCGTCATCTGCACCGGATCTTCGATGAACGCGCGCAGATGATCCGTGCTGAGCACCTGAAAACCGCCACCGGGCTGGCGCAGGATTGCGGCATCGTCGCCCGGCCCCGTGACAGTATCGGGCTGCATGCGGTCAGGTGCAGGCCCAAGGCCGCTTTTCAGGACTGTGCTGCCGACCTTGGCACCGCAGCCACCGCACAGCGGTATGGTCTGCGTGCCATCGCGCACCCCCAAGGCGACGGTCGAGGGCAGGGCAGGTGCGGGCATTGCGGGAAGGGTGTCCATCTTGTCCATAAACGCGTGGTCGATCCGGTTTTTCCAGCGCCACAACAGCGGCGCGGCAAGGGCGACTCCGAATTTTTCCGCCAGTGCCGATTTACCGCCAAGCGAGATCAGTTTGAGATAGGATTTTTGCGGATGGAACGGCTTGAGCGGACCACCCGACAGGGCGGCGCGCAAATTGTGATAAAGTACCGGTGCCGCGCGCACGGCGAACACACCGGCCTTGGGGCGCGGCGCGAACGGCATGTGCGCGCAATCGCCCACGGCGAAAACCTGTGCATCGCCTTTGACGCGCAGATCAGGGTCAACCACGATAAACCCGTCGTCCTGCGGCAGGTCTGTCTGTGCGATCCACGCGTGCGCAAACGCGCCAGCAGCCCCCACGCACAGCGCCGCCGGAACTGGCGGCTGACCGGCGAGGGTGATTTCATCTGCGTGGATATGCTCGATCTGCGCATCTGGCACGAAGGTGACGCCGAGACCCGTCATTGCGGCGTGTAGCTTTGCCCGCGCAGACGGGCCGACACCGGATATGTCCGCGCCGGCTTCGATCACGGTGATTTGCGGCGTGACCGCGCGTTGGCGCAGGGCAAACGCCATCGCCATCGCCAATTCACATCCTGCCACACCGCCGCCGATCACGGCGATGGTTGGCGGCTTTGCTCCGCTTTCCACCGCATCCAGAAACCCGCGCCATGCGCGCGCATAAATATCCAGCGGCTTGGCCCCGACGCCATGTTCCGCAAATCCGGGGATACCCATCCGTGCGGTGATGCCAATGTCGATAGAGGCCACGTCATAGGCGACCGGCCCGCGCCCTTCGACGTGGATCAGCCGCGCGTCACGGTCGATACCGGTTGCGTGTGCAAGGATCAGCCGCGCACCGGCAAAACGGGCGAGGCGCATCAAGTCAATTTCAAGCGTGTCGCGGCTGTAATGACCTGCGACATGGCCGGGCAACATGCCGGTGTAGGGCGCAGTGGGGCCGGGATTGATCAACGTCAGCCGCGCACCGGGCAGCGGGTTCATCCCCCATTTTCGCAGCACCAGCGCGTGGGCGTGGCCACCACCGACAAACACCAGATCGCGGGTGAAGGGCGTGGCGTTCAGCATCTGGGGGAAGCGGGGTTGGCAAGGGCTGTTGTCATGGCAATGTTTTGCCCGCTTGGCGCGGGAATGTCCAAGGCCGATACTGCACTTCTTTGCGAGGTGGAGATGTGTTGCTCTCACCGGGTCGCCCCGCGCGCGTGGCGCAGGGCGATGTTTTTTGGACGGCTTCAGTTTTCCGTCAGCGCCGCGATGATCTGCTCAAACGCTTGCGCGGCTTTGATCCGCATCTCATCGTCTGACGCATCCTGTATCGGATGCGGAACCAGCACATAACGCGCGTTATTCATGCCAAGCGCACGTCGCTGGTGTTCGGCGGCTTCGCCGAATTCGCTGGACGCGATGGCCACTGCCGGGATCCCCTGGATTTCAAACCAGACATTGTCGTGCATACTGCACGTTGTGCAGGATCCTCAGTCGGCCAGCGCTTCGATCACAAGATCGCAGTTATCGCGGATCTCGTGCCTAAGCGCATCTGGACACGGCTTGGTAAACGTCGGCTTGGTATAGCGGCGCACCGAGACATCGGGGGCCTTTTTCGCCAGCAGTTTTTCCAGCTCGTCCAGCATGATGTTGCCGCGCGGCTTGCTGATATCCAGCAGGCCGATCACGCCGGACAAGCCGCCGGTCCTTTCGGTGATTTGTCGCTCGACCGGTGATCGCTCGTCGGTCGGGTCGAGAATTGTTGTCATAAACTGTCTCCTCCTTTGGTCAATTTACCCCAGATCTATCTTTTTGGAAACCGACACCGATCCGACCTCGCCCGTGGCCCATCCATGGAACGCGGACGAAAATTTGCCCGCGTCCGATCCTGCCACGACGATGTGGATATAATCGGTGCTGGCGAATTTCGGAACGGATTGCGCAAGCGCCTCCGGCCCCATCTCTTCGGCAGTTGCTTGCGGAATACCTGCGCCGGATGTTTCGTCCGCGACCATCTCGGACAGCGGGCGGGAGGTGACTTCCTGTATCCGTTCGCGCAGCCGGTCCTTGGAATAATCGCCCTTCCGCGTCAGCGTGTCGATGTGTTCGGGGCAGACCACCAGCAGGGCGTCCACCGGAAGGTTTCTGAGTTTTGGCAGAAACACCCCTTCGAGACCAAGGCCAAGAGAGCCTGCGATCTGGTCCGGTGCGCGCGATGTCTGATCAACGATGTGAACCGGTCCGCCGGTCATCGCAAACACCGTCACGACAGAATCTTGTGGATCAAACCCGCGTTCGACATGTAGCGCGGGCCAGGGAGAGCGTTCTTCCCATTCCGCAAAACACATGGTGAATTTCATCGGGTTGCCAAGCGTCGAGCGTTCGACCCCGCCGGTTGATGCACCGCCAACGTTGCGTACAACCAACCGGACGGCCCGCCCGATGGTGGCATTGGCGCGGTTGCCCGCCCCCAAGGCCCCCAATTTCATGTTCATCCCGATTTTTTCACGAATCGGGCCGTTGATTACCATGACAGGGGCGGCGCCCATTGTGGTTGCAGTTACGCCGTGGATGTTGAATTCATCGGTACAGACGGCTTCGACGGCGGCAATGATGACGGGCAGGTATTCCGGCTTGCATCCTGCCATCACCGCGTTGATCGCGATTTTTTCAACTGTCGCCTCGCCCATGTTGGGCGGCACGGTGGCGATCACGTCTTGCGGAGCACGGTGGGTGCCGCCCAGCATCCGCATCACCCGCTCGGGTGTGGGCGCGACAAGCGGCAGGCCGTCGGAAAACCCCTGATCAAACATGAACTCGGCCACGTCGTCGCTGCTGGCGACATCAATCCGGCGCGCGTGGATCGGGCTGCCGTCAGCCTCGGCGCGTAACTTGTCGTAGATCGCGGGATCAAGGTGTTTCGAGCCGCAACCGGGGCGCCATGCGGGCAGGCTGGCCCAGTCGATCTGCGCGGCGGGCAGGGCCGTTTGCGCGCTTATATCGGCAGCGAGCGTTTCCCAGTCTGTGCGGATGAACCCTTCGAACTGTGACAGGACGGTTCCTGTCGCGTCGATCCAGAAGACGGAAGGGACGCTTTCGATGTCCCACGCAAAGGCGGTTTTGCACGGAGTATCGTCAAGGACCGGCATCGACAGCGCGTGGCGCGCGGCGAATGTTGCATTGTCGTCGCCTGATTGCGCGATCAACAGGACGTCCACTGCGCTGCCGAAGGCTTTGTGCAACGCCTCCAACACGGGGGCGGCGGTGTTGCAAGTGGCGCAATCTTCTTTGACGAAACAAATCAGGCCGGGCCGGTTTTTGGGCAGGCTGTGGGGGTTCCCGCCCAGATCGTTCAGTTGAAAATGCGGCTGTTGGTTGCTCATGTCGGCCCTCCCGTATGACAGAACCATATTGAAGGTGATATTAGAGTAATGTCCAGCCCGTGCAGATGGCGGAGGTGGATGGGAATCGAACCCACCACACGCCGTAAAGGCGCGTCCGTGGTTTTGAAGACCAGGGAAGCCACCAGACTCCAGTCACCTCCGCATCTCGTGACCCTAGCAAGTCGCGCGAGACGTGGAAACCGAATAAGCGGCTAGAAATCTTTGGCGACAGCCATCCGGCGCGCGTCACCATTGCGGATTGTCACACCGCAACTGTCGAAATGTTCCAGCACCGGCACGATGATTCGGCGGGTGGTGGCAAGCGCGCTGCGGGCCTGCGAGGTTGTGAACGTTTGTGGCGGGGCAAATGCAGCAGACAGAACGCTGGCGGCCTGGGCCAGGGTGTTGGTGTGAAGGATCAGCGTTTGCTTTAGCGCGACGTTACGCAGGGGTACCAGAGCGTCGAGGTCGATCAGAAGATCGAACAGGTCTTGATCAAGGCGGTCTTGCACCACGCTTTCGGTTGCGGGCGGCGACAATCCCGCTTCGCGAAACGCGTTTTCGATATCTGTTAGTCTTGCGCGTTGCACCGTGTTCAACACGGCCACGGGGTTGTGGCTGCTCGCGGCGAGGCGGTTGTCGTGTTGGCGGATTTGCCCGCTGGCACAAAGCGCGTCTGTGATGTGGCGCAGGAGGGCAGGAGACAGGGCGGGAAACGTGATCGCCGCTTTCGGGGCCATTGAGCGAAGCGGGAATCTGGTGTGATAGGCGGCGAGCGCCTTCATAACGTCTGTCTTGCCCGCCTTGACCGCTTCGTCCGGTGCGATCAGGTCCGCATCGAGGTTCTGAAATCCGTCACCGAGCGTAACGCGCGCCGATTGCGCCGTCACGCGGCCAAGGCGGGCAACATCCGCAAGGCGTGCAACGCCGCCGTTTGCATCGCTCAGCGCCGTTGCGATGCCTGCAACGGCGTGCAGATGCGCGGCCTGTAGAGCGCACAGGCGACCCTTGTCACCGGACCGTGAAGGCATTGCCTGTGGATCAAGAATGACAGCCCCGCCTATCGTTTCGGCGGGCGACAGCCGCCGCAAGACTGCCCGCTGACCGGCAAAAGCCGTCACCGGTTTTTTAAACCGCAACTGGACGAAACCGGCATCCGCAGGCGCGATCCGGCCACCGCCAAACAGGCGGACACTCGCGACGGCGCTGGTCGTGCCGAACGATACGCGCACCTCTTCCATGTGCTTCAACGCCCGTGTCACCGAAGGCTGCAATGTCACGCGCGCGTCGATACATGCGGATGGCGCGCCCGCGCCGCCCGTGCAGAGCACCGCACCGCGGGCGATGTCACTCACGCCAACGCCGCGCAGATTAACAGCAACGCGTTCGCCGGCATGAACCGTGTCGCGTGCTGTGCCGCGGCTGTGCAGGCCGCGGATCGTGGCGGCCTGACCGGCAGGCTGCACCATCACCGCGTCTTCGACAGATAACGCATGGCCAAGCAGGGTGCCGGTGACGATTGTGCCGCGTCCGGGCAGGGAGAACGCGCGGTCAACGGCCAAAAAGCCATGAAGAGGAGCCCAAGGCGCATCAGCATCCAGTAGCACCGCCTGTAACGCCGCATGCAGATCGTCGATCCCGTCGCCCGTAATCGCGGAGCATGTGACAAGCGGAGCGTCTGCAAGCGGCGTTCGGGCAAATGCGGCGCGGATTTCGATCAGGCGGGAAGCCAGTTGCGCAGGGGGGAGCAGGTCGGATTTGGTGACGGCGATGACGCCGCGTGTGATGCCGAGCAGCTTTGCGATGCTCACATGCTCCAGTGTCTGTGCGCCAATGCCTTCAGCCGCCGAGATCACGACCAGCGCCGCGCGTGCACCGGTTGCACCCGAGATCATCGCTGGAATAAAATCCTCGTGCCCGGGCGCGTCTATAAAATCAATGATGCCGTCCGGATAAGCATAATGCGCAAAGCCGGGGGTGATGGACAGGCCGCGCGCTTTTTCTTCAGGCAGGCGGTCGGTGTGGATTCCGGTGAGGGCGTGCACAAGCGATGTTTTCCCGTGATCGACGTGCCCGATCACAACGATACAACAGGTTTTCATGAGCCTGAAATACGCTCCAGAGCTGTGACAATCAACGGTAGTTCGCCGTCGGACACGGTGCGCATATCCAGCATGACATGCGCGCGTTCGATCCGCCCGATCACCGGCATATCACTGTGCCGCAGCGCTGCCATCAATTGGTCGGGCGACAAGGCCGGCAACCGGACTGCCACTGCGAAGCTTGGCAAATCCTGTTCCGGCAGACTGCCACCGCCAACGAGAGCGGCGCTTTTTTCTACGGCAACGCCCTTGATCCCGATGCCTGACAGCGCGTCCGCCAGCAGCGTCGCACGGTGGTGAACGTCTGCCACTGGTTCGGCAAGCATCCGCAGCACGGGAATTTCCGAAACCGGATCAAAGGGCGCGCTGTAAAGGCGCAGCGTTGCTTCAAGAGCGGCCAGCGACAGCTTGTCGATGCGCAGCGCGCGCATCAGTGGATGTGATTTCAGGCTGGCGATGATGTCGCGCCGCCCTGCGATGATCCCCGCCTGAGGGCCGCCCAGCAGCTTGTCGCCCGAAAACATCACCAGATCGACACCGGCCTTCAGAATGTCGGCGACGACGGGTTCGTCCGTCAGCCCGTAAGGCGACAGATCAATCAACACGCCGCTGCCGAGGTCTTCGATCAGGATGACATTCCGGTCTGCCGCCAGCCGCGCAAGGTCGCTGCGCGCTGGAGAAGAGGTGAAGCCGACGATCCTGAAATTGCTGGTATGACTTTTCAAAAGGACGGCGGTGTTATCATCAATGGCATCCTCGTAATCGCCAAGCCGCGTCTTGTTTGTCGTGCCGACCTCGCGCAGGGTGGCCCCGCTTTGCGCAATCACGTCCGGCAGACGGAACGAGCCGCCGATCTCGATCAGCTCGCCGCGCGATGCGACAACACTGCGCCCGCCCGCCGTCGCCATCAGGCTAAGGAGGACAGCGGCGGCACAATTGTTGACCACAACAGCGGCATCGGCACCGGTAAGATCACAGATCAGTTTTTCGACATGTGCGTGACGCGACCCGCGTTTTCCAGTCGCCAGATCGAGTTCGAGATTGGAAGGCGCAGCACCCGCCGCCTGCATCGCGCGGACGGCTTGCGGGGCCATCCGCGCCCGCCCCAGATTGGTGTGGATGATAATGCCGGTCGCGTTGATTACGGGCCTCAAAGACGGTGCGCGCGCCGCTTCGATTTTGTCGGCAACCTTTGCTGCAAAGGCGGGGCTGGCAAAATCGGGAAGTTCGATCGGGCCTTGCGCGAGAAGGGCTGTACGCAGAGTGCCGGTAATTTTTCTCAGCGCGCTGACGGTTTCGGCGTGACTGTAACGCTCCGCCAGGGCAGCGATGGAAGGGTGGTTCAGCACAGCCTGTATCTGCGGCAGATCTTTGAGGTTCCCGGCCATTTCTACTCCGTTATCGAAAGTTCATGAGTGTGCCCGCCGGGTTTCTACGCCGCGCCAGCGCCCATGGGACGCGAGCGGCGCTTAATAACTGAAAATATCATCGAACAACTGCTCGTCGTCGTCGGTGGGAACATCTGTCTCCTCGGGGTCTTCAGGAAGAAACAGGGCGCTCATGATGTCTTCGGCTACTGTGGTGCTTTCGGGGGGCAAATCGGTGCTTTCCTCAACCGGAGCCGCACTTTGCCAGTCAGAGCCGGTTTCCGACACAACCAGTTGAAAGGCGTCATTGCTGATTTCGCTGCCGTCTTCGTCGATGCCCAGAACCGACACTTCATAGATGTGGTCGCCGTTCACATCCCAGATCTGGTCATAAGCAGGGTTGAACCAACTCTTGTTGCTGATTGCGCCGGTCTCGGCGTCCATGTCGAAATGGCCCGCATCCGGCCCCTCCAAAGCGTAAGTGGACCCGATGCCGCCCGCACCATCAAACGGGTCGAAAGCGCCTGCCGGTTCTACGGGATCAGAGTCATCTTCGTCGGCGGGTTCCGCATCACGCCAGAAGGTATCGGTTTGCGTGACCACCAGTTCCAGATCGCTGCTGCTGACCTCGGCTCCGGTCGGGTCGCTGCCAAGCAGTGACACTTCATAGATATGGTCGCCGTTCACATCCCAGACCTGATTGTAGTCGGGTGTGAACCAATCCTTGTTGCTGATTTCACCGGATTCGGAGTCTACGTCGAAATGACCTGCGTCCGGTCCTTCCAGTGTGTAGGTGACGCCGGTCCCGTCGCCGGGGTCAATCGGATCGACAGGATCGACTGGATCAATAGGGTCCACCGGATCAACGGGGTCAATCGGATCGACAGGATCAACGGGGTCGACCGGATCAACTGTGTCGTCGCCTGCGTCACGCCAGAAGGTATCGGTTTGCGTGACCACCAGTTCCAGATCTTCGCTGCTGACCTCGGCTCCGGCCGGGTCGGTGCCAAGCACGGAGACTTCATAAATATGGTCGCCGTTCACATCCCAGACCTGATTGTAATCAGGGGTGAACCAGTCCTTGTTGCTGATTTCACCGGTTTCGGAGTTTACGTCGAAGTGGCCCGCATCCGGCCCGTCCAAGGTGTAGGTGACGCCGGTGCCATCGCCAGGGTCGATAGGATCAACCGGGTCGATAGGGTCCACTGGATCGACGGGCACAGTCAGATCCCCTGTCAGCGAAAAATCATCCGCCTGCAACGGTGCGCCAGATTGGATCGCAACGACCAGATTGCCGTCCGTGACGTTCAAGGTCAGGGTCGTGATGTCGCCGTTAACGCTCATCGCAGCCGAGAGCGCCTCGGCGGTGTCATAACCGGCAAGCTGTGACAGGTCGATCAGGTCAGCCGCGCCATTGGCCCCGAAATCGGTGATCTGCACGCTGCCCGGTACGTCTTGGAGCACAAAGACATCATCGCCGTCGCCGCCGGTCAGGATATCGTCGCCCGCACCGCCATCAAGAATGTCGTTACCAGCCCCGCCATTCAGCTGGTCATTGCCGTCGCCGCCAAACAGCGTGTCGTCGCCATTGCCCGAATTCATTATGTCATTGCCGGCACCGCCCTCGGCATAAAAAGACGACCCCGCACTGGCCCCGTCAAGGAAGTCATTGCCTGCGTCGAGGAAAATCCTGTCAGAGTCTTCGTGAACGCCGATAAACACCAGATCATTGCCGTTGCCGCCGTGTATTTCATCATTGCCCTGACTGCCCGCCAGAGTGTCGTTGCCGTCACCGCCATAGACCGTGTCGGTGCCGATGCTGCCGATGAGCGTGTCGTCACCGTCTTCACCGTAGATCAGATCATCCCCGTCACGTCCAAATACGTGGTCATCACCGGCACCCGCGTTGATATGGTCATTGCCATACAGGCCTTCTATCTCGTCGTTGCCGTTGCCGCCCAGCAACGTATCATCGCCGTATCCGCCGCGTAGGGTGTCTGCGCCATCGCCCCCTTCAAGGGAATCGTTGCCCGCATCACCGATCAGCGAGTCGTTACCGCCAAGCCCCAGAATGACATCCGCACCCTCGCCACCGGTCAGGACATCATCGCCTTCGGTGCCGGTCTGTGTCGTTACGTCAACCGGATCAGGGACAATGGCCAAAGTCTCAAAGTCCTGCGCGCCATCGGTCGGCGTGAAGCTGGTGCCGGTTGACAGCGCAACCTGCACGCCCTGATCGTGAAAGCCGACGAGATCCGCCATGCCGTCACCGTTCACATCGGCCACGCTGCGGGTGTCTTGCGACTGGGTCCAGCCGCTGGTGTTTGTCCAAAGCGCCGCCTCATCGAACCCCGCGCCATTCGAGGTGGCGACATAAACGCCGTCCGCGCCGAAGGAGACGATATCGGCCATGCCGTCGCCGTTCACGTCCGCCGCATCACGCGCATATTGCGCGCCGTTCCAGTTGCTGCCTGCGTCGGGTTCTGAAAGCCATGTTTCACCTGACGCAAAGCTTGCGCCGGTGGAAAGGGCGACCGTTACGCCGGTGCTGTCGAAACCGATGATGTCGTCCCGCCCGTCGTCGTTTACATCCGCCAATAGCCGCGCGTCGGCGGCCATGTGCCATCCATCGTCAGAGCCGAATTCATCCGACCAGATTTGCCCAGTTTCGAACCCTGATCCGGTCGAAAGCGCGACAGTCACACCTTGATCGGTGAAGGCCACGACATCGGCCATTCCGTCCCCGTTGACATCAGCGGATTCACGTTCGCCGTCTTCGTGGGGGCCAAATTCACTGGACCAGCTTTCAACGGGGGCAAAGCCCGCGCCATCAGAGAGAGCGACGGTGACACCACCATCCCCGAAGCCCACGACATCGGCCATGCCATCGCCGTTCACATCGGCCAGTTCACGGTCATCTGCACCCGCAGTTCCGGAGAAATCGCCGCTTCCGGCCGTGCTGCCCACAAAACGGGTGCCGTCCGACAGGGCCGTGATAACGGAACTTTCTGCGAAACCGACAACATCCGCCTGACCGTCACCGTCGATATCCGCCAGATCGCGGTTGTGGTGTGTGTTGTCCCATCCGCCCGTCAGGGTGCCAAACGCGCTGCTCCACGCTGCGGGTGTTTCGCTTGGGTCCGCAAGGTTGTCGACTTCATAGCTGACCTGTGTCCATGCCTCGTAAACATCGGGGATGACCGGATTGCCATCCGAATCCGTGCTGTTGGACACATTGGGGTCATGCGCGGCGTAGGCTTGGAGTGTTTCGAGATTTTGCGCGCTGTCGTCGGATGACAGGTTCGGGGCAAAGTCGGCTGTGGCGTATTCTACATACGAGATAAGCTGGTGATCTGTGGTGTAAAATTGTTGCGCGTCATAGGCGAATTGCGAAGAGTGGACGTGGTCGGAGTGGTTGTCGCCTGCGTAATCCGAGCTGTGATCCTGTATGAGAACCGCGTCCGGCTGGTGATGCTCCATCAGGCCAAGCAGGAGACCGGAAACCTGATCCGCGTCATAGCTGTTTGCGCCATCGACGCTGGTTATGCTGTCGATCCCGCCGGTCCAAAGCTGTTCAAGGCTTTGCATGTTGGTGCTGGAATAGCCCGCGCCGTCGGGGTTCCCGTCAGGAAGTCGCAGGAAATAAAGCCGCACCTCGGGGGTGCTTTCGAGGTAGGAGGTGCGCACATCAAAGCTGTCGTCGCCATTGCTGAAGGTGGCAACCGTATCGACCCAATCATCCGCGCCTGCCATGTTGCCATAGGCGGCCTTGGCTCCGGCTTCTCGCGCGTCGACGTAATCCGCATCCTGACCGGCGTCCCCCGCCGTCAGATAAACGGTTGTGTGGCCGCCGCCCGCGTCGATGCTGTGCTGGATATCCGGGTTCTGAAACAGCAGATCGTCGTCAATATGAGCGACAATTGAAAGTGTCGATCCAGACGCATCCAAAATGGGCATCTCAATTACCTCTTCAGCATGATTTGTACTATAATTAGCGACTGTTAGAACGATCAAATTGCCCGCATGCAAGGGCCAAGAATCTGAGGGAATTGTTAAAATACTGTAAAAACAGATTGTTAGGTGTGATTTAAGAAAGGTGAGTAAAGGCTTGGCTCTCAATTGAGGCGAGAAAACGGCAAGTGCGGGAAACGATCCCAGGTGTGGCGCGGGATTGTGCCGCACTTATCTTCCGAAAACCGAACCCGAACAGCGAATCAATCCGGTCGGGGCGGGCGGTTTCGGAGAGTGTCACAGCATGAAGCCTTGCGAGGGGCGGGATCAACGTGCGTAGCGCGCCGCCGTGAGGCCGTCGAAGGAAATCTCTGGCGTCTTTCCCAGCACCACATCGGCCACAGCGCGGCCTGAACCGCAGGCCATCGTCCAGCCCAGCGTCCCGTGACCCATATTTACAAATAGGTTGTCGTATTGCGTCGGCCCCAGAACCGGGGTTCCATCGGGGGTCATGGGGCGCAAACCGGTCCAGCCTTCGGCGCGCGAGATGTCACCGCCTTTGGGGAACAGATCGCTGATCACATGTTTCACCGTGTCGGTGGCATGGGGACCAAGGCGGTCGGAATAACCGGCGATTTCCGCCTGACCCGCTACGCGGATGCGGTCGCCCAGACGGGTGATGGCAACCTTGTGGGTTTCGTCCATGATTGTGGATTGCGGGGCAAATGCGTCGTCGGTGACGGGCAACGTGACCGAGTACCCCTTGACCGGATAGACGGGCAATTTGATGCCAATGGGGTTCAGCACGTTCACAGCATAGCTGCCCATGGCACAGACATAGGCATCACCCGTAATGCGGCCGGCGATTTCGGTATCGAGGCCAGCGATTTTGCCGTTTTCGACGGCGATGGATTTGACCGTCTGGCCGTATTGGAACTCCACCCCCATTTCGACGCATTTTTCGGTCAATGCGATGGTGAACAGGCGGCAATCTCCGGTGCGGTCGGCAGTCAGACGTAACCCGCCGACGAATTTGTCACGGACCTCTGCCAATGCCGGTTCGGCCGCGATACAGGCGTCGCGGTCAAGGACTTCATAGGGGGAATCGTATTCGGCCAGAATGTCCTGATCGGCTTTTGACGCCTTTACCTGCTTTTCAGTGCGGAAAAGTTGCAGGGTGCCTTGCGCGCGGCCATCGTATTCGATGCCGGTTTCACTGACCAGATCGGGCATCACGTCGCGCGAATAGCTTGAAACACGCACCATGCGGCCTTTGTTGATGCGATAGCTTTCTTCGTTGCAATTTCGCACCATCGACGCGCACCATTTCCACATGGTCGGGCTGACCAGTGGCCAGATGAACAACGGACGGCGTTTCATGAACATCCATTTGACGGCCTTCATCGGGATGCCGGGGGCGGCCCAAGGTGATGTCATGCCATAGCTCAACTGCCCCGCGTTGGCATAGCTGGTTTCCAGCCCCGGACCTGTCTGGCGGTCGACAACCACGACCTCTGCACCCTGCTTGGCGAGATAGTAAGCGGTGGTGACGCCGATGACGCCCGCACCCATAACGACAACTTTCATGGGAGATGCCTTTCAATCCTGTTCGGGCGAGGATGCGACGGCGATTGCAAGGGTGCAAGGACTGTGTTTGGGAATGACGGGTGATTTTCCGAAAAAGGCTTTGGTGCGTGGTGTTTGCCGGCTGGCCCGTCCTGTCGCGCCCGTCCTGTCGCGCCCGTCCTAAAGCGCCCGGCGCTGCGGCTGTCGGTAACGAACGCCCGCTCTCGCCGGTGAAACTGTAGCGGAAGGTGTCCGTGTGCGCTGCGGGCATCTACTCCATCGTAGAGATCGCCAGCCCCCCGCTGGAAGGCTGTATCCGTCAAAGGTGTAAATTGGCATCTTGGGTTCCAGTCCTTGTGATCTTGCATAACCCAAGCGGGGAGACCCCTTGTTTCAGGGTGCCAATGTCTTGTTGGTTTGCCAGAGACCGTCAGCGCGCCGCCAAAATCATGTCTGCCGCTTTTTCCGCAATCATCACCACGGGGGACGCGGTATTGCCCGACGGGATGCTGGGCATGATGGACGCATCGACAATCCGCAGACCTTGCAAGCCGTGAACCCGCAGATCAGTGCCAACCACCGCCATCGGGTCGGACCCCATTTTGCAGGTGCCTACAGGATGAAAGATCGTCGTTGCGATGTTGCCTGCCTGCTCCAGCAGCGCGCCGTCGCTTTGGTGTAGCGGGCCGGGCAGGATTTCTTCGGGTGTATGGGGGCGCAGGGCCTTGGCCGTCATGATTTGCCGTGCCTGTTTGATCGAGGTGACGGCGATGCGTTTGTCGCTTTCGGCGGACAGGTAATTCAGGCGGATGTCGGGCTGTGCGGTGCTGTCGGGGGTCACGACATGGGAACTGCCAACGCTGTCGGGCCGCAGATTGCAGACGGACACGGTGATGGCCGGAAAAGGATGCAAGGGATCGCCAAGCTTGTCCGTGGACAGCGGTTGTACATGATATTCCAGATCGGGGGTCGCCATCGCCGGATCGGATTTGGTGAACATGCCGAACTGGCTGGGTGCCATGGACAACGGTCCGCTTTGCCGAAACAGGTATTCCATCCCCATGCGCGCCTTGCCGGCGATCGAATTGGCCATGGTGTTCAACGTCTTGGTGTTGCTGACCTTAAAGACGGTCCGGATTTGTAGATGGTCCTGAAGGTTTTCGCCCACGCCGGCACTTTCGTGGCGCGGTGTCAGTCCGATATCTGCGATCAGGTCGGGCTGGCCGATGCCCGAATATTCGAGAATTCTGGGCGAGTTGATGGCACCGGCGCACAGCAGCACCTCGCCCTCGCACAGCGCCTGCATCTGTTTGCCATTGTGGCTGAAACACACGCCGGTAACCCGCTTTTCCTCAAGGATCACGTGGAGGGTTTCGGCATGTGTCAAAACCCGCAGATTGGGCCGGTTGAGGGCAGGGCGCAGAAAGCCACGCGCGGTGCTCCAGCGCACGCCATCTTTCTGATTGACCTCGAAAAACCCCGATCCTTCATTGTCGCCGTCGTTGAAGTCGGCGCGTGGAGTGATGCCGAATTCCGCAGCACCTTCCTGAACCGCTTTCAGGATGTCCCATTCCAGCCGCTGCTTTGAAACTTTCCATTCGCCCCCGCCGTGATGCAGGGGGGATTTCGGATCGTGGTGATCTTCGGATTTAAGGAAATAGGGCAGCACATCGTCCCACCCCCAGCCGGTATTGCCCAACTGCCGCCAGTGGTCATAATCGGCGGCTTGCCCGCGCATATAGATCATGCCGTTGACCGACGAACACCCGCCAAGGATCTTGCCACGGGGATACACAAGGCTGCGCCCGTTCAGGCCCGGTTCGGCGGCGGTTTTCATCATCCAGTCGGTGCGCGGATTCCCGATGCAATACAGGTAGCCTATGGGGATTTTCACCCAATGATAATTGTCCTTGCCCCCCGCCTCCAAAAGCAGAACCTTGTTGGCAGGGTTCGCTGACAGCCGGTTTGCAAGAACACAGCCGGCCGTGCCTGCGCCCACGATGATATAATCGTATCGACCGTCCAGAGTTTCAGTTTCCATGGCTCATATCCTTTCCGAAACCGCTCCATGCGGGCGTCAAATCCTGCCTGTCCGCATCGCGATCTACATCGCAAACCGGCCCGTTCAAGATTTGGGAGACAGTCTTGCCGTGATCGGGTCATTGCCGCAATGCCAAGTTCGCAGATCGTCACCCGTTTTGCTGGCGAGATGGCCCCTGCGGGGGACCGCGCGGATAATCACTGCGCGACAAGCCCTTGCCAAGTTGAATGCAGAAGGTGAAAGTGAGAACAGATACTAACCGGGAGTAGACAATCCAATATGCAGATAGAAGTTCTTGACGCCCTGCACCGTATTCTTGGTGACAAGGGGCTGGTGACGGGCGGGGATGTCCACGCCGGCTACCATACGGATTCGCGCGGTGCCGGAGAGGTGCGTCCAGAAGTGGTGCTGCGTCCGGCCTCTACCGAAGAGATGTCGCAGATCATGGCGGTCTGCCACGCTGCCTCACAGCCGGTTGTCGTGCAGGGGGGGTTGACCGGTCTGGTCGTCGGCGCCCGGCCGCAGCACGGTGAAGTTGTCATCAATCTGGAGCGTATGAGCCGGATCGAGAACATTGATCCAAAGGCGGGAACGATCACGGTGCAGGCGGGCACACCGTTACAAGTGGTGCAGGAAGCCGCAGATGCGATGGACATGGTGTACCCTCTGGATCTGGGCGCGCGCGGGTCGTGTACCATCGGCGGAAACCTGTCCACCAACGCGGGGGGCAACAGGGTGATCCGCTATGGCATGACGCGTGATCTGACGCTGGGAGTCGAAGCGGTTCTGGCCGACGGGACAATCATCAACAGCCTGAACGGGTATATCAAGAACAACACCGGCTATGATCTCAAGCAGGTGTTCATCGGCAGCGAGGGGACGCTTGGCCTGATTACCCGCGCGACTTTGCGGCTTTATCCCAAACCCAAGACACAGGTGGTGGGATTCTGCGCGGTTGACAGCTTTGACGCTGTGTCGGATTTGATGATGCACATGCGATCGGGCCTTGGGGCGGATCTCAGCGCGTTTGAAGTGATCTGGTCCAGAACCTATGACGCGATTCTGGCGGATGTCGCAGGCATCAAGGCACCCGTGCCCGCAGGCCATGCGTTTTATGTGCTGATCGAAATGATGGGCTCTGATCCGGTCAATGACACCGAGAAATTCGAAACCTGTCTGGGCGAGGCGCTTGAGCGGGAGATGATTGCAGATGCTGTTTTGTCGCGCTCCAACGCCGAGATTGACGCGTTCTGGAATATCCGCGACGGGATGGCGGAAGCGATGGGCAAACAGCAGCCCGCCGTGGGCTTCGACATAAGTCTGTCCATCCCTGATATGAAAACCATTGAAGAGAAGCTGCTCGACCGGCTGCAGTCTGCCTTGGGCGATGTTCGTCTGTTTGTCGGCGGACATCTGGCCGACGGAAATCTTCATCTGGTCGCAAAATCCGTTGTCGAGGGGGCGCAACCCAGAGAGCGGATACAGCAGATCGTCTATGATTATGTGGGCGAGGTCGGAGGCTCGATCTCTGCCGAGCACGGGATCGGAACGCTGAAACGTGACTATCTCGGGCGCAGTCGCAGCGCCGCCGAACTTGCGATGATGCGCACGCTTAAACAGGCGATGGACCCTAAAAACCTGCTTAATCCCGGACGTGTCTTCAGTATGCACGCCGACTTTAACGAATAGAATCCAAAGGAATTGACCCCCATGACGTTTGATGTCTCCGCATTGTTTCGCAGTGATTTGCCGGCACCTGCGCCAGCGAAGTTCAAAGCATTCCCGCCCTACAATTTTGTCGGCGGTCATAATGATGCTGCCAGTGTTCCTGTTGAGGCTTTGACTGCCGCCGCGGCGCGCATAATCGCACAGGAAGGCGCGTCGCTGGCGACTTACGGGTTGAACAGCGGGCCGCAAGGATACCGGCCTCTGCGCGAATTCATCGCCGGATGGATGAAGGACTGCGCAGGTATGCAGGACACCGCGGACGAGGTATTGATCACCTCCGGCTCGCTTCAGGCGATGGATCTGGTGAACCAGTTGTTGCTGGGACCGGGCGACATGGTGGTTGCCGAAGAGGCCACTTACGGCGGCGCGCTGACGCGGCTTTCGCGGCTTGGCATGCCCTATCTGGGTGTGCGTCTGGATGATGACGGAATTGACATGACGCATCTGGCCGAGTTGCTGGAGGCCCAGAAGCAAGCCGGAAAGCCGGTCAAATTCATCTACACCATCCCGACGGTTCAAAACCCGACCGGCGGTGTGATGCCATTGGAACGCCGTCATCAAATGCTGGATCTTGCCGCGCGCTACGATTGTCTGATTTTCGAGGACGATTGCTATGCCGATCTTTTGTGGACCGGCACCCGTCCGCCTTCAATACGGGCGCTGGACGCCGAGGCTGCCAAGGCCGAGGGGCGGGCCAATCGGGTCATTTACTGCGGCTCGTTCTCCAAGTCGCTGGCGCCCGCCTTGCGCATCGGGTTCATCATGGCCGACTGGCCGGTTCTGGCGCAGATGATGCCCCTTAAGACCGATGGCGGCACCGGCGCGCTGGATCAGATGGTTCTGGCCGAATTCTGCAAGGATCACTTTGCAGGCCACGTCAGGCAGTTGCGCGGGCAACTCAAGGCCAAGTGCGACGCAACGATACAGGCGCTTGAGGAGAATTTTGGCACAGTGGCGGAGTACACGGTGCCGCTGGGCGGGATTTTCATATGGATCACATTGCCCGATAGCGTGGACACTACAAAGCTCGCTATGGAAGCCCTCAAAGAAGGCGTTGCGATCAATCCGGGTGCGGAGTGGGCAGTAAACGGCCCCGATAACCGCAACCGGATGCGGTTGTGCTTTGGCCACCCTGACGAGGCTGAAATCCGCGACGGGATCGCACGGCTTGCGGTGATCTGCCATCGCGAATTTGGTGTGCCGGAGCGTATCTCGAATACCGCACAACCGTGAAACCGGCTCAAACCGCAGAACGGCGAAGCAACAACTAAAGGTACGAAACATGAGTGATCTTGATGGGCGCATTGCGCTGGTAACAGGTTCTGCCACTGGGTTAGGACGTTCGATTGCAGTGAAGCTGGCAGAGCGCGGGGCGGATGTTATCATCAACTACTCACGCTCTGCCGCAGAAGCGGAAGAAGCCGCTGATCTTTGTCGTGCAGCAGGATCACAGGTGGAAGTGGTGAAGGCGAATGTGGCCGATCCCGCCGGCTGTAAATCGTTGGCTGAAGCGGCACAGCGTCGGGGGCGGCTGGATATTCTGGTCAACAATGCTGGCATTACACGACATGCGCGCGACCACTCCGATCTCGATGCGCTTTCGAAAGACGACTTTATGGATATTTACGAGGTCAATGTGGTTGGGCCTTATCTGATGATGCAGGCGACCAAAGCGCTCCTTGTGGGGGCACATAAGACAACAGGAAGATCCAGCGCGGTTCTTAACACATCGTCAATCGCGGGAATTAAGGGGCTTGGGTCGTCTGTTGCCTATGCCGCCTCGAAGGGGGCGCTTAACACGATGACGGTTTCTTTGGCGCGCGCGCTGGCACCCGCCATCCGCGTAAATGCGATTTGCCCAGGTTTCATCGGGACGCGCTGGTTCAAGGACACGATGGATGAGGAAGCCTTTGAAAGCAGGCTTCGCAAGGTCGAAGCCGCGACACCTCTCGGGGTTGCATCCGGCCCCGACGACATCGCCGATACCGCATTGTTTTTCCTGTCTGATGCATCCAGACATGTGACCGGCGAATTGCTGTTGGTAGATGCCGGATTACACCTCGGCACATGATCTGAAGCTTTCACAGCCAAACCCTGTTTGCGCAGTCAAATAAGATAGCGACCCGATCGCATGCAGCCTTGGGCCGGGGGCGTGCCCGTTTGCTTGGCATGGGAATAGGCGCGCCACCGATGGCCCATATTGCTCCCCGACGTTTTTGTGCGGTGTTTGATCTAGCGCAAGGTGTGCTTGTCAGGCTGGAGTATCGTCCGCATGGCAGGCCTGTGCGCCTGCGCCGAGATACACGATCTGTCCGGCCCTGACGCGGGCGGACTGGACCCGAAAGCGACCCGATTGCATGTTAGAAGACCGTTAGATTGATCATTCGAAACCCGTGGGCCTGACGGCCCTTTTTCTGTGGTGATAAAGCTTTTGCCGCAATGCTGTGAAGGGGTTCGAGCCAAACAAACAGGAGAAGTCCAATCGAATTTTCACATTCCGCACGAAGCGAAGAGTATCGTCAACGCGTTACAGATTTCATGGATAGCTATATCGTTCCGCGAAACATGCAGTGGCGTAAAGATGTGGAATCGGGGATATTTCCGGTTTCATTCATGACTGACATCAAGGCACTGGCAAAGTCGGAGGGGCTGTGGAATCTGTTCTTGCCGGGGTTGAAGGACGATGAACCGGGTACGGGCCTCAGCAATCTGGATTACGCTCCTCTTGCAGAAGTAATGGGGCGGATTTCGTGGGCTTCGGAAGTTTTTAATTGTAGCGCACCCGACACGGGCAACATGGAACTGTTGCACATGTTCGCATCCGCAAAGCAACGCGAGGATTGGTTGGTGCCGCTTCTCGACGGCGACATAAGATCTGCCTTTGCGATGTCCGAGCCAGACGTGCCGTCCTCGGATGCCACCAACATTCAGACGTCGATAAGCAAAGATGGCAACGGCTACAGGATAAGCGGGCGAAAATGGTTCATCACCAACGCGGCCCATCCTGATTGCAAGTTTCTGATCGTCATGGGCAAAACCGATCCGGACGCCCCGCGCCATCGTCAGCAAAGCATGGTGCTTGTCCCTATCGACACACCCGGAGTGGAGATCAAGCGCAACATCCCCATTCTCAACCATCACATCCCCGAGGGGCATTGCGAGATTCTGTTCCGCAATGTGAAAGTGCCGGCAGACAATCTTTTGGGCGGGGAGGGGGACGGCTTTATGATGGCGCAGGCCCGCTTGGGGCCGGGCCGTATTCATCATTGCATGCGCTCTATCGGTCAGGCCGAACTTGCCCTTGAACTGATGTGTGACCGCGCGCACGAGCGCAAGACATTCGGCACGTACCTGAATGATCGTGCCAATGTTGCCGATTGGGTTGCACAGTCGCGTATCGAAATAGAACAGGCGCGGCTGCTGGTGCTGAAAGCCGCATGGATGATTGATAACGTCGGTGCCAAAGCCGCCCAAAAAGAAATCGCCATGATCAAGGCGCTGGTCCCGTCGATGCTGTGTCGTGTGACGGACCGCGCGATGCAAACGTTCGGCGCGATGGGGATGAGCCCTGACACACCGCTGGGCGATATCTACACATGGGGGCGGGCATTACGCTTTGCGGATGGCCCCGATGAGGTGCATCTGAGGGCCATTTCCAATATGGAGTTCAAGGCAAGTAAGGAACGCTTTGGCGAATCCGCAAAATATTTGACGCCATCGACGAGCGGCTAAGCCGCTGTCCGGCGGGGTATCGGGGCGCAATAACCCGAACCCCGCGTCAGTACCCGCTTATCCTTGGCAACCATGTGCTGAGCGATGGCACGAAGGTGAGCATCATAAGCACGAACAGGTTCGCCAGAAAGAACGGCGGCATCTCGCGCACCAACGCGGCAGGGCGCAGGTTTGCTGCGGACGAAACAACGAAGATCAGGCTGCCGACCGGTGGTGTTGTCAGCCCCAGCGTCAAATTCACGATGACAACGATTGCAAAGTGATCCGGCGCAATGCCAAGCGCATGGCTGATCGGTGCAAGGATCGGTACAAGGATCATGACGCCGGGAAGCGGATCCATGAAAAGACCGAAGATCAGCATCAGCACGTTGACCGCCAACAGGAAAATGACCGGCGACAGATCCCATGAGATGATCGTTGCGGCAAGAAACTGTGGCAAGCCTTCGATCACCAGCACCCAGGCAAAGGCACGCGCAGCCCCCAGAATAAGCAGCACAGCGGCGCTGATCAGGGCCGCGCGCAGGATGATGCCCGGCAAATCCCGCAGCCGCAGCGCACGGTAAACGAACATCCCGCAGAACAGCGCGTAAAAGACCGCGATCACCGATGCTTCGGTAGGTGTGAAAATACCGCCGCGGATGCCGCCGACGATCAGCACAATCAGCCCGAGCGCAGGCAAGGCCAAAGCCGTGTTGCGCAACATTTCTGCCCGACCGGGGCGGGGCGCATCGCTGCGATAGTCGCGTTTCCAACTGACAAAGCCGTTCGCAGCGAGATTGCCGATGCCCAGCAAAAGCCCCGGCACGACCCCTGCCATGAATAGCGAGCCGACTGATACCGCTTCGTCCTGTAGGGCGTAGATGATCATCACGATCGAGGGGGGGATGATCGGCCCGATCACCGCGCTCGAAATCGTCAGCGCCCCGGCATAAGAACGGTCATAACCGCCCTTTTCCATCATCCGGATCATCATCGCGCCCGGTCCCGCAGCGTCTGCAAGGGCCGATCCCGAAATGCCTGCAAACATGGTCGACGAGATCACGTTGGCATAGCCCAGACCGCCGCGCAGATGGCCGACGAACTGTGACGCAAAGCGCAGCAGAGTATGGGTGATCGCGCCGCCTGTCATGATCTCTGCTGCCAGAATAAAGAACGGCACCGCAAGCAGCGGAAAACTGTCGAGGCCTGCGAACATTTCCTTGACGACGACGATCTGTGGATAAGAACTGCCCAGCCCAATCGCGATAAAGACCGAAATGGCCATGGCAAAAGCCACCGGAAGCCCAAGCACCATCAAGACGAAAAGGGAAGCGAAGAGGATTTCAACCATTTGCGGCCCCCGGCATTGCGTCCGTTTCGCCATTCGTCTCTTTGTAATGGCCCGCCGTAATGTACGGTTTGGCAACCAGAAGCAGGTGAACGATTAACAGGCTGAATCCGACAGGCATCGCGGCATAGACATACAGGAACGACAACCGCAGCGCCGGGGTCTTCTGGAACCGGGCGCGGTCCATATACTGCAAGCCAACGTAGACCATGAAGGCGAAGAAGATCAGCAAAACCAGCACAATAGCGGTGCGCAAGATACGTTGTTTGCGGGTGCTCAGGACATCATGCAGGTTGGTGATTGCGACATGCCCGCCCTGACGCAGCGCCAGCCCCGCGCCCAGAAACGTCATCCAGATCATCAGATACCGCGCCGCTTCGTCTGCCCAGGGCAGCGAATGGTTGGTCGTATAGCGCAGCGCGACATTGGCACCGACAATCAGTGCCATCGACGAGAGCATGGCGATGACGACCGCCCCGTTCACCGATACGAATATGCGTTCGAGCCTGCGCATGTATATTTCCCCGGAAAAAAGAATGACCGGCCGGAGGTTTGCGCCTCCAGCCGGTCAATTTTCACGTTACAAGTTATTCTGTCGCCGAAATCCGGTCGATCAGATCCTTGCCATAGGTTTCGTAATAGCCCTCATAGGCACTTTCAACCGATGCGCGCAGGGCTGCTTTTTGCTCGACCGAAAGCGTGTTCACTTCCATGCCGCGCTCCTTCAGCGTCTCGACGCCGCTTGTCTCGACGTTGTCGACAAAACCGCGCATGGCGACCGAAGCTTCTGACGCACCCTTCGTGAATGCGGCCTTGTCCTCATCCGAAAGGCCTTCCCAGAAAGGCTTAGAGATCAGCAGCATGGCGGGAGAATAGACGTGCCCCGACAGCGTCAGATATTTCTGCACTTCGTTCAGCTTGACCGACACGATAACCGAAAGCGGGTTTTCCTGCCCGTCGATTGTACCTTGCTGCAATGCACCGATCACTTCCGGCCACGCCATCGGCGTTGGCGCGGAACCAAGCGCGTTAAAGGCGCTCAGGTGGACGGGGTTTTCCATTGTGCGCAGCTTCATACCGGCAAGGTCTTCGGGTGTTTCGATGGCGTTGCGGTTGTTGGTGATGTGGCGAAAACCCTGCTCGCCCCAAGCGATTGCAACCATTCCGGCGTCATCAAACTTGGCCAGAATTTCCTGCCCGATTGGTCCGTCCAACACGCGACGCGCGTGATCGAGGCTGCGAAACAGGAACGGAATGTCGGTTACGCCGGTTTCGGGGACGAAGTTGCTGAGCGTGCCGGTCGAGACGATGGTCGCCTCGATGGTTCCAAGCTGAAGTCCTTCGATGACTTCACGCTCGCCGCCCAACGCGGACGATGGAAAGTGGCGGAACGTGAATTTGCCGTTTGTTTCGGCTTCCACCACGTCCTGCCACTTTTGGGCCGCAACCCCGTAGTGCGAGTCAGGTGCCAGAGCATAGCCGATTTTTACTTCGGTCTGGGCAATTGCAGCGCCACCGGCAACGGCGGCCAGACTTGCGATCAACGCGGTCTCACGAATTCTCTTAAAAAACATCTAATGCTCTCTCCCATTGACATGTTGTTTCTGCGCAACTGCTAACTCGGGGTCCGGTTAATGGCAATGCCAATGGCAGATGGGAAATTGCCGCACCCGTACCGCGCGGGTCGGGATTGACGCTGGCAGCATACAACTCCCGTGCCACAGAACAGCAAGAATTTGGACATCCCGACATTTCGCCACTTGTATGTTTCATTTATTGAAATATATCCGCTGTGAATATTGTAAGAAGCGGGTGATGCCATGACGGGTGCAGATAAAAGGGACTCCGCGCCTGGCGAGATGATGTTGAGCATCGCTTTGCTGTACTGGTCGCTGCATGATCGCCTTGATTGCTCCGGTCCCGATCTGTCCAAGCGGGAGCGTCTGGTTTTGATGCGGCTGCCGACGCCGCGCCGGATGGGAGACCTTGCCCGGACCATGCAGTTGCTGCCGTCCACGTTGACGGTGTTGGCCGACGGGTTGGAGAAGAGAGGGCTGGTGGAGCGACAGCGCGACCCCGATGATCGCCGTGCGTGGCTGCTTGAACTGACAAAGGAGGGTCACGCCGCGCGCTGCGAGCTGAACGAGGTGGTCGAGATTGCCCTGAGAGAGGCAACCGGCCTGCCGGAAGATGATCTTGAAGTTTTTGGGGCGCTGTTGCTCCGTATCCGTGACCACATCATGGCCGATGGCCTGCCGAAAGGACTACCGTTTTGACCCGCCTTGCTACAATTGTGCTATGTCTTGCGATATCGGTTTCTCCGCTTGTTGCGGGCGCGCAGGAGCCAACCGTCCGGCCCGTAAAACTGATGACCGTGGGGCATTCTCAAGAGGGCCTGTCGCGTGAATTTTACGGTAAGGTGGTGGCCCGTCAAACCGTCGATCTGGCGTTTCAGACCGGTGGCCAGTTGATCGAATTCCCCCTGCTGGAGGGGCAGACTGTTCCGGCGGGAGAGTTGATCGCCCGTCTTGATCCGGAACCTTTCCAGCTTGCGCTTGAACAGGCGCGGTTGCGCCAAACGCAGGCAGCACGCGATCTTGACCGCTTGATGCGGTTAAGCCGGGCGACGGTCAGCGAGGCCGCACAAGACAATGCGCGCACTGCCGAGGGGTTGGCCGCCATTGCCCTGCGCGATGCGGAGCGGGCATTGGCACAGGCCACGTTAACCGCCCCCTTCGAGGCGCTGGTGGCAGAACGTCTGGTTGCCAATTTCAACACTGTCGCTTCCGGCACGCCGGTTGCGCGACTGCACGATATGTCAGAGTTGCGTGTCGAGGTCGAAGTGCCCGAAATCCTGTTCCAGCGCGCGGGCCGTAACCCCGATGTCCTGCTTCATGCGCGGTTTCCCGGCAGCCCCGAGACCTATCCGCTTGAAATTCGGGAATTTACATCTGATGCAACCCAGGTTGGTCAGAGCTTCAAGTTTACACTGGCTTTCGATGCCAGGACGGCTCCGGATGCGCTGCCTGGTTCCTCTGTTACGGTCACCGCACAAAGCAAGCAGGAAGGCCGCGGGATTGCTGTGCCGACCGCAGCGTTGGTGCCCGCGCCAGATGGTTCTGTTTCGGTCATGGTTTTTGAGGAAACCGAAAACGGCGCGCGCGTGATAGTGCGGGCCGTCGAGATCGAAGTCGCTAATGACGGCAGTTTTCTTGTGACTGGAGGGCTGGAGCCAGGCGAAGAGATTGTCGCCGCAGGTGCGAGCGCACTGGATGATGGCCAATCGGCCCGCCGCTTTACCGGCTTGCCCAAGTAAGGACCCTGAAAAATGAATATCGCGCGCGCTTCGATCGAGAAGCCGATCCTGACGTGGATTGTCATTCTGGGCTGTCTGTTGGGCGGCCTTTGGGGGTTTGCCTCGTTGGGGCGTCTCGAAGATCCGGCCTTTACCATCAAACAGGCAGTGATTTCCACAACCTATCCGGGTGCATCGGCAGAAGAGGTGGCACGGGAATTGTCCGAGCCGCTCGAATCCGCAATCCAGCAGATGGGGGAAATCGACACCATCACGTCGGTGAACCAGCCGGGCCAGTCGCTGATCGAGATCGAAATCAAATCGACCTACGACGGCAGCGAACTACCGGAAATCTGGACCAAACTGCGTGCCAAGGTCCGTGATGCGGCGCGCGGCTTGCCGCCCGGTGCCGGGGAGCCGTTTGTCAATGACGGCTTTGGCGATGTGTTCGGCCTGTACTATGCGGTGACTGCGCCGGGATATTCGGATGCCGAAATCCATCACCTTGCCACATGGCTCCGGCGCGAACTGCTGGCCGTTGATGGCGTGGCGGATGTCGAACTGTCGGGCCTGCCGCAGGAGGCAATTTTTGTGGAGCCCGAACTTGCCTTGACGGTTGCGCAGAACGTGCCGCCCATGGCATTTGTGGGGGCGTTGTCGTCCGCAGATTCCGAAGTGCCTGCGGGGTCAGTTGACAAAACCGGTCAACGTACGTTGATCGAGGCACCGGCAGGATCAGACAGCGTTTCCGATATCTCGGGGCTGTCAATCGGGGTTGGGGGTGACCTGCTTAACCTTTACGATGTTGCGCAGGTGCATCGCGGACGGGTCGATCATCCTTCGCTGATTTTGCGCCATGACGGCGCTGAGGCGTTCAGCTTTGGTGTGGCCGGCCTTGCCACCGATAATATCGTCGAGGTCGGGCACCGTGTCGATGCGCGGCTGGACGCTCTGTTTGCGGAAATCCCCGAGGGGGTGACGCTTAACCCGATCTATCAGCAGCATGTGGTGGTCGAGGAGGCATCGAACGCTTTCCTTGTTAATCTCGCGATGTCGGTGGGCATTGTTGTCGGGGTGCTGGCGTTGTTCATGGGCTGGCGCGCGTCGGTCGTGGTGGGGGCGACGCTGTTGCTGACTGTGGTCGGCACGTTGTTCTTCATGGCTATTTTCGCCATCGAAATGGAGCGTATCTCGCTGGGGGCGTTGATTATCGCGATGGGGATGCTGGTGGACAACGCCATCGTGGTCGCCGAAGGTATGCAGATTGCGATGCAGGGCGGGCAATCCTCAAAGCGGGCTGCACAGGAAACGGCTGGCAAGACGCAAATCCCGCTTTTGGGGGCCACGGTGATCGGCATCATGGCCTTTGCGGGGATTGGTTTAAGTCCGGACGCCACGGGCGAATTCCTGTTCTCTCTTTTTGCGGTCATTGGCATTTCTTTGCTGCTCAGCTGGGTACTGGCAATCACCGTGACACCCTTGTTGGGGCATTACCTTTTCAAACGGGGTACGGCGGGGGGCGCAGGCGCCTATGACGGGCGGCTCTTTCGGGCGTATGCCGCCACCCTGCGCGGCGCGATCAAGGCGCGCTGGCTGGTGGTTGCGGCGCTGATCGGGATCACGGTCGTCTGTTTCATGGGCTTTGGACAGATCCGGCAACAGTTCTTCCCGAACTCCAATACGCCACTGTTCTTTGTTCACTACAAACTGCCGCAGGGCAGCACGATCCATCAAACCTCCCAAGACCTCGCGGTGATCGAGGACTGGCTGTCGCAGCGCGATGATGTGATCTCATACACCTCCTATGCCGGTCAGGGCGCGACCCGCTTTATGCTGACCTATTCCGCCGAAAAGCCGAACCCGAGCTATGGCCACATGATCATCCGGACGGCGCACCTTGACAATATTCCTGCCTTGCGCGCCGAACTGCAAACCTTTGGCCGCGATGCGTTGCCGCAAGGTGAGTTTCGTACGAAGCGGTTGGTTTTTGGCCCCGGCGGCGGAGATCCGGTCGAACTGCGCGTTTCGGGGTCCGATCCGGATGTTTTGCGGGTGCTGGGGGACCAGGTGATAAAAGTGATGCATGACGCATCGCCCAATATTCTCGATGCCCGCACCAACTGGCGCGAGCCGGAACTGGTGCTGCGGCCCGTCTATGCGACCGACCGTGCGCAAAGCGCGGGCATCAGCCGGGACGATGTGGCCAACACACTGAGCTTTGCGACCGATGGCATTACCGGCGGCGTCTACCGCGAGGAGGAGCGATTGATCCCGATCGTCGTGCGACTGCCGCGCGATGCCACCAGCGACCTGCGCGACCAGCCGGTGTGGTCCGAAACCGGACAGCACTTCCTGCCAATCGAACAGGTGATCGACGGTCTCGATTATGAGGTGCAAAACACGCTTGTTCACCGCCGCGACCGGGTTGCAACGCTGACGGTCGGTGCCGACATCCCCACAGACCGCACAGCAGCCGAGGTGTTCGACCAGATCCGCGCTGCGGTCGAGGCGATAGATGTTCCGCCGGGCTATGCGCTTGACTGGGGCGGCGAATACGAAAGCTCGACCGACGCGCAGGCAAGCCTGAACCAGCAGTTGCCGTTAAGTTTGCTGGTGATGGTGCTGATCTCGGTACTGTTGTTCAACGCGCTCAGGCAACCGCTGATCATCTGGCTTTTGGTGCCGATGTCGGTGAACGGCGTGGCAATCGGCCTGCTCTGGACCGGATTACCGTTCAGCTTTACAGCGCTTCTTGGCCTGTTGTCCCTGTCGGGGATGCTGATCAAAAACGGCATCGTGCTGGTCGAGGAAATCGACCTTGTGCGCGCCGAGGGGGTGGAACTGCACGAGGCCATCATCACGGCCTGCGTATCGCGCCTGCGTCCTGTCGTGCTGGCGGCTGCAACGACAATCCTCGGAATGCTGCCGCTGCTTGGTGATGCGTTCTTTGTGTCGATGGCGGTCACCATCATGGGCGGTCTCGCCTTCGCGAGCGTGCTGACTCTGATCGCGGCGCCGGTGTTCTACTATCTGTTCTTCGCCCGCTCGGAAGCGCGGGCGCGCTCTGGACTCAGCCCCGCCTAAGCTGCCCCCTCTTCTACGGTGTGGCGGTCTTCAACCACGTTTCTGCCGCCTCGACATCATCAAGCTCGAAGCTTTTGATGTCGAGGCCGGGAAAAAGTGCCCCTTCGACTGTGGCGGCTTTTCTAAGCCAGCTGGAATCGCTCAGCACTGCGCATTTATCGAACTTGGCCAGCAGTCCGAACAGCTTTGGCAGGCGCGCCATTTCCACCCCGATTGCGGCAAGAGTCGGCAGTGAAAAATCGGAGATCGTATAAAGCATCTGCCCCTCACGGATGTCTTCGGATTGCGCGATCAGATCGTCCAATGCTGTGCGCATGGCGTCTGCGTCAATGCTGCCGCTTATTGCAATGTCCAGCCGGTTGGCGGACTTCCTTGTGATCTTGAACATGTCGGGCCTCCTGATTTTTATTATACCATCGTTGATTTATCGCGTGTGTTGGTGATTTCAATCAACGGCAGGCAGGGTGCATTGTAAATGCAGGAGGCGTCGAAAGGGTATTCCAATGACGTGCGGTTTTTCTGTTGTGCTTGAACGGGGTTTGCTGCTGCTGCTGCGGAATTCTTTGTTAGGCTTTCCATTTTCGCGAACGCTGGTAAGGTTAGCGCTACCGAAATCTGTATGTTGCCTGTTCAGCAGATAGGATGACCCATGGCCCTGAACCAAACGCTTGTTGAAGTCACTCAACGTATCATCGCGCGCAGCGAGACGTCGCGCGCCAGCTATCTGGAACGGATGCAGGCCGCGCGCGACAAGGGACCGAACCGCGGGCATCTGTCGTGCAGCGGCCAGGCACACGCCTTTGCGGCGGCGGGGCCGGATCAGGGTGCCCTTGCCACAGGGCAAGGCGGTAACCTTGGCATCGTGACGGCCTACAACGATATGCTGTCGGCGCATCAGCCGTTTGAGCGATTTCCGGCGCTTATCCGCGAGGCTGTGCGCGCGGATGGCAATACGGCCCAAGTCGCGGGCGGCGTGCCTGCCATGTGCGATGGCGTGACCCAAGGTGAGGCGGGGATGGAACTGAGCCTGTTTTCGCGCGACGTGATCGCGATGGCGGCAGGCGTGGCGTTGAGTCACAACACCTTTGACGCCGCAGTGTTTCTGGGCGTGTGTGACAAAATCGTGCCGGGGCTTGTGATTGGCGCACAGGTGTTCGGCCACCTGCCAGCTGTGTTTATTCCCGCAGGCCCGATGACCAGCGGTCTGGCAAACGACGAAAAAGCAAAGGTGCGCCAGCAGTTTGCCGCGGGCGAATGCAGCCGCGACGAATTGATGAAGGCCGAGATGGCGGCGTATCACAGTCCTGGCACCTGCACGTTCTACGGCACGGCCAACACAAACCAGATGTTGATGGAGTTCATGGGCCTGCACCTGCCCGCAACCAGTTTTATTAATCCCGGCACTGAAATGCGCGATGCGCTCACGGTGGAGAGCGCGCGGCGGGCGCTGTCGATGTCCGATCTGGGGGGTAAATATACGCCGGTTTGCGATATACTGACAGAGAAAGCCTTTGTTAACGGGATGGTCGGGTTGATGGCGACCGGTGGCTCGACCAATCTGCTTATCCATCTGGTCGCGATGGCGCGGGCCGGGGGCATCGTGCTGGACTGGCAGGATTTCTCGGACATCTCCGATCTGGTGCCGCTGATGGCGCGGGTTTATCCGAACGGTCTGGCGGATGTGAACCATTTTCACGCGGCGGGCGGTTTGGGCTATCTCATCGGACAGCTTCTGGACGCGGGTCTTTTGCATCCTGACACGCAAACCGTCGCGGGAAAGGGTCTTGAGCATTATACCCGAGAGCCGTTTTTGGAGGGGGGCAACGTCGCATGGCGGGCAGGCACCAAAGAGAGTCTGAACCACGCCATTCTGCGCCCTGTCTCCGATCCGTTCCAGAAGACCGGCGGGCTAAAGCGGCTCTCCGGTTCTTTGGGACATGGTGTGATGAAAGTCTCTGCCGTCGCGCCCGAGCATCATGTTATCGAGGCACCGGTGCGCGTTTTCCACGATCAGGACGCGGCCAAGGCGGCGTTCAAGGCGGGCGAATTGACGGGCGACGTGATCATCGTTGTCCGGTTTCAGGGGCCAAAAGCCAACGGTATGCCGGAACTGCACAGCCTCACGCCGATGCTGGGCATCTTGCAGGGGCGCGGGCAACAGGTGGCGCTTGTCACCGATGGCCGCATGTCCGGTGCCTCGGGAAAGGTGCCGGCGGCGATCCATGTCTGCCCCGAGGCGCTGGATGGCGGGCCGATCGCCAAGCTACGTAACGGGGATGTGTTGCGCGTGGATGCGACGACCGGTACGCTCGATATCCTGAGCCAGGGCGTGCTTGAGCGCGATGCTGTTACCGCTGATCTTTCACACAATCACGTTGGCACAGGACGTGAGCTTTTTGCGCCGTTTCGCGCTGCTGTCGGTGCGGCCGAAAGCGGTGCCAGCGTTTTCTGGAGCTGACCTTATGACCCATACTGCCTCCGCCTACATCCGCCAGCTTGCTGGCCTTGCGCCGATTATTCCGGTGCTTGTGGTGGATCACGTCGAACACGCAGAGCCGCTGGCGCGCGCGCTGGTGGCGGGGGGATTGCCGGTGCTGGAAGTCACGCTGCGCACGGAATGCGCTCTTGAGGTCATCACCGCGATGTGTCGTGTCGAGGGCGCGTATGTTGGTGCAGGGACGCTGGTCACGCCTGACGATGTGAGCGCTGCGGTGGCCGCTGGTGCGACGTTTGGCGTTTCTCCGGGGGCGCCGGATGCGTTGATCGGGGCGTGCGCCCAAGCGGGACTGCCGTTTCTGCCCGGAGCGGCCACGGCAACAGAGGCGATGCGACTTCATGCGATGGGGTTTGATATCCTCAAATTTTTCCCCGCCGAGGGAGCGGGCGGCATCACCACGCTCAAAGGTTTTGGCGGGCCATTGCCTGACATCTCTTTTTGCCCGACCGGCGGCGTAAGCCCGCAAAACGCTCAAGACTACCTGTCGCTGCCCAATGTCGTTTGCGCGGGCGGCAGCTGGATTGCGCCCGCCGATATGGTCGCGGCACAGAAATGGGACGAGATCGAAGCCCGCGCGCGCGCCGCGACCAAGCTGCGCAGCCATGCCATTGTGTAAACTCTGATGACAATTCCGGCCCCGACCGGCAGGACTGTTGCTTTGTGAATTAATATTGCGACTTGTGTCAACCATCTGATAATGTGCCCATATGCACTCTATGAAGCGTCCTGAAACTCCGCCCTTGCGCCGTACCGTGCGTTCCTTGCCGATTGCTTTGTTGCGTGCACGCGAAACGGTAATGGGGCCGGTGCGTGACATGCTGGCCGGTAGCCCCGTGAACGAGCAAAAATGGCGCGTTCTGCGGGTTCTCGACGAGGGCGGTCCGCAAGATCAGAACACAATCGCGCGGGCGGCATCACTGCTGCTGCCCAGCCTCACGCGGATTTTGCGCGTGATGGAGGATGACGGAATGATCTCGCGCGAGGAAGATCCGGGTGACCGCCGCCGCAGCATCGTGCGGATCAAAGGGCCGGGTCGCGCGATCCTTGAAAACTACGGGCAGCAGGCGGCAGCACTTGTGGACAGATTGCGCGCGGAGTTCGGCGAGGCAAAGCTGGAACAGCTTCTGGATCTGCTTGACGAGCTGCAAGCGCTTGATCTGTCGCGTTAGACCGCCCGCGGCTTAGGGCGTGTTGTATTTAGTTGGTTTCGTAACCGGTGGCATCGAAAAGCTGTGGCGTTGTGCGCCGGAAGGTGCGCGATATGGAACGGATGGTGGGCCGTCCTGCTTTTGGGGTCGCACTGCGGCGGCGCGGTTTTTTGCGCCGTCGAGAATGCAGGGCAGGTCATCATCTTTTGCAACGCACAGCCTTTGCGTCTTACCGTACCGCCCGGCAAATCCTCATAGAGGATTTGGGCACAAACTTTCTGCGAAAGTTTGCCTGCACTGCCCGTATATGTTGCACTTGCGCGGTTGATGCCTTCTTTACCATCCGCTTGCCGGAGGATATTGCTGGACACGACCAAGATTTCCCGGAGGAACACGTGCGATGGCAAACGATCTGTTCAACAGCTTCATGACAGGCCCGGATGAAAACGGCCGCTTCGGTGATTTCGGAGGCCGCTTTGTTTCCGAAACCCTGATGCCGCTGATCCTCGAGCTTCAGAACGAATACGATAAGGCAAAGACCGACGACACCTTTTGGGCCGAGATGGACGATCTGTGGGAGCATTATGTCGGCCGCCCCAGCCCGCTCTATTTCGCCGAACGGCTGACTGACGAGTTGGGCGGTGCCAAGGTTTATATGAAGCGTGACGAGTTGAACCACACCGGCGCGCATAAGATCAATAACGTCCTGGGCCAGATTATCCTTGCCCGCCGCATGGGTAAAAAGCGCATCATCGCAGAAACCGGCGCGGGGCAGCACGGTGTGGCGACCGCCACTGTCTGTGCGAAGTTCGGTCTGAAATGCGTTGTCTATATGGGCGCGCATGATGTCGAACGTCAGGCACCCAATGTGTTCCGTATGCGTCTTCTGGGGGCAGAGGTAATTCCGGTAACCTCCGGGCGCGGGACGCTCAAGGATGCGATGAACGACGCGCTGCGCGATTGGGTAACCAACGTACGCGATACTTTCTATTGCATCGGCACTGTGGCGGGGCCGCATCCCTATCCCGCGATGGTCCGTGATTTTCAAAGCATCATCGGCAAGGAGGTCCGCACGCAGATGGACCGCGCCGAAGGCCGTTTGCCGGATACATTGATTGCGGCGATCGGTGGCGGTTCCAACGCGATGGGCCTTTTCTATCCTTTTCTCGATGACAAAGAGGTGAACATCATCGGAGTCGAAGCGGGCGGCAAAGGCGTCAACGCCAAGATGGAGCATTGCGCCTCTCTCGCAGGGGGGCGCCCCGGTGTGCTGCACGGCAACCGGACGTATCTGTTGCAGGACGACGATGGCCAGATCCTCGAAGGGTTTTCGATTTCCGCAGGGCTTGATTACCCCGGTGTCGGGCCGGAGCATGCATGGCTGCACGATATCGGCCGCGCGCAATATGTTTCGATCACCGACAAGGAAGCGCTGGCGGCATTTCAAAAGTGCTGTGAACTGGAAGGGATCATCCCCGCGCTTGAGCCGTCCCATGCGCTTGCCCATGTGATGAAGATCGCGCCGGATTTGCCGAAAGATCACATCATCTGCATGAACATGTGCGGGCGGGGCGACAAGGACATCTTTACCGTCGCACGCGCACTTGGCTTCGAGATGGGCGAGTTCGCCTGAGACATGCGCGCCTAGCGGGTCAATTCCAGAATGTCGAAATTGCTCCCGGTTACAGGGGCGGGAAACCTCGGGCGGGCGCGTGTTCCTGACACGCGTTCGAACACCACGATATGTGGTGTGATGCTGTCAGCACCGCGAAAGTCGGGGCCTCAGGCATATCCAACGCCCGGATAAATCGCGCGCCCGTTGTGGGTGTTGATGCGGCCCGACGTGCGCTGCGATCCGGTGAGCTTTTCAAGCTGCACTCCGGACATGTCTATCGTCATCCGGCAGTTGAAACTGGTGTAGACCACCAGTTGCGCCAACCCGCTTTGTTTAATCGTACGACAGGCCCGGTCCTTTTGCAGGCCCCGCGTCGGTTACACCCTGCGCCAAAAAGCGTCGGGAAGCGCTGCTGATCGAACCGAGCCGCGCCTGCTCGTGCGGGCGGATCGTCTGCGCACTGGCGGTCGAAGCGAAGGGCGCTCGCTTTATACCCCCACATCCTGCGCATAGGCGCGCAACACGTTCAGGGGGACCACTTCCAGCGCGCGTATATGCGTCGCGGCAAGGTTCACCTGCGGCGCACAGCCTTCTTCGGCGGCTTGCATGAACCGGCCGGCACACAAACACCAGCTGTCGCCGGGGCTCAGCCCGATAAACCCGAAGGCGGGCTGCGGGGTGGAAAGGTCGTTGCCCACATATTTCGAGTACGCCAGAAACTCTGCCGTCATTACCACACATACGGTATGGCTGCCCTGATCTGCCGCGCAGGTGTTGCAATGCCCGTCGCGGAAAAAACCGGTTACAGGATCGCTGCCACAAAGTGCCAGCGGCCCGCCTTCGACATTGATGCTTTCATCAGGTTCCATCAGGTCTCCTTACAGGTTGTTCGAGATGGCGCGGAAAATCGCGACATTCCGGTTAAACACGCCTTGTTCGCGGAATTTCCGGTCGGCGGCATTGGTGGCAATCACCACGCCCTTGTTACGGTTGATATAGACGTATTGGCCATACACGCCGCGCGCCATGAATTCGCCCGCAGGCGCATCTTCGGGGATCCACCATTGAAATCCATAACCAGTTTCGCCTTTGCCAGTCGGTGCCGAGGGTACGGTCGAGGCTGCAACCCAATCTTGTGGTATGATTTGCTTTCCATTGTAATATCCGTTTTGCAGAAACATCTGCCCCATGCGGGCATAATCGCGCGTCGTCATGTTGAGCCCGCCCAGAACAAACGCGGTGCCAACGCCGTCGGTCACATAGTAGGGCGCGTATTCAAGGCCCATTGGGACGATGATCTTTTCACCCAGCAGATCGGCGATGCTGCGTTTTGTCGCCCCGCGCACCACCATCGACAGCACATGCGTATCAATCGAGACATATTGCCAATCGGTTCCCGGCTTGGCGAATGTTTCTTGCAACGCGGTGGCGAAATCATCCATCCGCCCGCCAAGTGCGAGCACACGGCCCATCCGGTTGATGTCGGATTTCGGGTCCAGATAGTCTTCGTCGAAGGTCACGCCGCTGGCCATGTTCAACACGTTGCGGATGGTCGCGCCATCGTAGGCACCGCCGCTCAGCGCGGGCGCGTATTGCGTTACGGGATCGTCAATCGAACGGATGTCCCCTTCATCAAGTAGAACACCGATCAGCGCCGAAAGATAGCTTTTTGCAACCGACCAACTGATGCGCTTGTCCTCGGCGGCGGTCCCTTTGTAATAGCTTTCATGGACGATCTTGCCGTCTTTCAGCACGACCAATGCCGTTACATCGCGCGCGGTGACCCAGTCGGACACACCTGCGGGTAGCGGGGCATCAGGACCATAGGCAAGCGGTGCCGTCGGGCCGTTGCCACGCGAAACAGGCACGGTGAGGAACGCCGCGTTCATATGGCTGAAGTTGGAAACGATCTTGTCCGGCGCAAACAGCGAATTCACGGCCAGCAGGCGGGTGATCTCTTCGCGCTTCCATAGGCCCACCGCAACAGCGGCCAGCACCAGCACCAACAAAATCCGTCCCAGCCATTTTCCGAATGTGCGCATCTTTGAACCTTTTCCCGATATTCGGGCCAAGTGAATCATGTCCACCCGGCAGGGACCAGCGTATCTTTGTCGCGCGCGGCGGATCAACCCTTGTGCTGCCAGTCGATCCAGCGCCCGTGAAAATCGGCGCGCCCCAGCGGTAGTGTCAGATCCCCCGGCCAGACCCGCAGCGTGAGTGCGGCCCCTTTCGATACAGCGGTATCACCGTCGCTCTCCATGCTTAACCATCCGAGCGGGCGATCACGCGTTGCCTGTGCGCCAGCCGCCTCTATCAAAGCGGTGCCATGGGCGCGGGCGGCTGCGGGAAAATACTGCCATGCAATTGTGTGCTGGATCAGATGCAGATGTCCTTGTGACGCACGCGCCAGCCGTGCGGAAAGCCAGTCAATCGCATCGCCCTTGTCGATTGGCGCGGTCATCACGGATGCGGCGGCACGGGTAAGCGCCAGCCGTGCGGGTTGATCGGGCCACAGATAGGCCGTCAACCGCAACAGGTGGTCCCCGCGTCGGGGATCAAGCGGGTTGAGGTCCACGCCAGCACGAGTTGCCACGCGCGGCTGGTGTGGCGGGGGCAGGGGGCCTGTCCATTCGGGTGCGAGCGTGATCACCGGCATCTGCGGGCCAAAGCGGTTGCCATTGATCTCCAGCGCGTAATGGTCCCACATCAGGTTAAGCCCGCCGCTGGCGCCCAGCTCGCTTAGAATTATCGGCAGATCGAAATGCGCGGCTGCCACATGCGCGCCAGCGATCAGCGCGGCAGAGCGGCGCACTTCGTTGGTCTGGGGCGGGCTGTCGGTCCAGCTCATCAGGAAGGTTTCGTGGGTTGCAAGGGCGGCCAGAACGGTGTCACGCAGGGCGCTGTCGCTGGGGTCGTTCGGCGGGTAGACCGCGCCTAGCTCCGCGTCACGGCGCGAGAGCACCAGCGCGTGTAACCCGCCCGCGAGGCGAAGGGGCAGCGAATGGCCAGCCGGACCGATATCACCCTCAAAGGCCGCGAATTTGCGGGCCAGCGCGGTCTGTTCGGGCCAATGGTCTGCAAGCATGCCCAGAAGGCGGCCCATAAAGGGAGAGTCGAGGGCCGCGCAACTGTCAGCCTGCTGGCGGAAGGCGTCGAGGAGGCTCATTTGAACCGGTCCATCAGTTTTTGCATCGTGCTGCGCTCATCGCGCTCCTGCACAGGCTTGGGGCTGGTGCGGGGGGCGTCCTTTGGCCCCTTGGTGCCGGTGGACGGGCGCGAAGGGGCGACGCGCAAGCCGACCGCGTTCATAAATTTCGCGCCATCGCCAAGCGCCAGCCAGGGCGCGCCATCGCTCAGCCCGCGCAGCACATCGTCGAGCCAGCCCTCGTCGGCCTTTGCAAAATCGTGCAACACATATCCCGGCACGCGGTCCTTGTGGCCCGGATGCCCCACGCCCAGACGTACACGGGCATAATCCGCCCCGATGTGGCTGTGGATCGAGCGTAGACCGTTGTGACCCGCATGCCCGCCGCCCTGCTTGAACTTGACCTTGCCGGGAGCAAGATCAATCTCGTCGTGCAGCACGATCACGTCACCCGGTTCCAGCTTGTAAAACCGCATTGCGGCCTGCACAGAATCGCCGGATTTGTTCATGAATGTTTCGGGCTTGAGCAGCACGGCGCGGTCGGAACCAAAGCGGCCTTCGCTGACGCTGCCCTGATGCTTGCCCTTCCACGGGGCGAAATCATGGTCTGCCGCGATCCGGTCCACCGCCATGAAGCCGATGTTGTGTCTGTGGCGGGCATATTTTGCGCCCGGATTGCCAAGGCCTACGATGAGTTTCACGGGGGGACTCCACACATTTTCGACGATACTAGCGCCCCGAAGCGCAGAAGAAAACGCGTGAAGGCCAAGTGGGGAGTTGATGTGCGGACGGTGCTTTCTTTGGATCGCATTTGCGGGATGGCGCAGCCATAGGGGGGTGACCCCATCCCGCCGTGTCAAAGACCTTTCGGGGTTATATGCCGCCCAAAAAAGGCACTGGCGTTTCGCCATGTTCTTGGGGCAGGCCATAGCTCAATCCGCGCCCGATCCGGTGTACAAGGCTGGACCATGCCTGCGCCAAAGGTGGCGGTAGCTCTTGCTCCAGCACGGTGTCGAACAGCGACAGCCAGACGGGAAAGTGCTGTGTTTTGACGTTCCCCGCCGCCATGTGGGCCTGCATCGGGTTGCCGTCATAACAGCGCTGTAACAACAGCGCATTACGCCAGAACCGTCCGATCTTTTCTTCGTGTTGGGGCCAGTCTGCGACATGCGCGGCAAAGATCGGACCAAGCGCCGGATGCGCACGGACGCGGGCGTAAAACTGCTTCACGACCCGGTCGATCTGCGCCTCAGTGACGGGGATACGCGGGGGCATGCTCACACCACGAATATCCAGACAAAAAAGAGGCTTAGCACAAGATAGACAAGGGTGTTGACCATCCAGCGAATCAGACCTGCTTCGCCCTCGGGATCCACCCCGAGGCGTTCGCAAACCTTCGTTCCGGGCCAAAGAAATGCTTCGGATAGTGACATTGACTCCACTCCTAATAGGTATTTTCTATGCATATTACGCTAGCGCGTTTGAGTGTGCATTACAAATGCTAAATAGAGGGCATGAAATTGGGCAGATTGACGGCTGCGCACGGTACGTTTTGATAACATTTGGGGTAAATCGCTTGCACGGTGGCGGAAAACTCTGCGCTCGAGGCGTCGAGCCACAGTGCGAAGATATTGCGCCACAAAAAAAGGGGCCGCAAAATGCGGCCCCGATTGGCATCCGGTTTTAAGGACTCATTCCTTGTCTGCGGCGCCCATTTCGGTTGCGGGCACTTCATCCGCGCTGACTTCGTCTTCGTCATCGTCGGACTGGCTTGCCAGACCGGATGGCGCGGAAACCTGCGCGATCACAAAGTCGCGGTCGATCGTCGGCTTCGAACCTGCGGGTAGGGTCACGTCCGAAATTGTAAGGCTATCGCCGATTTCCAGTGTGGAAACGTCGATTGTGACGTTTTCGGGAATATCCGCCGCGGTCACAAGCAATTCGACCTCAGGACGGATCAGCGTCAGAACGCCGCCTTTTCTCAAGCCCGGGGATTCTTCTTCGCCAACCACTTCAACGCCGATGTACAGGTTGATTTTGGTGGTGCGCTTGAGGCGCATGAAGTCGATGTGTGTCGGCAGGTCTTTGACAACGTGACGCTGCACGTCGCGGCAAATCACACGCACGTCGTCGTGGCCTTCAACCTTGAGGTTGAAAAGGGTCGCCTTAAAGCGGCCTTTGCGCAGCATTGTCAGCAGCTTGTTGAAATTGATCTGGATGGGAAGCGGATCCACGTCGCCACCAAAAACAATTCCCGGAACCATGCCATCACGGCGTGCCTGACGAGCGGCGCCCTTGCCTGTCCCCGTCCGTTCCAAGACTTCGAGATCTGGAATCTCTCCGGCCATAGTAATCTCCAATACTTTAGGGCGGGACTCCTCCAAGGCTGTAGTCCCGCGTGAAGCCGTGCCTATAGACCGGTTTTGGCCCTGTGAAAAGAGGTAATGCAAGGCCTGCGCTTGCGGGGGCGGTTGTTGCATGGCAAGGGCGCGCTTATTTTGCGCAGATGCCGGTGATTTTGGCCCGTGTGGGTGCCTTTGGCGGCACTTGCGGGCTGGCGGTTTTCGGCGCGGCGGACCGGTTAATCGCGCGGCCTGTGCAGATGGCCGCCCGCAGCTTTCACAGCCTGATAAAGCGCAAAATCCTCTGCGCGCGCCTTGCATAGTTTTGCAAGGATGTCGTCGCTTAACGGCGCATCCACCAGCGGCGAGACATTTTTCGCGGCAAGCTCGACCGGATGATTGAGCCGCTTTGACAGGAAGGCAACGAACGTCTCCTGATCCTCATAGGTAAAAAGATGATCCGCGAGAACGCGCGTTTTACCGTCCGTCAGAAAGTTGAACTGCCGTCCGATTTGTGCGCGCTCTGGCGGGGTGTCATCGCAGACCTCGCTTACGAATTGATCAAAGGTCATGCCCTGGGTGCTCAGCACGCTGCCCTCCAGCCGCTTCTGGCTGCGGTATTTGTACCAGCTTCTGATCTGGTCCACGGGTTCGCGCATCACGGCGACCGATTCAGGACGCACGCCAAATGTTTCCTCAAGAAACGGTGCGATCTGGTTGGCATAGCGGGCGGCGGTAACGTGCTTGCGGCTTTTGGCAAAGATGATCTCGGCGCGCGATTTCAGCGCCAGTTCCACGGCGGTGGTCCCGGTTTTGGGGGTCGCGAGAAACGCGATCTTGTGGCGCAGGAAAACTAACATGGGTCCAACCCTCGCAAGCCGTCAGGTCTGCTGCCAGCGGCCACTGAAATCTTGCGGGATCAGCAGGTTGTGGCGGCCGAGATCGGTCACATTCGTCTCGCCGCACAGCGCCATTGTTGTGTCCAGCTCCTTGTGGATCACTTCGAGCGCGCGGGTAACGCCCGTCTGCCCCATCGCGCCCAAACCGTAGATATAGGCACGCCCGATATAGGTGCCCTTGGCCCCCATTGCGATCGCTTTCAACACATCCTGACCCGAGCGGATGCCGCTATCAAGATGCACTTCGACCTGATCACCCACGGCGTCAAGGATCGAGGGAAGCACACGGATTGAACTCAGCGCACCATCAAGTTGCCGCCCGCCATGGTTGGATACGATGATCGCATCCGCGCCCACCTTCATCGCCATGCGGGCATCCTCGGCATCAAGGATGCCCTTGAGAATCACCTTGCCGCCCCATTGTTCCTTGATCTTTGCAATTTTGTTCCAGTCGAGCGTCGGGTCGAACTGCTCGGCGGTCCACGCGCTTAGATTGGCGGCGTCCGAGATTCCGTCCACATGGCCCACGATATTGCCGAAGCTGCGGTTTTTGGTTTGCAGCATTTCCAGCCCCCAGCGCCATTTCGTCGCGAGGTTTGCCATGGTTTTCACGGTCAGTTTCGGCGGCGCGGACAGGCCGTTTTTCAGGTCTTTGTGGCGTTGGCCGAGGATTTGCAGGTCCAGCGTGATCACAAGCGCCGAACATTTCGCCGCGCGCGCCCGCTCGATCAGGCGCGAAACGTAGTCCTGATCGCGCATGGTATATAGCTGGAACCAGAACGGCTTGTTTGTTGCGCTTGCTACGTCCTCGATCGAGTTGATGGACATCGTGGACAGCGTGAACGGCACCCCGAACGCTTCGGCGGCGCGCGCGGCTTTCATCTCGCCATCGGCGTGCTGCATACCGGTCAGCCCGACAGGGGCGAGGGCCACGGGCATCGCCACGTCCTGTCCGATCATTTTGCTTTTTGTGCTGCGTCCCGACATGTCCACGGCGACGCGCTGGCGCAGACGGATCTGGTCAAAATCGGTGGTGTTCTCGCGAAAGGTCTGCTCGGTCCAGCTGCCGCTTTCGGCGTAGTCATAAAACATCTTCGGCACGCGGCGGGCGTGAATACGCTTGAGATCGTCGATGTTGGTAATGACGGGCATGGAAAATGCTCCCCTTTGATCGGTCGCTTTTGCTTACCAACGGGGCACCGCCAGATCAACATTGCATTTGCGCGCAGCGTTGGTGTCAAGGGGGGATCTGCGGCTTGTCGAGATGCGGGCAGCGGCCCTGACTGCCTTGCGCGAGAGCGTGATGATGCGGCTGTGGTGATGCGCGCTTCAGGTTGAGTGCGCCCCGTCGGCCAGCGTTTTGACGAAGGCCAGCACCTCGGCGGCGCTTTTGCCTGCTGCGATCTGGCTGACGATGGCAGAGCCGACAACCACGCCGTCCGCGACTTCGGCGATGGTGCGGGATTTTTCGGGTGTGTTCACGCCAAAGCCCACGACAACCGGCAGGCCGGTGGCCTTGCGAATGCGCGCCACTTCGGGAGAAACATCGCCCGCGTCCGCCTCGGCAGAGCCGGTGATGCCGGTGATCGAGACATAATAGATGAAGCCGGATGTGTTCCGGGCGACGCGGGGCAGGCGCTTGTCATCGGTGGTCGGTGTGGCCAGCCGGATAAAGTTGAGCCCAGCCGCCTGCGCGGGCAGGCACAGTTCCGCATCTTCTTCGGGCGGCAGATCAACCACGATAAGCCCGTCAATGCCCGCCTCTTTGGCAGCGATCAGAAATTTATCCACGCCCATCGAATAGATCGGATTGTAGTATCCCATCAGCACAATTGGCGTCGTGTCGTCGTCTTCGCGAAAAATGCGGGCCATCTCCAGCGTGCGTTTCAACGTCATTCCCGCCCCAAGCGCGCGTTGACCGGCCAACTGGATTGTTGGTCCGTCGGCCATCGGATCGGTGAAGGGCAGGCCCAGCTCGATGATATCGACACCTGCGGCGGGCAGGCCGCGCACGATCTCGAGCGAGCGGTCAAAGTCGGGGTCACCCGCCATCACATAAGAAACGAAAGCCTTTTTGCCCTGGGTTTTCAGCTTGGCGAATGTGGCGTCTATGCGGGTCATTTGGTTATCCTCGATATTGCTGTATGTTTCTTGTCCCAAGCGGCGGGTTAATGCAATGCGGAACATGCGCACCGGACCTTACGGCGCAGAAAACTGTATATCTTCGCCCCCTTTTAAACCTGAAAAGCACCCCCATATCCCTTGCATGAATTATATCCTCGCCATTCTCCTCCCGCCTCTCTCCATCGTGCTGACGGGCCGTCCTGTCCTGGGGTTCCTCGTTTTTCTCATCTGGGTGCCCGCGTTGGTTTTCTCGGGCGGGCTGACACATCCGATGTTCATTCTGCTTGCATGGCTGCTGATCTTCACGTCGCGCGAAAATGCGGCGGCGCGCGGGCGCTGACAATTCGCCTGCGACCGCTTGCGCGACCGGCCCTGACCGCCTAGGACAGCGCAAACGCACATAAGGACGCTGTCATGGGTTTCAAAATGGGTATCGTGGGTCTGCCGAATGTCGGTAAATCGACCCTCTTCAATGCGCTGACACGCACAGCCGCCGCACAGGCCGCCAACTTCCCCTTCTGCACGATCGAACCGAACGTGGGCGAGGTCGCCGTGCCGGACGCGCGTCTGGAAAAGCTGGCCGAGATTGCCAAATCCAAAACCACCATTCCCACCCGCATGACATTCGTTGACATCGCGGGCCTTGTGAAGGGCGCGTCAAAGGGCGAGGGTCTTGGCAACCAGTTTCTTGCCAACATCCGCGAGGTTGACGCAATTGCCCATGTCGTGCGCTGTTTCGAGGATGGCGATGTGACCCATGTCGAAGGCCGTGTGGACCCTGTGGCCGACGCCGAAACCATCGACACCGAATTGATGCTGGCCGATATCGAGAGCATCGAAAAGCGTCTGCAAAACATCGTGCGCCGTGTGCGCGGGGGTGACAAGGAGGCGGTCCAGCAGGAACGCCTGATGCGCGCCGCGTTGGAGGCGTTGGAGGCGGGCAAGCCCGCCCGCACCATCACCGTTGATGAAGACGATGCCAAGGCTTGGCGGATGCTGCAATTGCTGACAACCAAACCTGTGCTGTATGTCTGCAACGTAGGCGAGAGCGATGCGGCGCAAGGCAACGCGTTCTCGGCGCAGGTGGCCGAGATGGCTGCGGCCCAAGGCAATTCCCACGTCATCATCTCCGCACAGATCGAAGAAGAGATTAGCCAGCTTGACCCCGAAGAGGCCGCGATGTTCCTCACCGAGATGGGCCTCGACGAAGCGGGTCTCGACCGGCTGATCCGCGCCGGATACGAATTGCTGCACCTTGAGACCTATTTCACTGTCGGACCAAAAGAGGCGCGCGCCTGGACAATCAAATCAGGCACATCAGCCCCCAAAGCCGCCGGTGTTATCCACGGTGATTTCGAAAAGGGCTTCATCCGCGCCGAAACAATCGCCTTTGATGATTTCGTGTCATTGGGCGGAGAGGGGCCTGCAAAAGAAGCCGGAAAAATGCGCGCGGAAGGCAAAAGTTATACAGTGAAAGACGGAGACGTTCTGCACTTCCTGTTTAACAACTAGGCAATATCGATCTTTGCCTACAACGCGCCCGACTTGACAGACGGGCGGTGGTTCCCCACCAAAACCGCGCGTCGCGCTCAGCCAAGCTTCCAACAACTTGGAGGCTTGGCTGCACGTCCAACTGCCCGGCATCTCAGGTAAACCACCTCTCGCAGGCGTAATCCGTTATGCCCTGACGCGCGTGGCGCGACCTCAGCCATACCTCCCACGGCATCTTGAAATTGGACAACAATGCCGCAGAAAGAGCGATGCGGTTCGTCGCCATCGGGCGCAAAAACTACCTGTTCGTGGGAACTCACGGTATTTGCTGACCCAACGATGACGACAGTGCTGCCCGACCGCGTGACAAACCACATCTGTATTGTTAATTTCCATGCAGAAGTGACCCGGTTGGCCGTATAATTTCCATTGAGAATTGACCCATGTGAACCTTCCTCCAAGGCAATTTGCTATGGGGGGCAATGGAGTGATCCACATGGGACTTTTGAACATCATTAGGCGTATGGCATTGCGAGAGAAGTTGCCGATCCGAGAGATCGCGCGTCGGACCGGAATGTCACGCAACACCATCAAGAAGTATTTGAACGCGGGAACGATCGAGCCGCAGTTCTCGACCCCGGAACGGCAGAGCAAGCTTGACCCTTATGCGGATAAACTGGCTGGCTGGTTAAAGTCGGAGGCTGGGAAGTCGCGCAAGCAGCGGCGCACGCTGAAGCAGCTACATGCCGATCTGGTCGTGCTCGGTTTTACCGGGTCCTACGGTCGGGTCGCTGCGTTTGCAAGGAACTGGCGGGCTGGTCGGCAGCGGGAGCGTCAGACAACAGGGCGCGGCACCTTCGTGCCATTGATCTTTGGCCCGGGGGAAGCATTCCAGTTTGACTGGAGCGAGGATTGGGCCGTTATCGGCGGTGAGCGGGTCAAGCTTCAGGTCGCCCATATCAAGCTGTCACATAGCCGTGCGTTTCTGGTGCGGGCCCATTTGTTGCAGACGCACGTCCCTCTCGTGGCATTTCCTACGGAAATACACTGCGGTCAATGGATGCTGTTCGACGCCCATTGGCATGGGTTCCGGGTCTTTGGCGGCATCCCTGGACGTGGAATTTACGATAGCGGGAATTGTCCGCCATTGGTCCGAGGACAATGGACGCGTGCACTGCTGTTGATCGCGTCGGTCGTGGGAAGGAGCGACACGTCAACATGCGCTTCCTTGCAATGGCGAACCACTATGTGTTGAGCCAGAGTTCTGCAATCCGGCGGCAGGCTGGGAGAAGGGACAGATCGAGAAGAGCGTCCGGAACGCCCCCTCTCGCGGTTTGTAACCAAACCGCTGCCGGGCAGTGGGACATCGGTTTTGGCAGCCTATGCCAGAGCACCCCGATCTTGCGGCGCTAAACGCTTGGTTGGAACAGCGCTGTATGGAACTGTGGCACGAGATTCCGCATAGAGGGTTGCCCGGAAGTATTGCTGATGTCTGGACACAGGAGCAGGCTGCACTCATGCCGTTGCCGCGCGCTTTCGATGGTTTTGTCGAGCACAGCAAGCGTGTCTCACCCACTTGTCTGATCAACTTCGAGCGCAATCGCTACAGCGTTCCGGCGTCTTTTGCGAACCGACCAGTCAGCTTGCGCGTCTATCCCGAACGGCTCGTTGTGGCGGCAGAAGGCCATATCCTGTGCGAACACTCACGCATCATCGACCGCTCACACAAGAACCTGGCGCGCACAGTTTATGACTGGCGGCATTATCTTGCGGTCCTTCAACGCAAGCCGGGTGCGCTTAGGAATGGCGCACCCTTCGCAGAGCTACCTGCTGCATTCAGGAAATTGCAGGATCTGATGCTACAGCGCCCTGGTGGCGATCGCGACCCTCTCGGGACATTGCTATGCAATGCCCTGCCGGGCAGTGGATGGTCGATATCTTGGCGCTGGTCTTACATCACGATGAACAGGCCGTGCTGGTCGCTGTGGAAATGGCCTTGGCAGAGGGTGTCGCTACAAAGACCCATGTTCTGAACCTCCTACACCGGTTAATCGACAGAAAGACGACAGGCGGAGCCAATATCGACACGCCGCAGGCCCTTGTTCTTAACCTTGAGCCAAAGGCAAACGTTGAACGCTATGACGGCCTGCGCATTCTGAAAGCAGGAGGCCGCCATGCGCCATGATCCTGCCAGTGGCGCCGTCATCATCATGCTTCGCAGCCTCAAAATGTATGGTATGGCGCAGGCTGTTAACGATCTGATGGAACAGGGCGCGCCGGCCTTTGACGCCGCAGTGCCGATGCTCGCCCAGTTACTCAAAGCCGAACTGGCCGAGCGAGAGGTGCGCTCCATTGCCTACCATATGAAAGCCGCACGCTTCCCAGCTTATAAGGATATCTCTGGCTTCGACTTCGCAGCCAGCGACATCAACGAGGCCACGGTGAAACAACTCCATCGCTGCGAGTTCATGGACGGTGCGCAGAACATCGTGCTGATTGGTGGCCCGGGAACTGGAAAAACCCATGCTGCAACGGCACTCGGCGTTCAGGCCGTCGGGCACTATCGTCGAAAAGTGCGCTTCTTCTCAACCATTGAACTGGTCAACGGGCTTGAGCAGGAAAAGACAATCGGCAAGGCCGGAAAGATCGCAGAAAGCCTTACAAAGCTTGATCTCGTGATCCTCGACGAACTGGGCTACCTGCCATTTAGCGCTTCCGGCGGGGCACTGCTCTTCCATCTGCTGAGTAAACTCTATGAGCGCACCAGCGTGATCATTACCACAAACCTGAGCTTCAGCGAATGGGCCACAGTCTTTGGTGATGGCAAGATGACTACCGCACTGCTCGATCGATTGACCCATCGCTGCCATATCCTGGAAACCGGGAATGACAGCTTCCGCTTCAAGGCAAGTTCAGCCGCAGCAGAGAAAAAGAACAAGGAGGCAAATCATGCCTTGACCCAAGACTGACCCCCGCAACATAATTTAAAGGTGGGTCAGTTCTCGATGGAAAAACCGGGTCACTTCTGTATGGAAATTAGGGTCAGGACTCACAACCAGAATATTACTGTTGCGGCGAGAGCGATTGCTGACAGGAAGACCTTTGGGCATCGGTCATACCGGGTTGAGAC
>CANMZB010000013.1 GCA_947502265.1 uncultured Sulfitobacter sp.
TGTGTAAGACGGGGTGTGTTTGCGCCGTGTCATAAGGTTCATCCTTGGAGAGTTTGCTCTCAGGTAAACCCGGGGCGATTCAGATCGTGAAACCGAAGGTCTTCAATTTCGACCAATTGCCGGTGACGACGAAACGCTGTCCCAGTAGATCTCGGATTATACGGGAAGATAAATTCTGACGTCCTCGGCATGGATAGAATGATTTTTAACGCTTCAGGCGGCAAGTTCACGGTGACGTTGTTTCCTTTCTTTTTGCGCGGATGCTTCATCTGGCGAATCAAAATTGTACTCTCGGAAACGTTCAGGTCGCTCCAGCGAAGTCTACAAATCCCGCTAAGGCGTCGACACGAGTAAATTGCGAAAACGCTGATAGTGATTACAGGAATTTTTTGCCGTTTGTTGGCAAGCACAGCATTCAATATTTGATCCAGCTCTTCCAGAGATGGCCGGCGTTCACGTTCGTCAGAACGAGCAAGAATTTCATCCTCCCATAGTATCTCCATCGCCCAAACAATGACGTCATATGGCACGTCTGCTTTGCGCTTTGCTGCCCATTTGAGTGAAGAGGCCAGTATGGCCATGTAACCGGCGGCAGTCTGAGGAAGCATCCCAGTGGCGATAAGACCATCGGCCATGGCCCTGAACCATTTTAGGTTGAGGGTTGACGCTGACACCTGACAACGATCATGTTTGATTAGTAAATCCAAGTTTTGATTGGCCGAGCGTTCCATGTGCCGACCATTGTCCCTCTTTCGCTGCAACAGATCGGAAACAAGGACTTGGTTTGTTTCCTCTTCATTCTGTTTGCGAGCCAGCCTCCCCAATTGAATTTTGGCCAGCGTGTCGTCACGCCATTTCTTGGCTTCATCAAGAGTTGAAAAGGTCTTGCTGGCGCTGACATCTCCTTGGTCTTGTTTCCGACGAATTTGCACGCAGTATCGCGGTGAGCGACCGTTGCCCGACCGTTTAGAGATAAATGGTTCTTGAGAGCAATCTGCCGGCTCGGGACAGTTCCCCGCTGGCTTTGGTGCTTCCATTTTGCTCCTGGCGGTTGAGCGTTTGGGCGACTTTTCGGATTTAGAGGGTTAAACACTTCTTTGTGCTGTCCCGGTGGGCGCCGGTGACGGGAGCGTGAAAGGTGAACCTGCAGATTGTTTGCGCGAGATTTCTGCAAGAAGGCTAGCGGAACTACGTTGAGTGGTCTGAGACATGATTTTCTTCCTTGACCGATTATGAGGAGCAGGTGTCGTTTTGTTCCGGCCGAAAATCGCATGATTGAGTTATGTGACGCCCGGGCCGAAAATGGGTGCATGTGGGCTTTTGGAGGGCCCCTCAACTTGGGGATGCACGCCGCGAAAAAAAGCTGCTATTCGGTAGCAAGCGTTTTCGGAAAACCCACGGAAACTACCGAAAATCGGGGTAAATCACAGGAAATGCGTCAAAGTCACGAAGTCACGAAATTCCTGCTATGTCATTGAATTAAAAAATTAAAATCATCCGATCGACTCAGCATTGCGCCTGATGATGGAGATGATGGACAAGGCACGCGCGGCAGGGCAGGTTCACGATTGCGATGCGCCCCGTTTCATGGGGCCGAATGGCCCGTCTCCCGGCGACCGGTCCGATGTCTTTAAGAATCTTGCGAAAGAACGATGCCATGACCAATGTGCCGCCCCCGTCAGCCGTGACGCCATTCGCCGATGCGGCATCGACGGCCCGTGCCGCGCGTACGCAGCTTTTGCTTGAGGCTCCCATCGACTCGACACTGGCTAGGCTGGCCGCGCCCAATGTGCTGGCCATGTTTGTGCAGGCGGTCCAAAGCATTGCCGAAGCGTACTTTGCAAGTCTGCTGGGGGTGACGGCGCTGGCCGGTCTGGCGATTGTGTTTCCGCTGGTGATGCTGACGCAGATGCTTTCGGCTGGGGCCATGGGCGGGGCCATTTCCGCGTCTGTGGCACGCGCGCTGGGGGCTGCAAATCCCGGACGGGCGGCGACGCTCACCTGTACCGCGTGGGTTATTGCAACGGCTCTGGCGCTGCTCATGGCTGTGGGGATGGCGGTTTTCGGGCGCGGCATTTTCAATCTGCTCGGCGGCGGTCCCGAGGCGGTTGCGCTGGCTGCTACCTATGCTGCTGTTTTCTTTCCCGGCTGTATCGCGATCTGGCTGTGTAATTCCTCGCTCAGCATCATTCGCGGCACCGGCGATATGCGTATGCCTTCGGTGCTGCTTTTGCTGGTGTCGCTGATCTCGATTCCCCTGACAGGGGCATTTGCATTGGGATGGGGGCCGTTTCCGGCAATGGGAATTGCGGGGCTGCCAACAGGATTAATCCTTGCCTACGGGGTCGGTGCGATTGTCGCGATGGGCTATATCTTTGCCGGTCGCACGGGGCTGCAGTTCGCCGGAGCACTGCGCCAGATCAATCCCGGCATGTTTCGCGACATCCTGAGCGTTGGCGCGATGGCTTCTTTCAACACGCTTCTTACGGTGCTGACTGTCGTGATCATGGTTGGCCTGGTCGGCCAGTACGGCGAGGCGGCGCTGGCGGGATACGGGTTGGGCGCGCGGCTGGAGTTTTTGATGATTCCGGTGATCTTTGGCATCGGCGCCGCAATGACGGCGATGGTCGGCGCGAATGTCGGCGCAGGCAAGCACGACCGTGCGCTGCGGGTGGCATGGACCGGATCCTTGATGGCGGCTTTGATTGTCGGAGCCATCGGAGCGCTGCTGGCGGTCTTTCCTGATCTCTGGCTTGGCATGTTTCTTGACCCGTCGAACACCGGCGCGCTGGAGGCAGGGCGCGCGTATTTCAGGATTGTCGCGCCATTCTATGTATTCTTTGGAGTGGGCCTTGCGCTTTATTTTGCAAGTCAGGGGGCGGGCAGGATGATCTGGCCGGTGATTGGCAGCCTGTGCCGGATCGCGGTTGCGGTGGGCGGCGCGATTGTCCTGACATCCACGACGGCACTGGGCGTGCAGGGGGTCTTTGCGGCAATCGCGGCGGCGATGCTGGTGTACGGGCTGGTCATCGGCCTTGCCATCAGGCGCACGCGCTGGAGGCCGTGATTTACCGGGTGGGTTTGTAACCGGCGTGTGAAGATTGCGGGCAGATGTGCGATAAGTATTGACCTCAAGCGGCTCCCGTTCCTACGCTAAGCGCATCAAGCGCGCTGTGTCGCGTCTGTCGACAGATGCAAAAGAACTGGGGTTATTCACATGATGCACATTCGGAAATCACTGCAATTCACGACCTTTGCGATGGCCCTCGGGCTTTGTGCCACAGCAGTAAGTGCCGCCGATCTGGTGATCGGGCTGCAACAGGAACCTACCTCGCTTGATCCCACAGCGGACGCCACCGCAGCCATTGACGGGATGATGACGCAGAACGTCTATGAATCGCTGACCATCGTTGCCGAGAATGGTGAGGTGGGCCCCAATCTGGCCAGTGCGTGGGAGGTTTCCGAGGATGGCCTGACGTACACGTTTACCCTGACAGACGCCGCGACCTTCCACGATGGCACCGCTTTTGATGCGGATGATGTGATCTATTCATTCGAACGCGCGATGGCCGAAGACAGCGTGAACCCGTCAAAAGCCATCTTTAAACCCATCGAGAGCATCACGGCCCTGGACCCACGCACGATCCAGATCAAGCTGAAAAACAAGGACGCGTTTTTCCTGTTCAATATGGGGCAGGGTGACAGCGCCATTGTCGCCGCCGAATCGGCGGCAACGAACAATGTAAATCCCGTCGGCACCGGCCCGTTCAAATTTGACAACTGGACACGCGGCGACCGTTTGAAGCTGGTCAAGAACCCCGATCACCGCGACGCCGGCGAGGTGGCGCTTGATAGCGTCACGTTCCGCTTTATTTCGGACGCCGCAGCGGCCACCGCCGCGATGATGGCCGAGGAACTGGATGCCTTTCCCGGCTTCCCCGCGCCCGAGCTTCTGGAACAGTTCGAGGCCGATCCGCGGTTCCGCGTCAATCAGGGCAGCACCGAAGGCGAAGTCATTCTGGCGATGAATAATTCCAAGCCGCCGTTTGACAACATCGAGGTGCGCCGCGCCGTTGCCACGGCGATCAATCGCGACGAGATCATAGACGGCGCGATGTACGGCAAGGCCACCCCGATCGGCAGCTTCTATCCGCCCCACGGCACAGCCTATGTCGACCTCACGGACGCTTATCCGACCGATACCGCCAAAGCCAAGGGCATGTTCGAAGCCGCAGGCGTTGCCGGCCAGACAATGACCTTGCGGGTGCCGCCGTTCCCCTACGCCACACGCTCTGCCGAGATCATTCAGGCACAGCTGTCCGATGCGGGCATTGATGCACGCGTGGAAAATGTCGAATGGGGGTTCTGGATCGACGAGATCTACAAGAAAAAGAACTATGACATGACGATCATTGCGCACACCGGTCCCAATGACATGGGCAATTTTGCGCGCGGGCCTGATTACTTCTACGGGTACGATGATCCGAAATTTACGGCCCTCTGGGACAGTATTTCAACAGAGGCGGATGATACCAAGCGCGATGAACTGCTCAAGGAGGGGCAACAGTATCTGTCCGATCAGGCGGTACATGGTTTCCTGTTCCAACTGCCGCTTCTGGGTGTATTCCGCAACGAGGTGAAGGGCTACTGGTCCTCCTCTCCGGTGCTGTATATGCCTTTGAAAAATGTCTCCAAAGATTGATCCATATGGAACAGCGGGAGGGGGCGACCCCTCCTGACGGGCAATTTCGCATATGACCTATTTCCTGTTGCGCCGCACGTTCGGCTTTATCGCGACGCTGATTGCCGTGTCGATTGTCGTGTTCGCGGTGATGAACGTGTTGCCCGGTGATCCGGCGCTGACCATTCTGGGAATGGATGCGACCGACGACGCGCTGGCCGCCCTGCGCAAAGAGCTTGGCCTGAACGATCCGCTGCTTGCGCGTTATTTCGCATGGGTCGGGGGCGCGCTGACGGGGGATTTCGGGACCAGCCATTCGTTTCGCGTTCCCGTGGCCGAACTCATAACCGAGCGGCTGGCGATGACCGTCTCGCTGGCTGTGGCGGGCATGGTTTTGACGCTGGTCATTGCGCTGTCCGTGGGCATTTTCGCCGCCGCCAACCACGGCAAGGCAGGCGATTGGGCCACGATGTTTATCAGCCAGCTTGGCATTGCCGTGCCTGCGTTCTGGCTGTCGATCCTGCTGGTGCTGCTTTTTGCGGTCAAATTACGCTGGCTGCCGCCGGGCGGATTTGCGGGCTGGTCCGATCCGGTGGCGGCGCTGCGCTCGCTGGTGTTGCCCACGGTGGCATTGGCGCTGGTCCAGTCAGCGGTGCTGGCCCGCGTCACCCGTTCTTCGGCCCTCGAAGTGATGCGGCAGGATTTCACCCGCACCGCGCGGGCCAGCGGGCTGTCACAGCGGCGCATCCTGTGGCGCCATGTGCTGCCCAATGCCTTGGTGCCGATTGTCACCATCGTGGGGATGCAGTTTGCGGCCCTTGTCACAGGCACAATCGTAATCGAAAACGTGTTTTACCTGCCCGGCCTCGGGCGGTTGATATTCCAATCCATCGCCAACCGCGATTTACCTACCGTGCAGGCACTCGTCATGCTTTTCGCGGTAATCGTGGTAACGGCTAACTTTGTTGTCGATCTTCTTTATGTCCTGATCGACCCGCGATTAAAGGCCCGCGCATGAAGTCGTTGCCTGCAAATTTCACCATCGGCGCGGTGCTGGTGGCGCTGGTTCTCGGCGCTGCGGCCCTGTCGCTGGTCTGGACGCCGCATGACCCCACCGCGCTGAACATCAGGGGTAAATTTGCGGCACCCTCCGCGGCCCATTGGCTCGGCACCGACCAGCTGGGGCGCGATATCGTCAGCCAGCTGATGGCGGCGGCGCGCAATTCCATGACTGTGGCCATTGTTGCCGTGTTTTTGGGCGGTTCCATCGGGGTTGCGCTTGGCCTGCTGGCGTCGGCGATTGGTGGTTGGGTCGAGGATGGCGTGATGCGGCTTGCCGATCTCGGCTTTGCTTTTCCGGCGTTGTTGTTTGCGATCATGCTGGCGGCGGTGTTTGGTCCGTCGCTGACGAACGCGGTGCTTGCGATTGCCTTTATCAACATTCCCATTTTTGCGCGTGTTGCGCGGGCCTCGGCCAATCAGGTCTGGACGCGCGAATATGTACTGGCGGCGCGGGCGGCGGGCATGAACAAACTGGCCATCACCCGCGATCACATCCTGCCCAACATCGCCGCCGCCGTGATCGTACAGGCCACCATCGAATTCGCGGTCGCCATTCTGGCTGAAGCGGCGCTTTCCTATCTTGGTCTTGGCGCACAGCCGCCCGCGTCAAGCTGGGGAAGGATGCTCTCGGAAGCGCAGACGCTGATCTATCTTGCACCCGAGCTTGCGATCTATCCGGGCCTGTGTATCGTCACGGCTGTTCTGGGGTTCGGCCTTTTGGGGGACGGGTTGCGCGATGTGACAGATCCCCGACTGGCGAGGGCGCGTTAAGATGTTCGAGTTGCAAAATATGACGGTGCGCTTCAGCTTTGGAGAAGCCTTGCGCGAGGCGTCCTTGCGAATCAATCCGGGGGACAGGATCGGTATTGTGGGCGAAAGCGGATCGGGTAAATCCATGCTGGCGGCCTGCCTGATGGGCATGGTGCCCGACGCCGCCGAGCTGACCGGGACACTTGGCGTTGACGGCATCGACATGACCCACGCGTCCGAGGCGCATTGGCAAACCATTCGTGCGCGCCGCGTCGCGATGATTTTTCAAGAGCCGATGTCCGCGCTTAACCCGTTGCGGCGGGTGGGCGAAACGGTGGCCGAACCGATGCGCGTGCATCTGGGGCTGGGCAAGGCACAGGCGCGCGCCCGCGTGAGCGCGCTTTTCAAAGAGGTGGGCATCCCCGATCCGGACTCACGGCTGCGGATGTTTCCGCACGAGTTGTCCGGCGGGCAACGCCAGCGGGTGCTGATTGCGCTGGCGCTGGCCTGTGATCCCGAACTTTTGATCGCGGACGAGCCGACAACGGCGCTGGATGCGAATGTGGCGTTGAAAATCACCGATCTGCTGGTTGATCTGAGCCGCACCCGCAACATGGCGCTGGTGTTTATCAGCCATGATCTTGCCGCTGTGGCGCGTGCCACAACGGACATTGCCGTGATGTATGGCGGCGATATCGTGGAGCGGGGGCGCACGGCGGAGGTTCTTGCCAACCCCGTGCATCCCTATACCCAAGGACTGCTGGCGGCGCGCCCCGATCCGCGCGCGGTGCCGCGCGATGCAAACGGGCGGCGCAGACGCTTGCCGACGATTCCCGGCACGGTGCCGCCGCTTTACAAATTGCCGCAGGGCTGCCGCTTTTCGGGGCGCTGCGCGGTGGAACGTAGCGCCTGTGCCTATGTAAAACCTGCGCCCGTCGGACCACGCCATGCCACCTGTCACGCCATTACGCAGGATACCCTGTGACCCTGTTGCGCGCACAAAACCTCACCCGTCGTTACCGGCTGCCCCGCACAAAGCTGCTTGGCCCTGCGCCACAGCTTACCGCCGTCGATAATATCAGCTTTGACATCACCGCAGGACAGACCCTTGGTGTGGTGGGCGAAAGCGGATCGGGGAAATCGACGCTGGCGCGCATGGTCATGGCGTTCGAGACACCGGATGCAGGCAATATCCAGTTCGAGGGGCAGGATATTCACGCGTTGAAATCCGCAGAGCTGCGCCGTTTGCGACCTGCATTCCAGATGATATTCCAAGATCCGTTCAGCTCACTTGATCCGCGCCGCAATGTGGGGTGGTCCATCGCCGAACCCTTGCGCGCAATGGGGATGCACGCGCCCGAGCGCGTGGCAGAGGCGTTCGGGCAGGTCGGTCTGCATCCGCAGGACGCGGGCAAATACCCGCACGAGTTTTCCGGTGGCCAGCGCCAGCGCATCGCCATCGCCCGCGCCATCGTCACACGCCCCAAACTGCTCATCGCGGATGAGGCTGTATCGGCGCTTGATGTATCGGTGCAGGCGCAAATTCTAAATCTTTTGATGGACTTGCAGGACGATCTTGGCCTTGGCATTCTGTTCATCAGCCATGATCTGGCTGTGGTGGCATCGATTTGCGATACCCTTCTGGTGCTTCAACACGGCAAGGCGCTTGAACACGGTGCGGCCAGCGACATCCTCAACAATCCCGCCCATCGCTATACGCAGTCCCTCCTGAAAGCTGCCGGAGACCGATTATGACCCGTTTCGTTCATCTTACCGATCTGCATGTTTCGCACCCGGATGCGAATGACCCCAAAGACAAAACCGCGAGCCGTGATCTGCTTGAAAGGGTTGTGGGCCTGATCAACGCGATGCAACCACAGCCCGATTTTGTGGTGGCCAGCGGCGATCTGACCAATATGGGCGACGAGGCCAGCTATGCTTTGGTGCGCGATCTGCTTGCGCCGCTCAAGGCACCGGTGGTCATGGCGCTTGGCAATCATGATCTGCGCGCGGGGTTTCACGCAGTTTTTGGTGGCGAGGCGGGGGATGCGCCGTATTTTCATGATGAGGTGTATGGCGGCCTGCATGTCATCACTCTTGATACCAAGGTGCCAGAGCGCGTCGCAGGCGCGATTTGCGAGGCGCAGTTCGCGTATCTGCCAAAGGCGCTGACCCGTCATGCGGACCTGCCCAAGCTGATCGTCATGCACCATCCGCCGCGTGTGGATGATGGCGGCTTGCCGTGGGGCAGCATTGATATGGGGTCAACCACGCGGTTGGCCGAAATGCTTGAAGGTCAGAACATTGCAGGTATTCTGTCGGGCCACATCCATATCAACCAGATCCACCACTGGCATGGTATGCCCGTCTGCATCACAAGCGGTCTGGATTACACAATTGATCTGCTTGAGCGCCGCGACCTGCGACTGCTTGAAGGCACCACGATGGCGATCTGCGAGCATCGCGCGTCGGGCCTCTCGGTCAGCTTTGTTCCGCTCAGCCCTGCGCAACGCGATCTGGGCACCATAGATCGCGCGCGGCTTCTGGCGTTTACCTGAACTGCCGCCTCAGGCGGATATACTGTTGGTGCGCTTGATCTCGCGCAGGACAACATTCGTTTGCGCGCTTTCCACGGCGGGCAGGCGGAACAGGAACTCTTCGAGAAAGACGTTGTAGGCGGCAATGTCGCGGCACAGAACGCGCAGGTGATAGTCGGCCTGTCCGGTTGTCGCATAGCAATCAAGGACTTCGGGCCGTGCATCCACCGCCGTTATGAAGTCGGAAAGATGCTCGGGATTGTGCCGCGTGAGATGTATGTGAACGAGAGCCTGAAAGGTCAGACCGATGACCTGTGGCGATACCTCGGCGCTGTACCCCTTGATGATGCCAGCCTCCTCAAGCGCGCGGGTTTTGCGCCAGCAAGCCGAGGGCGACATGCCGATCTGCTCCGCAAGATCGCCGTTGGAAATCCGGCAATCGGCCTGCAATATTCTGAGAATATGTTTGTCGCGTGCATCCATCATTGCCGGTCAACTATTTCGATTTTCATGGGTAAGGTGGTTATGTAGGCCGAATATCACCAAATTACGGTGGGTAATAGACTAATTTACCCACAGATATCCGGATAATATCGTCACAGCCACAAGGGATGCCGGAATGACTCACGATCTTCATGATTTCACGACCTATGCGTTGTCAGACCGCTATGCGCGCAGCGAGGGGCGTGTTTTTCTGACCGGCACACAGGCGTTGGTGCGCATCATGCTGGATCAGGCCCGCCGCGATTCTGCCGCCGGCCTGAACACCGCCGGCTTTGTTTCGGGTTATCGCGGCTCGCCTCTGGGGGCGCTTGATATCGAGCTTTGGCGCGCCAAGGCGCAGACGGACGCGCAGCGCATCACATTCATGCCTGCGGTGAACGAAGATCTTGGTGCCACCGCAGTTCTTGGCGCACAACAAGCAACGTTGGACCCGCAAGCAGAGGTCGAAGGCGTGTTTGCGATGTGGTACGGTAAGGGGCCGGGCGTGGACCGCTCCGGCGATGCGCTGCGCCACGGGAATGCGTATGGCTCATCGCCCAAGGGGGGTGTGCTGGTTGTTGCGGGCGATGATCACGGATGTGTCTCGTCGTCAATGCCGCACCAATCCGATGTCGCGTTTATGACGTGGTTCATGCCCACGTTGAACCCCGCCAATGTGGCGGAATATCAGGCGTTTGGCGAATACGGCTTTGCGCTGAGCCGCTATTGCGGCGCTTGGGTCGGGTTCAAGGCGATCTCTGAAACAGTGGAAAGCGGGCAGTCGGTTGACTTGCTGCCCGCGCGGGAATTTACGCGGCCTGAAATTGATCTGCCCGCTGGTGGGTTGCATGTGCGCAGCGCCGATCTGCCCAGCCCTGAAATCGAAACCCGCCTTGAACACAAGCTGCGCGCGGTCGAGGCTTTTGTCGAAGCCAACCCGATCGACCGCCACATCTACGAAATCGCGGATGCGACTTTCGGGATTGTCACAACCGGCAAGGGCCATCTGGACCTGATGGAGGCGCTGCGGCTCTTGGGGCTGGACGAGAGCGCCTGCCGCCGCCTTGGTATCGACATCTACAAGGTCGGCATGGTCTGGCCGCTGGCGCGCCGGGATGCTTTGGCTTTTGTGCGCGGCAAGAAAGAGGTTCTTGTTGTCGAGGAAAAGCGCGGCATCATCGAAAGCCAGTTCAAGGAATACTTCTATGACTGGCCGGGGGACAAGCCCGAGCGGATGGTGGGTAAACACCGTGCGGCGGGTGACCCGCTGATTCCGTGGACCGGAGAGCTGACGCCGCTGGCCCTTGTTCCCGTGGTGGCGGAGCGTCTGCACGCGTTCTTTCCCGACGAGAACCTGTTGCAAAAGGCAAACGCGCTGACTGATCATCCGCCAACCTTGCTGAACGTCACGGGGGCGACCCGCACGCCCTATTTCTGTTCGGGCTGTCCGCATAACACCTCCACGAAGGTGCCCGAAGGCAGCACCGCCGCCTCGGGCATCGGATGCCATGTGATGGCAAGCTGGATGGATCGCAGCACCGTCGGATATGCCCAGATGGGCGGTGAAGGCGTGCCGCATGTGGCGGCCTCGCATTTCAATGGCGGCAAACACATCTTCCAGAATTTGGGAGAGGGGACGTGGTATCATTCCGGCTCGCTTGCCATCCGGCAGGCGGTCGCGGGTGGTGCGAACATCACCTATAAAATTCTCTACAATGATGCCGTGGCGATGACCGGCGGACAACCGGTGGATGGCCCCGTCAGCGTCAAAGGCATTGCGCAAAGCTGTCGTGCCGAAGGCGTTGCGCGGATCGCCCTTGTGTCTGATGACATCACCAAATTTACCCGCGCCGACTTCCCCTCCGGCACCAGCTTTCATCCGCGCGAGGAGATGGACACCGTCCAGCGCGAATTGCGTGACATCTCCGGCGTTACGGTGCTGGTCTATGAGCAAACCTGCGCCACCGAAAAACGCCGCCGCCGCAAGCGTGGCACAATGGAAGACCCCAAGCGTTTCGTCTTTATCAACCCTGCCGTCTGCGAAGGGTGCGGCGATTGCTCGGTCGAAAGCAACTGTCTAAGCATCGAGCCGCTGGAAACAGAGTTCGGGCGCAAGCGCAAAGTGAACCAGTCGTCGTGCAACAAGGATTTTTCCTGCCTGAACGGCTTTTGCCCCAGCTTTGTGACCGTCGAAGGGGCCACGCGGCGCAAAAAGAAGGGGGAGGCTGTTGATCTGTCGACTGTACTGCCCAACCTGCCTGAGCCCGATTTGCCCGCCCTTGATGCGCCCTATGATCTGCTGGTCACCGGCGTCGGCGGTACGGGTGTCGTGACGGTGGGTGCGCTGATCACCATGGCGGCGCATCTGGAAGGCAAGGGCGCGAGCGTTCTGGATTTCACCGGATTTGCCCAGAAATTCGGCACGGTTCTCAGCTATATCCGTCTGGGGCGGGTACCCGGTGCGATACATCAGGTGCGCACCGATATCGGCTCGGCGCAGGCGGTGATTGCGTGTGATGTGGTTGCCTCTTCGGCGCCGCGCGCATCCGTCTATTACCGCAAAGGTACGCGCGTTGTGCTGAACCTTGCACAGATGCCGACAGGTGATCTGGTGTTGCACCGCGATGCGCAGCTCAAAGTGGATAAGCGCGAGGTGGCAATCCGCGGGGTCGTCGGGGACACCAACCTGTGGAGCTTTGATGCCAACCGTTTGGCCGAGCAGCTGCTGGGCGACAGTGTTTTTGCCAATGTCATCATGTTGGGCTATGCGTGGCAAAAGGGATTGGTGCCGGTCAGTGAAATCGCGCTGAAACAGGCCATCCACCTGAACGCTGTGGCGGTCGATGCCAACCTGCGCGCCTTTGATCTGGGCCGTGTTCTGGCCGTTGATCCGCAAAGCGTGACACCCGAGGTGCCGCCGCGCGAAGACCTCTCTCTTGACGCTCTGATCGCGCGCAACGCGGCATTTCTCACGGACTATCATGACGCACGATACGCCGTGCGCTACCGTACGACGGTGGCGCGGTTGCGTGGGGCACTGCCAGAACAACAGGCAGAAACGCTCACGCGGGTTGCGGCGAAATCGCTGTTCAAGCTGATGGCGATCAAGGATGAATACGAGGTCGCGCGCCTGCATCTCCAGCCGGTGTTTGCCGGCATGCTGGCGCAGGAGTTCGAGCCGGGTTTCAAAGTGCATTACCATCTCGCACCGCCATTGCTTTCCTTTGGCAAAGATAGCCGCGGCCGCCCGCGCAAGCGCCGCTTTGGCCCGTGGCTCACGCCGGTCTTTCGGGGGTTGGCGGGGATGCGCAAGCTGCGCGGGACCGTCTTTGATCCGTTCGGATATGGCGCAGAGCGCAAAGGCGATGTGGCATTGATCCCGTGGTTCGAGAATATTCTGGCCGCATCGCCCGATCTTCTTGCGCGATCAAACGTCGATGTTCTGCGCGAAATTCTAAGCGCCCCTTTGGAGTTTCGCGGATACGGGCCGGTCAAGGAAGCCTCTGTTCAGAACCATAAGCGCAAGGTCGACGCTGTGATCGCGGGGGTGGAAGAGGTAAAAGTTTAGCGTGGAATGCCCGCCGGCGCATCGGGCTGTTTGGTTTGGGTTGAAGGTACGTTCCTTTGCCTGAATGTAGTCCCCGATCCACTTTCTGACCGCCTTGGGCGTCGGTTCTGTGGCGGTTCACACGCTGCTCACCATAGGCCCTGTTTGCGCAGGGACGGTTCCTCACTCAACGGGCTTAGGTGAACGGCTCAGGATTAGGGGCCTGACTGTGCCTTGCACGACACAGGAAGCTGCGGCGACATCTCCAACAGTGCGGAAATCCCGCAATTGCCTTTCACCAGATCGGCCAACGTCACCATGTCCAACTCGCGATAAAACGCTTCGACGGCGCGGGCCACAAAACTCCGCAGGCGGCACACGTCCGACAGCGGACAGGTGTTGGTTTCAAGGTCAAAACACTCTGCGAACGGCACACCTGCCTCAAAGATGCGGAAAACCTCGCCGATGGTGATCTGCTCCATGGGGCGGGCAAGTTTCAACCCGCCATTGCGCCCCCTGATGGTTTTCACAAAACCGCTGGCTTGCAAAAGATTGACAACCTGTAGCAGGTGATTGACAGACGCATTGCACTTCGCGGCAATCTCGGCGGTCCGCACAATACCGCCATTATTTACGGCACAGGCCATCAGGATACGCGAAGCGAGGTTTGTTCGGGTGGTCAAACGCATGAAGGCACCGTTATCGACTGCAATTAACGCAATATGACAGGTGATAAAGTACCTGACTTTGATTCGGATCAGATCGGTCGCGCTGTAAGGCCAATATCTGGTATCCAAGAATCACGTTATGAGGATAAGCCTTTGAATTCCCCGACGCAAAGCGACACAGACAAAGTGAGCAAGTCAAAGGTAACCGGCCCCTCATGGCTGGAACCGGGCCACGGGTATCAACGACGCGCTGCGGTATTGTCCGTGACGGGCAATCTGGTCTGGCCGTTTCAGGCCGCATTGGTCGCCGCTGCTCTTGGTGGTCTATTGACGGGGGGGGATGTATCGCCTGTCTGGACCGCTGTGGGATATATCGTTCTGGGGGCGCTGCGCGCGTGGCTCGGGGTATTGGCCGAAGCGTCTTCGCAAGCAGCGGCAGAGGCGGTGATTCACACCGGGCGGGACCGGATTGTCGCGATCGAGGCAGGGCGGGCCGAAGACAGCCCCTTTGGCGGGGCGGGCAGTGTGTCTGCATTGGCGAGCGAGAAGCTTGATCTGCTTGCGCCATACGTCACGCGCTATGCGCCTGCGCGGGCCCGGGCTGTGGTTGTGCCGCTGGTCATTCTGGCCTTGGCGCTTTGGCAGTCTTGGGCCGTGGCGGTGGTTCTGGTGATCTCGGGGCCGCTTATTCCGGTGTTCATGGCGCTTGTCGGAATGGCCGCAAAAGAAGCGAGCCGCCGCCAGATGGCCGAGATCGGCAGCCTGAACGATCTGCTTGTCGAGCGTCTGTCGGCGCTTGTCGACATCCGCCTGTTGGGGGCGGGCGATACCGTCCTTCGGGGGTTTTCCGCGCAGGCAGGGGATTTGAGACAGCGCACGATGGCGGTGCTGCGGGTCGCGTTCCTGTCCTCGACGGTGCTTGAGCTGTTTGCCGCAATCGGTGTTGCGATGGTGGCGGTTTTCGTTGGCTTTTCCCTGCTGGGCGCGTTGGAGTTCGGCGCATGGGGCGGCGTGTTGTCGGCGCAGGCGGGGATATTCCTGTTGTTGCTTGCGCCCGAATTTTACCAGCCGATGCGCGATCTGTCCGTCGCGTGGCACGACAAGGCCGCTGCGGATGCGGTGATTGACGATCTGGCGGCGTGGGACGCGGCGCCTGTGGTGCATCTGTTGGGGCAGGGCGCGCGGGCTGCTCCTTTGGCCGGTCCTGCAACGATTTCATTGCGTGGCTGTGTGTTGCCAAGCGGGCTCATGCTGGAGGATATCATCATCGCAGCAGGCGAAAGCGTGGCGTTGATGGGTCCAAGCGGCGCGGGCAAGACGTCTGTTTTGCGGATCATGGCAGGGTTGTTGTCACCGGCCTCGGGGGAGGTTGATGTGGCGGGGCATCCTTTGGACACAACTACCGCCGATGCGTGGCGCGCGCGCATCGGCTGGATGCCGCAAAGCCCGCATTTTCTGAATGCCAGCTTGCGGCACAATCTTTCGCTTGGCCGCGACGGAGATATTGACTCGGCCTTGGCGCAGGCGGCTGTTGGCGGTGTTGTGGCGGCGTTGCCGCAGGGGCTTAACACACGTCTGGGTGAAACCGGTGGCGGTCTGTCGGGCGGCGAAGCGCGGCGTCTGACCTTGGCCCGCGCGTTGTACGGCGCACCGGATGTGATCCTTGCCGACGAGCCGACCGCAGATCTGGACGCGGCCACGGCGCGCATTGTCGCCGACGGGTTGATCGCGCGTGCGTCGCAGGGAGCGACGTTGGTTGTTGCCACCCATGACGCCGGTTTTGCCGCCCGAATGGACCGGATCATCCGGATCGGAGACGTATCATGAAGGCACTTTGGCAGATATTCCGGATGATCCTGCGCGAACAGCGGGTGTCGCTGTCGCGCGGCGCATTGCTCAGCTTTGTCGTGCTGGCGATGGGGGCGGCGCTGCTGGGGCTGTCGGGGTGGTTTATCACGGCGGCTGCGGCGGCGGGGCTGGCAGGTGTGGGGGCGGTGTTCGATGTGTTCCGTCCCTCGGCGATGGTGCGGTTTCTGGCCCTTGGCCGCGCCGCTGCCCGTTACGGCGAACGGGTATTGACCCATGACGCCACGCTGCACGCGCTTGAGGCTTTGCGTCTGCGGCTGCTGTCGGGGTTGCTGGCCGCACCCTACGCCAAAATGATCAGGACGCGCGGCGCACAAACGCTGAACCGGCTGACGGCGGATATTGACGCGCTGGATGGGGTGTCGTTGCGGTTGGTGCTGCCTGTTATGGCTGGCCTGATGGCGCAGTTGGTGGCCTTTATCGCCTTGTGGGCGTTGGTTGATCTCACGATTGCTCTCTGGATTCTGCTTGGCTATCTCGTCGGGGCCGCGTTGATCTTCTGGCAGGTTGCTGCGCGCACAACCTCTCTGTCGCGTCGCTCCGAGGCTGCGGGGCAGGCCTTTCGCGCGCGGCTGATTGATCTGATCCGCGCGCGCACCGATCTGGCGGTGCAGGGCCGCTTGCAGGCGCAGGCGGATCATGCACTTGATGCAGACCGGCGGCGTCTTGACTTGCGCCGCGTGCAGGATCGGGCCGAACGTCTTGCGGGGGCTGCGCTGATGATGCTTGGCACCATCGTCGCGGGGGGAACGCTCTGGCTGGGGCTGTCGATGGTGCAGGCGGGCAACCTTGCGGCCCCTTTTGCCGCGCTCGGATTTTTCGCCGCGCTGGCGCTGGCCGAAACGGTGGCTCCCCTGCGCCGTGCTGCCGCCGATCTGGGGCGCATGGCAGAGGCTGCGCGGCGGGTGTCGCGCGATATTGTTGCGCCGCTGCCAGTTCGCGCCGGACCAGCCGGGGGCGACGGAGCGCTGCGCATTGATGCGGTAACGCTGCACCGTGCGCTGTCTACGCAACCGATCATACAAGATATGACGCTGCAAATTGCGCCCGGTGAAACGGTCGCGGTCACGGGGGCCAGCGGTGCCGGGAAATCAACGTTGCTGTTGGCGGTGGCCGGGCTTCATCCGGTGTCTGGCGGGCAAATCACGTTGGGCGGGATACCCGTTGGCGCGTGGGACGAAGCCGCATTGCGCAATCATCTGACCTTGTTGCCCCAGCGCAGTGCGCTTATGTCGGGAACGGTGGCGCAGGCGCTACATCTTGCCGCACCGGATTGTGATGAGGCGACCCTTTGGCAGGTACTGGATGCGGTGCAGCTTTCGGGTACGCTGCACACGCGCAGTGGGCTGGACACAAGGATCGGGGCGCGGGGCGATGGCATTTCGGGCGGCGAAGCGCGCCGCCTGACGCTTGCGCGGGCGTTGCTGAGAAGGCCGTGTGTCCTCTTGTTGGACGAACCGACCGAAGGGCTGGACCAGAGCACAGCCAAGGCAGTGCTGGCGGGGGTGAGGCGGTTTCTGCCGGATAGCGCCATCCTGATCGCGGCACATCGCGGCGTCGAGACGCGCTTTGCCGACCGGGTCGTCACCCTGAATTAACTCACATCAAAATACCAGAATTGATCCTGATCAAGCCCGCGATAGTATCAATTTCCGATATATGTGGATATTGGAACTGTTGGGGGCTGGATTCGCCTCTAGGTAGCTGGAGCTGAGTAAATGGAATTTGGCATCGTCGAGCTGTCCCGACTGCAATTTGCGGTGACAGTAATGTATCACTTTCTCTTCGTGCCGTTGACGCTGGGACTTTCGGTCCTCCTCGCGATCATGGAGACGGTCTATGTCATGACCAACCGTCCGATCTGGCGGCAAATGACCAAGTTTTGGGGCACACTTTTCGGGATCAATTTTGTTCTCGGTGTTGCCACGGGCATCACGATGGAATTCCAGTTCGGAATGAACTGGAGCTATTTCAGCCATTATGTGGGTGATATTTTCGGCGCGCCTCTGGCGCTTGAAGGGCTGATGGCCTTCTTCCTCGAAGCCACATTTGTCGGGCTGTTCTTCTTTGGCTGGGAAAAACTTAGCAAGCTTGGTCACCTGACAGTCACTTGGCTGGTTGCCATTGGATCAAACTTTTCGGCGCTGTGGATTTTGATTGCCAACGGCTGGATGCAGAACCCGGTAGGGGCCGAATTCAACCCGATGACCATGCGGATGGAGATGACGGATTTCTTTGCCGTTCTGTTCAACGAGGTGGCGCAGGCGAAATTCGTGCATACTGTTTCGGCGGGGTATGTGACGGCGGCGGTCTTTGTGATCGGCGTGTCGGCGTGGTATCTGCTGCGTGACCGTCACGTCGAGCTGGCGCGCCGCTCTCTCACTGTGGGCGCGGCTTTCGGTCTGGCCTCGGCATTTTCGGTTGTTCTTTTGGGTGACGAATCCGGTTATTCCGCGACACACAGCCAAAAGATGAAGCTCGCGGCGATCGAGGCGATGTGGGAAACCCACGAGGCCCCCGCACCGTTTAATTTGATCGGTTTCCCCGACCAAGAAGCGCGCGAGACACATTACGCAATCGAGATACCTTGGGCGATGGGGCTGATCGGTACGCGCTCGCTGACCACCGAAATCCCCGGCATCAACGATCTGGTGGCGAATGCAGACGAACGCATCCGGTCGGGCATGATCGCCTATGGGGCGCTGCTGGATATACGTGAAAACCGCGAGGCGACCGACCCTGCTGTCATCGCCACATTCGAGGAGCATTCCGCCGATCTTGGCTTTGCGTTTCTGCTGAAGAAATACGTGGATAATCCGGCGGAGGCGACAGAGGCGCAGATCAGGATGGCCGCAGATGATACTGTGCCGACCGTCTGGCCGCTGTTCTGGGCGTTCCGGATCATGGTGGGGCTTGGCTTTGGATTCATCGCCACGATGCTGTATTTCTTCTATCGAGCCTCCTTCAAGGGCATGAACTTTCCCCGTCCGGCGCTGCATCTGGCGGTCTGGATGATCCCCGCGCCGTGGATCGCCGCCGAGCTGGGCTGGTTCGTGGCCGAATACGGGCGTCAGCCCTGGACGGTTGACGGGGTGCTGCCCACGGCAATGTCGGTCTCAGCACTGTCGATGACCGAAGTGGCGCTGACGCTGGCGGGGTTTGTGGTTTTCTACACCGTTCTGTTCATCATCGAGATGGGTCTCATGCTCAAATACATCCGCAAGGGTCCGTTTCAGGATGTGGAGGAGACCGAGGCGTGGAACACCCGTCACAAGGATCGTCTGACGGGCCGTAACGGCACCGATACAATTGCCGATCCCGACCTTCAACCTGCGGAGTAAGACACATGATCCTGCATGAACTTTTAAGTTACGAGACGCTGCGTGTGATCTGGTGGGGCCTTCTGGGTGTGCTGCTGATCGGTTTTGCCCTGACGGACGGGTTTGACATGGGGGTCGGTGCGCTGCTGCCCTTTATTGCGAAAACGGATGTCGAACGGCGCGTGGCCATCAACACTGTCGGCCCGGTCTGGGAAGGCAATCAGGTCTGGTTTATTCTGGGCGGTGGTGCGATTTTCGCCGCGTGGCCACCGCTGTATGCGGTGAGCTTTTCAGGCTTCTATCTGGCGATGTTCGTCATTCTGTCAGCCTTTATTGTGCGCCCAGTGGCGTTCAAATACCGCTCCAAGCGGGACGATCCGTCCTGGCGCAGTTCGTGGGACTGGGCGCTGTGTGTCAGCGGGGCCATCCCCGCATTGCTGTTCGGTGTCGCCGTCGGCAATGTCATCCAGGGCGTGCCATTCCACTTTACCGACGATCTGCACACCATCTACGAGGGGGCATGGTACATGAAGTTCATCGGCTTGCTCGATCCGTTCTCGATCCTGGCGGGAGTGGTGTCGCTGTCGATGCTAGTGATGCATGGCGGGGCGTGGTTGACGCTGAAAGCCGAGGGTGCGGTGCAAATCCGCGCGCGTGCCATCGGGTCGGTTGCGGCTTTGATCGCGGTCGCGACCTATGCGTTGGCGGGCTTGTGGCTGGCCGTGGGGATCGAGGGGTTCGCGATTGTTGGTGATTATGTGACCGATGGCCCCTCCAACCCGCTGCATTTCGAAGTTGCGCGCACGGCAAGCTGGCTTACGGCCTATACCGACCGACCGTGGATCGTTGTGGCACCTGTGATGGGGATTGTGGGCGGTCTGCTGACCTTCCTCGGTTTGCGGGCAGGGCGCGAAGTGTCAACGCTGCTGGTCTCCAAAATGGCGATCCTTGGCGTGATTTCGTCGGTTGGCCTGACGATGTTCCCGTTCATCCTACCAAGCTCAAGCGACCCGCAGTCTTCGCTGACGGTCTGGAACAGCTCTTCTTCGCACCTCACGTTGTTCATCATGCTGGTGTCTACGGCGATCTTCATGCCGCTGATCCTGATGTACACCGCGTGGGTCTACAAAGTGCTTTGGGGCAAGGTCACCGAGGCTGATGTGTCTGAAAACTCTCACTCTGTTTACTGAGGAAAGGAAATCCGATGTGGTATTTTGCCTGGATACTTGGCCTTCCGCTGGCCGCCATCTTTGCTGTCATGAATGCGATGTGGCTTGAGATGAAGGAAGACGAGCGCACGATTGCCGAGGGCGAGCGCGCGCGTCCGAAAAAAACGCGATCGTGATCGCGACAGCAGCGCGGCGGCGGCATCCTTGTTTCGCTGCCGCGTTGCCATCCCGTTGATTTAAAAATGGAAATGTAGGGAAATGTCAATCTCTACACTCGCAAACCAAAGCCAGCCAAAGCTTGCAAACCTGCCCATTACGTTCTTTGCCATCGGCATAGGCATGATGGGGCTGACGCTGGCCCTGCGCGCGGCGGAAACGGGTTTCTCCGTCGGGCATGGTGTCTCGATGGTTGTGCTGGCGGTCTCGACCGTGATGCTTGGGGCCATTACGGCGGGCTATCTGGCCAAGGCGTATCGCTTCCCTGACAAGGTCGCCGAAGACTGGCCCACCCTGTCAAGATTACGTTCTTTCCGGCCATGTCGATCTCCTTGCTGTTGCTTGCCACCGCGTTGGTCGAGGTGGCCCCGACGGTAGCAGAGCCGTTGTGGATGTTCGGGACTGCATTGCAGGGTGTGCTGGCGCTTTCGGTGATCTCGGCTTGGACCGGACCCCGTCCGTTTCAGACCGGCATGATGACGCCTGCGTGGTTTATTCCGGCGGTGGGTAATGTGATCGTGCCGCTTGCGGGCGCGCGTCTTGGCTATATCGAGGTGTCGTGGCTGTTCTTTTCGGGCGGTCTGGTCTTTTGGATCGTGCTGCTGACGCTGGTGATGAACCGCCTGATGTTCCACGACCCCATGCCCGGCAAGATGGTGCCGACGCTGATGATCCTCGTCGCTCCGCCCGCCGTCGCGTTCAGTGCGTGGTTACGCCTTGAAGGTGAAGTCGGTGCGTTCGGGCATTTTCTGCTCAGTACCGCGTATATCTTTGCGCCGCTTGTCACCACGCAGGCCGCGAAGTTGCGCAAATTGCCGTTCGCGCTGTCGTGGTGGGCGCTGTCCTTTCCGATAGCGGCGCTTGCGATTGCTAGCTTGGGCTATGCCCACGCGGCGGCGTCCGTTGCCCATCTGTGGATCGGCGCAGGCCTTCTTTCCCTACTGATCGTAGTGGTGGCCGCGTTGATCGTGCGCACGGGGGTGGCCATCCGCTCGGGCGCTATTTGCGTGCCTGAATAGATTTTCCTAACGCACTAAAGGAGTACCAAAATGCGTCTTTCCAAAATTTTCACCGCTTCAGTTCTTGCCGTCGGTCTGGCGGGCACGGCGCAGGCAGATGAGCCCAACAAGCTGATCACGATCCTGACCGCGCCCGAGCCACAGACCCAACTGATGGCGATGGTCCTGACCATGAACGCCATCGCCGCCGGTGCCAAGGCAGAGATGCTGCTGTGCGGTCCGGCAGGGGATATCGCCCTTCAGGATGCACCGGCCTCGGCAACGGATGGTCAGCCGCTCAAGGACGCCAGCCCGCAAGGCTGCGGAAGATGATGATCGCGAAAAGGGTCTCAAGGTTCAGTTCTGTGCGATTTACCTGCCCGGCAAAGGCGCCGATGCGTCCGTGCTGGTTGAGGGGGTTACTGCTGCCGCGCCTGATGCGATGGGCGCAGCCATCGTGGCCGACGACACAACCGTGATGAGCTTTTGAGTCATTACAACAACCGCCGCATCGGGATGATGGCGGCGTTTATGCTGGTATATCAGAAGCTTATTATAAAAACTTAATACGTTACGTTAAGATTTGTGTTGTTCATGACGAACCATGCCGCCGCTTGGTTGAAGTGGCAACCGCACGCGGTTTTGGGGTGGTTGTTTGATCCTGACGTAACGCTGGCCTGGTGTCAGGCCGGATGTCCTGATTGTGTTTTCGCGGAACGGGGCATCCACCAATTCCACACGGCGCCGCCGGTGGATTTCCCGGTGAGAAGATGACTGTGACCAAGGTTCAAAACATACAGGCCTCGCGCCGCGCCTTTTTCGGCCTTGTCGCCGGGGGGCTTGCCACTGCGGCGGCTGTGCGCCCTGCGCAGGCCGCCAAAATCCGCACAAACGCCCGCATCGTGATAATTGGTGCGGGGGCCGCAGGTGTCGCTTTGGTTAACCGGCTGGTGGATCGTCTGGAAGGGGCCGCGATTACAATACTCGACCCGAGCGCCGCGCATCTCTATCAGCCCGGTCTGTCACTGGTCGCGGCAGGGTTGAGACCGGCGTCCTACACAATGGAAAACCACCGACTGGCTGCCCAAGGGCATCACATTTATCCCCGAGGCCGCCGCCGCGATTGATCCTGTGGCCAAGACCGTAGACACCTCCGGGGGCCGGTCGGTGCCGTATGATTTTCTGATCGTGGCCCCCGGCCTTGTGCTGGATCACGATGCCATCGAAGGGTTCTCGCTTGATCTGGTGGGAGCGCAGGGTATTGGCGCGCTTTATGCAGGTCCGCAAAATGCCACCAAAACATGGGCTGCCGGATCGAAATTCGCCGAGGAGGGCGGCGTGGTCCTGTTTACCCGTCCGGTGACCGAGATAAAATGCGCGGGCGCGCCGCTGAAGCACATGTTTCTGATCGAGGATGTTGCCACCCGCACCGCAGGCAAAGGCAAGCACGAAATGCATTATGCCGCCCATGATGCGACCTTGTTCGGGGTGCAGATTGTATCGGAAAAGGTACGGATGCTGTTTGAAGACCGCGCAATCAACCCGCACTACAGCCATGTTCTGAAGGCGGTCGGTCCGGGCCGCAAACGGGCGACGTTTGCCACACCCACAGGCGATGCCGAACTGGAGTATGACTATCTGCATGTGGTTCCCCCGCAACGCGCACCCGATGTGATCCGCCAGTCGGGGTTAAGCTGGGCTGACAGGTGGACGGATCAGGGATGGGTCGAGGTTGACCAAAAAACCCTGCGCCACCTGCGGTTTCCCGATGTTTTCGCCTTGGGAGATGTAGCGGGCGTGCCCAAAGGCAAAACCGCAGCCTCGCTAAGATGGCAGGTGCCGGTTGTCGAAGACCACCTGATCGCTGCCATTGAGGGCCGTGAGGGGACTGCCACCTATGACGGCTATAGCTCCTGTCCGTTGGTCACGCGGGTGGGCCGTGCGAGGCTGGTGGAATTCGACTATCACAACAATCTGACCCCTTCGTTCCCCGGCGCGATCGCACCGCTGGAAGAGTTGTGGATCAGTTGGCTGATGAAAGAGGTGGCGTTGAAAGCCACCTATAGCGCCATGCTGCGTGGCAAGGTCTGAGGAGACGGACAACGGAACAACTCAGTATTGAAACGATGATCGCGGTGTTCGAAGGAATCTTTGGCCGCGGATTGTTCTGGGCGATGGTGGTCGCGGCTTTGGTGGTGACGGGCGGCTATCTCTACGTTCTGATCCGCGACAGGGAGATGTCGATGCGCAAATTTCTGCTGGCGCAGCTGCCGATGCCGTTTGGCGCAGTGACGGCTGTGGTGCTTGTGCTGGTCATAACGCATTCGCAATTGCGTGACATCGGCGGCCCGGTAGATGTGATCGTGCTGCTTGGTGTTGCTGTCATGGGGGCCATTGGCACTGCGATTCTGGTGTATACGGCGCAGTCCTGTTTCGTGGCACGCGGGAATAGGCAGTTCATAAAATCATCGCCTGTCCGCGTCGACAGGCGATGAGCGGGCACAAAAGAATACCCCGGCAGAGCAACGCCCGCCGGGAGTAAACCTGTCATGTGTGGCTTCTAGGCAAAGCTGATGTCGACAGAGCCGAAGCTACCGAAATCTGCGTGAATGGCGCTGCCGGAGGGGCATTCCACAGGGCGGATAAAACTGCCCGAGAGGATCACATGTCCGGCCTCGATAGCTTGGCCATACTGCGCCATGCGGCGGGCGAGCCAGACAACGCTTTCGACAGGATCGTTCAGCACGCCAGCGCCAAGGCCGGTTTCCTCGATCTCGCCGTTGCGCAACGTCAGCGCACCGACCCAGCGCAGGTCAAAGGCATCGGGCGCGTGGCGTTCGACGCCCAGCACAACACCCGCATTGGCGGCATTGTCGCTGATGGTGTCGAACACGGTGCGGGCCTTGCCGTTTTCGGGATCGGCCCTTTGGATACGGGTGTCCAGAATTTCGATCGCGGGCGCGACAAAACCGGTCGCGTCCAGCACGTCCTGACGGGTCACATTCTCTGCGCCGAGGGCCGATTTCATGACAAAGGCGATCTCGGTCTCGATGCGCGGCTGGATAAAGCGGCCCGCAGGAACGGTTGCGCCGGTGTCAAAGACCATATCGTCGAACAGGATCCCGCTGTCGGGAGTGTCGATGTTCAGCGCGTATTGCATTGCTTTCGAGGTCAGCCCGATCTTCCAGCCGATCACCTTGCGTCCCTGCGCAAGCTTTTGCTCGAAGACGGCTTTTTGTACGGCATAGGCATCGTCCATTCCCATTTCAGGATGGCGCCGGGTCAATATGCCGATCTGCCGGCCGCTCTGCTCGGCTTGCAACAGGTCGGCGGCGGCGCGGACGTGATCCTGAGGGGTCATTGCTTGTTCTCCACACGGCTGCACGGAACGTCGATGCCTGCCACTTCGATCTCGACCAGATCACCGCTCACGTCCAGCAGGGTGTGGCATTGTTTGAAATCGGATGACAGGGCCACGCCCTGCATCGGTGATTGCACCGTAAAAGGACTGGTCGTTGGCGGTATAAGTTTCAAAGTGCATAGCTTGATCCTTGTCGGCAGCGGAGTGATAATTCAGGGCGCGATGACAGCAGAGCTTGAAGGTGTGAGGCTTTTACCCCGGTGTCAACGAATCCGGAGCCGTTTGCGAACCCGCTGCGCTGCGGAGCGTCTTGCGGTGCGGGTCTTTCAGATCCCGTTTGACCGGTTCGGGATCGGGACCGGACCAAATATCCTTCCTGCGTGATGCGTATTTTTCTGGTGGCACCGGTGAACAGGGCGGGGCGGTAAAAATATCCCTCATCCCCTACCGGCATCATTGCGCCGGATGTTACAGAACAAGCCTGTGCACAGATTTTTTGTTTCATATGATTTGCGGGTGTGATGTAATAAGGCAGATGGAGAATGCTCTAAAGCCTGCTGTTGTGCGCAGCCATACGTCACTGGACGCTATTCAGGCCGCGAGAGCCTGTCTTTTCCGGACGGTCCTGTAAAGATATGATGGCCACGGAGTTTTTCGAGTGTCCGACAGGCAGCCGCGTTGAAACGCGCGTGATATTTGAACATTTGCCTTGCACTGCGGATAGCGCCATCTGCCAAACCTGCGTGAAAATGATATGACTGACCAGACGATCTTTGCAAATGCCCGCCTGATCCTGAACGATGAAATCATGCTTGGAACGGTGAGGATCGACAACGGCGTGATCTCCGATATCGACAGCGGGGCAGGGGTGCCGCAAGGTGCGCTTGATCTGGGGGGAGATTACCTCGCGCCCGGTCTGGTCGAGCTTCATACCGATAACCTTGAGAGGCATTTGTCGCCACGCCCGACGGTGGACTGGCCCTACAAGGCGGCCATTCTGGCCCATGACCGGGAGTTGGCAGGAAACGGCATCACCACGGTTTTCGATGCGATCCGCGTGGGGTCTATCGTGTCAGGCAACAGTAAACGTTACGGAAAATATGCCCGCAGAATGGCCGATGAAATCCTTGCCATGCGGCGCGCAGGCCTGCTGCGGATCAGCCATCACATGCATCTCAGGGCCGAAATCTGTTGCGAGACCCTGGAGGAGGAGCTTGCCGAGTTTCTGCCGCAGGACCGGATCGGTATTGTGTCAATGATGGATCACACCCCCGGCCAGCGTCAATTCACGGACATCTCCAAGTTCGAGACATATGTGCGTGGAAAATATGCGTTCGGTGATCAGGAGTTTCTTGATTACATCGGTTTCCTGACCGGCCTGCAATCCGAATTGGGCGCAAAACACGAGGCCGCGACAGTGGCGGCGGCGCAAAGGCTTGGCGCAACATTGGCAAGCCATGACGATACGACGGTCAAACAGGTTGCGACCAGCCATGCGCACGGCGTCAAAGTGGCCGAGTTTCCGACCACTGTTGATGCCGCTGACGCCTGCCACGCGCATGGCATCGCCACCATCATGGGCGCGCCAAATCTGATCCGGGGCGGATCGCACTCGGGCAATGTATCCGCGTCCGAGCTGGCATCGCGCGACCGGCTTGATATCCTGTCCTCCGACTATGTGCCTGCGGGGCTGTTGATGGCGGCGGTGCAGCTGGGTGATTTATGGGGCGATCTGGCGCGCGGCATACGCACTGTCACAGCACGGCCTGCACAGGCGGTTGGTCTGACCGATCGTGGCACAATCAGCCCCGGCCAAAGGGCGGATTTTATTCGGTTTGCAATTGCAGACGGGACGCCGATCCTGCACGAAACATGGTCTGCGGGGCGGCGCGTCTTTTGACGATGACGCGGCGGGAATATCCGGCTGGTGAAGTCAAGGACCGCCGCCCGCACGGTTTTTTCTAGACATCTCCCGTCCCGCCGCGCGCGTCTGTCCCGCTGCGTTCGCGGGGTGCGTCGAACTGGCTACGGCCGAGAATCCGGCTGTTTTCATCAACCGTCAGGCGAAAGGCGCGACTGTTGTGAAAGAAGGTCAATCGCCAACGCCCCTCGTCCTCGTCCACACCTTTTTCGCACCGCGAGGTGATCGCACCGGACTGCATAAGGCTTTGAACCTCTGACGTAGTAAGGCCAAAGGCGTCTGCGATGATCTGCGCGTCTACGACAAAGCCGTCATCGCCAATTTCGATTGATGTCACGACGGGTTTTTCCAATGGTCGTTGGCTGCGGCCACGGTCGCAAAATGCGTGGCGACGACCTGACTGACAGAGATCAACGCAGCGGCATCTTCGGCATATTCCGGACGCATACGATCGCGCGCATCCGCGTCGGGTTGAGTCAGCTTTATCGCCATGCGCGAAAGCTTTATCGCAAGGTCATAGCCTTCTTCGGGGGTTTTCGTGATCAGGGTTGGTAGCCAGGTTGTCATGTTTTTATCCTTTATTGGCCCCGTTAAGAGGGAGGGGTGTCAGGCTTCTGTCGTAATAGACGGAAGCGCAACGTCGGCCAGCGTGGAGGTGTCGAGATGCGCGAGGAACGCCGCTTCGGCGGCGCGCAAACGGGATTTGAGGCGGCACCGGCCGTCAAGCGAACAGGTATTCGTTGCGCTCTGGAAGCATTCCACCAATGGCTGGTCTTCTTCGAGCAGGCGCACCACATCGCCCAGACGAATATTTTGCGGTGTCCGTGCCAATATTGCACCGCCACCGCTTCCGCGGCGCGTTTCCACGATCCCGCCACGCGACAGGCGTTGCATGATTTTGCTAAGATGATTGCGCGACAGGCCAAGTTCTCCGGCCAGATCAGCCGTAGAATAGGCGCGGTCCGGGGCGCTTGCCATGCGCATCAGCATGCGCAATCCATAATCGGTAAAAGAGGTCAGGCGCACAATAATCTTCCGTTCATTGAATGGGTATTTACAATACCAATTAACAGGTCTACGCAGTGTTGCAACATAATTATTGCAGGACGCCACAATGGCCGAAACGCAGACAAACCACCCGCGCATCATTTCCGCCCGCCCCGAGATGACACGGGCGCTCATGGATCGCACCGGTCTTGACCCGGCGATTCTGACCGGCCTTGTGCATCGCTTTTATGACCAAATCCGTGCCGATGCTGTTTTGGGACCGATCTTTGACAGCCACATCGACGACTGGCCACAGCATCTGGACCGGATGGTGTCGTTCTGGTCTTCGGTGGCGTTGATGACCGGATCGTATCACGGCGCGCCGGTGCCCGCGCATGCGCAACTACCGGTGACATGGGTGCATTTCGAACGGTGGCTGGCGCTGTTTCGCGCCACCGCCCGCGAGGTTTGCTCGCCTGCGGGGGCTGATCATGTCATCGGGCGCGCCGAACGGATTGCGCGTTCGCTGTACATGACAATCGAGGACACGGCCCGCAAGGTCGGCGCCGCAAGGATGCCGCAATGACTGATACAGCCCGCCTTCAGTATTTCACCGTGATAACAGGGGGATGACAATGTCCGATCCAGATGAAACCGGGCGCTATGCCTCGCCTCCCTGCCTCGCAGGAGAGATCGCGCCGGACTATTTCGATCCGCTGGCGGTAGACCCCCAACAGGCGCATGACGTGGCACGTTGGCGGCACGCAGAACGCACACGCCTGCGCTCCGAGCGGCAGGCGTTAAGGGTGGATGAGCGGGCAGCGGTCGGGACCGCGCTTGGCGCGCATCTGCGTGCGCTGTTGTCAGCGCGCTTCGATGACGCGCGGGGCAAAGTGTTTGCGGCCTACTGGCCGATCAAGGGCGAGCCGGACCTTCGGCCCCTGATGTCCGAGCTGCACGGCGCGGGCGTCACGGTCTGCCTGCCGCTGGTCGAACAGAAGGCAGCGCCGCTTGTCTTTCGCCGCTGGACGCCGCAAACGCGGATGGTGCGGGGCGACTGGAACATTCCCGTCCCGCCCCCCGAGGCGGAAGTCCTCACGCCCGACTTTACGCTGGCGCCGCTGGTCGGGTGGGATGCTCTTGGCTACCGGCTTGGATATGGCGGCGGGTATTTTGACCGGACGCTGGCTAGGCTTGAGCCAAAGCCCGTAGCCATCGGGGTCGGGTTCCAATCCGCGCGGCTTGCGACGATATTTCCACAACCCCACGATATCCCGCTTGATGTCATTGTGACCGAAGCGGGCGTCCAGTTTCACTTGGAGGCGACATGACAACGACGGCAGAACAGATGCGCGCGTGGCGCGGTCCCGCAATCTTGACCTACGGGTTCCGCCCGTTCTTTTTCGGCGCTGCGGTATGGGCGGCGTTTGCAATGGCGCTCTGGGTGCCGATGCTGTCGGGTGCGTTAACGTTACCAACAGCATTTGACCCCGTGTCATGGCATGCCCACGAGTTCCTTTTTGGCTACCTTACTGCTGTTGTCGCGGGCTTTTTGCTGACCGCGGTGCCGAACTGGACCGGACGTTTGCCGATTGTCGGCTGGTCGCTTGGCGCGCTCTTTGCGTTGTGGGTGGCGGGACGCATCGTTGTGGCGGTTTCGGTGGTCCTGCCGCCGTTTGCGGTGGCGCTGGTGGACCTCGCCTTTCCTGTGGCCGTGGGACTGGTAATTGCGCGCGAAATCATTGCGGGCAAAAACTGGCGTAACCTTATCGTGCTGGGCATGCTGGCTGTGTTCACGATCGGCAATGTGGTGTTTCACTTCGAGGCCGCAAGCGGGGCTTATCCTGCGCAGGGCTACGGGCTGCGCCTTGGCCTTGGCGCGGGGGTGATGATGATCGGGGTGATCGGCGGGCGCGTTGTGCCGTCCTTTACGCGCAACTGGCTGGTCAAACGCGGCAGCGGGCGTCTACCGACCCCGCCAATGCAGCGGTTCGACAAATCGGCGCTGGGAGTGCTGTTGGCAGCCTTGTTGCTGTGGGTCTTGATGCCCGCCCATCCGGTGAGCGGCGCGGCACTTTTGCTGGCGGCCCTTTTGCACGGTATCCGGTTGGCACGCTGGGCAGGATACCGGACCGGATCCGAACCGTTGGTAACCGTCCTGCACATCGCCTATGCGTTTGTCCCGCTGGGCGCGCTGGTAACCGGAGCCGAAATCCTCTGGCCCGGCAGTTTTGGCGTGGCGGGGGCGCAACACCTGTGGATGGCCGGAGCTGTCGGGCTGATGACATTGGCCGTCATGACCCGCGCCACGCTTGGTCATACCGGACAGCCCCTTACGGCAGGGCCTGCGACGGTTGGCATCTATGTGGCCTTCGGGGTCGCGGTTCTTGCACGGGTTTGTGCAGGGCTGTGGCCGTCCGAGGCGGCGTGGCTGCATATGGTTGCAGGTCTTGGCTGGATCGTGGCCTTTGGCGGGTTTTCTGTGGTGTATGGCTCTTTGTTGCTGCGATTGCCGGCGGGCAAGCGGCGGGCAGGATAGGGGAGCGCTGTGGGCTGGTTTGAGTTCGCGTTTGCCTGGGTCGTTTTCTTTCTGACCCATTCGGTGCCGCTGCGGCCCCCGCTGCGCCCGTGGGTGCAGGGGCGGCTGGGGCAGCGTGGCTTTACAATGGTTTATTCGGCGTTGTCGCTGGCTGTGCTTGTCTGGCTGATCGGCGCTGCGGGGCGCGCGCCGGTTGTGTCGCTTTGGGAGTGGGCCGCGTGGCAGCGGTTTGTACCTTTGGCCGTTATGCTGCCAGTCTGCCTGATCCTTGCATATGGCATCGGACGGCCAAACCCGTTTTCCTTTGGCGGGGCGCATAACGGGCGCTTTGATCCGGCCCGGCCCGGCATCGTGCGGTTTACGCGCCATCCGTTGCTTGTGGCTATGGCGCTTTGGGCGGCGGCGCATGTCGTGGCCAACGGGGATGTCGCGCATGTGCTGCTGTTCGGGGTGTTCGCAGGGTTCGCCGCGCTGGGGGGGCGTCTTGTTGACCGGCGGCGCCAACGCGATCTGGGGGCAGAGTGGCAACGTCTACAGGCCGCCGTTGCGGCAGGGCCTGCGCGCATCAGACCGGCATCATGGCGCGGTGCCGTGGCGCGAATGGTGGCAGGTATCGCCCTTTATGCCGGATTGATCTGGCTGCACCCTGTGGTATTCGGCGTGAGCCCGCTTTGGTGAGCCCGCTATCCGCTTCGCCCTTGTTGCACGATTGTCCAAAGGTCCGGCATTTACGCCGAATAATCGTCGATGAGCGGGTTCGGCTTGGCAAACCGGATCAGATCTTCGGGATTGCTAATGGTGATGCGCGTTCCCGATACTTTGACGCTATAAGGCTCAAGCCCTCTGAAGGCACGGCTCAGGTTTTCGGGGGTCATACCCAAAAAGGACGCCAGCCGTCGTTTTTCCATGGTCAGGACAAATTCGGCGGCTCCGGTTCGTTTTTGTTGACGCAACAGGTAATTCGCCAAGCGCTCAAGCGATGTGCGCAGCTTCAGATCCTTGGTGTTTTTCACAACAGAGCGGTAGCATTGTGCAAGTTCGGAAACGATCGCCTGTGCAAAGGCGGCGTCGGCAGCAAACACCTTTCTGACGTCTTGCGAGGGAATGAGGGCAATGCGGCTTTTCTCCAGCGTTCTGGCGGACATCAGATAGGGCAGATCCCGCACCGTCGCGGCCAGAATGAACGTCGATACCGGCCTGACAGTTGCCATGCTGGTTTCCCGGCCGTTCCACGATGAATACAAGTCCACAGAGCCTGACAGAACAACATGCAAGAAATCGGGTGGCTCCTCTTCATGAGCCAGCACGATGCGGGGCGGGAAATTCTGGACATAGGCGCCGCGCATGATTGCTTCGAAATGTTTTAGGTCCATGTTCGCAAACAACGCGAGGTTGCGGATATCAGTGTGGTACGAGTTGGTCATTTTCTGTCAACTGCTCTCATTGTCTGGGTGCATTTGAATTGTGGCTTGATAATTATCAATTGTCCAGTTGATTTCTGCGGAATTGAACTTGATCCGTCGCTGCGATAAAATTGATAAATGTTTGTAAGATACTAATTTCATTGGATTATTAGTATACTTTGATCCAGATCAACAAGCAAAATCGCGATCTCCTGCACGTCTGTTTCCGAACCCGTATCGGGTCTGTCTCATTCACAGACGTTAGGAGAAACAAACATGGACAGTGCCGGAACCGTCCGAAAGGACGATCAGAACCGCGCTCTGGGGCTTAGCACCGTTGCCTTTACGGCCTGCTTTGCAGTCTGGACGATATTTTCCATCATCGGTGTGGGGATCAAAGATGAGCTGGGCCTCAACGAAGCGCAGTTCGGCCTTTTGATTGCGACACCTATTCTGACAGGCTCTGTTACACGTCTGTTTCTGGGAGTCTGGACCGAAAAATACGGCGGGCGTCTTGTCTTTACGGGGCAAATGCTTCTCACCGCCATGGCAACCTGGGCGCTGACCTTCGCCTCGACCTATGCGATGTATCTTGTCGCAGCTCTTGGCATCGGCCTTGCGGGCGGTTCCTTTATCATCGGCGTCGCTTATGTTTCGCGTTTTTATGACGCGGGCCGTCAGGGTACGGCTCTTGGCATTTTCGGTGCCGGTAATGTCGGCGCGGCGGTGACCAAATTCGCGGCTCCCTTCGTGATGGTCGCTTATGGCTGGGAAGGTGTGGCGCATGTCTGGGCAATCGGGCTTGCGATTATGGCAGTCGTATTCTTCGTGTTTGCCAAGGATGACCCTGAACTGGTTGCGCGCCGCAAATCCGGCGTCAAAGCACCAAGTCTGGCCCAGCAATTCGCGCCTCTCAAAAACCTTCAGGTCTGGCGCTTTTCGCTCTATTATTTCTTTGTCTTCGGGGCTTTCGTCGCCCTTGCACTCTGGACGCCTCACTATCTGATCGACGTTTACGGTCTTGATGTGCGTACGGCTGGTATGGCCGCCGCGGCGTTCTCGCTTTCGGCTTCGTTGTTTCGCGCATATGGCGGGGTGCTGTCTGACAAGTTCGGGGCACGTTCGGTCATGTACTGGACCTTCGGTTTCAGCCTCGTTCTGTTGTTCATGCTGTCCTATCCGCCAACCGAATATGTGATCAACAGCAAGAACGGACCGATCACTTTTTCCACCGAAATGGACGTTTTGCCCTTTGTTATCACGTTGTTTGTTCTGGGTTTCTTTATGAGCCTCGGCAAGGCGGCGGTGTTCAAGCATATTCCGGTTTATTATCCACAGCACGTCGGCGCGGTTGGTGGCCTTGTTGGTATGATTGGCGGTCTTGGCGGTTTCATTCTGCCGATCACCTTCGGTTTCCTGTTGGAACTGACCGGCATCTACACAAGCTGTTTTGCTCTGCTGTTCCTTGTGGTGGCGATTTCTCTGGGCTGGATGCACCTTTCGATACGTTCGATGGAGCAGGCGGCATATGGGTCGGAACTGGACGCGCTTCCCGAACTTCCCGAAATGCAGGAAATTCACTCGCCTGAACGCACGGCCATGCCGCGCACCCTGAGCGAGTGGGAGCCCGAGGACGAGGCATTCTGGGTCGAAAAAGGACGCGCGGTTGCCCGCCGCAACCTGTGGATCTCGATCCCTGCGCTGCTGCTGGCTTTCTCGGTCTGGATGGTCTGGTCCATGGTTGTGGCGCGGTTGCCCGCAATCGGTTTCGGCTTCACCTCGTCACAACTGTTCTGGCTGGCCGCTTTGCCGGGTCTGTCGGGTGCCACATTGCGCATCTTCTACAGTTTCATGGTGCCGATCTTTGGCGGCAGGCTCTGGACAACGCTCTCCACGGCTTCGCTTTTGCTGCCGGCCATCGGCATCGGTTATGCGGTACAAAACCCTGAAACGCCCTACCTCATCTTCCTGACTTTGGCGTTGCTGTGTGGTCTCGGGGGCGGTAACTTTGCCTCTTCCATGGCCAACATCGCCTATTTCTATCCCAAAGCAGAAAAGGGCAATGCGCTGGCGCTGAACGCCGGATTGGGGAACCTCGGTGTCTCTGTCATGCAGTTCCTCGTGCCAATCGTCATCACGGCGGGTGTCTTCGGGGCCATGGGCGGTGCGCCGGTCACTCTGGACGACGGCAGCCAGCTCTGGATGCAGAACGCCGGCTTTATCTGGGTGCCCTTCATCCTCGTGGCGACTGTCGCGGCATGGCTTGGCATGAACGATATCGCCGACGCCAAAGCCAGCTTCCGCGATCAGGCGGTCATCTTCAGCCGGTTCCACAACTGGGTGATGTGCGTGCTCTATACCGGCACCTTCGGTAGCTTCATCGGGTATTCGGCGGGCTTCCCGTTGCTGACGCGGCTGATGTTCCCCGAAGTGAACGCGTTGCAATATGTATTCCTCGGCCCGCTTGTTGGCGCGCTCAGCCGTGCAGGCACGGGTTGGATCAGTGACCGTTTCGGCGGTGCGCGCGTTACCTTCTGGACCTTCCTCGGCATGATCATCGCGGTCTTCGGGGTAATCAGCTTCCTGCCGTCAAACGGGGCCGGTGGCAGCTTCCTGGGCTTCTTCGTCTGCTTCATGGCGCTGTTCCTTCTGACCGGTATCGGCAACGCCTCAACCTTCCAGATGATCCCGGCGATCATGGGCCGCGAGATTCCGCGCCTGATGCCGGAACTGGATGCTGTTGCCAGCCGCAAGCAGGGCGAACGTGAAAGCGCTGCGATCATCGCCTTCACCTCGGCCATTGCCGCTTACGGTGCCTTTTTCATCCCGAAGGCTTACGGCACCTCGATCGCGATGACCGGCTCCCCGGTCGGCGCGCTCTGGGGCTTCCTTGGCTTCTACGCGATCTGCGTCGCGCTGACCTGGGTCTACTACACCCGTCCGGGTGGGCTTCTCCATGACATTGAACGTGGTCGCGGCGCTGCCGTTGCCCAACCCGCTGAATAAGAAAGGAAACGATATGAGTCATCTGCTCGATAGATTGAACTTCCTCCAGTCGAAAGAACTGGAGCAGTTCTCGAACGGCCACGGTCAGGTTACCCGCGAGAACCGCGATTGGGAGGAGACGTACCGCAACCGCTGGCGGCACGATAAAATCGTGCGCTCGACCCATGGGGTGAACTGCACCGGGTCGTGTAGCTGGAAGATCTACGTCAAATCCGGGATCGTTACATGGGAAACGCAGCAAACCGACTATCCGCGCACACGTCCCGATCTGCCAAACCATGAACCGCGCGGCTGTGCGCGCGGCGCAAGTTATAGCTGGTATCTGTATTCCGCGAACCGGGTGAAAAACCCGTTGGTGCGCGGACGTCTGATGAGGGTCTGGCGCAACCTGCGCGAAACGCTGTCGCCAATCGAGGCATGGACCAAGCTGCAAGCCGATCCGATCCTGCGCGCCTCATATGTCGAGACACGCGGCAAGGGCGGTTTCGTGCGCGCCACATGGGACGAGGCGACTGAAATCACCGCCGCTGCGAACGCCTATACCGCCAAAACCTACGGGCCTGACCGCGTTTTCGGGTTCTCGCCGATCCCTGCGATGTCGATGGTCAGCTATGCCGCGGGCTCGCGCTATCTGTCGCTGATGGGTGGCGTGTGCATGTCGTTCTACGACTGGTATTGCGACCTGCCGCCTGCGTCGCCCATGACATGGGGCGAACAGACCGACGTGCCGGAATCTGCCGATTGGTACAACTCGGGCTATCTGCTTTTGTGGGGCTCGAACGTGCCGCAGACCCGCACGCCTGATGCGCACTTCTACACTGAAGCGCGTTATAAAGGCACCAAATCCGCCGTTATTTGCCCGGACTACTCGGAGGCGGCGAAATTTGGCGATGTCTGGCTGAATGCGCGCCAAGGGACGGACGCGGCGCTGGCGATGGCCTTTGGGCACGTAATCCTGCGCGAATACCATCTGGACCGCCAAACCGAGTATTTCGAGGATTACACCCGTAAATACTCTGACTTACCGATGCTGGTAAAGCTGGATGAAAAGGACGGCCAGCTTGTGCCGGGCCGCTTCCTGCGCGCTGACGATCTGGATGGTAAACTGGGTGAAGACAACAATCCCGAATGGAAAACCGTTGCGTTCGACGAGGTGTCGAACGGGCTGGTCGCGCCCAACGGCTCGGTCGGTTATCGCTGGGGTGAAGATGGCGAATGGAACCTTGAAGAAAGGGCTGGGCAAACCGATACGCGTCTGAAGTTGACGATGGTTCTGGAAGAAGATCACGATGAAGTTGTTGGTGTCGACTTCCCGTATTTCGGCGGTCAGACTTTTGGCCAGTTCACCACCGATGCCGATCATCCAGATGTCCTGACGCGCAACATTCCGATCAAAAGGGTCGAGACAGCCGAAGGCACCATCGCGGTCGCCACGGTGTTCGATCTGTTCTGCGCCAACTACGGCCTTGATCGGGGTCTGGGCGGTGATTGGGTCACATCCGATTTTGCCGACGACATGCCCGGCACACCCGCATGGGCTGCAAAGATCACCGGCGTTTCCGCCGACAAGATCATTCACGTCGCGCGTGAATTTGCATCGAACGCGGAAAAAACCAACGGCAAGTCGATGGTCATCATGGGGGCCGGTATCAACCACTGGTATCACATGGACATGAACTATCGCGGTATCATCAACATGTTGGTGATGTGCGGTTGCATCGGGCAATCGGGGGGCGGTTGGTCGCACTATGTGGGGCAGGAAAAGCTGCGTCCGCAGACCGGCTGGCAGCCGCTGGCCTTCGCGCTGGACTGGAGCCGCCCGCCGCGCCACATGAACGCGACCAGCGCGTGGTACGCCCACACCGACCAGTGGCGCTACGAGACGCTGGAAGCGGATGAGATCCTGTCACCGACAGCACCCGCAGGCGATTGGGACATCGGCCTGATCGACTATAACATCCGCGCCGAGCGCATGGGCTGGTTGCCATCGGCACCCCAGTTCAAGACCAACCCGTTCGACGTCGCCAAGGCGGCAAAGGCGGCGGGAAAGGAAATCCCGGCTTATGTCGCGGATAACCTGAAATCGGGTGATCTGGAGTTGTCGTGCGAAGACCCTGACAACCCTGCCAACTGGCCGCGCAACCTGTTTGTGTGGCGCTCCAACCTTTTGGGGTCGTCGGGCAAAGGGCATGAATACTTCCTCAAGCACCTGCTGGGTACTGACAATGGCGTCATGGGCAAGGATCTGGGCGAGGAAGGCAAGCAACTGCCCAAAGAGGCCAAGTGGCACAAGGAAGCGCCGCGCGGCAAGCTGGACCTGCTGGTGACCATTGACTTCCGGATGAGCACAACGTGCGTCTATTCCGACATCGTTCTGCCAACCGCAAGCTGGTACGAAAAAGACGACATGAACACGTCGGACATGCACCCGTTCATCCACCCGCTGCAAGCGGCGGTTGATCCTGCCTATGAAAGCAAATCCGACTGGGAAATCTTCAAGGCGATTGCCAAGAAGTTCCAGGAGATCACACCGGGCTATCTGGAGAAGGAAACCGATATTGTCGCGCTGCCGATCCTGCACGACACCCCGTCCGAGATTGCGCAAGATCAGGTGAAGGACTGGAAAAAAGGCGAATGCGACCTTATTCCCGGCAAGACCGCGCCGTCTTTTGTGACGGTAGAGCGTGATTATACCGCGATCTATGACCGCTTTACCGCGCTTGGCCCGCTTTTGGACAAGCTGGGAAATGGCGGAAAGGGGATCAATTGGGACACCCAAGCCGAGATCGACAACCTGTCGGAGCTGAATGGTGTGCATCTGGACGGCGCTGCCGCCGGACGCCCCAAGATCGACACAGCAATTGATGCCTGCGAAGTCATCCTGATGCTGGCGCCCGAAACCAATGGCGAGGTTGCGGTCAAGGCGTGGGAGGCGCTTGAGAAAGCCACCGGTCGCGCACATGCGCATCTGGCCGAAGGTGAGCATCACAACAAGATCCGGTTCAGGGACATCGCAGCACAGCCGCGCAAGATCATCTCTAGCCCCACGTGGTCGGGGATCGAATCCGAGAAGGTCAGCTATAACGCGGGCTATACCAACGTTCACGAACTGATCCCGTGGCGCACCCTGACGGGCCGCCAGCAGCTGTATCAGGATCACCTGTGGATGCGCGCATTCGGTGAAGGCTTTATGTCCTACCGGCCTCCGATCGACGTCAAATCCGTCACCAAAGCGGTGCAGGACGCCGGCGACACGCTTGTGCTTAACTTCATCACGCCGCACCAGAAATGGGGCATCCACTCTACCTATACCGACAACCTGTTGATGCTCACGCTCAACCGGGGCGGTCCTGTAGTGTGGATCTCCGAAGTGGACGCAAAATCGGCGGGTATTGTCGATAACGACTGGATCGAGCTGTACAATATCAACGGGGCGTTGACGGCGCGGGCGGTTGTTTCCCAGCGGATCAAGGAAGGCACGACCTTTATGTATCACGCGCAGGAAAAAATCATCAATACACCGGGGTCGCAGAAGACGGGTAACCGCGGCGGTATCCACAACTCGGTCACGCGCACGGTTTTGAAGCCGACACATATGATCGGTGCCTACGCCCAGCAATCTTACGGGTTCAACTATTACGGCACCGTTGGATCAAACCGCGACGAATTCGTCGTTGTCAGAAAAATGAACAAAGTCGACTGGCTTGATGCCGAGAAGGCTTGGGAAGCACCCGTAAAGGAGACATCGGCATGAGAGTCCGCGCACAAATCGGCATGGTGTTGAACCTCGATAAATGTATCGGGTGTCACACCTGCTCTGTCACTTGCAAGAACGTCTGGACCAGCCGCGAGGGCGTTGAGTACGCATGGTTTAACAACGTCGAAACCAAACCCGGTCTGGGCTATCCTACGGATTGGGAAAACCAGGCGCGCTGGAATGGCGGCTGGGAACGGACGAAGACCGGCAAACTGCAACCCAAACAGGGTAGCAAATGGCGGATTCTGGCGAATATTTTTGCCAATCCGAACATGCCCGAGATCGACGACTACTACGAGCCATTCGATTTCGACTATGACCACCTGAAATCCGCGCCTGAAATGGAGGCGTTCCCGACGGCGCGCCCGCGCTCGAAGATCACCGGCGAGCGGATGCAGAAGATCGAGAAGGGGCCGAACTGGGAAGAAATCCTTGGCGGCGAATTCTCGAAGCGTTCTGATGATTACAACTTTGAAGGCATTCAAAAGGAGATCTACGGCGAGTACGAGAATACCTTTATGATGTATCTCCCGCGTCTGTGCGAACACTGTCTCAATCCGACCTGTGTTTCGTCGTGCCCGTCGGGCGCGATCTACAAGCGCGAGGAAGACGGCATTGTCCTGATTGATCAGGAAAAATGCCGCGGCTGGCGGATGTGCGTTTCGGGCTGTCCCTACAAGAAAATCTACTACAACTGGTCTTCTGGTAAATCCGAGAAATGTACGCTGTGCTATCCGCGCATTGAATCGGGTAACCCGACAGTGTGTTCGGAAACCTGCGTGGGACGCATCCGCTATCTGGGCGTCATGTTGTACGACGCAGACAAGATCGAGGAAGCGGCGAACATGGAGGACACCCAAGACCTTTATGATGCGCAGCTTGGTGTGTTCCTTGATCCCAGCGATCCTGCCGTGATCGAAGCGGCGCGCGCCGATGGTATCCCCGAGGACTGGATCAAGGCGGCCCGCGAAAGCCCGATCTGGAAGATGGCGATGGAATGGAAGGTCGCCTTTCCGCTGCACCCCGAATACCGGACGTTGCCAATGGTATGGTACATCCCGCCGCTCTCGCCCATCCAGAACGCGGCAGAAGCCGGCGCAATCGGCATGGACGGCGGTATGCCGGACGTGAAGAACCTGCGCATCCCGGTCCGCTACCTTGCCAACATGTTGACGGCAGGCGACGAGGCGCCGGTGGTGACGGCGCTGGAACGGATGCTGGCGATGCGCTCTTACATGCGCTCCAAGACGGTTGAAGGCGTCATCGACGAAGGCATTGCAGAGCGTGTTGGTCTGAACGGCCGGATGATCGAGGACATGTATAAAATCATGGCCCTGGCCGATTACGAGGATCGTTTCGTTATCCCGACCACGCACCGCGAGCAGGTCGAGGAAGCCTATGACCTCAAAGGCGGTTGCGGGTTTACCGACAGCAACGGCTGTTCCACGGGCACGTCCAAGGCGTCGCTCTTTGGCGGCTCCAAAAGACCCCTCAAAATGCCATCGGAGGTGCAGTGATGGACCGCTCTCTAAAAGCCTTTTCCCTTATTCTGAGTTACCCGACGAACGACTTGCAGCATGCCATGCCCGAGATCGGAGCCGTTCTGGCTTCGGACTCGCGGTTGACAGCCGCAGCGCGTCGGGCGTTGCGCCCGCTGGTGGAGGACCTGGCCGGGCGCGACATCTATGACCTGCAAGAAACCTTTGTGATGCTGTTCGACCGGTCGCGTACCTTGTCGCTGAACCTGTTCGAACATGTTCACGGCGAAAGCCGGGATCGCGGGGGGGCGATGGTGTCGCTGGTCGAAACCTACAGGGAGGGCGGGTTTGATCCCGTCACCTCCGAATTGCCGGATCACTTGCCGGTGCTGTTGGAGTTTCTAGCGACCCGTCCCTTTGCCGAAGCGCAGGACACTCTGGCGGATGCGGCGCATATCTTTGCCGCATTGAGCGAGCGGCTGGTGCGGCGCGAAAGCCCCTATGGGGCCGTGTTCGACGCGCTTGTGCAGTTGGCGGGCGTCAAGATCGACAGCGCGTCCGTTGCCGAGATGCTGGAGCAGCCCGATGATGACCCGACCGACCTTGAGGCGCTGGACGAGGTTTGGGAGGAAAGCGAAGTGCTTTTCGGTCCCGACCCGAATGCCGGATGCCCGCAAGTGCGCGATATTCTGTCGCGCATGGATATGCCGGTAAAACCCACGCCGAAACACGCGGCTGAATAGGGAGAGAATGATATGTTTACGAACTTCGACATCGACTATTTCATCTTCGGGATCATGCCCTATATCGCGCTGACCGTGCTGATTGTGGGCTGCATCGCGCGCTACGAGCGTGATCCGTTCACGTGGAAATCATCGTCCAGCCAGCTTTTGCGCCGCAAACAGCTGGTGATGGGGTCGATCCTGTTTCACGTCGGGATCATCACGGTGTTCGGTGGTCACCTGATCGGGCTGTTTACGCCGGTGTGGATTCTTGATGCGCTGGGTATTCCTCATGCACTCAAGCAGTGGGCGGCCGTTATTCTGGGCGGAACGGCGGGTATCGCGGCCCTGATCGGGGCGTCGATGCTGATCCATCGCCGTGTCACCGATCCACGGATCTGGCGACACACCAGCTTTGGCGATATCGGCATTCTGGTTCTGATCTGGTTGCAGCTTCTCATTGGTCTGGGAACCATTTTCCTGACGTTGCAGCACATGGACGGGGTCGAAATGGTCCGCTTTATGACCTGGTCGCAAAGTGTGATCCTGCTGAACCTGAATGCCTGGGCGATGGTGGTGGACGTGCATTGGCTCTACAAGGCGCATATCTTCCTTGGTCTGCTGATCACGATGCTGTTCCCGTTCACGCGCCTTGTGCACATGGTCTCGGGATTTGCAGCACCCTTCCGGTTCCTGCTGCGCCCCGGCTACCAATTGGTCCGGTCGCGCCGTCAGGTCGCATTGCCCAAGCGCGGCACTTCCAAGACAACCCCGGCGGAGTAACAATCATGAACTCAGCTCTTTTTCCCGATCTGGTCGTTAATGGCGAACTGGTGCCTCATACACTGGTCGCCGCCGAAACCCAGAACCAGCAAGCCCCCAAGGGCAAGCCGGGTATTGCGTGGCGCAAGGCGGCCAACGCCGTGGCGATCCGCACCCTTCTGTTACAGGAGGCCCGGACCCGTGCCGTCACGCCCGAACCACAAGAGGTTGGACCCGGACGCTTTGAAACCGAAGAGGAAGCCCTGATCCGGGGCCTTCTTGAAGAGGCAGTGGAGGTGGCTGCGCCGCAAGCGGAGGCCATCCAGGATGAATGGCAAAAAGATCCCACCCGTTTCAGAACCCATCCGCTTTGGGAAGTGTCCCACATCCTGTGCATCTGCGACCCTCGTGATGCAGAGGCAAGCGCCAAGGCGCGTGTGCGGGCGGACACTATTCTGGCGATGGTATTGGAGAACCCCAAGAGCTTTCAGACATTGGCAGCGCGTGAAAGCGATTGCGGTTCGAAATCATCTGGCGGAGCGCTTGGACAACTTGGCCCCGGCGATACCGTGCCGGAGTTCGAAGCCGCGCTTCGCACGCTGGCCGAAGGGGCCACGACACGCGAGCCGGTGCTGACCCGCCATGGTTACCATATCATCCGGATGGATGCGGTGGCCGAGGGGCAGGTATTGCCTTTTGACGCGGTTCAGGAAAAGATATCAGACGCATTGGAGAAAGCCGCATGGGCCACGCAAGCCCGTCAGTTTGTCAATCAGCTGGTTGAAGCCGCCGAGATCAAGGGGGCCGACCTGAGCCCTGTTTGACCCTAAGGCAAGGCGGTGGCCAAGTTTACCAGACAGCTGCCGCACCCCCTTACGGATAAATAAAACGCCCTGTTCCCGCCAATGCTGGAACAGGCGAGCCCGAAGAGGAAACCGACAAGGTGATAGACACGCTGCACTCCGATAACCGTATTGCGCTGGCGAAAACGTCTGCTGAAGCCGTTTCAGGTGACACGAACCGGACAGGTGTCAGCGTCACTGCCCGCAAGGCGATGTTGAATAATGCCCGTGAGGTTTCGGGCAACTGGCGCGGGCTTGAGCGTACTGCGCAGGGGGCACCATGTTAGGTCACCTTCTTGAGCGCAATGTGCAGTGGGCAGATCAAAAGAATGCAGATGAGCCGGGGTATTTTGCCCGTCTGGCCACCCATCAATCACCGGAATTCTTCTGGATCGGGTGTTCGGACAGCAGGGTTCCGGCGAATGTCGTGGCCGGCCTTGATCCGGGCGAGGTGTTTGTCCATCGCAACGTTGCCAATATCATCCATTCTGCTGATATGAATATGCTGTCCGCGCTCGAATTTGCGGTGGAAACCCTCAAGATCCGGGAAATCATTGTCTGTGGCCATTTCGGCTGTGGAGGTGTCAAGGCCGCGACCGAGGATTTGCCGCACGGGCTTGCCGATCACTGGCTGGAGCCTATTCGCCGTCTGGCCAGATCCTACGCTGTCGATCTTGCACAGGAAAACGGCGAAGAAGCGCGGCGCGACAAGCTGGCAGAACTCAACGCCATCGAAGGTGTCAGGCGGGTGGCGGAAACGCCGATCCTGCAACATGCGTGGCGCACGGGTGTCAACATCCGGGTTCACGGTCTGATCTACGGCTTGAAGGACGGTCGCTTGCGCGACCTCGATTGCACGGTTGGACCGGGTCATTTTAACGAGGAGGCTGCTCAATGACGGTTGTATCACGCATTATAGAGATGGGGTGTGGCTGTGACACTCTGGACGGTCAAAACGGGCCAATCACCGTCGACGAGGCGCTTGCGCGCATCCGGCAAAGCATCAACGTGGTTCCGGAAATGGAAACCGTAGACCTTGTGCAGGCGCGCGGTCGTGTGCTGGCCGAGCCGGTTTGCGCCCGTTCTGCCGTGCCGCCGTTCGACAACGCGGCAATGGATGGCTATGCGCTCCACACCGCCTCGCTGGGCGGGGCAGGGCCGTGGCGGCTTGCGGTGACGGGCCGGATTGCTGCCGGTCAGACGGAGCTTGCCACCGTCGGCACAGGGACGGCAGTGCAGATATTCACCGGCGCGCCGATGCCGGACGGTGCAGATGCCGTTGTGATGCAAGAGGACGTGGTGCGCGATGGTGGCGTGATCATCGTCTCGCGCAAGGTGAATTCACAGACGCATGTCCGGTCTGCGGGCGAAGACATGCAGGCGGGCGAAACGATCATTCCCGCCGGTCGCCAACTGAACGCGCAGGACATCGCAGCATGCGCCGCTGCGGGGGCCGCAACCGTCCGTGTCAGGCGGCGTGTGCGCGTGGCGCTGATTGTTACCGGTGACGAGGTGACCAAACCCGGAATGATCGCGAATCGCGCGGGAATCTGGGACGTGAACACGTCGATGCTCAGCGCTGCGATTGCGTCGGTTTCGGTTGATATTGTTCATGTCGGGACCGGCAAGGATGATCGCGCGGCCCTGCGCGACCAGATTTCCGAACTGGCCGATCGTGTGGACCTTATTGTCACCACGGGGGGCATTTCGGTCGGAGAGGAAGACCACGTTAAACCTGCGCTGGCCGACCTTGGCGCGACAATTGTGTTTGGCGGCGTTGCGATGAAGCCGGGCAAGCCGGTCTCGTTCGGTCGTGTGGGGGGCGCACATTGGCTGGGCCTGCCGGGCAATCCGCTGTCGGCGTTTGTGACATGGCAGCTTTTCGGCACAGTGCTGTGTCGGGGTCTTGCGGGGGGCGCGACAGTCGCGGGCATCCGGCGGCATGTGGTCTTGTCGCGACCGCTGTGTCACAGGCCGGGCCGATGCGAATTGCGATTGGCCGACGTGTCGGGATTTGATGGCGTGGGGCGGGAGGTTGTCCATTTTGACGACGCGACCCATTCGGGGCGCGTGGCACGCTTGCCGCAAGCCAATGGCGTGATTTTGATCCCTGCCGAGGTGGAAACCTTGCCGACCGGTGCGTTGGTCGAATTCCTGCCTTTCAGTGACAGATAAGAAAGAACTACCATGAATATCGCCTATACAATGGCGCCGGGGCGCGGTGACACAGATCAGTTTTTGTTTGCGCTGGCACAGGAGCTGGCATCGCTTGGCTACCGGACCTGCGGCACCGTCCAGATCAATACCGAGCGTGGCGGACACCCTTGTGACATGGATGTTCAGGTTTTGCCTGACGGGCCTGTCCTGCGGATTTCGCAAAGCCTTGGGGCAAACGCAAAAGGGTGCCGGTTGGACCCTTCCGTGCTTGAGACGGCAGTCGGGCAGGTCACGATGCGCCTAAATCAGGGCGCGGATGTTCTGATCGTCAACAAGTTCGGGAAGCACGAGGCTGACGGGCGTGGTTTTCGCGCGGTGATCGCTGACGCGTTGTCGCAAGGTGTTCCCGTCATCGTCGGGTTGAGCGCACTTAATGCAGAGGCATTTCACGTCTTTACCGGCGATTGTGCCATAGCCCTAAAGCCGGACCGTCAGGAAATCCTCGACTGGCTGCAAAGTGTGAGCGCACCGCTTGAGGTGCCGCAAACCGTCAATTCGTAAACGCCGAAGGGTGAAGGGCGATGTTTAGACCTCGAAACCGGAAACACCGCGTCTTGCAAGACGCGGTGTGATGGTCCATCTTGGAGCGCTTGTAGATAGGGCGCAAGATGCCGCAAGACCATCGAAATGATGACCCGAGTTATCTGACCACCAAGGAGGTGGCGGAGCTTTTGCGCGTGAAGGAACGCAAGGTGTATGACCTTGCGGCGGCGGGCGAGATTCCGCATCGGCGCATTACCGGCAAGCTGCTGTTCCCTAAAACCGAGCTTTTGGATTGGATCGAGACCGACGGCGGATCTGCCTCTGTCGCGCGTCCGGCGGTGCTGACCGGTTCGCATGACCCGCTTGTGGATTGGGCGGTGCGGGACTCCGGCGCGGGCCTGGCGACGTTGTTCAACGGCAGCCGTGCCGGTCTGGACTGTTTTGCCGAGGGGCGGGCCGCTTTGACGGGGCTGCATATTCCGGGCGGGACGGATTGGAACGTTGATACAGTCGCTGCGCTGGGTCTGAAAGATTGCGTTCTCGTTGCGTGGGCGACCCGCGCACGGGGGCTTGTGTTGTCTGAAACCGCGCGCGGCAGGATCACCTGTTTTGCCGATCTCAAAGGCAAACGCGTTGTGCAGCGCCAGCCGGGGGCAGGCGGGGCCACGTTTTTCGACGAAATGATGCGCCGGGAAGGTCTGAGCAGTGCGGATCTGGATTTTGTCTCCGGGCTGGCCCACACCGAATATGATGCTGCGGCGGCGGTGGCCGCAGGGCAGGCGGACGCCGCAACGGGGATCAAGGCGATGGCGCGCCAGTTCAACCTTGGTTTCCTGCCGTTGGCGGAGGAACGCTTTGATCTGCTGATCGACCGGCACGCCTATTTTACCGCCCCCGTGCAAAAGCTGCTGACGTTCGCGCGCAGCACCGCCTGCCGCGAGAAGGCAGAGGCGATGGGCGGTTATGATCTTGACCAGATGGGCACAGTGCGCTGGCTGTCGGCCTGACGCATGACCGACGGGGGCGCTATTTCGCGGGCTTGAACCCGTAGCTTGCAAGGATTTCCTGCCCGCCGGGGGCAAGGATGAACGCAGCCAGATCATGTGCCTGTGTGGGGGCGCCGTTCAATACGGTTACCCCATAGCGCGCGCCCACGGACAGCGCCTCGGGGAGTTGTACGATCTGCAAGGTTGGCACGTCGCGTTGCGCCAGCACGGCGTTGGTGCAATAGGTCAGGAACAGATCGGCGCGATCCTCGCTCATCACCCAGCCGTAAGGGTTGCGGCCTTCCGGTGGTTTGGCGCTATTGGGGCCGCCGGTCAGTTGCAGGGCTTTTGCTTGCAGCGTGGACGTGGCACCTTGCCGGACGGTCTCCGCCTTGCCGAACAGTTCCCATGCGTAATCGCCCGAAGGGTCGGCCTTGGGCGTTGAGGTGCCAAGGCGGATGTTTTCGGATAACATGACTTCCAGCATCGTGTCGGTCGACACCTCGACGTCCTGTTGGGCCAATGCACACAGGCTGTTGCGGGCAAATTCCGACACCGTACCGGCACGCCCCGCATCGGACAGGATTTGCGGGTGGCGCATGTTGGCAGAGGCAAAGACCTCGGCAGTCTCGCCCTGCTCGATCCGTTTGCGCAGCAGGCCCGAGGGGCCGAAATTACGGTGAACTGTCACGCTGCCATACGCTTCATAAGCGTTCGCGATATCTGTCATCGCGGCCTTCAGGCTGCCTGCCGCGTGCAAGTGCGCCTCTTGGGCAACTGCCGGTGGCGCCATCACCGCCATTGCCAGAATACCGGTCTTGATCAGGGTGTCCATGAAACTCTCCTCGACTAAAACGGGTGCGCCCGTGACAGGCGCACCTTTTCGTCAGATTATTTTGCGTTCGGGAAAAACAGCTGCTGGCCGTCAACCTTGTAAGACGCAATCGCTTCCTGCCCTGCGTCGGACAACACCCAGTCGACGAACTGCTGCGCAGACTCGGTCTTTACGTTGGGATGCTTTTCGGCGTTCACGAGGATGATACCATACTGGTTGAACATCTTTTCGTCACCTTCGATCGCGATCTGGTAATCGCCTTTGTTGCCAAAGCTGATCCATGTCGCGCGGTCGGTCATGATGTAGGCGTTCATGCCGGTGCCGGTGTTCAGCGTGGCCCCCATGCCCGAACCGGTTTCGCGATACCAACCACCCGATGCCGCGTTAACGTCGATGCCCGCGTCTTTCCACAGGCGCAACTCGGCCTTGTGCGTGCCGCTGTCATCGCCGCGCGAAGCGAAGGGCGACTCGGTTTCGGCAATTTTGGACATGGCGGCGGCAACATCGGACATGCCTGTCACGCCAGCCGGATCAGCAGGAGGGCCGACGATGACAAAGTCATTATACATCACATCGCTGCGGCTAACTCCGTTGCCACCGGCCACGAATTTCTCTTCTGATGCTTTGGCGTGGACGAACAGCACATCACCGTCGCCATTTTCGGCGTTCTTGATCGCCTGACCTGTGCCAACAGCGACGACCCGCACGTCAATCCCCGTCTCGTCGCGAAACATTGGCAGGATGTAATCGAACAGCCCCGAGTTCTGGGTCGAGGTCGTGGACTGGACGATGATAAAATCGTCCTGAGCGGTGGCGGGGCCGGACAGGCCGAGCGCCAGAAGGCCCGCTGTAGCCAAGCCGAGGAAATTGCGTCTGAACATGGTGATATTCCTTTATGTTACAGTTTGGTTTCAGGATGTGGGAGTGAGGAACAGCCGACCGCCAAGCCACGCCTGCGCAGCCTCCGAGCGGGGCTGGTCCAGCACCCGCCCGACGGAACCGGTTTCGGCAATCCGTCCGCCGTGCAGGAAAACCAGATCATCGCCCAGCCTGCGGGCCTGACCTGCGTCGTGGGTGACGAGAATGATCGTGGCGCCGCTTTCACGGGCGCCCCGAATCAGCTGTTCGATGGCCAGCGTCGAGGCGGGATCAAGGCTCGCCGTTGGTTCGTCGAGAAACAGGATGCGCGGCGCGCAGATCAGGGCGCGCGCGACTGCAAGGCGTTGCTGCTCTCCGCCTGACAGAACACGGGCCGGTTTGTCCTTTAGGTGTTCCAGACGGGCGAGCGCGATTGTTTCGGCCTCGCGCGCCTTGCGTTCTGCCCGTGGCACACCACGCACAGAGAGCGCAAAACGCAGGTTCGCGGCGACAGAACGGCGCAGCATGACAGGGCGTTGGAACACCATTGCCTGCTCTTGTCGCGCGGCGCGGTCCAGCGGTCGGCCACGCCAGAAAAGAGTTCCCGAAGTCGGGACGATCAAGCCGTGCAGCAGCCTTAGAAGCAGGCTTTTTCCGCTGCCATTAGCGCCCATGACAACTGTGCAGCGACCGGGTGAAATGCCCAGATCAACAGCGTCGATCAACCGCTGTCCGCCTGCATCGAAACACAGACCTTGCGCAGATAAAAGCGCCGTCGGAGCGGCGACATCGTTGTGCGCGGTATGATCATCGTGCATGTTGATGGTGGCCTCAAACATAGGCCGCCCTTGCTGCCGTACCGCGAATGGCCATCAATAGCCCGTTCACGATCACCGCAATCGTTAGCAAAATAAGGCCAAGGGCCAGCGCCAGTTGCAGGTTCCCCTTGGAGGTTTCCAGCGCGATCGTCGTTGTCATCACGCGGGTGACATGGTTGATATTGCCGCCGACGATAATGACTGCGCCAACCTCGGCCACCGCCCGCCCGAATCCTGCAAGGGCGACGGTCAGGAGGCTGTATCGCGCATCCCAAAGCAGTGCGAGCACGCGGTCAAGCGGGCGGACACCAAGCGATGCGAACTGCTCGGCATACTCGTTATAAAGGTCTTCGATCACCTGACGGGTCAGCGCCGCAACGATGGGTGTCACCAGAATGGTTTGCGCCACGATCATCGCCGTGGGCGTATACAGCAGGCCCAATACGCCCATCGGACCTGATGCAGACAACATCAGATAAACCAGCAGGCCGACGACCACCGGCGGCAGACCCATCAGCGTGTTCATCGCGACGATCACACCATTGCGCATCGGAAAGCGGAACGCGCCGACAATCGCCCCCAAGGGAAACCCGATCAGACAGGCCGCCGCGACCGCCGTCAGGGTCACACGCAACGACAGGACGATAATTTCGATCACGTCCGGATCCCACGACACGATAAGCTCCACCGCCTCGATCAAGATCGCAGAAAAGCTCTCCATGATGCGCTCCGTTTCCCATTTGTTGGGAAATTTTACACAATAACAACTGATAATCCATCCCAATTCGGGAGGATTTCGGTCAATCTGTCGATGCAAGGCATGTTGTGTCGCAATTGCAAAGAAAAGGCGCGCCCCAATCGGGCGCAAATTTGTCGCAGACGGAACGGGCAGAGGTGATACAAGGGGGCCGATGAGGAAAGGACAAACCGTGACCCCCAAACCGTCCGGCATCCGCGCCCATGAGGTTCGCGTCGATCTACCCGAGGCGCGCGATGCGCAGATCCGTTTTATCGGGCGTATCCATACGCCTTCGACCAAACGCAGCGATTGCCCCAGACAGGGGGCGCTGGACGGTCCGGTTTGCAAGGTTGAATTGTTCGAGCCGTGGGGTGCGGCGTTGAAAGGTCTGGAGGAATACGCGCATATCGAGCTGCTTTATTGGCTCGATCAGGCGCGAAGGGATCTGGTGGTGCAAAATCCGGCCTCGAACGGCAGGACTTTCGGCACTTTTGCGCTGCGCTCCCCGGTGCGGCCCAATCCGGTTGGCATCTCGGTGGTGCGGCTGGAGTCTATCGACGGATTGACGCTGGATGTCCGGGGGCTGGATTGCCTCGACGGTACGCCGCTGATCGACATCAAACCCGAGCGTCGCGCGTTTACACCAAAAGCAAGCCCCAAATAGCTAAAGCGTCCCGCCTTTGACCTGAGGCACCTCTTGTCGCCAGTGTTCCGAGAACGCCGAAGGCGTGGCAGGGTGTTGGTGATTCAAGTTTAAGGCGGGGCGTTCTAGTGGTGCGGATCGTCCAGTTCCGCGTGGATCGCGAATTGCTCAAGCCCTGCGGCCTGTGCCTCGATCGCGCGATAGGATTCGCGCACACCCGCCTGCGTAAGTTCGCGGGCAACGGTCAGCAGGGTGTTTGCGTCATGTTCGTCGCACAGATCTGCCATTTGCGACAACTCCTCCAACGCGACATTGCGGGCGGCCTCCAGCGACGGTGCGCCGTAAATGTCGACGAAATGCTGCGCCAGAAGGTTGGCCAGCATCTCGCGTTCGGCAGGTTCGATCCGGGTGATCGCGACAAAGGTGACACGGCCAAAGGTCTCGCACCCCAACCAGCCGTTGGCAAAGGCCTGACGCGCCTTGCCGGACAGATCGGCATCGGACCAGTTGGAAAACTCGAAGCCGCCGGAAATGCACCATTCTCCGGTGCGGGCCGGATTGTGGAAAACGCGGGTGTCGCTTTCGTCAAAATGAATCGCGCGGGCAAGTTTCATGCGGGCTCCGTCAGTAGGGCAGTCAGGGGGATCAGGCGCGAACCGTCACCGGTTTTCAACAGCAGGCCAAGGTTTTCATCAATCCCGATGAAAGTTCCGCGATGTCCGGCAATTGTCATTTCTGTGTCGCGCCCATGCGCCACGCCAAGCCAGTTGCGATGCAGCCGCGCAGGTCCGTCGTCGGCCCATGCGTTGATCTCGACCAGCGTGTGCCGCACCCACGCCTCAAGCAGAATAATCGGGTCCACCTCGCCGCACCCTTCGGCATAAAGGGCGGTCGCGTCGGGGGTCAAGCCGGTGTCTTGCGAGGGCGGCCAAAGCTCAAGCGACAGGCCAACGACCAGCCATGCCGGAACGGTATCGGGGTCAGGGTCGGAGGCGGCGATTTTCAGGTCACCGCAATGACCGCCATTAAGGTAGATTTCACCGCCCCAGCCCAGATGCACAGCCACTTCGGGCGGGCCAATCGCACCGAGCGCATTTTGAAAACCCGCCCCGCAAAGGGGCAGCATGCAGGCGGCATCGCGCAAATTCACCTCGGGGGCGAAAACAATTGCGGCGCGCAGGCGGTCATGGGCCAGATCGTATGTCACCAGCCCCGCATCGCACACGCCCTGCGCCTGCGCACACGCCAGCGCGAACGGATCAGCGCCGCCCGCATCAAGGCCCGAGAAAAGCGGAGGGAAGGACGGCTGTGTCATGCGTGGCCGAGCGCGATCAACTGCTGTGCGACTGCGCGGAACCCCGCCGCCTGCGCGCTGTCGGGTTTGGAAACCACAATCGGCGCACCGCCATCGGCGGCCAGCCGGATATCAAGATGCAGCGGGATTTCCGCCAGCAGTGGCACACCAAGCTTGGCAGCCTCCGCGGCGACTCCACCATGGCCAAAAACATGTTCCTCGTGGCCGCATTGCGAGCAGACATGAGTGGACATATTTTCGATCATGCCAATGATCGGGGTGCCAAGCTGATTGAACATGTCGATCCCCTTGCGAGCGTCGATAAGCGCCACGTCCTGCGGCGTCGAGACGATGATCGCGCCTTCAAGCTGTGCCTTTTGCGCCAGCGTCATTTGCACATCGCCGGTGCCGGGCGGCAGATCCACGATCAGCACATCAAGCGCGCCCCATTGAACCTGCGTCAGCATTTGCTGCAAGGCCCCCATCAGCATCGGACCGCGCCAGACGACGGCCTGGTCGTCGTTTGTCATCAGGCCAAGCGACATCATCGTCACGCCGAAATTGCGCATCGGCAGGATCGTCTTACCGTCCGGCGACGAGGGGCGCCCCGATACGCCCAACATACGCGGCTGTGAAGGGCCGTAGACATCAGCGTCAAGCAGGCCAACGCGCCGCCCTTCAGCTGCCAGCGCGCAGGCGAGGTTGGCCGAGACAGTGGATTTACCCACGCCACCCTTGCCCGACGCCACCGCGATGATGCGTTCGATGCCGGGTATTTTTTGCGGCCCGGCAGGTTCCGCCGGGCGGTTCAGCTTCAGGTCGGGCGGCGCGGCGGGGGCGCTGTGCGCCGTCATCACGACGGCCAGCTTCTCAACGCCGGGCAAGGCCTTTACCCTGGCCTCGACGTCGTCCTTGAGTTTACCGTACGCGGCTGTATGGTTGGCGCTCACCTCCAGCACAAAGCGCACCGCACCGTTCTCGACGGTAAGCGCCTTGACCAGTCCGGCATCCACCAGCGACGTGCCACTGACCGGATCCGTGAGCTTTTGCAGCACGGACAGCACATCCTCGCGGGTAAGTGTCATGTCTGGATCAACCCTTGATCGTGCCGGTCACTACATGCTCCAGATCGACGCCATCGACGGTCAGGACCATACGCGCTTCGAACTGTTTGCCTGCTGTGCCGTCCGTCTTGCGGAACGATTCTTCGATCGCCTGTTGCGAGGTCACACCGACCTGCTTGAGGAACTTGCGCATGGACATGTTGAAATCTTCGCTCATCGTCGTCTCCTTTTCGGGGTTTGCCGTTAGTTATCAGTGGTCTTTGCGCTTGGACAGGTAGTCATCGGTGGTGCGCACGGCGGGGCGCTCGGGGCCGGTGAACGGGTTGTCCTGCGAATGAAATTGCGCCTGAACGCGGCAATTGTCGCACATCTGGATCATCCGGGCGGTGGCAGGGTTGGCGAACATCGAGTGTTTGCCCGCCAGCTTTTCCATGATCCGCTCGACCGTGGATTTGACGCCGAACAGGCTGCCACATTCGACGCAGGCAAAGGGCTCTTCCTCGTGCAGCACTACCTGCGACAGGGCCGCGTCGGTCAGGTTAAGCTGCGGTCGCAAGGTGATCGCGTTCTCGGGGCAGACATTGGCACAAAGACCGCATTGCAGGCAGGCATCTTCCTGAAACCGCAACTGCGGCATATCAGGGTTGTCAACCAGCGCGCCGGACGGGCAAAGCGAGGCGCAGGCGAGGCACAGCGTGCAGGCATTTGTATCGACAAGCACCGCGCCATAAGGCGCGTGGGCGGGCAGGGGTGTTACCGTTGTTTCCGGCAAAAGCGCCTTGGCGGCGAGGCGGGTGATCTGGCGGCGCGAGCCTTGCGGCAAAATCGGGGTAATGGCCGGATCGGGCAATGCTTTGCGGTTGAACAGATGGTCGCAAAGCGCGTCAGGGTCTGTGAAATCAAGCAAGGTAACGGTGTCATCCGCGCCCATGGCGGCGGCGAGGCCGGCCTGCGCTTGCAGCACCTCGCGGTCGCTCTTGGGGGCGAGCAGGACGTCCACACCGGCAAATCCGCTGGCCAGCGCCGCGAGCATTTCGGCATGGCCAAACATCGCCAGCGCGTCGATCTCCAACGGAATAACATGCGCGGGCAGACCATCGCCGTAGCGCGCGGCAAGGCTGATCATCTCGGTGCCGTGGGCGTCATGCACCAGAAGCCTGCCCGCCTGACCGCCTGCTTTGCGATAGGCAGAGGCCAGCGTGCCGATGCGGCGAAAAACATGATCGACCGGCGGCGCGTCATAGCTGATTGCGCCGGACGGACAGACCGCCGAACACGCACCGCAGCCCGCACAAATCATCGGATCAATGCGCACATGCTCTCCCGCGGGCAGGATCGCGCCTGTGGGGCAGACATCGAGACAGTTCGAGCAGGCGGGCTGCTCGGCGCGCGAATGGGCGCACAGCGATGGCTCCAGCCGGATATGAAGCGGTTTCTCGAAGGTGCCAACCATCTGGCTGGCGGCAAGGATGGCATCGGCAACCGCAGGCAGGCTTGCAGGGTCGGCGCGCAGGTATCCATCACGTTTGTCGGGGGCAGGGAACAGGGGCGTGTCGCCGGTCAGGTCAAGGATCAGGTCACATTCGGAGCGCGCGCCGTCGCGCGCCTCTGTCAGGGCCGGTGCGCCGCGCCCGCCGGGGAGTACCTGTTGGAACGCATCAATCACGATGTCGAATTGACCAAGCGTACCTGCGGCGCGGCGCAGGTGTCCGACGCAGCAATCATAACCGGCCATCGCGGGCAGGTCCGTCGCGTCCGGCACAAGCACCGTTACCGCCAGAATATCGGCCAGTTTTGCCGCAGCAGCAAAGGCAACATCAGGCGCGCCGGTAATCAGGCAAATGCCGTCAGAAACAATATCAACGGTCTTGGGGTCAGGGTGCGTCAATGCGGCATCGGCCACCAAAGCGGCCATTTTCGCGTTTGTGTCGGCGGTATCGCTGGTCCAGCCCGCGCGATCGCGTAAATCGACAAACTCCGGCACGGGTGCGCTGATCTCGTCGGCCAGATCAGAGAAGCGGGCGGCTTCCTGCTGGCAGGCGATCATGACATCTCCGGGCCCCATCGCTGCGGCGGCAAGGTCAATTTGGGACTGGCACAGCGCGGTATGCATCCGCGAACATTCAACGCCCGTCGCCGCGCTCAATGCGGCGGCGTCAATGGTCTGAGTACCAAGACAATCACAGATCAGCAGAGTTTTTTTCATTTGGTCACCTCGCCGCAATATAGGTAGGATGGAATGGCGGCAGATGAAAGGCGGTCCGGCGGATTTCCGGGATCATTTTTGACCTGACGCCGCAGGGGGCGATGAATTGCTGCGGTGCAGCTTGGAAAAAGCAGGTTTGCGCACCTGCAAAAGCGACAAGCCCCTTTGAATTTACCCGAAAATCAGTATAATGGCAGTGATTCATCGTTCATGTGCCAGCCAGCGGGTGCCAGCTTGTCTTTCGTTTTCCCTCATTCCCAATCTATCCCCCTCGGGGTTGTAGTGCGTAAATCGCCCGGCGTGACGCGGTGGGCGAAATGGGCGTGGCGGGCGGTTGGCATTTTGCCGGGGGCCGGCCCTGCGGATTGGGCGGTTTTGCGCCAGGACGGGGAGGTGCAGGAATTTCATGCCGCGACCTTGCCGTTGGAATTATACGTTTCGGACACCGAAGCATATATGCACGAATTACAGACCCGCGAGCCATCCGTTTACGTCGTGCTGAGCCCTGATGAGGGATCGGTGCAGATGCCGTGGAAAGTGTCGCTTGTCACTGCTTCGCCTTATGAGGGGCAGGATTACTGCGACTCGGCTGAGGTGATGGTCGAGAGGGTGTCTATGCCCGACGGGATGCAGGCGTGGGTTGCGGATTTTGTGAACCGCCATCACGAGGAAGAGGCATTTGTAAAGCGCAAGCGCAGGAATTGGCGCGCGCAAGAGGGCGAGGATGGTATCGGCGATCCGCGTATTGCAAAAGACAGCGACGTTTACAGTTCTCCTAGCCGCCGCAAGGAGGTGCTGAGTTGACCGGAAGCGCCACATTCTGGGAGCGCCGCCGCGTTGCCGTTCAGGCCGAGGAAGAGGCCGACGAAGCCGCCGTGCAAGCCGCGCGTGAAGCGGAGCAGCAGGAGGCTCTTGCCCGCAAAACAGACGCGGAAGTACTGACAGAACTGGGCCTGCCCGATCCTGATACCCTTGCCATGGGGGACGACTTCGCCGCCTTTATGGCCAAAGCCGTGCCGGAACACATCCGCAGACGCGCGCTGCGCAAATTGTGGCGCAGCAACCCTGTGCTGGCCTGTGTGGACGGGTTGAATGATTATGATGATGATTACCTCACCGGCAGCTTTGGCAACGGGCCGGTCCAGACAAGCTATCAGGTTGGTAAGGGGTTGCTGGCCCATGTTCTTGAAACAATGCGCCCGGATGAGGCTGATGAGGGGATGTCGCTCGACACTGAGAAGGTTTTGGCCGAGAGTAGTGTCGAACAGGAACCGGTAACAAATATAGAAGATAACATGTCAGGCGCGCCGCAGGTTATGCAAGAGCAGGCGGGCGTGCCTGAATACACCAAACCGCGCCGGATGGTATTTCATTTTGACGGGAACAGCGCATGACACTGGCACAAGTACATCCGCAGATCGAAGAGGAAGACCGCCTGCGCGCGGATCTTTACAATTATCTCGGGTTGATGTTGTCTGGGCCGCCGGATGAAGTGTTGTTGGCGCAAACCGCAGCATTGACCGGCGATGCGTCCCCGTTGGGCAAGGCGATAGAGGGACTGGCGCAGGTTGCGAAAGTGATCCGGCCAAAACCGGCCCGCACCGAATATAACGCGCTGTTTATCGGCCTCGGGCGGGGGGAATTGTTGCCCTACGCCAGCTATTATATGACGGGATTCCTTAACGAAAAGCCGCTTGCCAATCTGCGCGCGGATATGGCCACGCTTGGCATCACGCGGGCCCAAAACACGTTCGAGCCGGAAGATAACATTGCCTCGCTGATGGAAATGATGGGCGGCATGATTGTCGGGCGCTTTGGCGATCCGGCACCGCTGGTGCGCCAGAAAGAATTTTATAACAAGCACATCGGCCCGTGGGCCACGCATTTCTTTACGGACTTGCAGGGGGCAAAAGCATCGGTGCTTTATGCCTCTCTCGGGGCGGTGGGGGCCGAATTTCTGAGCATCGAGCAGGAAGCGTTCCGGATGATGACTGGCTGATTGCCAGACGGTTAAACGGCGGCCGGGACATTTATTTAGCGGGATCGCCATGCAAAATAAAACAACAGGAAAAGGGAGTATTCAAATGACTGACACGGAAAAGGGCACAACCCGCCGGAGTTTCCTGAAGATCGCAGGCACGGCAATGCCGGGTGTTGTGGCGGTTGTCGCCGGCACCAGCGCCGCACACGCCGCACCGGCGGAGGTGGATCTGACATCGCATGTGATGCAGGATACAGAACATACGCGCACCTATCTTGAAACGGCGCGTTTTTAATACTGCGCAACCTGTCCGGCGACATCAGGGCAGTGAATTATTGACGGCGACCAAGACTGCGACAGCGCAGAAGTAGGGAGAAGACCATGCTTAGGAAAAAGACAAATGGCAGCGCGCGCCGGTCGGGAAGACCGTCTGTAGCGTCTGGCGCAACCGGCTCCGTTGACCGGCGTACGTTCTTGCGCGGATCGGGCCTTGCCATCGGCGGGCTGGCCGCTGTTGCTGCAACCGGTGGAACGGTGTCGCAGGCCACGGCGCAAACCGCCGCGCAGCGCGCGATCGAGATCAAGAAGACCGTCTGCACGCATTGCTCGGTCGGGTGTACGGTGATTGCCGAGGTCGATAACGGCGTCTGGACAGGGCAGGAGCCCGGTTTTGACAGCCCGTTCAACCTGGGCTCGCATTGTGCCAAGGGCGCATCCGTGCGCGAACATGCGCATGGCGAGCGTCGCCTGAAATACCCGATGAAGAAAGAGAACGGCGAATGGGTCCGTCTCAGCTGGGAACAGGCGATCAACGAGATCGGGGATGGCATGATGAAGATCCGCGACGAAAGCGGACCGGATTCTGTTTACTGGCTGGGATCGGCCAAGCACAGCAACGAACAGGCCTATCTGTTTCGCAAGTTCGCCGCATATTGGGGCACCAACAACGTTGACCACCAAGCGCGGATTTGTCACTCGACCACTGTGGCCGGTGTGGCGAATACATGGGGCTACGGCGCCATGACCAACAGCTACAACGACATCCACAACTCCAAGGCGATGTTCCTGATTGGCTCCAACCCCGCCGAGGCGCATCCTGTTTCGCTTCTGCATATCCTGAAGGCGAAAGAAGAGAACAACGCGCCGCTTATCGTATGCGATCCGCGCTTTACGCGCACGGCGGCCCATGCCGATGAATATGTGCGCTTCCGCCCCGGCTCGGATGTGGCGCTGATCTGGGGTATTCTGTGGCATATTTTCGAGAATGGCTGGGAAGACAGGGAATTCATGCGCACCCGTGCCTGGGGCATGGACCAGATCCGCGACGAGGTGAAGCGCTGGACTCCTGAGGAGACCGAGCGCGTGACCGGCACGCCCGGTGCACAGCTTGAGCGGGTCGCGCGCACCCTGGCCAACAACCGTCCCGGCACGTTGATCTGGTGCATGGGCGGCACGCAGCACAGCAACGGCAACAACAACACCCGTGCCTATTGCATCCTTCAGCTTGCCCTTGGCAACATGGGCCGTGCGGGCGGTGGCACCAACATCTTCCGCGGCCATGACAACGTGCAGGGCGCTACCGACCTTGGCGTTCTGGCGGATACATTGCCGGGATATTACGGGTTGTCCGAAGGGTCATGGGCGCATTGGGCGCGCGTGTGGGAAGAAGACCTTGACTGGCTCAAGGGACAGTTTTCCGACGCGAGCGTTGGCGACACCAAAATGATGAACCTGACGGGGATTCCGGTCAGCCGCTGGATTGATGGGGTGCTCGAAGACAAAGCCAACCTTGACCAGCCTGACAACACCCGCGCCATGGTTCTATGGGGCCATGCACCAAACTCGCAGACCCGCATGAAGGAAATGAAGACCGCGATGGAGCGGTTGGACATGCTGGTTGTGGTTGACCCGTATCCCACCGTTTCGGCGGTGATGCAGGACCGCACCGATGGCGTCTATCTGCTGCCGGCCTGTACGCAGTTCGAAACCCGCGGTTCGGTGACGGCTTCAAACCGGTCGCTGCAATGGCGCGAGAAAGTCTTTGATCCTTTGTTTGAATCGCTGCCTGACCATACGATTCTGGCGAAATTCGCCGAAAAGTTCGGCTTTCACGACAAGATGTTCCGCAACATCGCGATTGACGAGGGCGGCGAGCCGAATGTCGAGGACCTGACCCGCGAATTCAACCGTGGCATGTGGACCATCGGCTATACCGGCCAAAGCCCCGAGCGCATGAAAAAGCACATGGCCAACCAGCATACGTTCGACCGCACCACGTTGCGCGCCGTTGGCGGGCCTGCGGATGGTGATGTCTACGGCATGCCTTGGCCTTGCTGGGGAACCGCCGAGATGAACCACCCCGGAACGCCAATCCTTTATGACATGTCGGTTCCGGTGGCCGAAGGCGGCCTGACCTTCCGCGCCCGTTTCGGGGTGGAGCGGGACGGCGACAATCTTCTGGCCGAAGGGGTCTATTCCAAAGATTCCGAGATCAAGGACGGGTATCCCGAATTCACCGTACAAATGTTGCGTGATCTGGGGTGGGAAAATGACCTGACCGCAGAGGAAATGGCCAGCATCAACCGCGTTGCGGGCTATCCTGACGGCGCCCCCCTGACGGCCGAGCCTGCAGATGATGGTGGTGCAAACGCAAGCGAGGAAGTGGGAGAAACATCGCAGCAGGGTGAAATACCTTCGGATTTCGAGGCGAAAACCGGTGGCGTAAACTGGAAAACCGACCTGTCGGGTGGTATCCAGCGCGTTGCGATCAAACACGGTTGTGCGCCGTTCGGCAACGCCAAGGCCCGCGCCGTGGTCTGGACCTTCCCCGATCCGGTGCCGCTGCACCGCGAGCCGCTGTATTCCAACCGGCGCGATCTGGTGGCCGATTATCCGACCTACGAGGATAAAAAGTTCTGGCGCGTTCCGACGATGTACAGCTCGATCCAGAAGAACGATTTCTCGAAGGATTATCCGATCATCCTGACTTCCGGCCGTTTGGTCGAATACGAAGGCGGGGGCGAGGAAACCCGCTCCAACCCTTGGTTGGCGGAGCTCCAGCAGGACATGTTTGTCGAGATCAACATCCGCGACGCCAATGACCTTGGCGTCCGTGATGGCGCACAGGTCTGGGTCGAAGGCCCCGAGGGGGGCAAGGTCAAGGTGATGGCCATGGTGACCGAACGTGTGGGTGCCGGCGTGGCCTTCATGCCGTTCCACTTTGGCGGTCATTTCGAGGGTAAAGATCTGCGCGATAAATATCCCGAGGGGGCCGATCCTTACGTCCTGGGGGAGTCAGCCAACCTTGCCCAGACCTATGGCTATGACAGCGTAACCCAGATGCAAGAGACCAAAGCGACTCTCTGCAAAATCTGGACAGCATAAGAGGAGACCTATCATGGCTAGAGCAAAGTTTCTCTGCGACGCCGAGCGCTGCATCGAATGCAACGCCTGCGTCACCGCCTGCAAAAACGAGCACGAGGTGCCTTGGGGCATCAACCGTCGCAAGGTGGTCACGATCAACGACGGCAAACCGGGCGAACGCTCGATCTCGGTGGCCTGTATGCACTGTTCGGATGCGCCGTGCATGGCTGTGTGTCCGGTGGATTGCTTCTATCAGACCGAAGACGGGATCGTGCTGCACTCCAAAGACCTGTGCATCGGCTGTGGCTATTGTTTCTATGCGTGCCCCTTTGGCGCACCGCAGTACCCGCAAGCGGGCAACTTCGGATCACGCGGCAAGATGGACAAATGCACCTTCTGCGCCGGTGGTCCCGAAGAAAACCACTCCGCCGCCGAGTTCGCCAAATACGGGCGCAACCGGATCGCGGAAGGCAAACTGCCGCTGTGCGCCGAGATGTGTTCAACCAAGGCGTTGCTGGCTGGTGACGGTGACACCGTTTCCGACATCTACCGTGAGCGCATCGTCGCGCGTGGTTTTGGCGCAGGCGCTTGGGGCTGGGGCACGGCTTATGGCCAGAAGGGTCAACCGGCACAGCAATGAAGAAGCGGCGAATAATTCGGCGCGCCCTCCCTGGACCAAGCGGGCGGCCTTTACAGGGCCGCCCGTCTTTTACGACATACTAAAGGATCGCCCTGATGCTTCGTCTCTTTGCAGTTTTTGTCCTGATTTGCAGCTTTCTTGCGCCGGCCTGGGCGCAGGAAGCCGTGGACAATCCACGCGCGCAAACGGGCGGGGCGCAAACGCTTGATGATATCTTGCGCCGCCAGTCGTCACAGAAAGTGGACGACACATTCCGCAGTTCCGTCACCGGCGATCCGGAGGCCGCGGCACCTATGACTGCGCCGCTTGGGACGCGCGGCGGGCAATCCGATCCGGATCTGTGGCGCGCGTTGCGCTATGATACGGCGGACGTAAAAACCCAATCGCGCGGGCCTGCTTCGACAACGCTTATTCAGGACGGTGGCATGTGGTGGCTAAAGCTGCGCGAAGGCCCGATGCTGGTCTATGGCGCGGCGCTTTTGGGGGGGACATTGTTGCTGCTGGCACTGTTCTACCTGATCCGCGGGCGCATCCGTATCGAGGGCGAGAAAACCGGCCGTAGCATCACCCGCTTCAAGGCGGTAGAGCGGTTTGGTCACTGGCTTCTGGCGGGTTCCTTCCTTATCCTCGGCGTCACCGGTCTGATTTCTCTTTTCGGGCGCAAGGTGCTGATACCGGCCTTCGGCCACGATGCGTTTTCGACCCTCGCAATCGGAACAAAATGGATCCACAACAACATCTCCTGGGCCTTTATCGTGGCGCTGGTCATCATCTTTGTTTTCTGGGTTGCACATAATCTTCCCGACCGTACGGATATTAACTGGCTGTTAAAAGGCGGCGGGATTTTCGGCAGTGGCCACCCTCCTGCCAAGAAGTTCAACGCGGGCCAGAAGTTGATTTTCTGGTCGGTGATCCTGCTTGGAACGTCGATTTCGGTGTCAGGTCTTTCACTGCTGTTCCCGTTTGAATTCAATATGTTCGGGCCGACCTTCGGAGTGCTGAACGATTGGGGCGTCACCGGTTGGGTCGGGTTGGATCCGCTGCCCTATCCGCTGACACCGCAAGAAGAAATGCAGTATGCCCAGCTTTGGCATGCCATTGTCAGCCTTGTTCTGACTGCCATCATTTTCGCCCATATCTACATTGGCTCCATCGGGATGGAGGGAGCGTTTGACGCCATGGGCAGCGGCGATGTGGAGGAACAGTGGGCGCGTGAACATCACAGCCTGTGGGTGGAAGAAGTTCAGGAGACCGGATTGCGCCAAGGCAGGGAAGTATAGGATGAAGGCATTTTTGACAGCAATGGTTGCCTTGGTGTTCATCACCGTCGGCGCGAACCTGATTTTGACGTATAGCGACTTTTCCGCAAGCGCTGTTACGGTATCCCCCGGAAACGTGAGGATTCACGACTAGCGCCAAAGTCGGTTCATCGCACCAGACGTGACCAGCCGGGTATGCAGCTACGCGCGCTAGAGCGTCCCGGCTTTAATCCGAGGCATCTCTTGTCGCCAATGTCGCGAGAGCGCTGAAGGCGTGGCAGGGTATCGGGGATTCAAGTTCAAGGTGGGGCGTTCTAGTGTCGGTGACGGGGATGTGAGCGCGCCCGCCATCTGTCGGGAGCGTGAATTTTCTTTGAAACCGCGTTTAGATCATCGTGGATCAGAGGTGCCCGTGTCATGGGCGCGGGACCACCAGCGTGGCGCTTATCGGTTCAAGGATGAACGTCCCTGCGTGTGCAAGCGACGCGAATGTCGCCCTTGTTGCACCGGGCAACACCTTCATCAGCGCCGCAAACCTGTTGTGATTGCTTCCGTCCAGCGCATCAACACTCGAAATATCAACCACCCGGATGCCGTTGGCCGCGGCAAGCGCCTGAACGCGCGGATCGCTTGCATCTCTTGTCCCAACTCTGCCGCGTGATCCTGCCAGCCGCTCGGAGAGCTTCAACGCGCGATCATCCGGCGAGACGAGCAGGGTCATCGGCGGGGTCAGTACGCCGATGGTCTGTATCTGGCGGCGAAAGACGTCGGTGTCGATATCGGGCGCGGCCAGCACCACATTCTCCAACCGCTCAATCACCTTGTTCTGGCCGCTGAGCCTGAGTTGACGCAAGGCTTCGGCCACAAGCCAGCCCCCCATGCTGTGCCCGAACAGGGTGATGTTTCCGATCCCCGGATCGGCCGCGACGACCGTCAGAAGGTGAACCAGATCATCGCGAGAATAGATGGCGGCATCCCTGTCGGCGACATAGCCCGTCATAGATGCGGCGGACGGCCAGGCAAAAAGGATGGGGGCTTCCTCCAGATTCCCGTCGGCTGCAACCTGCGCGAGCCTGAACAACGACTCGGCGAAAGTATAGTTGTAACCGTGAACAAAGATCAGGATGTCGCGCTTGCCGGATGGGCCGGTATTCAGCGAAAATTCGCGTAATATCTGTCGATCCGTCACGGCAAAGCTGGTCTGTGGATCCGGCTTGGGTTTCGGCCATTCGATTTCTGTAACCTTGTGCGTGGGCGGGATGGAGATTGTGAAAGCCTCGAAGTTGAGCTTGGGGGCACGGTTGTGGGAATAGTTGCCGGTGATGGCATCGCGGGCACGTGTTGTGGCGACAGTGACGCTCACCTGCCGTGATGATGTTGCATCGGCACGCGAAACCACAGACAGCGCTTGCGATCCGGGCCGTGGTGCGCATCCTGCTGTCGCGAGCAACAGCAACAGCAACAGCAACAGCAACAGGGTGGTCAGGGTCAGTTCAATGTGTTTGAGAAAAATCACCCACGGTATTCCTTATGCTGCCGTAGTCGATCAAAATGATGCTGTGGGGGCCTTACTAAGCAGCCCCAAGCTGCCTTGAGGGTCATCCTGACAGGCTCATTGAACGGCGAAACAACAGCAGGCTTGCCACAAAGAAGGCCAGTCCAAGCCCTGCCATCAGCGACAATTCGAACCAGACCGCGCCCAGACCCGCGCCGCGAAACACCACCGCCTTGGCAAAAGCCAGAAAGTGGCGGGAGGGAAGGACCAATGTCAGCCGTTGTACAATGTCGGGTTGGCTTTCGATGGCGCCCATGCCGCCCGAAAGCATAATGATGGGGATGATGACCATGATCACCAGCAGCGCGAATTGCGCCATACTGCGCGCCATCGTGCCAAGGAACATGCCAATGGCGGCGGCGGCGGCGAGGTAAATTGCGGTTCCGCTCAGCAGCAACGCCACCGATCCGCTTACAGGCACCTTTAGCAATCCCTGAACCACGAACATAAGCGACAGGGTGAAGGCCGCCAGCACAACGACCACGTTGGCCAGCACTTTGGACAGTGCAATTTCCAGCGGCGTGAGCGGCATCACCATCAAATGCTCGATGGTGCCTTTTTCACGTTCTCGCAGCATCGCCGCCCCGGTCAGGGCAATGGTCAAAAGCGACAGCTGGTTCAAAAGCGAGGAGACCGATTTGAACCAGACCGGATTCCCGTTGGGGTTAAAGGCGCGGCGCAACTCAAGGCGCAACGCCGGATCGGGCGCATCGGGATTGCCCGACAGAAATGCGCGGGTTTCCGAAGCCAGGATACTGACGATGTAATCGGTGCCAAGCTGGGCCTGTGACACGGCGGTGGCGTCAACCTCAAGCTGGGCGACGGGCATCAGGCCCGAAATCACATCGGCCTCGAAACCGGGAGGGAAGGCGAGGACGAACATGATCCGGCCTGCGTCCATTTCGGGGCCCACCTGATCAGGGGTGACCATCACCGGCGGCTGGAACCACGGCGGGCCAAGCGCATCGGCGATCTGGCGTGACAGCATGGAGCCGTCCTCGTCCAGAATGGCGATGGCAGCATTATAAACCGTGTCGCCCGCGCCGCTGGCCTCAAGGATCACGGCGACGATGAAGGACCACAGGATCAGGATCACCATCACAGGATCGCCAAGGACGCTTTTAAGCTCTTTGCCCGCAAGCCAGAAGATGTTGGTAAGCTGGCGCATATTTACTTCTCCTGCTTGCGCAGGGCCAGCACGGCCAACAAGGTCAGGATCGGGCCGAAGGCGGCGAGGCGCAGCAGGTGGCTGGACAGTTCAGATATGCCCAGTCCCTTGGTAAAGGTGCCCACGCTGAGCCCCATATACCACGTTGTCGGCCAAAGCGTGCCAAGAATACGTGCAGGCCCTTCCAGCGAAGAGACCGGCGTGATCATGCCCGAGAATTGCAGCGTCGGCATGACCGACAGGATCGCAGCGGCAAAGACCGCCGTGACCTGCGTGCTGGCCATCATCGACACCAGCAGGCCATATCCGGTGGCCGCCACCGCATAGAGCAGCGCTCCCAGAACCAGGGCTGCCGGGCTCCCCTTGAGCGGCACGTCCAGTATCGTGACCACTAGCACCGTCAGGATTATGAAATTCAGGAGTGTGATGGCGATGTAGACCAACTGCTTCCCGATAAGAAACTCGGCGCGCCCTGTGGGGGTGACGTAGAAATTGGTGATCGTGCCGATTTCCTTTTCGCGCGCCACGCTGACCGCCATCAGGATCGCGGGGAACAGCAACAGCAAAAGCGGCGGGATCGCGGGGCCGATGGCGGGCAGGCTCTCCATTGCGGGGTTGTAGTGAAAGCGCGGTTCAAGGCGCACGGGCGAGGCGCGCGAGGGAGCCAAACCGGTCAAGGCCAACGCCGATTGCGTGCCCTGGGTCAGCACATGGGTGTGCGCGCCCTCGACATAGCTTTCTACGGTGCCGGCGCGGTTGGTGTCGGTGCCATCAATCAACGCGGCGACCTCGGCCATCTCGCCCCGGCGCACGGAAACACCGAAATCGGGCGGGATTTGCAACACCAGCGCCAGTTCGCCGCTGGCCATACGCCGCTCAAGCGTAGCGGCGTCACGGATGCGCGGGCGTTCAAGGAACCAGTCGGACTCCTCAAAGCCCGACAGATAGGCGCGGCTTTCCGGGCTTTGATCCTGATCGAAGGCGGCGAAGGGGATTTCACGCACTTCTTGCGAAATACCGAAGGACATGATGAGCAACAGGATCGCGCTACCGATGAAGGAGAACACCAGCCTGACCGGATCGCGGCGCACCTGCGTTGCTTCGCGCGTGGTGTAGGCCAAAAGCCGCCTGAAGCTGAAACGGGGCGCTTTGGTTGTGGTCACGGGCGTCTCGATGACGGTCAGTCCCGGGTCGCCCGCAGACACGTCCTGCGGCATTGCATCCAGCATGTGGGCGACAAACGCGTCCTCCAGCGTCTCCATGCCGCGCGCGGCGATGATCGCTTGTGGTGCGTCCGTCACCAGAACCTTGCCCGCGTGCATAAGCGAGATACGGTCGCAGCGCATGCCTTCGTCCATGAAGTGGGTCGAGATGAAAATAGTCACGTGTTCGCGGCGGGCAAGATCGGTCAGCATGTCCCAGAACGCATCACGCGCCTGTGGATCAACGCCCGAGGTCGGCTCGTCGAGGATCAGGATGTCGGGCGCATGGATCACCGCAACGGCCAGCGACAGGCGCTGTCGCACGCCAAGCGGTAGCGATGCAGCGCCCTGATCAAGGTAGGGTTTCAACCCGAAGCGTGGCACCAGATCGGCCATCCGTTCGGCGGTCAGAATAGCGCCCAGATGAAAGAGGCGCGCATGCAGCAACAGGTTTTCGCGCACCGTCAACTCGCCGTAAAGCGAGAAGGATTGCGACATAAACCCGACCCTACGGCGTGCATCAAGGTTTTGTGCATCGACCGGCTGTCCAAATATCCACGCCTCGCCCTCCGTTGCGGGGGTGAGGCCGGTCAGCATCTTCATGGTTGTCGTCTTGCCGCAGCCGTTGGAGCCGAGAAACCCGAAAATCTCGCCGCGCGTGATTTCGAAACTGACCGTATCCACGGCGGTAAAATCACCAAAGCGTTTGGTGAGTCCGTCGGCCTTTATCGCGGGTGGTCCCACGTCGGTGGCGGGGGTTGGTGCGGTCGGGGGCGTGTCTTGCGGGTCCGCGATCTCACCGCCGAGCAGGGCCACAAAAGCCGCCCCCACGTTGTCGGTTCCGGTCTGTGTCATCAAATCGGCAGGGCTTGCCTCGGCCAGAACGCGCCCCTCGTTCATGGCGATGAGGTGTTCGAACCGTCCGGCCTCTTCCATATAGGCGGTGGAAACCAGTACGCTCATTACGGGGCGATCTTTGCGGATTGTGTCGATCAGATCCCAGAACTGGCGCCGCGACAGCGGATCGACACCGGTTGTCGGCTCATCCAGCAACAGGAAGTCGGGATCGTGGATCAGCGCCGCACAAAGCCCCAGCTTTTGTTTCATCCCGCCCGAAAGCTTGCCAGCGGGGCGGTCGAGAAACGGCGCAAGGCCGGTGGCCCCCGTCAGGTGTTCGATACGTGCCGCGCGTTCGCTGCGGCTTTGCCCGAACAGCTTGCCGAAGAACTCAAGATTTTCGCGGATGCTCAGATCGTGATACAGGTTCTTGCCCAACCCCTGTGGCATAAATGCGATCCGCCGCCCGATACCAGTGCGGTGGCGGGTGCTGGACATATCTCCGCCAAGCGTTTCAACGTGCCCCGCCTGCAACCGTTTTGCCCCCGAAATCAGCCCCATAAGCGTAGATTTACCCACGCCGTCCGGCCCGATCAGCCCGACCATTCGTCCGGCTGGAATGTCGAGCGTGAGACCGTCAAGCGCCGTGATCTTGCCATAGCGATGGCTGACCGCCTCAATGCTTGCCACGGTGTCGTCTGTGACGGCGGCCGGTTTCATTGCCCGTCACCTGTTCGCGGCTCGCCTCCCACTGGCGCAGGCAGGTTGTCGACCACTGGCGGCGTTAACCCTTCGGGCCAATCGGGCATGCTGCCGTCCGTGCCGACCAGCCGCACCCATGCCACACCACGCACGCCTGTTTTGATCTGCGAAAGACGCGCCTCGACCATCTGCGGCGGGATGCGCACCCGGATACGGAACATCAGGCTTTCGCGCTCTGCGATGGTTTCGACCTGCTTGGGCGTGAATTGCGCTTGCGGGGCAACAAAACTGACCACAGCGGGGATTGCAGAACCGGGCCGGACATCGACGACGATGCGGGCCTCGTCGCCCAATCGCACGCGCGGCGCCTGTGTGGCGGGCAGGAAGAACTCCATATAGACATTGCCGAGACTGACCAGCGTCAGCACCTTGCCGCCGCTGCCGAGCACCTCACCGGGTTGGGTCAGACGATACAGGATGCGCCCCGCCTGTGGTGCATAAAGCGTGCTGTCGGCGATCCGTGCTTCGATTTCGCGCAGGCTTGCGGTTTCGGCATCTACCGCGCGCTCTTTTGCGCGGGCCTGCGCCCGTGCGGCGGTAAGCCCGGCCTCGGCTACTTGCGCTTCGGTGCGGCGAATATCGAGGTTCTCGCGCGAGATGACATCGCGTTCGCTCAGTGTTTCCGCGCGGGCCAGTTCACTGTTGGCCAGCGCAAGGTTGGCCTCGGCTTTGGTCACACCTGCCTGTGCCACCGCGACTGCGGCATCGGCACTGGCCACGCCAGCCTCGGCACGCATTTTCTGCGCCTCCATCTCGGTGGTGTCCATCACAGCAAGGATGTCTCCTTGCGCGACAAGGTCGCCCTCTTGCACGGCAATCCCGGCCACCCGACCGGACAGGCGGGTCGAGACATCAACGAGGTCGGCCTCGACCCTGCCATTCCCGCGCGCAAAACCTTCGGGTGGCAGGCCGCTGGGAGCCAGAAATATCTTCCACAACGCATAGCCCAAAAACCCGGCAAGCACTGCCAGAACCAGAATAATTGAAACCCGTCGCGACATGGCTATTTTCCTATTCCGTTTGCAAATTTTGCTACGATTCCGCGCCGGTAGATCGCAAAGACGCGGGGGGCGTCGTCGACCATATGGCTCATGTCACCCGCAATCAGAGATTGCATCACAAGACCCTGTATTGTGCCGATGAAAAGGGTTGCTGCCGCCTCGGCATCCAGATCGGGGCGCAATTCGCCGCGTTCTATTCCGGCCTCGATGAGGGCATTCAGCCGCACTGCATATTGCTCCAGCACCGCGCGCGCCATCCGCTTGGCGGGGGTTGCCTTGGCCCCCTGCAACTCGCCGAACATCATCCGCGGCGCGCCGGGATGTTCGGACACAAATGCCACATGCGCCAGAAACATCGCCTGCATCGTCTCAAGCGGCGAGTCTATTCCTGCGGCGGCTTTTTCGATGCGCGCCATCAGGCGTTCGGCCACCCATGTCACGACCGCCTTCCAGATCGCTTCCTTGTTCGGGAAATGCCGGAAAAGAGCGCCCTGCGTCAGGTTCATGTGCTTTGCGATTGCGGCGGTTGTAATCGAATCCGGGTTGGTCTTGCCAGCGAGTTCAATCACCGCCTCGACGGTGACGTTGCGCCGCTCTTCCGCCGGGAGGTTCTTTTGTCGGGGTGTGTTCATCGTGTCGCCTCTATTTTCCAGACCGCAACAATAGGCCACCCCATGCCGCAGATATACCGCTGATGACGACAGAAAACGGCGCCGCATCAAAGACTGCATGCGTGACGATTCCCGATGGCATCAGCATATTGGCAAGGCCGTCCGCGATACGGAGGACCAGACTGGTGGGTATGACCATGAGTTTCCTCCTTGTGAGGCCGGTGACCGGTCGGTCGTATGCACGGGGTATCGCGGCTTGAATAAATATAGTAATCAATTACTATCTTGATTCGAGCGCCTTTGGCAACTCCAAAGGCCCGGACATAATTTAATCTGTAGCGTGAACCTCGGGAGGAATTAATGGAACGGAAAGAGCAAGGGGCCGTGGTGACGCTGCACGGGGTCTAAAATGACTCCAAACCCGGTGGGGCCGCGTCAAAAGTCAAACCGGTGGAGCGCAGCGCCACCCCTGATGGTACAGAGAGGGCTGACAAAAAGGTGACGGAAGCGGTGGAAAGCGGCATTGATGCGCAGACCCTGGACACGGGGGAAGGGGGCGATGCCACCTCGTCCCTTCAAGATACTCTTGATCATGCCACCCAGATCTGGCTGTCCCGTTTCACGCATGGATTGTCGCCCGCTGCTTTGATGGGGGCCTGGTTCGACTGGGCGACACATATGGCGGCGGCTCCGGGCAAGCAGTTGCAACTGGTCGAAAAAACCAACGAAAAGACGCGCAATCACATCCGCTATGTACATGACTGTATGGGCAGGGTCGGGAACGCCGAGCCTTGCATTGAACCGCTGCCACAAGACCATCGTTTTCGTGACGATGGCTGGAAAATGAAGCCGTTCAACGTGATCCAGCAGGGGTTTCTGCAACAGCAGGAAATGTGGCACAATGTCGTTACCGGTGTTCCGGGTGTGACCGCCGAACACGAACGCGAGTTGCAGTTTCTGACGCGTCAGGTTCTCGACATGTTTTCGCCCTCCAATTTCCTATGGACCAACCCCGAGGTTTTGAAACGGACCCGCGAGGAGAGCGGTCTCAATCTGGTCAGGGGGGCGCAGAATTATCTGGAGGACATGAAGAACGCGATGGCCGGAACGGTGCCTGACGGTGCCGACATGTTCCTGCCGGGCAAGGACGTTGCGGTGACAAAAGGAAAGGTCATCCATCGTAACCGGCTGATCGAGCTTATCCAGTATGAACCGCTCACGGATACGGTGCGCGCAGAGCCGATCCTGATCGTTCCTGCATGGATTATGAAATACTATATTCTCGACCTGTCTCAGCAAAATTCCATGGTGCGGTATCTGGTCGAGCAGGGCCACACCGTGTTTATGATTTCATGGAAAAACCCGGATGCCGGGGACCGCGATCTGACGATGGACGACTATCGTCGTCTTGGGGTCATGGACGCGCTGGACGTGATTGGTGACATCCTACCGGACCGCAAGATTCAGGCGGTCGGTTATTGTCTGGGTGGCACGCTGCTGTCTATTGCGGCGGCGGCAATGGCACGAAACGGTGACGACCGGCTGGGCTCCCTCTCGCTGTTGGCAAGTCAGGTCGATTTCACCGAGCCGGGCGAGTTGGGGTTGTTCATCAATGAAAGCCAGCTGGCGTTTCTCGATAGTATCATGTGGAAACAGGGTTATCTCGATACGACGCAGATGGCGGGGGCGTTCCAGATGCTGCGTTCCAGTGACCTGATCTGGTCACGAATGTCGCACGACTACCAGATGGGCGAGCGCACGCCGATGTTCGATCTTATGGCATGGAACGCGGATGCGACAAGGATGCCCTACCGGATGCATTCCGAATATCTGCGCAAGCTGTATCTGAACAATGATCTGGCCGAAGGACGTTTCGAGGTCGAAGGTCACCCGATTCATGTCTCTGATATTCGCGCGCCGGTCTTTGCGGTGGGTACGCTCAAGGATCACGTCGCGCCTTGGAAATCGGTTTTCAAGACCGACATGCTGAGCGATACAGACGTTACTTTTGTGCTGACCAGTGGTGGCCACAATGCCGGGATCGTGTCCGAGCCGCGCCGCCCCCGGCGGAGTTTTCAGATCACGGACCGATTGGCCGAGGATCTTCACGTTGGTCCCGTGACATGGGCCGAAACGACGCCAAAGGAGGACGGATCATGGTGGACCGCATGGGCAGAGTGGCTTGATCTTCGCGCGGGCGCACATGTTCCGGCGCCTCGAATGGGCCGTAAAGGGCATCCGCCCGTTGCCGATGCACCCGGCACATACATCTTTCAGAAATAGAGGTTCAGAATGGACCCAGCCAACCAAAGAAATGGAGAGCGGAAAATGCAAAGCAGGAGTTGGGGTCTCGTCACCGTGGCGGCTATTGCGGTATTGTTTGGCGCTTTGACCATTGTTTCCGGCGGTCGCGCGCTGTTTGGCACTGCCGAGGCGCGCGCAGCGGTCGGTGACGCGGTGCCTTTTGTGCTGTGGTTCAACTTTCTTGCAGGATTTGCCTATGTTGTGGCAAGCGTCGGCTTGTTTTTCAGGCAACCCTGGGCGGTGCAGCTCTCGGTTGCGATCCTTTTCGCCACGATCTTCGTGATGATCGCTTTTGCGGCCCATCTGCTGCTTGGCGGTGCTTACGAAATGCGCACGGTCGCCGCAATGAGCCTGCGCACTGTGGTCTGGGGCATCATCGTCGCCGTAGCACTGCGCGCGCCAGCAGGGGCGCGCTCTTTGATCTGATCTGCGTGTTTTGCGGCTTGGTACGCTCTGTACGAGGCTGTTGACCGGACTGTGATCGGGGGTCACTTTGCTTTTGTCAGGCGCAAACCGTTGGAAGTGTGATATGTGCCGCCCGGCCCGCTGGTGAACGTCAGGCATTCGTCGGCTTTGCGCGGGCCGGTCATAAGTTTCATGCACAGGCGGTTGCCCGACAGTGTCCAACTGCCTTCTCCGGACCCGACCGGCGATTGCATTGTCACCGTGCCATAGGGCGCATAATGCAGTGAAACCGACAGGATTCCCTTTTTCCCCCGAAAACTGTGCCCGATGATCTGGCTTTGAATTTCATCGCCCGAAAGCAATTGCTGGGAATCGGCCTTTGTACCAAGCGCCATCAGGACAGCGAGAGCGAAAACCGTTGTTTTCAGCAATTGCTGCATGCGTTTGTTGTACGGGCCATTCGGCATCCGCTTGAAATTATCTTGCAAGGCGCTTGTGGATGTTCCGGTCATTTCAAGACGTATCCTTTTTAAGAGAAATTGCAGGCTGGCGGGCGCCCCCTATCCTGGCAAACCCCAGATCACCGAGAATTGCATAGAAGGACGGCAGCACAATGAGCACGAGGACGGTCGAGGAAAACAACCCGAAGACGACCGAAATCACCAGCGGTTTCAGGGTCTGGGCCTGCGTACTACCTTCAAGAAGAAGCGGGAACAGACCCATCATAGTGGTCGAGACCGACATCAGGATAGGGCGGAAACGCTCGCGGCTGGCTTGTCCGGCGGCGAGAGCCAATTCCATGCCTTCGGCGGCATGTCGTTTGATGACCTGAACCAGCAAGATCGCGTTGTTGACCACGATCCCCGCCAGTGATGCCGCGCCGATCAAGGACGGCATCGAGATGTTATACCCCATAATCAAATGGCCCAGTATCACACCGATAAAGGCCAGAGGTATCGACAACATCACGATGATCGGCTCCACATAACTGCGGAACTGGAACGACAGCACGACATAGATCCCCACCAGACCGATCATGAAACCGCGCAGGATCGAGGCGACGGTTTCGGCCGAATTCGCTGTCTGACCTCCGATTTCAAAGCTAAGGCCCGGCATGTCGGCCGCCAGTTGCGGCAGGAAAGTCGCATTCAAACTGGCGACAATTGCATCGGCATTGCCGATCCGCGTATCCACATCCGCCTGAACGGTCACCGTACGCTTGCCGTTCACATGGGCGATGTTGGCCCAACCGCGCGCCTCGTCCAGATTTGCGACGGTAGAAAGCGGCACGCCTTTGCCATCGGGCAGGGCGATTGTGAAATCACGCAGGTCGTCGCGGGAATCGCGATCTTCCGAGGATTGCTCCAGTTCGATTTCATGGCTGATGTCGCCATTCTGGATGGTTGTGATGACCCGACCCAGAAAGGCGGCACCAAGCTGATCTGCGACGTAGCGCGCCGTCAGCCCCAAAGAAGTGGCCCCTTCTGCAAGACGCAAACGCAGCTCGGGTTTTCCCGGGCGCAGGTTGTGGATCGCGTTGAAGACACCGGTATAGGTCTCTGCCTCGGTTTGAAGTGCATCAGCGGCTGTGGCCAACATGTCCAGATCCGGACCGGACAGGCGGATTTCGATGGCGATCCCCTGCGGTCCGATGCTTGGTTCGGTCAACAAAATAGCCAACGCACCCGGCACGGCGCCGATTTCCTTGCGCCAAAGCGTCACGATTTGATCCAGCGTCACGGTGCGGATCTCGGCCCCCAGCAGATCGGCGCTTATTGTGGCGACATGAGGGCCGGACTCGCCCGCCGTGGCGTTTTGGTTGAAACGCAACTGGACGCTTTTTACCAGCGCTGCACCGTCGGGTTGATCGGGCGTAAACGTGGTATCGACACGGGCGAGGGCCGCAATCACGCGGTCCGCAACCTCGCTTGTGCGGGGCAGGGGCGTGCCTTGCGGCATCAGGATGCGCGCTTCGATAACGTCACCGTCAATCGCCGGAATCGCCTCGCGCTTGAGATAGCCACCGCCCATCAATCCAACGGTGATCACCAGTGCGGCGATTGTCATACCTGTGACCAGATAACGGCGCCGGATCGCCATATCGGCCATGGCACCTATCCGGTTTTCACGAAAATGCGCGAACCGGCGGTCGAAACCGGCGCGAAACCGTGACGGTGGTTTTTCCGCGCCTTTCAATCCGTGGCTCAAGTGGTGCGGCAGAATCCAGAACGCCTCGACCACGCTGGCGGCGAGCGCCGCAATCAGTACCAGCGGCACGACTTCAAGCACCGCGCCCAGCTCACCCGCCAGAAACGCGAGCGGTCCGAAAACCGCGATGGTGGTGGCAAAGGAGGCCAGCACGCCGGGCATGACAGCAAACGTGCCTTTCACGGCGGCATTAAGGCGTGATCCTCCGCCGGCGGCAGTTTCCGCGATCGAGTCGGTGATGACGATGGAATCATCCATCACAATCCCGATGGCCATCAAAAGCGCCACAAGCGTCATCATGTTCAGCGACAGACCCTGCAACGCCATCGCCACAAATGCCCCCAGAAACGCCACCGGTAGCCCCATCGCCGCCCAGATCGCAAAGCCGGGGCGGAAGAAAAGGCTCATCACTACGATGACCAGAATCAACCCGATCGCGCCGTTCTGTACCAGCATCACCAGACGGTCGCGCACGATGCTGGTCATGTCCTTCACGATGTCCAGCCGCAACGTATCCGGTAAAACCGCGCGTTCGTTTGAGACCAGTTCCTCGACGTGATCGAACACTTCCAGAGCGTCCGCACCAAGCGCCTTGTCCACCTGCAAGAAAACGGCACGCTGACCGTCAAGAAACGCACGCTCTTCCTCGGGGGTGTAGCTTTCGGTGATGGTTGCAATCTGCCCCAGCGACAGTTCGGCCCCGTTGGGTTTGGACAGGACGACCAGTTCTGCCAAGCCTGCCACGCTGCGCCGCTCGTCGGTAAAACGCAGGCTGATTTCGCGCTCCCCGGTTTCCAGACTGCCAAGCGGGCGGTCAACGCTTTGTGCGTCGATTTGCGCGGCAAGGTCCGAGACCGTCAGCCCGTGCTGTTCCATCACCGCACGCGGGACCGAGATACGGAATTGTCGCGTTCCAAACCCCGAAGTCGTGACTTTTGCCACACCGGGCAGCGCCGACAGTTTATTCTGCAACTCAGCCGCATACCGTTCCAGATGCGTTGGCGGCAAATCGCCCGCGATGGCAACCGATGTGACAGGATCGGTGCGATGCAGTTCGCGCACGATGGCGGGGTCGGCGTCTGTCGGAAAGTCATCTACTGCGGTAACTTCGGTGCGTAAGTCGTTGATAAAGCGGGCGCTATCACCTGCGGCCCCCATCGTGGCAACGGCGCGGGCGATGCTGTTTTGCGCAGTACATTCAAGCTCATCCAGCCCCTCGACGCTTTCAACCGCGTCCCAGATGCGACGACAAATCGCATCCTCGACCTCTTCGGCGGTGGCGCCGCGATAATTCACTCTGATTTCGGCCTCTACCGGTCTGAAATCGGGAAACGTCTCGCGTTTGAGCGTGGGGGCCGCCATTGCGCCGGCAGCAAGGATCAGGACAAGCAACAGGTTCGCAGCAGTTGGATGCCCGGCAAACCAGCGGATCATTCCTCGTCCTCCACCGGGGTTACGATCATGCCGGGGATCGCAGGCACCAGATCGTCAAGGATAACTTCCTCGCCCGGCTCGACGCCAGACGCGATCACGGCTTGCCCGTTTTGCCGCCAGACAAGCGAAACCTCGCGCAACTCAAGCCGCCCGTCGGCATCGCGCAGATAAACGAGGTTACCCTCGTGAACCGCACTTTCCGGAATCGTCACGTTTTCGGAGATCACCGGACCTGTCAGCACAAGTTCGACATACATGTTCGGCACCAGCGGCAAGCGCAAAGGCGGGTTGGCGCTGGCGTAAGGATCGTCCACGGTGACAACCGCAGGCACCGAACGGGCCTGCGGGTCCAGCGCGCTTTCTACGCGCACAAGGCGTCCCGACCATGTCTGGGAGAGGTCCGAGACAAGCCGGACCTCGGCGGATATCTCCGCGAAATCTATCGAAAGTGCCTCGGGTGCCAAAAGCGCGCTCTGGCGCGCTCCGCCAAGCAATCGCCGGAACGACATCACCGGAATTTGCGCAATGATTTCGGCCTGACGAATATCGTCAGCACTCACCAACGGTTGACCTGCCACGACGAACTGATGCCGCTCGACATGAACCGAGCCAACGCGCAGGTCGAACGGAACAACAATATCGGTTTTCCCAAGATCACGGACTGCTCGGGCCAGCACTGCTTTTGTGCGCGCCATCTGTGCGTCGAGCCGGTTGCGTCGGCTGGGCAACAAACCCAGGGTGTTCTGCAATTCGGCCACGACACGGCGCACCTGCAAGGTCGCGCGCTCCTGTCCGTCTAGCGCAGATTGCGACGTGACGCCACGATCTACCAGATCCCGAATGCGCGCCAGCTCGGTTTTGCTCAGACCCAGACGTGATTGTTCCAGCGCCAGCAACCGGCCTGTGTTGGCCTCGTCAGTGTCGAGCTGGGCGATATCAGCCTCCAGCGCGGCCAGATCTGCCTGCGCCTGTGCAACCGCCAGTTCATAGGCTGTCGGATCAATTTTCAGGGCATCGCTTCCCGCGCGAAGCACATTGCCGGTATCCAGTTCAGGGTTGCGCCATGTTATCGTCCCTGAAATTTCCGAGATCGCTTCCCAAGTGCGTGCCGCACGCACATTGCCGTAACCGCGAACAACCGTGTGAACCGGTGTCACATCGGCCAGGATCGTGTGCGCAACGACGCTGCGCACATGTTCATCTTTGCGGGCAGGGGGCTCGGCCGTAGAAACGAGCCAGACCGCGATAGCAACACCGACTGCGACAGGCGGGAGTAAACGAAATACGCGGCTTATTTTCACCGTATGTCTCCATTGTGTTGGTCGGTCCCGATGCCCAGACGGCCCACGGGATAGCAATGTAGTGGGCGAACAATTGCGTCGAAAGGCGTGGGCGTATCAGCAGCACCCGAAGGGCGCAAAATACGGTGCCGACGATCTCTTTACGACGTTTCTGTTTGATCTTCGTGTGTGGGTAACCGGATGCCTTCAAAAGGTAGCAATCAATTACTATCAGAAGGGAGCCATATTGCAATATCCACCAACGCGACATTTTCGGTTTAAGTCTCACAAAGGTGAGACGTTCATATCCGGCTTGATTTTGCGTAGCTGATTGCGCCGGGCGCGTAACCGACAATCCGGTTTTCGCCTACCTGACGGCCAAAGCCGCGTGCGCCGCTCAGGGAAGAACCGGTGTTTGTGGAACAAGGTCGTGCTTTCCGCCCAAAATGGTCGGAAAATGTGCGAAACTGCTTAACGTATTCCCGAAGGGCGGCTTGACTTCAGATTGGTCAAAACGCGATCACGAATATCATCAAGGCTCTGTCGCATCCTGATTTCGGCCTGTGTGGCATCGCCGTCGCGAATTTGGGCGAGAACCTTCTCCATTTGCGCGAGGCGCAATTTGCGCTCTTCCATGGTGCGCCCATCCTGTGGCACTTTCCAGATGGTGGTCCAGAATGTATTTTCGTTCAGTTCACCCCACATATCGAGAAGTAGGAGATTTCCGCTGCCGAGTATTACTGCAAATACATAGCGGGTCATCTGAAACGAAAAATCAAGTGGATGACAGGCGGGATCCTGCGTCATCTCCCGGATCTCATCCGTCCGGCGCTGCAAGCGGTCAAGCTCCTTTGCGGCCTGACCCGCAGCGACAAGGGTGGCCATGCTGCCTGCGGCCATTGCCGCCAACGCGTTGCGTACGTTGAACAGATCCGCAATCGAATCCAGACTAACTGCACGTACAAAAGCGCCGCGGCGCGGAATAATCTCTATCAGACGGCGTTTTTCAAGGATCCTGAGTGCTTCGCGCACCGGGCCGCGACTGACCCCGCACATCTCGGCCAACCTCTCCTCGCCCACGCGTTCGCCCGCGGCGATGCGCCCGTCAACGATCATTAGGCCGCAATGGTCGGCGACTTGTTCCGCCGTTGTCAGAGGGCGGACAAACTGGTTTTGAAAGGGGCGTTCGGGGGAGTCTGAATGGATCACGCTTTTACTCGCTCTTTTTTGTGGGGGCCGTCGTTCGAAGCTTTAGGCACAAATGAGTGAATTTTTGTTGACAGGCGGGTCAACACGCACGCGATCCGCCTGTCGTTTAGCACCTGGATCACCAGGTATCAATAAAGCCGCGTGCCACACGATTGTGCGGCACGGGTGCGGCGTTTCGCGCGTTGGCAAGCCAGCGGCGTGTCTCGGCAGGGTCGATGACTGCGTCGATTTCGGTGGCTGACGCATAATGCACAGCCTTGCCTTCGTCGTAGTATTTCCCCAACAGCTCCTCGAACAGCGCCTGCTTTTTGGCGGGGTCTGTTTCGGCCTCAAGCTCCTTTTTATAGCCAAGACGCACCGCGCCTTCCAAACCCATGCCGCCGAATTCGCCGGTGGGCCATGACGCCGTTACAAATGGGGCGTGGAAACTGCCACCCATCATCGCCATCGCACCCAGCCCGTAGCCTTTGCGCAGGACAATGCCGTAGATCGGCACCGTCAGCGCCGCTCCGGTAACGAACATGCGCGAGACATGGCGGACCAGTCCGGTTTTTTCGGCCTCGGGACCGACCATAAAGCCGGGGGTGTCACACAGCGACAAAAGAGGCAGCCCGTGGGCTTCGCAAAGCTGCATGAACCGCGCCGCCTTGTCGGCGGCGGTGGCATCGACGGCACCGCCAAGATGTTTGGGGTTGTTGGCGATCACGCCGTAAGCTTTGCCCTCGATGCGGATCAGGGCGGTGACCATGCCGGGGCCCCAACCGCGCCGCAATTCCAGCACGGAGTCTTCGTCGGCCAGCCCCGATACGACATCGCGGATGTCATAAACACGCAGGCGGTTTTCCGGAATTACACGGCGCAGGGCACGTTGATCCGGCGCGGTCCAATCCTTCAGATCCCCCTGAAAGTACGAGAGATACTGGCGGGTGGCGACGCAGGCTTCGGCTTCGTCGCGAACGCGAATGTCGACAACACCGTTTGCATCCTGCACATCAATGGGCCCGATTTCTTCGGGCCGGTATGTGCCAAGGCCGCCCCCCTCGATCATCGCGGGACCGGCCATGCCGATGTTGCTGTCTTCGGTGGCGATAATAACATCACACACCCCCAGAAGGGCGGCATTACCTGCAAAACAGCGCCCCGCTGCAACTCCGACAACCGGAACGCGCCCCGAAAGCCGCGCCAGCGTACCAAAGCTTGCACAATCCAGTCCGGCAATGTTTGCGCGGTCACTGTCACCGGGACGCCCACCGCCACCTTCGGCAAAGATCACCAAGGGCAGGTTATGGTCTCCGGCAAGCTCGAAAATACGGTCCAGCTTGCGGTGATGGCGCTGGCCCTGTGTCCCGGCCAGCACCGAATAATCCCCGAGCGCAAAGGCGCAGCGCGCCGCATCGGGGCCGAACCGCGCGGCGTTCATCCGGCCGGTGCCTGTCAAAATCCCGTCGCCTGTCGTGTTGGTTTCAAGATCTTCGCGCGAACGGCGTCTGCTTTGCGCTGCAATGGCTAGTTCGCCGTATTCGTTGAAGCTGTCGGCATCCACCAGATCGGACAGGTTTTCGCGCACGGTGCGCTGGCCTCTGTCGCGGCGCTTTTTGACGGCAACGGGGCGTGCCGCGTCGCGTCCCAGGGCCTGACGGTCGAACAGTTCCTGTAAATCGGGCCGGATGGCATCGGGATCAATTTCTTCGGCTTGCGCGGCCACTGCGTCCGGCCCTTTGCCTGCGCGAAGGGTAACCATCGGCGCGCCCTCCTGAAGCGTATCACCCGCTGCCACAAGGACCGCACCCACAGTTCCCGCCTCGGGGGCGACGATAACGTGTTCCATCTTCATGGCTTCCAGCACGGCAAGGGTCTGGCCTTGCGCTACGATGTCACCGGGTTGTGCATCGAGCGAGATCACAGTTGCCTGCATCGGAGCAATGACGGGGGTTTCGCCTTCGGGCAGCTTTTGATCGGCCTGCGTCGATACCGTGTCGGCGGCAGTGTCTGCGCCAAAAGTCGCATTCAGCATCGTTGCGGCGTTGGCGGCCAGATCTGCCGTGCGGGTTTCGATAAAGCGGGTCGAGACGGCGTAGGTTGCCATGTCCGGATGGTTCAGCAAAGAGCGCAACCATGGAATGTTGGTATCAACGCCTGTGATGCGGAACTCGGACAGGGCGCGATTGGATTTGGCCAGCGCCGCAGGAAAATCCGCAGCATGGGCGATCACCTTGACCAGCAGGGAGTCGTAGGCCGCAGAAGTCGTGTAACCCGCGTAGGCAAAGCCGTCGACGCGCAATCCGGGGCCTGCGGGCGGGTCATAGGCCGTTAGCGTACCACCGGAGGGGCGCACATTGCCTTTCGCATCGACCCGCTCCATGTTCACGCGGGTCTGGATCGCGGTGCCACGCGGGGCGGGCGACAGATCAAGATCGGCCAACGTCGCGCCGCTTGCGATGCGCAGTTGCAAGGCAACAAGGTCAAGACCAAAGATCTCTTCGGTGATGGTGTGTTCAACCTGAATGCGCGGATTTGCCTCGATAAAGAACACCTCGCCGGTGTCCTGATCAAGCAGGAATTCAAAGGTGCCGAGGCTGCGGTAATTGCCATCGGCGGCCAGCTCTTTGGCGTATTTATGCAGGGCCGCGCGTTGATCGTCGGACAGATTTGGCGCAGGCGCGATTTCTATCAGTTTCTGATGGCGCCGCTGAAGGGTGCAGTCGCGTTCGCCAAGTGTCATGACCGCGCCGGTGCCGTCGCCAATGACCTGCACCTCGATATGGCGCGCACTGGGGATAAAGCGTTCGACATAAACGGAGGGATTGCCAAAGGCGGCACCCGCTTCGCGACCGGCGGCGGCGACCGCCTCGGCAGCGGCTTCGCGCGTCTCGACCAGCCGCATACCACGCCCGCCGCCGCCCGCTACTGCCTTGACGATCATCGCCGCCCCGTCGGGGAGCGTGTCGAAAAAGGCCAGCGCCCCGTCGGCATCGACCGGATCGGAGGTGCCGGGCAAGGTCGGTACATTTGTTCTGTCGGCCAGTGCGCGCGCCGACAACTTGTCGCCGTACATATCAAGGGATTCAGGTGTCGGGCCGACAAATACCAGACCGGCATTCTGCGCGGCGCGGGCAAATTCGGCGTTCTCGCTCAGGAAACCATAGCCGGGGTGGACAGCATCACAGCCCGCTTCGACACCGGCACGTATCACCGCCTCGATGTCGAGATAGGCACGCGCCCCCCGACCGGGCAATGTGATCGCCTGATCGGCGCGCAGCACATGGAGCGAGCCAAGATCGTCCTCGGGTGCGATGGCGCAGCTTTTGATGCCCGCCTCCGCTGCGGTACGTGCGATGCGCAGCGCGATTTCCCCGCGATTGGCAATCAGAATTTTTTTGATTTCGGTCTGTGGATTTGTCATTGTCTCATACTCTTATTTCTCGACCCAGTCGGCCAGTTCTGCTTTGCGCACTTTACCCGTTGCGGTCATTGGCAGGGCATCCACCATGCGGATTTCCGGCAGCTTGTATTTCGATATCCGCTCGGCCAGCCAATCGGACAGCGCTTCGGCGCTCAGGTCCGGGTCCGCGCGTTGGACAAACGCGACCGGTATCTGCCCGGAACGAATATCCGTGCGACCGACCACGCCCGATCCCTGCACGCCGGGATGTTTGCCCAGTGTCGCTTCGATCTCGGCGGGAAAGACGGACATGCCGCGCACCTTCAGCATCTCCTTGCGACGGCCCAGATAGTGCAGGTATCCTTTTTCGTCGATCACACCGATGTCACCGGTGTAAAGAAAGCCGTCGCGGATTGCTTCAGCGGTGGCGTCAGGTTTGCCCCAGTAGGATTTGAGCAGACCCGGACCACGCATTGTGATCTCGCCTTCGGACCCGAGCGGCAGGATCTGTCCGGTATCGAAATCACGGATGACGAATTCGTTCTGCGGCAACGGCAGGCCGACGAAAACCGGCTGTTGCTTTAGGTCATAGTCGTCGTCTTGCATGTCAGTGGTGAAGGTGTTGGAGGTGTGGGTTTCGGTCATCCCCCATGAGGCTTCAGCCAGAACAGTGCCTGTGAGGGCCTTCCATCGGGCGCGGATGTCGGGATCAAGCTTTTTCACAAAGCTCACGACACGGACGCGGTGCAACGAGGAAAGATCGAAATCCTTAAAGTCGGGACGATCCATCAGCTCGATCGCGCCATCGACGATCATTCCGAAAACGGTGACCTTGTAGCGTTCGATGGCCTGCAAAACCGACAGGGGATCCCAGCGGGACAACAGCACCAGAGGGTCACCCGTCATCACCGGAAAGATCAGCGCCATGTTTTCACCCGCGATCCAGAATTCGGGGAAGAACGTCAGGCTGACGCCTTCATCGCGGTTTGTGGTGACGGACCAGTTCGCCGCACCGGTAAAGACCATGTCGCGCTGGGTATGGACGCACCCTTTGGGCATTCCGGTTGTGCCGCCGGTATAGTTCAACGCCGCCGGACTATCGAGATCGCCAAGAGCGATTTCATCGTCGGGCATGTTGGCGAGGGCATCCAGAAAACCGGTGGTGCCGGGGGTGTCCTGTGGCGGCGTGTTGACGCTGTGAGGGCAGTGGATTTCCGGATTTTCGGGGATAAGGGCGGAAAGCGGTGTGGAGAATATCTCTTGGAGACTCGTTTCTTCACGCGCGGCCTGAACCGTTTCCACAAGCGTTTCGATCGTAACCATCAAACGCGCGTCGGTATCGTTCAGAACATATGCCACTTCCTGCGCGGTCGACAGAGGGGAGATCGGGACATGCACAAGCCCGGCTTTCAGGATGCCATAGAAGGCAAAATGAAACTGCGGGCAATTCGGCATGAAAACGGCAACACGATCCCCTTTTTCCAGCCCGCGCGCTGCGAGCAGGGCGGCGAAGCGGTTGGATTGCGCATTCAGCTCTGACCACGAGATTTTCGTGCCATAGAAAATGAGCGCCGGAGCATCGGGGCGGGTTTGCGCCCAATGGCTGATATGCTCCGAAAGGGGGCGCTCGCCCAGCGGATATGTGACATTTTTGGCAAGCTTGTCAGGCCATGAGGCGTGTTGGCGGGCGATCACGTCGGCAAGGTAGCTGTCCAGATCGAGAGGTGCTTTGGTGGTCATTTCCTGGACACTCCTTCTTGCAGGTCTTTCAGGATAAGTTCGCGCAGTTTGTATTTTTCTACCTTTGCAGTGGGGGTGATCGGCAGGGCATCAATAAACCGCACATGGCGCGGGCGCATATAACGCGGCATTTCGGCCTCTGTGTGTGCATCAATCTGTTCGTGCGTGAGGGTCACGCCGGGCTCGGGTTCGATCCAGACGACAATGTCGTCCTCCTCTCCCACAGCAGCGGGAATCGGCACGGCGGCGCAGGCGCGCACACCGGGAACATTCAGAATGACGGATTCAACCTCGAACGAGCTGACGTTTTCGCCGCGCACACGGAAATAGCCACCCATCCGGTCGATAAAGACATAAAGCCCCTTTTCCGCGTCAATACAGCGGATGGCATCGCCGGTGTGGAACCAGCAGTTCTTCAAAGCCTTGAGCGTTGCTTCGGGTTTGTTCAGGTAACCTTGGAGGATCAGGTCGGGAAAGCGCGGGCGCAGGCAAAGCTGGCCGACTTCTCCTTCGGGCACAGGCATGTCGTTTTCGTCCATCGCCGCCACTTCGAAGAATTTGGCGGGGGCGCCCATGATGCCTTTGGGCAGATCTTCGCGCCCGTCAAAAATGGGCCGTCCCAATGCCGTAACGCGTGCGCGGTATGTTTCCTTGTCGTGACCTTTCCACAGATTGGCAGGGGTGCCTTGACTGTCGGGGAATTCGTCGATGACACCGGCAAAGACCGATCCGCTTTCGGTCTGGCCAAACCCGACCGAGATGAAATCTACGCCAAAGCGGCGTGCGAATGCGTGATGGCGCGGGGTGTAGGGCTGAATGTGCATTTTGTTGAGCGTGTTGGCCGCATCATCGGGGCCTTCGGGCTGCGACATGATATGAGGGATCATGACGTCCAGAAGGGTCGTTGCAGACGCTCCTACCTTGGCAATGCGCGCCCAGTATTCGGTCGCTGAAAACCTGTCCCAAAGACCGGTTGTGCAGCCAGTCCAGACGGCGCGGCCAAACAGGTTGAAGGCACCGCCGACATGGTACAGCGGAAGGTCGCAATGCACGACGTCCTCTTTGGTGTTCATGTCGCGCGCGGTGTAGCAGTACTGGTTGATCCAACGATGGCCAAGACGAACGCCTTTGGCCGGACCGGTGGTGCCGGAGGTATAGATGATGGCGGCGGTGTCGGCCGCGCCCAGTTCCGTTGTCTCGGGGAGGGGGCCATCGGCCTCGTAGGCCTCGACGTCGCCACCGGGTCCGATCAGCGTAAAGTCGGGCATTTCGGCGCGCAATTGCGTGATCAACTGTACGCCATGGGCATCGGCAATGATCGCTTTTGGGGCGGTGTCGCCAACCTGATAGGTTAGAAAACCGGCGCGCAGATTATAGTTGATCGGGGCAAAAACCGCGCCAAGCCGCCAGATGGCGAACATCGACAACGCCGTGATCAGCGCGTTTTGCGAATGGACCGATACATGGTCTCCGGCCTCCACACCCTGTGCGGCCAGCCCCGACGCCATGCGACGTGTGCGGGCCGCAAATTCGGCAAAGCTGAGATCAAGGTTTTCGTCCCCGTAGTGCAGCAGCAGCTTGTCCGGCATTTGCGCGGCATGCGCATCAAGCGCATGGAGCAAGACATCGCCCTCTTTTGTCATCCGCTCGAACACCTGGCCTGTGCTCAGGAGGGGTGCGTCAGTTGTGTTCATGACTTCCCTCCAGAATGGCAAGCGGTTGATCCTCGGTCACCTCGTCGCCTTCGGCAACAAGCAGCGATTTGATGCGTCCGGCGGTCTCCGAGGCGATGGGGATTTCCATTTTCATCGCCTCGATGATCATCACTGACTCTTCCTCGGCAACGCTGTCGCCGGGAGATTTCAACAGTTGCCATACACGGCCCGTGACATCGGATTTGAGTGTGATTTCAGACATGGTTTGCTCCTTGAATGGTTTGAATCAGTGGCGCGACGTAGGATCGAGCGCCTCGCGCAGGGATTCGCCCACAGTGTTGAACGCCAGTGCGGTAACGAGGATCGCGATGCCGGGTGCATACATCTGCGCAGGCGAGATCTGTGCGTAGATATAGGCCCGCGCGATCATGGACCCCCACGACGGATCAGGCGGCTGCATCCCAAGACCGAGAAAGCTCAGAGACGCTTCGGCCAGCAGGGCGACAGCCATCAGCAAGGTGATTTGTACCAATACCGGCTGGATCGCGTTGGGCAGGATATGACGCAGGAGAATCCAGCCTGACGAGGCTCCGAAGCACTGCGACGCTTCGACATAAAGCTCCTGTTTAAGCACCAGCGCACGCGCCCGCACCAGACGGGCAAGTTGCGGGGCAAAAACGATGCCGACCGACAGCATGGCGTTGGTAAGCCCGATACCGAGAACACCGGTAACCGCAATGGCCAGCACGATTGCGGGAAAGGAGAGGAACGTATCGAGGATACGGCTGATTACCTCATCCACCCAGCCTCCGGTATAACCGGCGATCAACCCTACCGGCACACCCAGCGCGGTGGCCACACCAACCGCAAGCACCGCCGCATAGACAGAAGCCGTTGCGCCGTGGATCAGCCGCGAAAATACGTCGCGGCCCAGATCATCGGTGCCCAGAAGATGCGCAGAGGAAGGCGGCTCAAGCATCGCGGCGTAGTCTTGCAATGTCGGGTCGTAGGGTGCAATCTGGTCGGCAAAGATCGCGCAGGAAAAGATGACGATAAGGACGGCCAGACCGATGGCCGCGATCGGATCGTCGATCAGCCAATGCAAAAGGCGGGTGAAAAAGCCGGGCCGGTCGATACGCGGCGCAATAACGCCGGTGGGCTGGCTTTGAGATGGGGCTGTATCATTCATCGCTGGGCAATCCTGGGATCAAGTATGGAGTAAAGCACATCGGTGATCAGGTTCACGGTGATCACGGTCACAACCATGACCAGCACCGCGCCCTGCACGACGGGAAAATCGCGTTGCAGGGTGGCGTTGACGATGGTGTTTCCCATGCCGGGAATGGCGAACACGATTTCGACCACAACGGTGGCGGCAAGGGTGCGGTTAATCAGAAGTGAAATCACCGTCAGCAGGTTCACCGACACATTGCGCAGCCCGTGTTTCCACAGGATCGACCGGAAGGGCAGCCCCTTGGCATGCAGCGTCCGGAAATGTTGCGAGTGCAGGGTTTCCACCAGCGAAGAGCGCAACTGGCGTGCGACCTCGGCCATGCCGGAGGCGGCAAGGGCCACGGCGGGCAGGGTGGCATACCACAGAGCCTCCAGCGGATTCTCGAACGGGGAAACAAATCCGGTGGCAGGAAACCATGACCTGTTAAGCGCAAAGACCACAACAAAGATCATCGCGATCCAGAAGTTCGGAAGGGCGACGCCTACGGAGCTCAATACCATGACCAGCTTGTCGCTAAACCCGCCAGAGCGGGACGCCGCGAGAATACCAAGCGGCACCCCGATCAGCACCGAAAGGGTCACAGCATACAGCACAATGAACAGCGTGTTTGGAAACACCCGCGCCAGCGTGGTCGCGACGGGTTCGCCCGACAGCAGGGATTCCGATAAATCCCCCTGCACAGCGCCCCAGACCCATTGGCCGTATTGCACGATCAACGGTTGATCGAGACCTTTGAGGCGGCGGATTTCCTCGATCCGTTCGACCGTGGCGTTTTCCCCCGCGAGGGTGATTGCCACGTCGCCGGGCAGCAATTTCAGGAGCATGAAGACAGAAAAAGTGGCGAGCAGCAGAACGGGTATCGCCTGAAGCAGCCGTCGTGTCAGCATCTTGCGTTGGACCGTGTTGAGCATGAAACAGATCTTTGCGTTTGGAGGTGTCGTGTTTAATTATGATGCGCCGGAGCAGGGATGAGACCCCGGCGCAACAGGGCTTAGCCTAGCGTCACGTCAGAAAACTTTGGTTTTCCAAGTAGGTTGGCATTAAATCCCTGCACATTGGACGTGATTGCATCGACTTCGTAGCGAACCGATAGCGGGATCGAGAGCTGGGCTTTCATGACCATTTGCTGCACCTCATCGAGTGCAGCTTTGCGATCATCCTGATCACTGCTCTCGCGGCTGGCCTGGATCGCTGCTTCAAACCCTTCGGGTGGCGTGACGCGGCCGGGGTTGTAGAATGACTCGGCCGAGTACAGCAGCGAGTAGGTGAGAGAAGGATCGGGCCTGCCGGTCCAAGCCGACAAGAGAAGATCACCCTGCTTTTCCTCGCCAAAGAATCTGCCGGAATTCTCGGCAATTGGAGCGTTTTGGAAGCGACCGCGCACGCCAATTTTATTCCATTGCGCAAGCAGCACTTCCTGACGCTGTACCGACCCCTGATCAGGATAACCCCTTAAATCAAGTTCCAGCCCGTCTGCGTATCCGGCCTCTTCCAAAAGTGCACGGGCCTGCTCAAGGTCGAATGTTGTCAGCTTTGCAGCAGCTTCGGAGTAGGCCCAGTGGGCTTTAGGCAGATTCATATAGGCTGCCTCGCCTACGTTAGCCTGCGTTGCCGCCACGAACGCTTCACGGTCGATGGCAAGTGAAAGCGCACGGCGCACACGTACATCTTGCAACGCACCACGGGCAGAGTTGACGTAGAGTTGGTGGATGTAGAGTGTCGGACCTGAAACAATGCCAAGCGTCGGAATCCTCTCGACCAATACCTTCTGCCGTTCGCTGAGTTGATAAGAGATGTGGACCTGACCGGACTGTACTGCGCGCAGGCCGGTAGCTTCTTCCGGAATGATAAACATTTCGATCCCGTCTGTACCCGGTATACCGTCTCGCCAGTGGGCGTCAAACCTTGTGCATACGACCTTTTCCCCGTCCGTCCACGATACGAACGACCAAGGGCCGGTTCCAACAGGATTACGTTCAATCGTTGCTTCGGGATCGTTGCCAAGGGCCGTCGGTGATACCATCATGCCAGCACGGTCCGACAGGATCAGCGGCAGGGCGGTATCGGGCGCTGAAAGGGTAATGGTTACAGTAAGGGGGTCGGTGGCTTCGACGGATGCGACGCTGGCCAGATCGCGTTTGATGTTTGAAATCTCTGCCGTGCGGTTACGATCGAGATTGAATTTGACTGCTTCGGCATCAAACGGCGTACCATCGTGGAAGGTGACGCCTTCTTGCAGCTTCAACACCAGAGTTGTGGTGTCGGGAAAGGACCATTCGGCAGCAAGACCGGCCTTTGGCGCCAGTGATTCAGGCTCCCAATCAACCAGCGTGTCGTAAATGTTGTACAGGAAAACGTGATCCGATCCTGAACCGCCCGTTGCGGGGTCAAGGCTCGACGGGTTGGCGTTGGCACGTACACGCAGCACGTTATCACCTGCCGCATGCGCCATGCCGGGGATGCCGCCGATGGCTGCTGCCCCTGCCAATCCGGCCAGTCCGCTCAGAACCTGGCGGCGGCGCAGTGGTGGTAGAGCATTGATTGCTTTGAGTTGTTTATTGTTCATATCTTATCCTCCCGTTTTAAGTTTGTCGTGTTTTGGCCCACCGGATATTTGAAATCCGGGGGACCGGTGGTTGCTAACCGTCCGAACCGATTTCGAGCGGCGGCAGGCCGTCCGGTGTGGCGTGATGGCAGGCGGTGAAATGGTCCGGCCTAAGTTCGCGCCATGCGGGGCTTTCGTGTTTGCAAATTTCCGTGGCCCAAGGGCAGCGGGTATGGAACCGGCATCCGCTGGGCGGATCCAGCGGGCTTGGAATATCGCCCTCCAGTCGCAATTGTGTGCGATCACGCAGATGTGCGGGCAGGGGTTGCGGCTCTGCCGACAACAGCGCAACCGTGTAGGGATGCAGGGGCCGGTCGATCACGTCATCGGTGCGGCCCAGCTCCATGAATTTTCCAAGGTAGGTGACGGCAATGCGGTCGCTGATCTGGGCGACGATTGCGATGTCATGCGCAATGAACGCATAGGCCAGCCCGAAATCACGTTGCAACTCGACGAACAGGTTCAGGATCTCGCCGCGAATGGAAACATCAAGCGCGGCAACAACCTCGTCACACACCACCAGCTTGGGGTTAAGCGGCAGAATGCGCGCGATGTTGACCCGTTGTTTTTGGCCGCCCGACAATTCATGCGGATATCGCAACGCCATGTCGTGGCGTAGCCCGACCCGCTCCAGCGCATCCAGCGCACGTTGGCGCATCTCGGCCCGGTCCATACCGCCCATAAACCGCATCGGCTCCAACAGGCTGTCGAGAATGGTCATTCTGGGATTAAGCGCAGCGCTGGGGTCTTGAAAAACCATCTGGTACGCGCGGCGGGCCTGACGCCATTCGCGCCGCGAAAAATCGGCGCGATCATGGCCGTCAAAGTGCACTGTGCCGTCGGATGGATCAAGCAAACCGGCAAGCACCCGACCGATGGTCGATTTGCCAGAGCCGCTTTCCCCGATGATGCCAAATGTCTCGCCGCGCCGGATGTCAAAGCTGACATCGTCGACCGCGCGCAACTCGCCGGTGCCGTCGAGCGTACGAAAGCGTATGGACAGGTCGCGGACCTCGGCGACGGGTCCATCGGCAGTTCCGCTTGCGAGGGGAGGTGTTGCTGTAGAATTTGTCATGGCATCTGCTCCGACAGGCCGGATGTTTGCGATGATACCGGCGCGGGGGTTTCCACCGCACCGTCCAGCGATAGTTCTTCGGAGCGCCAGCATCGCACACGCCGCTTGGCGTCGATGCTGCGCAAGTCCTGCGGGTTTTCGCATCCATCAGCGCTGTAGGCGCAGCGGGCGGCAAAACGGCATCCTTCGGGCATGTCCTGCGGGGCAGGGACGCGGCCGGAAATATACGCAAACTTGCCCCGTTCGTGATTGAAATGCGGCAATGAGCGCAACAACCCGGACGTGTAGGGGTGGCGCGGCTGCATCAGGGCGTCATCAACCGGAGCGTCCTCGATGATTTGCCCGGCATACATGGTGATCATCCGCTGGCAGGTTTCGGCAACCACGCCCAGATCGTGCGTAATGAACAGCATCGCCATGCCGCGTTCTTCGGACAGGCGCGTCAAAAGCTCCATGATCTGCGCCTGAATGGTCACATCAAGGGCGGTCGTCGGCTCGTCTGCGATAATCAGCTGCGGGCGGTTGATCAGGGCAATCGCGATCATCACCCGCTGGCGCATGCCGCCGGACAACTGGTGCGGATAATCGTCAATGCGTTTTTGCGGGGCGGGAATACCGACCTCGGCAAGGGCGGCAATAACACGTTCGCGTTCCTCGGCGCGCGGCAGGCGTTCGTGCAGACGAAGCGCTTCCGAGATCTGGCTGCCGATGGTAAACACCGGATCAAGCGCGCTCATCGGTTCCTGAAAGATCATGGCGATGGATTTGCCGCGCATCCGGCGGATCTGTGTTGTGCTTGCCTGTGCCATGTCAACACCGCCGAGATGGACTTGGCCGCTGATCTGTGCGGTGGAGGGCAACAGCCGCATCAGCGACAGACCTGTCACCGATTTGCCGCAGCCGGATTCACCGACCAGCCCGACCCGCTCTCCCGGCTGGATGGCAAAGTTTAGATCGCGCACGACCTGAAGCAAGGGCTGGCCGCGTCGCCCCCGGAACGAGATTGAGAGATCGCGCACATTAAGAAGCGGTTCGGGGGCGGCGCCGAGCGGTGCGCCTGTCATGGCCGATACCGTGTCGCGGGCGCATCGCGCATATTGCGGCGATAGGCGAGATGGATGAAATCAACCAGATGGGCCCGCGTATCGGCTGGATCTATGATATCTTCAATGCCAAAGGCGTCTGCCGTCCGGAACGGCGAGCGCAGGTTTTCCAGTCGCGTTGCGATTTCGGCCAGCGCTGCGGCGCGGTCGGGGGCTGCATCCAGCTCGGCGCGATATGCGGCTTCGATGCCACCTTCCAGAGGAATAGACCCCCAATCGCCCGTGGGCCACGCAATTCGGTGCCTAAATCCTTCGGGATTTATGTGCGCGGCCCCTCCGACGCCAAAACACTTGCGAATGATCACGCCCATGGTTGGCACGGTCATCCGGTAGACGGCGGCCATCGTGCGCGCACCGCGCCGGATTGTGCCTGTGTTCTCGGCCTCGGGACCGATCATAAAGCCGGGAATATCCACGAAATGCACCACCGGCAGACGGAACGTTTCTGCGAAATCAATAAATCGGGTGATCTTGTCGCAGGTGTCCGCAGACCAGCCACCGCCATAAATATTCGGATCCGAAGCCAGCACCGCGACCGGACGGCCATCAATCCGCGCCATCGCCGTGATGGTGGAGCGTCCGAATTTCGGGGCCAGTTCCAGAATGCTGTCAGGGTCCAGCACTTTGCGCAAAATGGTGCGCATCCGGTACGTCTGGCGGCGCGATTCAGGCACCGTTGTGCGCAGTTCGGGGGCTGGTGCTATCTCGACAGGGTCGCTGACAGGCACCGCTTCGCCCACCGAAGACGGCAGGTAGGACAGGAATTGCCGCGTGGCGTGAAATGCTTCTTCCTCGTTTTCGACCAACAGATCGGCTGCACCCGCGCGTTCATGAACCAAAGGACCGCCAAGGCTGTCCTTGTCGGTTTCGATGCCGATGCGTGCCACCACGGGAGGGCCGGCAATGAACATATGTGAGGTGGAACGGGTCATAATTGTCAGATGCGCCGATACCGCCCGCGCCGAGGCAATGCCTGCAACCGATCCGAGGACCAGCGCAATGACCGGCACGGTTTCGAGGTTCTTGACTACAGAATCCCATCCGGGACAGGCGGGGACATAGGTTCGACCGATAGATTCAATGGTGCGCACAGAACCGCCTGTTCCGTCGATCAGACGCACCAATGGCAACCGCAACTCATGCGCCATCCGCTCTGCCTGAACCGTTTTTTCGGATATCGTTGCATCGGCCGAACCGCCGCGGACGGTGAAATCGTCGCCTGTCACAACCACATCGCGCCCGTCGATCTTTCCACGGCCAAAGATAAAGTTCGACGGCGCTAGGCTTTCGAGACTGCCATCGTCGTTATACTGTGCAACGCCCGACAGCGTGCCTATTTCCCGGAAAGTGCCGGTATCACACAGCTGCTCGATCCGGGTGCGAACATCGAGTTTGCCGCGCGCACGGTGTTTCGCGACCTTTTCCGGTCCGCCCATGGCCAGCGTTTCTTGCTTGCGGCGCGCGAGTTCGGCCAGCCCATCTTCACCATTCATCTGATATTCTCCTCCCGAGCTTATTCGCTTCACGAGACGATATTTTCGGGATTCTGTCAATTGTAAACAATTGCTATTTTCGATTTAGCGTCAAACCACCGGCTTTTGCTGTGTGAAGCCGTCAAAAAGCACGGGTCTGGGGGTGCATCCGGAGATCAAGGAGGTCGACTTCTCCCACCTCAAAGCGTTGCTTGGCGGAGGGGCAGCGATTATCGAAACAGTTTCAAACAGATGGAAAGCGCTTGCCGGAAAGCATGTTACCGAAGGATGCGGCCTTCCGGTGTCATCACCCGACGTGATCTTGCTGGATGACAACGACAATCAGATGCCGACAGGTGAACGCGGCGAGGTTTGCACATCCGGACTCCAGGTGATGAAAGGGGATTGGAAAAAACCCGAAGCCAACAAAGAGGCGTTCACCAAAGGCGGCTATTTCCGCACTGGCAATATCGGTATTTTTGACGAGGCGGGCTTTTTGCGCATTGCCGCAACGAGATGACCGGCTACAAACCCCGGCATCGGAAAAATTCTGCGTCGCGTTATGATGTAACCGCAGTTGATTGGTTGTGTTAACAACGCTGATGAACAACGGTGCATGATTATCGCCAGAGGAGAGTGCGACATGATTATTTACGGGCTGAACACATGTTCAACGTGCCAGAAGGCGCGCAAGGCATTGGAAGCTGCGGGCAAGGACGTTAGTTTCCGCGATATTCGGGCAGACCCTTTGAGCGAGGATGAATTGGCCGGGTTGATTGCAGAGTTCGGAGACAGGTTAGTGGATCGAAAGTCGAATGACTACCGGGCGCTCAATGACTGGTTGAAAAACTCGGAAGCAGAGGCGCAAATTTCGGCAAAGCCCAAAGTGATGGCCCGCCCGGTCATTCGCGACGGGGATACGCTGTATCTTGGTTGGGATGAGGCGGTTCAAAAGGTTTTGCTGGCGTCTTGCGACGACTGACGCCCGCTTCCCCCAAAGGCTTTCATCAACCGGACAGGTTTTAAAACCCATTTGCGCGCTGGTTCAGGATAGCGCGTAGGGACATCAGAGCGTTTTCATATACTCCAACAGGGCGCGGCGCTGGCGTTCTTTGAAATTGCGGGCGCCGTATTCGTGGCCCTTGTTGCTGTTGCCTTCGATGATCTGCCCGGCCCCGTCGCGGGCGCGCAGCAGGAAGGCTTTGATGTCGCCTTCGGGCTTGGTCGATACATATCCGACGTTGACCGGATCATATTCCCGGTTTCCCACCCAGAATGATTTGGCCCGCTGCTCGGCTGGCAACAAAAGCTCGTACAGCGATGACACAGAGCCATTGTGCAGGTAGGGGGCGGTCGCCCAGATGCCATCGAGAGGCCGCGCCTTGTAAGCCAGCAGTGGTTCGTTTTTCGTGTTCAGACATTCTGCCCGATCATCCGCGCGCGCAGCCTCGAACACGTCGGGTACGCGCCGGATGCCGAAGAAGTTGCGAAACCCCTCGTGCACGAGGCTTGATTTATCCCCCAGAATCGAACCTTGAACAGCAACGGCCAGCATGTTCGCGACCGGTGCCACCTGATCCATGATCTCTCCATTCAGATCTTTGGTACCTGCCATCGGCCCGGTTGGTCCGTCATTAAGATAAGCGTTACAGGCCATCCAGATGTCCGTCAGATCTTCTGGATTATCCTGTTGTGTGCGCTCGAAGGACACCATGACTTCGGTTTTTTCACCGGCTGTCTGGTTTTGCGGGGTGGTGTGGCAACTGGCACAGGATGTCTCGAACAGCGCGCGGCCTTCAGCGACCAGTTCCGCGTCGATCGGAGGGAAATAGGCGGGCCATGCAGGGGCTTTGAGGTCTTTGAGGATGCGTTCCAATCCGGCAAGGTTTTCCGACTGGACACTTGAGACATACCCTTTCAGGGTGTCGAGCGTGCCGGATTTCGGGGTGATGACGACCTCGCCAAAAACCCCCAGAACCTCGCCTGCGTTGCGGCCCAATGCCCCGTATTCGAACGTATCACCGGGCAGTTGAAACCGGCTGTTTTGGGCAACGCCGTTCCATTGCACCTGCTCCTGGCGCCAGATGTCCCACAAAAAAGGATAACTGACGGGAGCATTGGAGGCATTGCCCTGAGAAGGGGCGGCGCCGTTGAACATCAGGATCTTGTTAAGGATATGACCCACCGCGTCCAGCCGGCCAAAGCCGTAGCGCACAGGCGTCTCGTTCATGGCATCCGTCTTGACCTGCCATGCAAGCAGTTTCTGGAACTCGGTCTTGAGCAGGGCGCGGTTTTCAGGCGTGTCCTTGCCGTCCAGAACGGCGGCGTTGAAGCGGTCCCATTTTGCCTGATCAGCCTGCGTTGCCTTCATCGCGCCATCCAGCGCTTCGATAAACAGTTGAAAATCAAGCAGGTTTGGCCCCCCGTCGATGATGGTCTGCTGGCCCTGATAGCTGATTTTGGCGGTATGGCAGGCGGCACAATTCAGGCCGATCCATTGTTCGGCGGTGGCTTTGCCTGACTTCTGGCCAACATACCATTTCAAACCCGAAACCTTCAGATCACGGTCCGCCTGTTTGTCTTTGGCAAAACCGATGGGCAACCCGTTGTTGAGATTGGCAGGAGGGGCAATGAAGCCAAATGATGTGAGGTTCGCCGGATCTGAAAAAGGGGCATCGGCTTCGGCCTGCTCCAGCGCCATGAACCAGCTTTCCGGCATCAGACGCGATCCTTGCGTTGCGCGATACCATGCTTTGCGGTCAGCATTGTCCCAACCCTGATCACCGGACCGCCCGGCGCTCACGCCGCACCCGACACTCAAAACGGCCAGTCCGGCAATGGCGGAAATCAATCTCGCTTTGGCTTGCAACTTCATGACAGTTCTCCCGAAAATGCTTGTAAATAACTTTGAGTGCGCTCGAAATCATCGCTTGCGTTGCCTGAAAATCCGGCCTGCAAAAGGGGGGCAATCCAAGAGGAGATGCGCGCTGGTAATTCCCGTCATGATAGAGATTTTCGGCATTTGCGCAACTTTAGACTAGAAATTTGTCCATTTTTGTAATAATGTTTTTTAACATAACACCATATTTTTCATTCTATATTTAACTTTACTGTTGGGAGCCTGATGTGACCACGGTACTTTTCAAAAGATATATTGCGTCGCTGCTTGTGTGTGGTTTGGTATGTTTTTCGGGGCCGCTGCGGGCGGACAATCAGCTTGTTACCTTTGATGATATCAAACGCATTGCGCCCCATGCCAAAGACGGATTTGTTCAGGCAATTGTTGATTTTCAGGACGAGTTCGACGCCAACGGCATCAATACCCGTTTGCGCATGGCACATTTTCTGGCGCAGGTGATGACCGAGACTGGCGGTCTCAAACGTCTTGATGAAAACATGAACTATTCCTTTGCCTCGCTGATGCGGGTGTTTTCGCGCAACACGGTATCCGAAGCGGATGCACGCCGGATTGCCGGTAAACCTGTCGAGGTGGCAAATTGGGTTTATGGCGCTCGTCTTGGAAACCGTGGACGGAACACGATGGACGGCTGGAATTATCGCGGGTCGGGGTACATTCAGCTGACAGGGCGCGACAACTTCCTGCGCCGCAGTGCCGAAATCGGGTTGGACATCGCGTCCGATCCCGAACTGGCCCGTGACGCCAAGGCCGGTCTCATGGCTGCAATCGCCTATTGGACAGAGAATAACGTTAACGCCGCGGCTGACGCACATGACCGGCTCAGGGTGCGGGTTCTGATCAATGGCCGTGCCGCCCACGGATACGCCCAGTCAAAGGTCTGGTTCAACAAGGTCTGGATCAATGCGCTGCGTGACAAGGATTTGCTGGGCTTTGAAGAGGGCGCAGGGCTTGTCACCTCTCCCGAGGCGCATCAAGCCGAGCTGTTTGACGAGATATTGAGCGACAGTGGATTTCTTGATCCGGCGGGCCTTGCCACGGAAAGTGCCCAGACCAGCCGCGAAGATGCAATTCGGGCGTTTCAACGGACAAACGGTCTGGATGAGACCGGCGTTATCGACGCGGACACTGAAGATGCAATGCTCGATCCGGTTCAATGGCGCGGCTATCAGTTTGATGAGGAACGGGCGGCAATGCCTGATGTGGACCCGGAAAGCACAGTTGTCATCACGTTCTCAAGCGGAGAGGTCGCGCCGCAACCGGCCACCGGATTTGAAAGCACCGGAGTCGCGCAAACGCCAAGCGGGGCGGGGGCTGATGCGGGCGCCACCCCACAAGGCACTACCACGCTGGATGACGATCTGGCGATCCTGTTGGGCGAAGCCTCGGCAATCTATCCTGATTACGCGCCCGTTGGTGATCTGGCCGTCGATGACACGTCGAATACGATAGAATACGGTGTGATAGGCGAAGATAACCGTCTTCCTGTTGTTGGTAAAATGGATATGCGCGTCGGGCCTGCCAGCAGCGTGGTCCAGATCGCCTTCAAAACGGCGTTTGGCCCGCTCAAGTCCTGTTCGGGGGCGATGGTGTCGCCCGATACGGTGCTGACAGCGGCGCATTGCATCCACTCGGGTACCATAAAGGGGAAGCCTTACGGTGACTTTATTGTTGTGCCCGGCAGAAGTGGCGGGCTGGCAAATTTTGGCGAGTGCAAAGCGCTGAGCGCAAGGGTGCTGGATGGCTGGGTGAATGCCACATCCATTCGCGAACTGCATGACTATGATCTTGGTGTTATCAAGCTGGATTGTGACATCGGCAACCGGACCGGTTGGTTTGGTGTGCGCGCGCTGGCTGACGGTGAAAAGGGGTTGGACATCGTTGTGCAGGGCTATGCGTCCGACCTGATACCAAAAGGGGTTCAATGGTTCAGCTCGGATAGTATTCGTGAAATGACGGCGCTGAAAGGCTTTCATCAGGCGGATACCTTCGGGGGCACAAGCGGTGCACCAGTGTATAGTCAGGATCAGGATGATATGATCGTCGGTATTCACACAAACACGTTCTTCGGGCTAGAAGAGCCGTGGAAATCCAACAACGGTTTTACCCGCATAACGCCACTGCGCGCCGGAACCATATTGGGTTGGATCGAGCAATGATCAACATTTCTCCAAAGCGTGGCAATACATCCCGTTTTACCGCGCGTGTGGTTCTGGTGCGATTTTTATACCTGACACTGATTAATTTTACCGGTGCCACCCTGAGCGGTGTTCCAGCATCAGCGCAAACAATCAGCCCTTTGTCCGTTGTCTATGTCGAATGTGTTCTCAACGGAAAACCGACAAAGGGATCGGGTGTCGTAATTGATGTGATGGGCCGGTTGCTGACTTCTGAACATGTGGTCAGAGACATAGAGGCGAAATGCACAGGTGCCTTGGGGACGCAATCTGATCCGGCCGCTATGAAACAGCTGGACGTTAAATTTCTGGATGACTTTCACGATGTGGCACTTCTTCAATTTGTCGAAAACCCGCAAATAACGTTTCTGCCGGTACCCTACGACGGAACCGATCGTATCAAAGAGGGGGTGAGTGTTGTCGGCTATGGGTATCACCCCAACAACACTGGCGCGCCGGAGCGTGCAGCCGGCGAGATCAAATCAACCGCCCGGTCGGCCCGTGGCCAGATCGAGGCAGGGCTGAATACCACTCCTGGCATGAGTGGCGGCCCTGTTGTGCTCGACGGCAGGCTGATCGGTATCATTGCCAGCGAAGATATTGATAGAATTGCGCAGGCCATTGCCACACAGTTCGTGGCTGTTGATGAATTTCCGAACGAGATCCTGAGATGGCTTGAAGGCGCGGTTATTGATCCTGCGCTAAACCGCGAGAACATTCTGACCAAACAACTGGCGGCAAACGACGTTTGTACGCAAATTTTGCGCGAACAAATCAGATCGCGGGGGGACCGGTTTCCAAGGGCCGCCGAGATTGCCGCCTTGTTGATTGAAGAACCGTCCAGCCATTTGACCGCCGATGCCGAGTATTGGGTCACCGTAACGACCGGCCCCGCCGAGTGGGTGGATTGCCGGTCGGGTAATATGCTTAAAGCGATGTATTTTCCCATGGGCATGATGGTGCGACCCGAACGGGATGTTACGGTGGACGGCGCTACGCGCACCGTCTTTCTGACTGAACATGGTATGCGCGTCTTTCTGGAGGAAGAAGCGATTGCACCTGTCACCGAAGACATCGGTTATGTCTTTGCGATTGCAAACGGAGCCTTCAAGGTTTGTACGCGGGACAGCAAGGGTTGCGATCCTTACAAGGAATACCGTGTGACGGAGCACGATCAATACTGGCCGTTTATTTCCGGATACCAGTCATACCTTCGCAGCGACAATTCAGCCGAAATTGATACCGCACGCACCCAGCTTGAGGCTCTTTATGACTACCAGCAGAATCCACCGGATAATGACCCGTTTATAGAGGTGCTCGATTTAGACGATCCTGCCAGTCTTGATGCTTGTGCCATAAGGTCTGCGCGACTTTATAATTTCTTTCGCCGCTATGACAGCGAGGAAGACAGTGCAGGATCGGAGTATTTTTACCCTGTCCTGTACAGCCTTTGTACAGTGGTTGAGGGGCGTGCCTATAACAGGTTTCAACGCACGAAACTGGTTACGAAAAACTTTGCGGAGGAACGGTTTTCACAGCTTTGGGCGGTCAACACTGTCCGCACACCCCCCGACAATGTCCAAAAGGCGACAAAAGCACTGTTCGGAGTGGAAAGCCCATTTGTGGAGATCATCAAATGTGGCGAGGCGCGTGACGGTGTGTTCACGCTGGGCAGCATCAGCAAGGCCGAAATTGCCGATCTGTCCCAGTTGATTTCCGACGACAAAAGCCGGTACTCGATCTTTCGCCAGTTTCAAATCGCACAGGCGCAATCGCCCGTCGATATCTTCAACACAGCGCCGCTGTTCAACGATATCGAGTTGTCCATTATTTGCGATGAACAGGATGGAATCCGCAATGCGGGGAGCATCATCATTGATCTGGCACCGTTGTCAGACGGGCTGAAGCTGGAGTTGGTGCTGTTTGACCTTTTTGAGGTGCTCAAGGACGGCTTTGAAAACCTCGGCATGGTGAATGAGAATACCCTGAACAAACGTCTGCGCGAAGGCGTGATGTACCGGATCTGCGAGTATCACGAGTATGTCGTCTGGCGAACGATTCTGTTCAATGAAATCAAGGACAGCGAACTGGTCCGTCAGGCCAAGGATATCATGGGCGTGGATCTGGACCTTATGGCCGATCACATCACGCATCTGATCATGGCCAGTGTATTTTCAACGGATACGAAATTGCGAAACTCGGGCAACAGAAGACAGGGGTGTGAATGATGCTGCAAAGATTGATACGAATGAACATCGTGCTCGGGGTCCTGCTGATGGGTAGTGCGGGCCTGACATTAAGCAGTGACACGTTGCCGTGCACTGCAACCCAACGCACACCGGTAGCAACCCTTGAGCTGGCACAAGCCGTCGGGAAAACCAAATGGTGCTGTTGCGGCGGCTGTTGTGGTTACGCGACCAACTGTAGCGCGGTTCCCGGATGCATCTCGTGCTGACGCGATGCGCTATCGGTCTGATGGTTTTATGGCCGTGCATTGCGGGCGCGGACGAGACCCTTGGCATATGTTATCGTGAGGACGCCGCCCCGTTCTCCTATACCAGCGATGCGGGGGAGCCGACCGGATACACCGTCGATCTGTGTCAGCGGGTGGCGGCCAGTCTCAATGTGAAACCCGATATGATCAAGGTCACATCGCAAAACCGGTTTGACGAGCTGGTCAAAGGCTCTTGCGATCTTTTGTGCGAAGCTTCGACCGTGACGATGGCCCGCCGCGAAATCGTCGAATTCAGCCTGATCACTTTTGTGACCGGCAGCGCATTGCTTTATCCTGAAGACCTGTTGTCGGAGAAAAGTACCGGTGCCGATGTCAGGGTGGGGTATCTGCGTGGTACAACCGTCGAGGACCAGCGCCGCGCAGGCACTTTGATCGGAGGGGATAAGGCCAAGTTCGAATTCGTCGCCTACAGCAGCCACGAGGACGCACAGACCGCCCTTGATCGGGGTGAATTGCAAAGCTATATTGCCGACCGCGAAATCCTTGATCTGATACTGAAAAGCAATCCGGAATTGGCCAGAACCCATCGCGTCACCCGAAAAAGCATTACGTACGAACCCTATGCGATTGCGGTCCGGCTGGGTGACGATGATCTGCGACTTGCAATTGACCGTGTCCTTGCAAATCTTTTCCGAAAGCCCGAAGCGATGAAGGAAATACTGCTAAAACACATCCCGAACCGCAGTGATGATCCGCTGCTAGAGGATCTGTTCGAGATTCAGTCTATTCCGGAATAGAGAATGAGGGATGACACTTGCGTGGCTTTTGTGTGCGCTGTGATAGGGGCGCATGGACCCCTTTCTCAAAATTTGCATGGACGTTGCCACCGCTTAGCATGGTTATTCTGACCGACGCCCCCCTTGGATCAGATGCAGCGTAGAAAAAGATTTATTTAACGCTCTATGATGATAAAAGATAAATATTATCATAGCTTTAGCGCCTTGCCTTCACCCAACACTTCAAGTCTGCAATTGCTTTCAACGTCGCGGCGGCCACCAGCACGCTGAGCGCGATTTTTGATAGGGTCTCCATTGTGCCATCGATCAAAACAGCATGCACAATGCTTCCCGTAACGATCACCACCACAAGCGCTGTATGAGTAAGACGCCAGACACGCAGACGAAAGAGATGCCGGTATATGGCGATAAGCCCGGAGGCAAAAATTGCCCACATCGCGACGACACCCCAGATAGAGAAGGGCGTTGGCGATACAAAGAGAAGCGCATCCACAACGTCCGGGGGGCTGGTGATCCAGAGCGCTGCGACGTGAACAACCACCGCCACAATCAGGCCACCACCGACCCAGCGGTGGGCACGTCGCGCGCGCCGGACCGGAACGCCCGGCAACAATCCCGCCGCCAGCAACGGCTGCACCAGCAAGAGCGCCATTGCGTTAACCCCTGCAAATCCTGCGGTGATGTAGATTGGTTCGCGCCACTGCAAAAATGGGCTCATCGCTGCGGCCGCGATCGCCAGAGCGATGGTCGCAATCACGACAGCCCAGACAAATGTGCTGCGCGCGTAAGAGGCATAATTGCGCGTCATCTTGTTCAGACTGGCTGAAGGACGAAGGTCACATCAAGGCTGGTGTCACGCGCATTTGCCATGACAGGGCGCAGGAAGACGGTTTCGAATTCATCATCGTCATAGGCAAGATGGCCATGTGCTTGGCCAAAAGCGGGCACAATCTGCGGCATTTCAAGGCGAAATACGCCGTTCTCATCAGTGAGCGTCGCGCCGTGACTTTCCGGATCGCGCTCGTGGCCTTCGGTTGTATGTGCCCAAACCTGAATACGTTGGCGACCAAGCGGGGCGCCATCGCCCACACGCAGGACCTTGCCTGTCATCCAAAAGCCACCGCCACCGATACGCTCGACAAGCGGCGCTCCGGGCCGGTAATTGTTGGACCCGCCGCGCATAGTGGGCGTCGCGGCAATGCTTTGCGCGCTGGCTGGCGTGATAAGGCCTGAAACACCCGTCGCTGCGGCTGCACCAGCAAGCATCAACCGGCGGGTGAGCAGAACATGCGACATAAGAAATTCTCCTTTTGATCGTTTGATTGGCAGGCCACACAGACCGATTAACCGGAAGCGGTAACAAACGTCTTTGCAGCTGGCCTTGAAGGTATAACGTCATGCGGAACTATAAACCTTGCTCGCTGCTTTGTGACATATTGGCAGCCGTGCGACGGTGGTTCAGATGTCGGGCCTTGGCGGTTGGGGAGTGCAGAAACATCGGCACCCCCAACGCCGCTTATGTCAGATGGGATTTGAACCAGCCTATGGTCCGCTGCCAGGCCAGTGCGGCCATTTCTTCGTCATATCGCGGCGTGCTGTCATTGTGAAACCCGTGGTTGACCCCTTCGTAAATGTAGGCTTCGAAGGTCTTGTCGTTTGCCTTTAACGCCGCTTCGACGTCCGGCCATGTCGCGTTGACGCGTTCGTCCAGTTCTGCAAACTGGTACATCAGCGAAGTCAGGATCTTCGGGACATCTTCTACCGAAGCCTGCCTGCCATAAAACGGAACACCCGCAGCCATTTCCGGATAGGCGACGGCCAGTGCGTTCACGACGCCGCCTCCATAGCAAAACCCGACAGAGCCGACCTTGCCTGTGCTGTCCTCGCGGGCCATCAAATGCTCGAAGCCAGCGAAAAAATCATTCATCAGCTCGGTGCCATCCACGGTGCTTTGCAAGTCGCGGCCATCAGCGTCGTTGCCGGGATAGCCACCGACAGATGTCAGCCCATCGGGAGCCAGCGCCATAAAACCGGCCTTGGCCAAGCGGCGCGCAACATCTTCGATATAAGGGTTCAAGCCGCGGTTTTCATGAATGACCAAAACGGCGGGCAGGGGCGTCTCCACACCTGCGGGCCGCACCAGATATCCGCGTACATCGCCGGTTCCATTGGGCGAAGGATAGGTGATGTAATCCGCAAAAATGTCAGGATCGTTGAAGGATACCTGCTGCGCCTCGGCATAATTCGGACTGAGCATACCCAGAAGGGTCAATGCAGTGGCACTGCCAACAGCATAACGCCCCGCTTTATCCAGGAATACGCGCTTGGTTATCTTTCCGTGCGCGTAGAAATCATAGAGATCAAGCAGGTCCTGATCAAAGTCTTTCGCGGTCATACGTGTCATCAGCAAATGCTCCTGGGATTCATTTCCTTACAAGCAACATAGCGCAAAAATCAGTATTCAGGCTGACATCTTAGTGTGATTGTTTGCGGCATCGGTCAGAGGGGACTCTTTGCTGACTTTTGTCGCACGCCCAAAACTCCCGTTTTAAACGTACATTGCAGATATTGTGTAGCAGCAGGGCGAGGCGAGCATCTGTTTCACCGGTGTTGATGATCAGCCCCGTTGCTTCGCTGCCATGGCTGTTAATCCGTCGTGCGGCGACGAGATCCTCAAACGTTTTTCCCACTCCATCTGCTGAAAGGCGGTCTGTGCATTGCGACCTGCAAGGCTCTCGAACTGTTCAAGATACGCGAATGCCGATTGATCCACTTGCGGGGCGGCCATGATATCACCGCCCGCGTCAATCAACGCACTGATTTGGGCGCGTAAGTTCATCAGATAACCGTAGGTATCCCGTGTCGCGTGGCTCAATGTGGTTGCGTGGCCATGGCCCGGCACCAAATACACAGGTTCAAGCCCGGCAATTGCCTCGAAGCTTGCAGGCCATTCGGTGATCGAACTTTGATCGCCAACGCCAAGTATGCGCTCCACATAGACGATGTCGCCGGTAAACACGGTGCCCTTCTGCGCAATCCAGGCAAAACTGTCTCCCGGGGTGTGTGCTGCGCCAATATGCACAATCTCCATGCTCACGCCGCCAAGCTCAAGCGCGTAGCGGTCGTCGAAAACAATATCGGCCGTGCGTGGCTCGGTTCCGTCAAGGCTCGCCCCGAGAAACCGGGTCAGCGCTGTCATTTGCAGAGAGCCGCGCGCCTGCTGATCGGCAACGGCGTCCTTTGAGGCGATAACCTCTGCGCCCTGTGCCTGCCAGTAGCCGTTGCCAAGCCAGCGATGATCTTGCCCGCCGGTATTGACGACATATCTGACATCAGCATCAGTAGCCGTTCGGAGTTGCGCCTTCTCTCCAACGGTCGCCCATATACCCTCTGTAACAGGCTGCACCTAAAGGGCCTGCCGCCCACAGATGCGTCGGCGCAAGGCAAGCCACATAGATCGCAGCAACCCGTATGAGTTGCATCATGCAGACAACCATTCATCGAGCTTGGCCTTGTCCGGCAGGCCACCCGCATGAACCAGCTTGCCATCAATGCTGATGCCGGGGGTAGACATGATCCCTGCCATGGCGATTTCCCGTTGGTCGGTGACCTTCGCTACAGTTGCCTCAATACCCAATCTGGTGGTCGCATCGTTCACCATCGCTTCGGTGGCGTCGCACCGTTTGCAGCCGGGACCGTAGATTTTGACGTTTTTCATGTGTTTTCTCCTTTAGAGTAATGCGTTGAACAAAAAGCCGGTGGCAAGGATGCCCGAGGCAACGACCGCGATAAAGATCGCGATCAGGCGCAGGGTCAGTACCTGCTTGAGGATGATCATTTCGGGCAGGCTGAGTGCGATCACCGACATCATGAAGGCCAGCGTCGTGCCAAGAGCCGCACCCTTGCCCAACAACGCCTCGACGATGGGAATGACCCCCGCCGCATTGGTATACATCGGAATGCCGACGACCACCGCCGCAGGCACGGACCACCACGCTTCGCCGCCCATGATCTTCAGCATGACGGCCTCTGGCATATAACCGTGAATAAGCGCACCGATGGAAATGCCGATGACGACCCAAATCCAGACCTTGCCCAGAATTTCCCGCACCTGCTCCAGCCCCGCCTTGATGCGGTCAACCATCGTCAGACGGTCTTCGGGCAAACCAAGGGCGGCACCTGCGTTCAGCTCGCGCACCCAGTCTTGCAGATATTTCTCAAGGCCCATACGCCCCATGACCCACCCTGCCAGGGTCGCAATCGTGAAGCCGAACACAAGATAGATCACAGTGATTTTCCACCCGACCAACCCGAACAAAAGCCCCAGACCAACCGGCCCCACCATCGGTCCTGCAATCAGGAACGAGAAGGTGACGCCAAGCGGAATTCCTGCTGAAACGAAGCCGATGAACAGCGGCACAGACGAGCAAGAGCAAAACGGCGTCAGCACACCGAGCGCCGCCGCAAGCGGGTAGCCCAGAATTTCGCGTTTACCCGAAAGAATGGCGCGGGTTTTTTCGGGGCTGAACCAACTGCGAAGCACGCCCGTGACAAACACGATCAGGGTCAAAAGCAGCAGCACCTTCGGAACGTCATAAATGAAGAACGCAATCGCCTCGCCGGTATGGCTGTCGCGCGCGATCGGAAACAGCGCGGTCGCCCATTCCGAGAACGGGATCAACTGGCGATAAAGCAGCAGCCAGACAGCACCACATAAAGCGACACCCGTATACCAAAGCCAGTCAGAGCGCCCTTGATGGGGTTCAATGTCATGGGTTTCTGTCGTCATGCGGCGGCCCTTTTCTGTTCAGTTTCAACATCGAGCACGGCGTCAAGGACACGGGCAATGTTCTGGGGGAGGTCAGGTTTCAACCGATAGCGCACCCATTGTGCATCGCGTCGATCCACCACCAACCCCGCCTGTTTGAGCGTTCTCATGTGCCGCGACATCCGGCTCTGCGTTGCATTCAGCACTTGCATCAATTCGCAGACACAGTGTTCGTCACCGTCAGCAAGCAGACGTATCGCTGCAAGGCGGGTCGGTTCGGCCAATGCGGAAAGAAGCGTTAGAATCATTTGATGTTTCCTTGATGCGCTTATGCGCATAAGCTGTTGTCGAGTGCATTGATCCAGATCAACAGACCTGACCATTTCAAGGTAACTCAGTGCATCTCGATATATGAAAAAGAAACGTGCTCTCGATGCCTTTGCGGCCCTTGGCCAATCCACACGCCTTGATGTGCTGCGTCTGCTTATCAAAGAAGCAGACGCAGCATGGCCGTTGTCATCCACCACAATCCCTATTGCGTCACGCTCATTTCCGCGACCTGAGCGATACCGTGGAAGGGGGGCAGGCCGGTTTTCTGGCATTGCTTTATGACCGCGCAGGCCGGAAGGCCGAAACCGGAGAGGACATCGATGCGTGCGCCTATCTGGTCCAAGCCGATCATATCATCGTTGACTATACCTGCCGCAGGGCTCCGCCCGTGGGGGCGGTGTCCTGACGGCCGAAGATTTAGCTGAAATCGCCTATCTGCTTAAGCGCGATGGGCTGGCATGGGATCATGTCGCGGCGAATGACAGGGTGGGCGATGCGGTGTTTGTGGCGCACCAAGGGGGGTAGTGTTGAAGTGACAAATCGACGTTGGTTTGCTTTCGCGGATGTCCGGCGTTTTGGCAGAGTCTGCGCTGTGTCCGTCATTTACACCTTCCGTCAGCTATTCTCAGCGCTGCGCCTGACCAGGAGCTTGTCGATGCGCAGACCGTCCATGTCGACGATTTCGATCCGCCAGCCTTCGAATGTGACGCTGTCGCCAGCCTTCGGCATGTCGCTGATCAAATGCAGCACGAGGCCCGCCACCGTCTCGAACCCGCCCTCTTCCGGAAAAGAAAGCTTCAGGTGTGCGGCGAATTCGTCGAACGCCATCCAGCCCGCGACAAGCATGGAACCGTCTTCGCGCGTCACCAGCTTTGGCTCATCCGCTTCATGTCCGTCGAAGCCGCCGGCAATGGCGCCCAGCACGTCCATTGGCGTGACGATGCCTTCGAAATGCCCGTACTCGTCGTAGACGAACAGCATGTCAGAGGGTGATGCCCGCAGCCTGTCAACTACTTCGAGCGCCGGCAGCGATTCCTGAACGACCAGCGCAGACCGGATAAGGGCCAGTGGATCGAAGCTGTCATCAGTCGTTGCAAGCATGTCCCGATTGTGCAGAACGCCGATGATGTCGTCCTGCCCGCCGTGGCGCAGCGGCAATCGCGAATGGGCCGAGGACGCAAAGCGGGCGAGTATCTGCGCCCGCGTCTCTCCCATTCTGGCGATCTCGACATCATGGCGCGGGGTCATCAGCCCGCGCGCGCGGCGGTCGGAAAAACGCATCACGCCCCCGATGAGATCTTTCTCGGCGCGATGGATGACTCCGGCGCCGGCGGCCTCTGTCAGCATCATGTGGATGTCTTCGTCGCTTACCGAACTCTCCCGCCGTCCTGACTGTCCGAAAAGCCTCAGCACCAACTTGCCCGAGCGGTCGAGCAGCCAAACAACCGGGGCAGTGACGCGGGACAGAACGATCATCGACGGAGCCACACGGGCCGCCACTCGCTCGGGCGCGGCCAGGGCAATCTGCTTGGGAACAAGCTCGCCCATGATGAGAGACAGGTAGGTGATGACGATGACGACAAGGCCGACGCCCACTTCCTGCGCCATCGCTTCCGGCACGCCCCAATCTGGCAGAACCCTCGCCAGCCGTGTGCCGATTGTTACTCCGGAAATCGCCCCGGCGATGATGCCAACGAGGGTGATGCCGATCTGTACAGTCGACAGGAAGCGGCCGGGGTCCGCCGCCAGGGTCAAGGCCGCGCGCGCGCCGACGCTACCGCGCTCGGCCTGAACACGCAGTCGGGCAGGCCGGGCCGAGACGATGGCTAGCTCCGACATCGCCAAAAGCCCGTTTACACAGATCAGGAACAGTACGAGGGTGATTTCGAGGACCACGGGTTTATTTCTCCTAAAGCGTTTCGAGGAAAAACAGAGATACTGCTTTTCACAGAACGCGCGTAATATTGCAGCGTGACGGGCATTTCGAGTTATCCTCGTGTCTCGAAGATGGGTCGAAAGACATTAGGACGCCTGTTGCTCTTCCGACACGATCGCAGGAATCTCGGTTCGCTCCTCCTCCGGTGCGCCGCAGAGCAGATCGACAGCGCGGTCGGCAGCATCTTGGAATGGCTCCAGAATGAGATCCGCCCCGGAGGCGAACAGCGTTTCGGTGTCGCGCGCGTGATGCGATGCAGCGGCGATCTGCCCACGAAAGCCGGAGGTGCGGGTTAACTGGATTAGCGTGGTGCGCGTATCCTCATGGCTAAGGCCCGTGGGATAAATAGGCATCGTGGAGACGATCCATTCGGCGTGCGGCAGGGGCAGTTCGGCCACGAACTCCGGATCGCTTGCGTCGCCGAACTCGGTATCAAGCCCCAACTCGCGCCAGCGTCGTACCGCCAGCGGGTTGAAGTCGACCCCCAGCACTTTGATGCCCCGTTTCTGGAGGCGCATTCCGATGGCCGTGCCAAAGCGGCCCAGCCCGAAAATAATCACCTTGTAGCCGTCGTCGCGATGCGGGCCGGCCTCGGAGGGTTCGCGCGGCGTGCCCTTCCGCTCGAAGACGCCCAGAAACCGCTCGACGACTGTGTAAAGCTGGTGCGAATAGGTGATCATGTAGGTGGAGGCCGCAATGGTCACCAGCCCGACCATGGTGACAAGGCCAAGCGCATCCTCTTGAACATGGCCAAGGGAGACGCCCATGGCGATGAAAATCAGGGAGAATTCGCTGATCTGGGCCACGGTCAACCCGGCGAGGAAGCCCGTGCGTTTGCGGTAACCCATGGCACCCATGATCGTGAGGACGATCAGCGGATTTCCGATCAGAACGAAAATCGAGAAGATGATCGCGCCGGTGACATGCGTGCCGAGCAGGGACAGATCGAGGGCAGAGCCGAGCGCGATAAAGAAAAACAGCAGCAGAAAATCCCGGAGCGGTGCCAGACGGGCCGCGATGGTCTCGCGGTAGGGCGTCGACGCGAGTGCCACGCCCGCCAGCAGGCCGCCCACCTCCTTGCCAAGCCCCGCGATATCCCCGATCGCGGCGAACATCGCTGCCATGGCGATGGCAAAGATCACCAGCAGTTCCGGCGCCCGTGCAAGCCGTTCTGTCAACGGGTTGGCGGCATAGCGCACGAACAGGATGACCAGTGCGACCATGGCGATGCCCGAGACAAGCACCATCGGCACCGACCCGCCGCCATGCCCATCATCGCCCGCCGCCCCGATACCGATGGCCGAGAGCACAATCATCGCCAGCACGACGACAAGATCCTGTACGATCAGGAAGCCGAGCGCGATTTGCCCGTGCAGGCTATCGATCTCGCGCTTATCCGACAAGAGTTTCACGATGATGATCGTCGACGAAAACGTCAGTGCAACGGCGACATAAAGGCTGGTGACATGCCCCAGCCCCAATGCCAGCCCGATCAGATATCCGAAGATCGAGGTGAACGCGACCTGGCCGAGCCCGGTCAGGAGCGACACGCTGCCGAGCGAGCGGATGAGCTTTACGTCGAGCTTGATGCCGACGAGGAACAGAAGCACGGCAATGCCGAGTTCCGAAAGGAGGCTGATCTGTTCATCCGACTGCACCACGTTCAGCGCCGAAGGGCCGGCGATCAGACCGACAGCGATGAAACTGACGATCAACGGCTGACGCAGGATGATCCCGAGAAACCCGATTACCGCAGCCATCACCAGAAGTGCCGCGATCTCCGAGAACGGTGATTGAACAATCACTTCCATCACGTCTTTGGTTCCTTCGGTTGCTGGTCTTCCGGGCCTGCACCGCCATTTGTCGTTCCGGCCGGTCGGGTCGCGTGTCCCTCAAGGAAGGCATCCAGATCGTTGGTGCCGATCCGCCACCCCTTGCCGATATCGATCGCGCGGAGTTCTCCGTCCTTGATCCAGCGCCGAACCGTGACCTCACTGACCTTCAGAAGGTCAGCGACCTCCCTGACGGTCTGGTAATGCTCGCAGGGCATGTTGAACGCCTTTTCACTTGGTTTGATGTTATATCCTGGAGTATAGCGTAGGATGGACGTGCCAAACAGGATATAGTGCGTTTTCGGTACTCGAATTCATGTACTGGGCTAGGCGCGGTAACAGTCGATGCAATGCAGAAAATTCTGGTGGCGACGGATTTCCCCGAACGGTCGGATCGGGCACAGAGACGCGCGACCCTGCTTGCGCGCCAGTCGGGAGCCAGTATCGCGCTTGTGCACGTCATTGATGACGATCAGCCACGCCGGGTCATTGATACCGAGCGCGACGAGGCAGAGAACCTGCTGAACCAGATGGCCGCGACCCTTAGGGATGTCGATGGCGTCGAGTGCGACACGCAGGTTATTCTGGCCACGCCCTTTGTGGGGATTATCAAAGCAGTGGCCGACGTGGCCCCCGACCTTCTGGTTATCGGACCGCATCGCCGGCAGGTTCTCAGGGATGTGTTCACCGGCACGACGGCGGAGCGCACGATCAGGCCGATCAACTGTCCCGTCCTCATGGTGAACGCCACGCCGGTCGGCCATTAGAGGGATGTCCTGCAAATGACTGATTTATCGTGCAATTCACGCGATACATTGCGCCGCTTTCATGCGCTCGGGATCGGCGGGCGCACGCATCGCGCTGCTTCATGTCTTCAAGGCGCCGGCGCTTCGGCTGGTCATGGGGCATTTTGTGCCAAAGGAAGATTGCGCGCACTATCTCGCGGAGACGCAAAGGGATATCGCCTGTGATCTTGCCGCGTTCGCGGCCTCCGCAGGTCTCAAAGGTATCCGACAAATCGCGCGCCACGAAGCGTCGACGCCGGTGCACGAGATCCTGAAGACCGCGCGCGAGGAACGTGCAGACTTGATCGTGCAATCGACCCACAGCCGGACCGGGCTGGAGAAACTGTTCATCGGAAGCGTGACAGAGAAGCTCCTGGGCTCCTCGACGGTCGATGTTCTCGCTATACCGCCCCTGCGTGGCAGGTGACTGGATATCTGTCGGGCACCCGTGCGGGTCACGTCGATTGCGTCGTTACGGGTGGTTGAGCATCTCCTGGGGTGGGGAAAGGAGGTGCCGGGTGCCGAAGTTTTGCGTCATTTCACAGTTCTGAATGGCAAATGCCGGACCAACCCAAAATATCCTGGGTCAGCACAGCCTTCTGCGCGAGGATAGATCTGGTGCTAAAAAACGCAGCGTTCCGAAAAGTGCCACAGCTGTAAGAAGCGCAGAAACACCAAAACTTTCGATCAATTGGGACCCTCCGACACTTGGTTAGCGCACCTTTGGCAGTTTGTCGAAGGTCCATGGCCTGACTATGGGGCCAATATGGAATATTTCACGGATCGGGACCAAGTACGTCAGTTCTCAATGGTTTCGACTGCACCCAAATTTGCCACATCGCGCTATCCATCAAGGCCCGCATGTTTTGCCAACATAATACACCCGACCCTATAGTCCCAAGTCGGGATCTACCGGTCGCGCCGTCGTTCGCATTCGCTTCATCCCAGTTCGACAAGGCGCCCCAGAACATCGCAGCGTCTCGGCATCCCGATGAGCTGCTCTCCGTCCAGCACCGGGAATACGCGATGGGAATGGTTCAGAAATCCTTTGGCCGCGGCAATGACGTCGCTACTTGCCGAAAGGGTAATGACATCCGGCGTCATGTAATCGGCCACGGTCCCTTTCCATTCCTGATAGTAGCTAGCGTTCAGAGAGGGGCGGAAACAGTCCTTTTGGGTCAAGATGCCTTGCGAGGCGCCGCTGTCGTCGATCACCACCGCACCCGACGCATGCTCTTTGACAAGGGTGGCGACGGCGCGGCGGATCGGCGTGTCGGGGCTCAGCACGGGCATGTCCGTGCGCACCAGCGCGTGCAGGGTTTCATGCGGGCTCATGTCTGGTCCTCGCGCGCGCGGTTTTGACATCCTTCGCAGGCGATATCCTTGATGCAGGCCATGCCGCCGCAAGACCCTTGGACCGGTCCGCGCCCGACAAGAGACCCAACACCAAGGCCAAGGGCGGCGAGAAGGACCATGCATAGTCCGAGAAGAATTTCCATATCCTTGCCTTTAAATCATGTGGCGGTCAAAATCGCCGGTGATTTGAGGGTGCAGCCCGCCGCTCGTGTTGAATAGGAAAAGTGCTGCGAGGTCATGCGCGCGCGCGATCTGTGGGCCGGCATCACCCGCCGCCGCGAGCGCCGTGGCCCAACCGACAGCTTCCATGGCATTGCGGGCGAGGGCCGATACCGAGGCGATGTTGCGCTCGACCGGATGGGCGCGATGCGGGTCGATGATATGGCTGCGTGCGCCGTAGAAATAGTGCATTTTGTGCCCGGAGCCGGCGCCGAGCTGCTCGTGGATCACCGCGCGCAGCGGGGCCATGCCGACACCGCCGACGATAAAGATCATTTCGCGCTCGGTTGGCTGCACGTGGAAATCACCGAATGGCCCCGAGGCTTCGACCTTATCACCGGGTTTGAGTGACAGCAGCCAGGATGAAATGATGCCGGGGGGCACCCCTTGTTCCTGTCCGGCGGGGGGGGGGGCACAGCGAGGCGAATGTTGAATACGGCACGCCCTGCGTCCTCTGGCCGGCTGGCGATGGAATAGGCGCGGGTAACGGGTTCTGGCGCGTTCGAGCGCATCGTGGGCCAATCCGCCAACCGCCAGATTTCGGCAAATGCGTCGTTGACTGCGATCATAGCAAAGTCGAGATCATAAGGTGGTGCGGTCAGTTGCAAAAAACCACCGGCGCGGAAATCAAAGGGTTGATCTTTGGGCAGATCAAGAACTAACTCGCGGATTGGCGGCGCGAGTTGACGGTTTGACACGACGCTGCAGGTGAAGCGGGTCGCGCCAAAGAACTCTTGTGGCACCGTCACCTCGCAGGGGCCGCGCAACGTGGTCTGGCAGGCGAGCCGCACATGCGCCTTGCGCTCGACGGCTGAAAGAAGACCTTTTTCGGTTGCTTAAGCTTTTCCAGCACCAGTGCCTTCGACCACCACACGGCAAAGCCCGCAGGTGCCCTTACCGCCACAGGCGGCGAGGATGCCGATATCTGCGCCTTGCAGGACGCCCAGAATTGCCACCGCGCGCCACCCCGATCTGGTCCGTGCCATTGACGATCACCACCATCGCTTCGGCGGGGACAAGCCTGCGCCGCGTTGCCAGCAGCACGAATGTCAGCATGAGGATCAGGGCGACAATGATGAATGCGCCAAGCAAAATCTCCGTCATGAGGCCACCATCTGCGCGAAGGCCGAAAAACCCATCGACATCATGCCTGCAATGATGAACGTGATGCAAAGGCCGCGCAGCCCCCTGGGCAGATCGGCGTAGGCAAGACGTGCGCGGATCGCACCCAGCATAACAACTGCAACGGCAAAGCCCGCGCCGAGGCCGAACACGGCAGATTCCGCAAGGCCGTATTTGCGATCGACCATGAAGAGACTGCCGCCAAGGATGGCACATTGCACGGTCAAGAGCGGTAGAAAAAACCCGAAAGACGCGTAGATTGCCGGAAAGAACCGGTCGAGCACCATCTCAAGCTGCTGGAGCGTGGCGGCGATCACCCCGATGAAGGCGATGCGCCTGAGGTACGAGAGATCGGTGTCGGGCAGGCCCAGCCAGACCCATGCCCCCGGTGCCAGCAGCGCGGTGTTAATCAGGTGGTTGAGCGGCACAGTCACGACCATCACGGCGATCATCGAAACGCCAAGGCCAGGGCCGGTCTTGCGCGACAGCGCGAATAAGGTGCAGAGCCCGAGAAAAAACGTCAATGGCATGTTTTCGACAAAGGGCGCGCGCAAAAAGAGGGACCAAAGCTCGCTCGTGCAGTGTCCTCCGGGTCGTCGGGCGACAGAAACTCAAGCGATTCCGATTGTTCGGGCAGGATGGTGCGGATGGCCCAGACCAGCCCGCCGAGCAGGAAGAAGGCAGAGGGTGCCAAAAGCATCAAATTGAGCGGCGTATACCACCCCCCCTGATCGACAGCCGCCAGAACCTGCCAACTGAGCAGTGACCCGGCGCCGAACAGTTCGCGCAGTGAGCCGATGACGATCAGCACCAGCGAATAGCCGAGCCCGTTGCCAAGCGCATCGACCATTGAGCGTACCGGCGGATTGTGGCGCGAAAAGGATTCCGTGCGCCCCAGAACAAGGCAATTGGTGGTGATCAGGCTGACAAACACCGAAAGCCGTTGGCTGATCTCGAATAGATAGGCCTGAAGGAGTTGGTCAATGACAAACACCAGCGAGGCGACGATCACGATCTGGACGATCAGGTGGATTGAATCGGGGATGTGACGGCGGATCAGGCTGATCACCGCCGCCGACATGACGAGTACGGCTGTCAGAGCCGCCGACCTGGTCAGCGCCGTGGCGACCGATGTTGTCACGGCCAGCGTCGAGCAGATGCCGAGGATCTGGAGGGTCACCGGGTTCTGTTTAATCAACGGTTCCGTCAGGATGTGCAAAGGGCCTGTGCGTGTGGACTTGGCTTAGAACTCGCCAGGTTTGATGGCGTCGAGAAGCGGGCCATAGCCGTCCTCGTCAAGGCAGAAGCGAATGGTGCGCGTGATCGCATTGGAGGTGCGTGTCGCGCCGGTAATGCCGTCGACCTCGAATGCGCCGCCAGCCACGCCCTTGGCAACGGCGAAACGGATTGCGTCGCTGGCATCGGCCAGCGACTTGCCGCTGAACTGCAAAAGCCACGCGGGTTCTTCGATGCGTCAGCCAAGCCCCGGTGTTTCGGACTGACCGGTGATGGCAAGTCCGGCGATGGTGTTCACGTCGCCATCAAGCGCAATAATGGCGTCGATTGGGCCGTTATATCCCGAACCGCTGATCGGGAGGAGCGCAAGCGACAATTCACCATCCGCGCCGCGCAAGTAGTAAACCTGTGCGAAATCGGGTCGTTGGCCCAGCCCGGCCAGGTCTTGCACCGGCGTCAGGCTGGTCCAGTTGGCGCTGTCGTTAAGTGCTGTGGCAAGGGTGTCTGGTGTGACCCCGGTGGCCACGACGCCCTTGTCGAGGTTGATGATCACGGTGGAAAGGGAGCCGTCGTCCTGTGACAGCAGGGCAGACATGCCGGGAATACCCGCGATCAGTGTTTCGAGCCGTGCCTGTTGCTCTGCGGCGCGGTTTGCGGTCTGGATCGGGCGCAAGATGACGGTCGCGCCGCTGACCAGCAAGGCGCAGATCGCCGAGACGAGGAACGCCATGAACAACGTCTTGGTGCGACTTTCATTCGGGAGGGCCAACAGCCTACGCCAGGCGGTTATCGGGTTGAGGTCAACCATGGCGTTTTCTCCTGCGCGCAGTCCAAAGCATGATCGCTATTTCATCCAGTAGCGGGGCGGCCAAAGAGGTCAGAAGCGCCGCAGAAACGGCGATCTGTGCCGGAGCGGCGCCCTCCCATCCGGTGGCGAAGAGAGTGACGAGCGCCGCGTAAAGCGCCCCGTTCAACCAGCGACCAAACCGGGTCGAGGCGCTTGCCACCGGATCAGTCACCAAGAGTGCAAACACGATCCCCGCTGCCGGCAACGCGGCTCCGACGTTTAGGTCGGCGGCGAGGGCAATTGCCAGAACGACCAACGCGCCAAGGCTCGAACGCAACGATATGACGCCGAAAAACGCGCCGATCACCAGCGCCGGGATCACCGCCCATGAAACAGGGACAGCGAAATCATGCCAAAGTGCTGTCGGAAAGCCAAACCCCAGAAACGCAAGCGTGACGGTCGCGGAGTTTAGCGCATTGCGTCCTCATCCGCCAAACACCAGTTCGGCCATGACAGTGCCAAAACTGATCCCTAGAATCAGCTGCGTAAAGTTCAGGTCTTGGGGGGCCAGCATCGCAATCGCCACCGCCGTCAACGCACCGGTGAAAGACGGCGGTTGCGCGCGCGCCAACATAAAGATCAGGTGCCAAAGACCAGAGATCACCAGCGTAAAGATCAGCCGGCCAAATCCATTAGCACCCGAAAACCAAAGCCACGTGAGCAGCAGCGGTAGCATCGACAGCAGCAATAGCAGCGCCACCATTTCGCGATCCCAGAACCCGCGTCTCATATCGCATCCTCCTCGGAGGCGATCCGGGTCAGCATCGCGCGAAGGTGATTTGCCAGGCGAGGGCGCGCGCCTGTGGCATAATCGGCAAGCGCCAGATTTTCCTCGACGAGAGATAGTCCGCCGAGTGCTGTAAAGGTCACGGGGTCGCCAGTGGCAAGGGTGCGCACCATTGCCGTAGCCGATAGCCCGCCGCCAAGCCACTGATCGAGGGCGGCGGTTGGAATAGGGGGGGCCTGGCGTGCCGCGCGTTCGAGCGCTGCGCTGAACCAGTGCTGCTTGCGTGGTTTCTCGGCCCGTTCAAGCACCGTAATCTGCCGGTCGCAGGGACCAAGCCAATGTGCGCGGCGCGCGCCAAGGGTGGGCTCGGACATTACGTCATGCGGTCCGGGGCGCATCAGATTTTGGTTCAGGCCGCGCAGATCGGCACCCGGCAGGCACCTGACGAGGCGGGGTTCACGCAGCGCATCGCCGGTGATCGCAACGAGGCGCGTTGCGGACAAATAGCCTGTCTCAAGCAGGGCGCCCAAATGGGCGATGTCTTTGGCGTGAATATCCCAAACCGGCGCATCCGTTTTGGCGGGGAAGTGGCGATGAACCTGTATCCCCGCGAGGCTTTGCGGGCGGACCGTTCCAATCCGGAGGCGTTTGAATGACGCGGGAACCTCTCCCGAAAAGGGTTGGTCCTCCGGCTCGCACAGAAAGAAATTTGCATCCGAAATCCGCAAAAGTGTTTCAAGACCGCGGCTGAAGTCTTCCCTCCCGCGAGACAAGCGCCGTCATGGGTGCAGGGGCGTCGGGCTTGCTGTCGACGCCCATCACAAAAAATCGCGGGGGGAGTTGCGCCGGCTCTCGGCATCCGCCTGAAGGGACGGCTGCGAAAGGCGCGCCAAAGACCGGACGCCTGAATCAAGCTGCGCAAACCGGAAGCACCAGATGTCGTGCCGCTTGTCTCGAATTTGTAGCGGTCGCCGTCTGCATCATGGAACAAGACGATCTGCGACAGTTTGTGGCCGGGATGTAGCGCAATACGGGCCACCCGTCCGGCCATCGGCGCCACGAGGGCGATGTCAGGTGCCGTCCAGAGGCGCAAGAGCGGTTGGCCCTGCGCGACTTGCGCGCCCTTCTCGACCAGCAAATCCACGCGCAACTCTTCACGATAATCGGGGACAGCGGCGGCCTTGACTGTAATATGGGTGTCCGCTTGTGCCTGCGTGAGTTGCAGTCCGGTGCGTGGCAGAACAAGCCCCGGGGAAAGAAGAGAAGTGAACATCTTTTCACCGTCGATCAAGATACGGGCGCGATAAACACAACCCGGACAAAATTGCGGGAATCTCTGCGTGCGGATGACATGAATTTGAACAAAGGTGTAGCCTCGCCGGCCAGGGAATAAGTTAACAAGCCATTGAAAAATGAAAGACGGTTCGGAGTTTTTGCTTCACTTGGCATTGCGCTCCTTGCCATGCCGACCGATTTCATCGGCGCAGGATCAATCCGAAAGCACATCACCGGAGATCGAGGCCATTGCAGAAGAACTCGAACTCTATGTGATGCCCCAGTCGGGGCCCTTCAGGTCGGCTCAGATCAAAATCGCAAATCAGACAGCCATCGGAAACTGGGCACGGTCAGGACATTCGGATTCCTCTTCTGAATCCTTCGCCCACTGGAATGATGACGCAGAGATTCCGCCTGTTTGTGCGACCTGCCATGCCGGGGCGGGGTTTCGCGCGTTCCACGGTCTGGACGGCAGCGAACCGGGGCCTGCGCAATCGCTCATGCCGACCGGAGGCGTTGTTGATTGCGATACCTGTCATAATCCGGGTCTGGGCAATATCAGCGAAGTGAAGTTTCCCAACGGTCTGATGCATCCTGTTGCCACGACGGCAGAGGTCTCGTGCATGACCTGCCATCAGGGCCGCGCAGCCGGAAACATGATAACCGAAGCGGTCGCATCGAAGGATGCGGTTACCCCCGACTCCGGTCTGGGCTTCATCAATCCGCATTATGCCGTGGCAGCCTCGACCTGGCTTGGAGGTTACGGCGGGTCGGGCTATCAATGTCCGGGCAAAGATTATTCCGGTCGCTTCTTTCACGCCCGCCCGATGACGACTTGTGTCTCGTGCCACGAACCGCACAATCTGGAAGTTGCGCAGGAAACCTGCATGACCTGCCATGAAAAAGGTGCGCCCGAAAATATCCGCCTGTCGCGGTTGAGCTTTCACGGCAGCGGAGATATTTAAAAGGGCATCCGTTCTGACATTGCGGTCAATGCCGAGCGCCTGCACGGGTTACTTCTTGAATACGCCGCTGCGATCGCCTGAACAGCAATGATATTTGACGGTCATCAGTACCCCTATTTCGCCGCCGACGCGAACGGCGACGGGTGCATTGATCAGGCCGATGGACGTGCAGTCGGCTACAAAGGCTGGACACCCCGCCTTTTGAAGGCGGCGTACAACTGGAAATTCGTCACCTCTGACGGCGGGGCCTACTTCCACAATCCGCACTACGCCCTGGAGCTTTTGTACGTTTATCTTGAAGACCTGGCGCATGATGTCGAAGCGTAGAATATCAAACGTTAGGACGACTGACGAGAAAGTCGCAAGATGGGCTACATTCTGGCAACGCGCAACATAGCCCTGACTATGCGGACATCTTTTCACGCGAACCAGTACAGGTGCACGCACACCCGTCATTCTTGGCCCGCCGTCGTCCAATTGATCGTCAGCCAGAAGCGTTTGTGCGCCAGACACAATCGCTGAGCGTCGAGGACACCAAGACCAGCCTCCGACCCTCGCGCTTGCGGCGCGCAGCGCTTGGGGAGCGGCTGACGACTTCCAGAAGATCGAATACGGTGAGCGGCGCGCAGCGGACCTCGACGCACCGCTGCGGCGCATTGAGGGTGGTCAACACTTTACGCCAGAGGATCATCCGCAAGTCATCGCAGTGGAGATCAACGCCTTGATCCGGGCCGTTAACGGGGAGTGATGAACTACGCGCCGTTGCCGACTTTTGGCAAATATGATAGGTTGGATGTGTCCTGACCGTACAACAGATCCGCCAAGTCACCACGATTTAACCTTGGTACGACAATGCCGTCGGGGGCGGTAACAGCATCAAACCCAGCGCTATTGAAAGGGAGAGATCATGCCCGAGACCCGCAGAACCCACCCGAACGTCCCCGGCGTTGATCAGTCTGATCGGATCGTGCCCGTCAATCTACGCCAGTCGGGACAAACGCCGGTCGAGATGCTGATTTCGACCCGCGTGCGCAAATCACCCTTCTGGCATCTCTCGGTCGAGGCCGGATGCTGGCGTGCCACTGTTTATAACCGCATGTCTCACCCGCTCGGCTATGTCCGTCCCGAAGAGGGCGGCGCGATGGCGGAATACCGCTCGCTGGTTCGGGGCGTGACGCTCTGGAACGTTGCTGTCGAACGCCAGATCCGCGTCAAAGGACCAGACGCGGAGGATTTCGTCAACACCGTCATCACCCGCGATGCGACCAAGATCGCGCCGATGCGCGGCAAATACTGCATTCTTTGCAACGACAAGGGTGGCATGCTGAACGACCCGGTGCTGTTGCGTTTGGCTGAAAATGAATTCTGGTTCTCCTTGTCGGATACCGATCTGATGTTGTGGCTACAGGGCGTGAACACGCCGCGCCGCTGGGATGTTGAGATCGACGAACTGGACGTATAGCCCTTGCAGGTGCAGGGGCCGCTGTCGCAAAACTGATGGTGGATGTCGTCGGGCAAGAGCTGAATGATCTGCCCTATTACGGGCTTATGGAGGCAGAAATAGACGGCTGCCCGGTGCTGATCAGCCAGACAGGGTTCAGCGGTGAAAAAGGCTACGAGGTCTATGTGCGCGACTCCACTCTCAATGCCGAGCGTGTCTGGTATGCGATCCGCGGCATCGGTGCGCGCTATGGGCTGCGGGTGATCGCGCCCGGCCATCATCGCCGGATCGCCGCCGGTATCCTCAGCTGGGGGCAGGGCATGGACGCCGAAACATCGCCGTTCCAAGTCAATCTTGGATATCAGGTGCTGCGCAAGAAAACCGGTGATTACGTCGGCAAAAAGGCGCTGGAAGAGCAGCGTGAACGGATCGAGTCCGGCGATTACCCCTTTGCTCTGACGATGGTGGGGCTGAAGATGGGCGGTAAGCCGATCACCGATTATGCGCCCGATTTTTGGCTGATTTCGGACAAGGGCGGAACACGCTGCGGCTATGTTACGTCGCCCTGGTGGCTGCCGGAGTTGGAAACCAACATCGCGTTGGCGCGCGTTCCGTGGAATAAATCCGAAATTGGCACCAAATTGATGGTGGAGCTGCCTGAACCCTACGCCGACCGCTACGGCGAGGCGGTCGCGGCCGAAGTCTGCGAGGTGCCGTTCGTCTCGTCCGCTCATCCGAGCGCGCGCGAACAAGCCAAGGCGCATGGGCGCGACAGCGCCGATTGATCGCGCCGTTGAACCGCCCCGCCAGCCGTGCCATGATAATCTTACTCATGCATGATTCACGGGAGCCTGCTGCGCGATGATCGACCTTGTCGGGCAGAACGCCCCCTATCTGGCGCTCGGAATTTTGCTGCTTCTCTTTGTTGCGTTCACGCTCGAAAAATTTCCTCCCGAGGTCACGGCGTCGGGTGCGGCGGCTCTTTATATCGTGTTGGGGTTGGTGCCTCATGACGAGGTGATGGGTGTTTTCTCGAACTCTGCTCCCATCACTATCGGGGCCATGTTTATCGTCTCGGGCGCGCTGGTGCGCACCGGCGTTCTGGATGCGCTCGCAAATCTTGTGATTGCGCGCGCGCAAGATCGCCCCGTGCTGGCTGTCGCCGTCTTTCTGATTGCAGCGGTCGCCGCCTCGGCCTTTATGAACAACACACCTGTCGTACTGGTGCTTATCCCCGTTGTCATCCGACTGGCAAACAGCCTCAAGCTTGCGCCGACGCGGTTGCTGATCCCGCTGTCCTACATGGCGATCCTCGGTGGCACCTGCACGCTGATCGGCACCTCGACAAATATCATCGTTGACGGCATCGCAAGCGAAAGCGGGATGGAGCCGTTTTCCATCTTCGAGATTGCCCCCGTTGGTCTGGTCGCCACCCTGGTGGGCAGCGTGACCCTGCTGATCCTCGGGCGATGGTTGCTGCCGCATCGCAAGGGAGATGGTGGCGCGGGGGGCAACGGAGAAACCCGGTTCTTGTCAGAAGTCACAATCCTCGAAGGATATTCGCATATCGATGCGCCACTGGGCAAAATCGCGGATTTTGAGCGCGATGGCGTGCAGGTTAAAGGTGTGAAGCACGCAGGCAAGATTGACCGGAGCGATCTGGAGAATCACGTTGTGCAAAAAGGGGATTCGGTGATCGTCATCACCACCACATCCGAACTGCTGACCTTTGCCGAAGTTGCAGGGCTTCGGGTCGGGATGCGGCGCATATCAGAGGCCGATCCCGATGCGGAACTGCTAACGGCCGAGGCCTTCGTAACCCCCAAACGCAATACGGTCGGGCGCAGCATTGCCGATCTGGCGCTGGGGCGCAAAGCGGGTGTGCGGGTTCTGGGCGCGTATCGACATGGCCATATCGCCGGTGCCGATCTGTCGAGCGTGCGCCTACGCGCGGCGGACAAGTTGTTGTTGGAGGGCCCCGCCGAGGGTTTCCGCGCATTGGCCGAGGCCGGTGACGTGGCTTCGATCACCGAACCTTCGGGGCGTGCATATCGCCGCAGACAAGCCCCCGTTGCGATCCTCGCTCTTCTGGGAATCGTGGTTCTGGCGGCGCTGAATGTCATGCCCATCGGCATTCTGGCGCTGGTTGCCGTGGCCGTGATCCTGTTGCTGCGCTGCATAGACAGTGACGAGGCATGGCAATCTGTCGACGGGTCGATCCTGGTGCTGATCTTTGCGATGCTGATCATCGGGGCTGGGCTGGAACACACCGGTGCGGTTGCGTTGATCGTTGATATGCTCACGCCGCTGTTGACGGGGCTTTCGCCGTTTCTAACGCTGCTGGCAGTCTATTTCGTGGCATCAATCCTGACAGAGGCCGTCACCAATAACGCCGTCGCAGTGGTGTTTACCCCCATCGTTATCGCGCTGGCGTCAGAGTTGGGCGTTGATCCGCGCCCGCTTGCCGTGGCCGTAATGATCGCCGCCAGCGCCAGTTTTGCGACACCCATCGGCTATCAGACCAATACGCTTGTCTACGGTGCCGGAAACTACCGGTTTACCGATTTCCTGAAAATCGGCGTCCCGATGAACCTTCTCGTCGGGCTCAGCGCGTCCTTTGCGATCAGCATCTTCTTTCCTCTCTAAATATAGGCAGGGCCGAAACCGGTCCTATCGCCACAATCGCCCGCCAAGCGCGATGCGATGCAGAAGGCGACAAGGAGCATGCTGGCGTAACGTCCGCGTTTCAGGTGTTGTTCGAGCGCGGACAGGCTCACCATCGCTGCTTCGAAGGCGGCCTGAATGGTAGTCGCGAACCAGTGAGGGTGCTGGACCGGCGCAGCTGACGCGCGCGTCTCCAGAACCGCGAGACGGTCGTCGATACGTTCCGCGAGGGTTCTGTCCGCCGAAGGTGGTCCCGACGCCCGTCGCCAACTCCAAAGGAGTCCAGGGGCCAGACCAACGGCAACGGGCCATGCAGAGGACCAGAGCGAAGACAGATGCAAAGGATAGCCCGGCTCAAGCCCCGACCAATCGCGACCAAGGACCCATGGAACAACAAGCGCCCCCAGACCGATGGCGAGCGTGGGCACCGCAAGGAACGCGTTCGGGCGACCGGATTTACTGTCCGTCCCGACCATCGCCAACCGCGTGATAGACCACGTCAGCACCAAAGTCGTCGTGATCGCCGTAAGGGGCAGCGCCGTCTCTGCTACGCCGTCCAGTCCCGATTTCGCAGCGAGCTTGGCAACGCTTCCTCCTGTCAACGGCGCTCCGGCAACGGAAAGCGCAATGAGCGCCACTGCTACAAGAACAGCGGCGCGCCAGCGGCCCGTGCATGCCGCGACCAGCCCCACCGAAAGGAAAAGCGCGCCTTTGGCCAGCCCGTGATGGAGCGCGTAGAATGCGAACTGTACCGAAGCATCATCGCTCCCGAGCGGTGCCCAGATATGCGCGGTCACGAGGCTCATCTGGCTGATTGTCGAGTAGGCAAGAATGGTTTTCGGGTTGGTCTCGCGCAGGCCGAGGAGAGCCGCTCCGAACGCACCGGCGAGGCCGAGCACCACGAGCCAATCGGCAAAGCCGAGGCTTGCGGGGAGGAACAGGATCATACCGATGATGCCCGCCTTGACGATCGCCCCTGAAAGGACGGCCGAGGCGGGTGTGGGGGCTGCCGGATGCGCCAGTAGCAGCCAGATGTGCAGGGGCATCAGCCCGGCCTTGATCCCGAAGCCTGCGACAGGCAGCAGGGATGCCACGCCGCCAGGGGGAGCGTCGGATTGGGCGTTACGAATATCGGCGATGTTCAGACTGTCCGCTGCCGTGATGCCGATGACGAAACCCGCCAGCACGCAGACCTCGCCCAAGATGACCATCACGATGTAGATGCGACCCGCCCGCAAGGCCGCCTCGTTCGCTTCATGCACGATGAGGACGTAAGCCGCGAGCGAAACGGTGGCAAAGGCGACGTAGAAGGTTGCGACATCCGCGGCGAGGAACACGCCGAGATTACCCGCCAGCGTCAGACACCAGAATCCTGCGAAGGCGGCGGGCTTGTGCGTGCCCCGCATGTAGTCCTGTGTGTAGAGTGCGGCAGCGAATCATCGCGCGGCGGTCAGCGCCAGCAGCAAGCGCCCTGCCGGAACTGTGGCAAGTTCGACCCCGAGCAGAAGATCGGGCAGGAAGGTCGGTTCTTGCGGCCCGCTCAGCGCCAGCCACAACGCCGGAAGCGGTGCAAGGGGCAGCAACCGGATCGCGTGGCGCTGCATTGATGGTAGCACCACAGCGCCAGCGGCCAGAGAAGCGCGAAGAAGGGCAAGGCGTTCACGGGAGGTACTCCTGCTGCGCAATCAATGTGGCCCAGCCAAGCGGGCTGTATGCGGCAGCGGCTATCACGCCAGCGGCGATCGAAGCGGCTGCGGTGACGATTGCGGGTCCGATCAGGGTGGGCGGCCCCTCGACCGGCCGCGCGTCGGAGGGCACCTCAAGGAACCAGATGCGGTAGATCAGCGGCAGGAAATAAGCGGCGTTGAGTATTGTCGAGACGACAAGAACGCCGAGCGCCCAAGCTGCCCCCGACTGTAGGGCACCGACGCCGAGGTATATCTTGGTGACGAAGCCTGCGGTCGGCGGTAATCCGATCATCCCCATCGCCCCGACCGTGAAGCACGCCGCCGTCCATGGCATCCGCATCCCGATCCCGTCGAGGGCGTCAATGCGGGTGATGCCCGCGCGCTCGTCGAAGATACCGGCGCAGAAGAACAGGGTGATCTTCATCAACCCCTGATGGACAAGATGCGCGAGCCCGCCGATCACTGCGTAGGGCCCGCCAAGCGCGATGCCGAGCACAATGTAGGAGACCTGGCTGACGGTGGAATAGGCGAGGCGCTTCTTGATGTCCTCTTGTTGGAGCGCCCGGATTGATCCCCAGATGATCGTTGCCGCAGCCAGCATGGCCAACGGGGTTGCCACGCCGAGAGCGTCAAGACGGTCAAGGCCAAAGACGTCGAAGACGATGCGCATGATTCCGAAGGCACCGGCCTTGACCACCGCGACCGCATGCAGAAGGGCGCTGACCGGCGCGGGTGCTGCCATCGCCTGTGGCAGCCAGCCGTGTAGCGGGATAAGGGCCGCCTTCACGCCGAGGCCGACGATGAAGAGCACATAGATGACTTGCAGGCTAGTGTCGTCAAGCGCACCGAGGTCGGCGGGCACCGCGAATTCGACCGGACCCACTGTGCTTTCGAGCCAGACAACGGCGACAAGCAGGACCGCACTCGCCGGCATCGCATAGGAAAGGTAGGCGCGTCCGGCGGCCAGCGAGTTGGCGTTCCGTTTGTGGACGACAAGCGGCCAGGTCGAGAGCGTCAGCAGCTCGAAGAAGATAAAGAACGAGATCAGCGTGCCCGAGAGCGCGATGCCTGTGGTTGCAGCTACGCAGAGGCTGAAAAAGCCGAAGAATCCCGACTGCTCGGGTTTGGCCCCGAAATAGGCGATGGCATAGATCGTAGTCAGGAACCAAAGCGCCGCCGACAGTGACAAAAACAGCAGGGCCAGCGCGTCAACCCGCAGCAGCAGGAAAAGGCCCGGAACGAAGTCAAGGCGGAATTTGTAGACCACGCCACCCGCCACTTCGAAGAACATGAAGCCGACGAGGCCAAGCTTTAGCACCGCCCCGCCGAGGTTCAGGGCATTGCGCAAGCGGTGATTGTCGTCAGGGACAAAAACGTGAGCGTCGCGGGAATGAGCGATGTCATCAGGTTCAGAACCGGCAGGAGAGCGTTCATTCCAGACCCTCCGCCGCTGCGGCAGGGTCGCCAATTTGCAGGAATTCAAAAGGTGCGTTCGATACGATGCCGAGCATGATCGCCGCCCCGGCGAGCACGAGAGGCACGACCTGCTGTGACCGGGGCACGGATGGTGGGGCCTCGTCCGTCTGCGTAAAAAGCGCGGCGAGGGGGGCGGTAAAGGTAAGCGGCTGTCAGAAGCCCGCCGCCCAGCAGGACCAGCGCCCACGGCCATTGGCCCGATGCCAGCGCCGAGGTCAGTAGCAGGTATTTGGCGATGAACCCGCCCGAGGGCGGCAGCCCCATGAGCGTGATGGCGGCCAACCCGAATGCAAACACCGCCATCGGCGTCGCGCGCGCCTGTTCGCGCAACCCTTCAAGTCGATCGTGGCCGAGCGAGGCGATCCAAAGCCCTGCGCACAGGAACATCGCAGCTTTGGTAAGCCCGTGACTGAGCGCATGGAACACTGTGCCGGTCCATGCGCCCGCAACCCACGGCTGCGCCGCAGATTCACCCCCCGCGAGCGGAAAGATCAACAAGAGGTAGCCAATTTGCGCAACAGTCGAATAGGCAATGACCAGCTTCAGGCGGTCCTGTCGCAGCGCCATCACCCCGCCATGCAGGATCGCCGCTGCGCCGATACTGCCGAGAAGTATGAGGATCGCCGTCGAGGCGAGATCCGGCACCACTTCGAACCACAGCCGGATCAGGATCACGAAGGCGGTCTTGAGGACCAGCGCCGACAACATCGCAGAGGCCGGAGCGGGCGCGCCGGAATGCGCCGGTGGCAGCCACGCGTGGAACGCGAAAAGCGCCATTTTTGCCGCAATTCCTGCTGTCATCAAAGCAACTGCCAACAGGTCGGTCTGCACGGGTGTACGCCCCGCGATAAGCCCGATGTCGAGCACCCCATGCGCGGAATAGAGCAGCACCGTGCCGAGCAGATAGAGCAGGGAGCCGAGGAGTGCTGTCAGCATGTAGCGCAGCGCCGCCGCCAGCGTCTCGGACTTCTCCTCGATTGCCACCAGCGCGACTGCGGCGAGCGATATGAACTCAAGGGCCACCTTGCCGCCGTCGGGAAGATCAACCGTCATTTCGATCCAGTCGGGATCGAGCGGCAGACGCGGATCAAACGCGCGTCGCGCCACGTCGATGCCGCCCACCAACGACCGCCCCAGGAAACCCGGCCCCATTGCGAGGAGCGCGAGGAGCCGTATTGGCGGGCTCGCCGGCAGTATACGAAGGCTGAGCCAACTGGCCGCCGTCACCACAAATACGCCCAGCAGCAATGCCTCGGCGCGCGAGAGGATCAGCCAGAGAATTCCAAAGAACGCCAATCGCCTGCCAATAGCAATGATCGTTGTTCTACAGAACTTCCAGTTCGTTGAAGAGATTGCCTCATGCCGCATGTTAACGAATCCAGGCGTCACCGCCAACATTGCTAGACAGAAATCGGGCCCTGATGTGGTGCCTGAATTGATCGTCGAAGCCGGACTGTTGGCTGACCGTCTGTCGATCAATGTCGAACTTCCCACGAACGCTGCCATGCAGCGAAATTTGTTGACGTAGTCAAAATTCAATCAGCCACAATTTCGAACCACTCAGTGAATGTCCGGGAGCGAGTTTGATAGAGAGTTTGACAAAAGACCAGATCGCGACGCAAATTGAAGTGGTGGTCGATGGCATCGTGGACGGACAGAAACCGTTGCATTGATCGAGACGATTTTGCCGGTCGTCAGGTTAACGTGACATTGCCACCTGCGGTCCTTGCTTGACAATCCTGGGCGCGTTTTGAAAAAAAATCGCGTTCCATTACCCGCTGGCCGAACTTTGAATCCAGTTTGTTGATCTCGGCCTCATCCGGTCCAGCAGGGCCACCGCCGCGCTTGGCAAACGTCGAGGCCATGTTCTTGATCGTCTCCGGCGACATTTCTTCACGGATCCTTTCAGGCGCACCCTTGACTTTGAAATCGGGCGAATGGTTCCTTCATTTTATCACTTTGAATCGCCACTTTTTAAAAGTCGATCCAGCTTTGCTACTGGTCCGAAATCGCACAACTCAGTGCGGAAGGATCAGACATGCAGCGCCTGTCCAAGGGCGGTCATCGCTGCCTCTTGCAGGGCCTCACCCAGGGTCGGATGGGCGTGAACGGTCGCAGCTATATCTTCGAGGCGCGCTTGCATTTCCAGAGCCAGACCGAACGCTGTCGACAATTCCGAGACACCCTGTCCGACGGCCTGAATTCCCAGCACGACATGATTGTCGGCTCGCGCCAGCACTCGGACAAACCCTTGGTCCGCCTGCATTGTCATGGCGCGGCCATTGGCACTCAGGGGGAAAATACCTGTTTTCATCTCGTGGCCGGTGTCGCGGGCCTGATCTGGTGACAGGCCGACGGAGACAATTTCAGGGTCGGTAAAGCACACTTCCGGAATGGCCGGCTTGTCCCATTCCAGCTTTTGCCCCGCAACAATTCGCGCCACCAAGTCTCCCTGCGCCATTGCCCTGTGGGCCAGCATCGGCTCTCCGGTCACGTCGCCTATCGCGTAAATGCCGCGCATTGCAGTTTGGCAATGCTGATCAATGCGTACAAACGCACCGTCCATTTCCAATGCCAGTTCCTCACGCCCCCAGCCGTCGGTGACGGGTTCTCGCCCGACAGTTACCAGAATTTTGTCAGCCTTGATGCGGCTTTCATCATCGTTGCCGTCAACTTTCAACACGCCTTCATTGCTCAACCCGACCGCGCGCGTATCGCACAGAACCTTGACGCCGCATTCTTTCAACCGCTTCATCACGGGACGGGTCAGGTCAGCGTCATATGGCGGCAATATACGCGGGGCCGCCTCGATCACCGTGACCTTCGCCCCGAGTTTGGCAAATGCAGTGCCCAGTTCCAGCCCGATATAACCGCCGCCGATCACGGCGAGGGTTGCGGGCACCTGCGTCAGGGCCAGCGCTTGGGTCGAAGAAATCACCCGCTGGCCAAACGGCAGTGCGGGCAGTGCTACCGGAGCAGAGCCGGTAGCGATCACCACAAACGCGGCATGGATCACTTGAATGCCAGTATCGGTGTCCACCTCGACTGTGCGACCATCGCGAAAGCGCGCATGTCCGCCCACACGTTTGACGCCAGCCTTTTTGAGCAACCCGCTGATACCACCGGTCAGACGGGTGACAATCCCGTCTTTCCACTCCATCGTTTGCGCCAGATTTATCTGGGGCTTTGCCGCACTGATGCCCAGTGTATCGCCAATGGCGCGCCGTTTGGCGGCTGCAAATTCATCTGCCGCATGGATCAACGCCTTGGAAGGGATACAACCCACGTTGAGGCAGGTGCCACCCGGCCGCGCAGGATCGACGATCACCGTATCAACGCCCAGTTGCGCGGCCCTGATCGCGCAGACGTAGCCACCAGGGCCTGCGCCGATAACCAGAAGTTTGCAGGAAATATCCTTCATTGGCTCACCTCTCGATAAAAATCAGTGCGGGGGTTTCCAGCAGCGTTTTTATCTTTTGTACAAACACCGCCGCATCCCAGCCATCAATCACCCGATGATCAAAGCTTGATGACAGGTTCATCATCTTGCGCGGGATAAAGGCGCTACCATCCCAAACCGGACGCACGGCCATTTTATTGACCCCGACAATCGCTACTTCCGGGAGGTTGATGATCGGTGTACTCATGACCCCGCCTAACGCGCCCAGCGACGTGATGGTGATCGTCGATCCGGACAGCTCGTTGCGCGCGGCACTGCCTGCTTTGGCCGCCGCACTGACACGGTTGAGTTCGCCCGCACACCCCCAAAGATCGCGCGCTTCGGCGTGGCGCACAACGGGCACCATCAGCCCGGCATCTGTCTGCGCTGCAATGCCGATATGCACGCCGCCGCTCTGTTCGATTATGCCTGCATCATCGTCGTAATGCGCGTTCAGGCGCGGCTGTTCGGCGACTGCGCGCACCACCGCGCGCATCAGGAACGGCAGCAGCGTCAGTTTCGGCTGATCCTCCTGCCGCGCCGCGTTGAGGGTGGCGCGCAGATCTTCCAGTGCACTCACGTCGATTTCCTCAACATAGGTGATATGGGCCACTCTTGCCGTGGCCTGTTCCATCTTTTCCGCGATCCTGCGGCGTAATCCGATCACCTTGATCTGTTCGGCAGAGGTTTTGCGTTGATAACCCGCAGCCGGTCCCGCAATGTCCGCGCCCACCTCCAGCCGGTCAAGATCTTCATGGGTGATCCGCCCCTCAGGCCCGCTACCTGTAACGCGGCGCAGATCTATGCCCGCCTCGCGCGCCCGCGCCCGTACCGAGGGCGACGCCATCGGCTTTTCCCCCTCCGCGCGCGGCAGCCGGGCACCGCCGGTGGGGGGCGACATGGGGGCGGGGGGCGGCATAGGGGCGGGGGACGGCTCTTCCGATTTTACCTTTTCGGGAGGCTCGACCGGTGCTTCGGGTGCCTCATCCGGTGTGGAGAGTTCGGCGGCGGCTTCGGTGTTGCCCTCTCCCGCTACTTCCAGCCGGATCAACGGCGCGCCGACGGCCAGCTTATCACCCGGATCGGCGCCCAGCCACACAACCTTGCCGTCAGAGGGGGACGGGATCTCGACCGTTGCCTTCTCGGTCATGATCGCTGCCAGCATCTGGTCCTCGCGCACCAGATCGTCAATTGCAACGTTCCATTCTGCCAGCTCGACCTCGGCGATGCCTTCGCCAACGTCCGGAACTTTTATCGTATGCTGGCCCATGTCTCAGGCCTCCATTGTCTGGGTCAGGGCCGCACCGACACGGGCAGGGCCGGGAAAGTAATCCCATTCTTGAGCATGCGGATAAGGTGTATCCCAACCCGCCACACGGCGCACCGGTGCCTCAAGATGGTAAAAGCAATGCTCCGCGACCAGTGCCGCCAGCTCAGCGCCAAAGCCGGATGTCAGGGTCGCCTCATGAACCACAATACAACGTCCGGTTTTACGCACCGAGGCTGTGATTGTATCCAGATCGTAGGGCAGCAGCGTCCGCAGGTCGATCACTTCGGCGTCAATGCCGGTATCTTCGGCGGCGGCCAGTGCCACATGCACCATGGTGCCGTAAGCCAGAACGGTCACATCGATCCCCTCACGCTTGATCTTGGCCTGTGCCAGCGGCACCGTGTAATGTCCCTCCGGCACCTCACCATCGGGGTGTTTGCCCCATCCGGTCACGGGGCGATCATAATGCCCGTCGAATGGTCCGTTATAGAGGCGCTTGGGTTCAAGAAATATGACCGGATCGGGGTCCTCGATCGCGGCAATCAGCAGCCCTTTGGCGTCATAGGGGTTACAAGGCACAACCACCTTGAGCCCCGCCACATGGGTAAACAGCGCCTCGGGACTTTGACTGTGGGTCTGACCGCCAAAGATACCGCCGCCCGTTGGCATCCGAATGACCATCGGACAGGTGAAATCCCCGTTCGAGCGATAGCGAATGCGCGCCGCCTCTTGGGTGATCTGGTCATAGGCAGGATACATGTAATCTGCGAACTGGATTTCAACGCAAGGACGCATCCCGTTGGCCGCCATACCGATGGCAGTCCCGACAATGCCGCTTTCGCTAATGGGCGCATCGAAACACCGGTCGCGGCCGTATTTCTCTTGCAAGCCTTGCGTGGCACGGAAGACGCCGCCGAAATAGCCCACATCCTCGCCGTAAACCACGACGGTATCATCCTCGCCCATCGCCACATCCATGCCGTCACGGATTGCCTGAATCATCGTCAATCGTGCCACAGTTATACCCCCGTTTCCTGTCTCTGCCGCCGCAGATGCGGTGGCATTTCGGCATAAACTCCCTCGAACATATCGCGCGCCGAGGGGCGGTTGGCGGAATGCATCGTACCATTGGCTTCGGCGGCCTTCTGTGCGGTGATGACTGTGTCGCGCATTTCCGCCTCAAGCTGGATATGACGGTCCTCGCTCCAGACGCCTCTGGTGATCAGATGCGCCTTGAGTCGGATCACCGGATCACCCAACGGCCACGCGGCCGATTCCTCTTTGGGGCGGTAAGCACTGGGATCATCCGAAGTGGAGTGCGCACCCGCGCGGTAGGTCACATATTCGATGAGCGTCGGGCCTAAATTTTGACGCGCCCGCTTGGCGGCCCAGAGCCCGACAGCATGGACCGCAAGGTAATCATTGCCGTCCACCCGCAGCGATGGAATCCCGTACCCCAATCCGCGCGCCGCAAAGGTGCCGACGCCGCCGCGCGCGATGCCCTGAAATGTTGAAATCGCCCACTGGTTGTTAACCACGTTAAGCACGACAGGTGCCCTGAACGTCGAGGCAAATACCAGTGCCGCATGAAAATCGCTTTCGGCAGTCGAGCCGTCCCCGATCCAGCCCGCCGCGATGTTTGTCTCTCCCTTGATCGCAGACGCCATTGCCCAGCCGACTGCCTGCGGAAACTGGGTGGCCAGATTGCCTGACAGCGTAAAAAAACCCTGTTCGCGGGACGAATATAACGTGGGTAGTTGCCGACCCTTCAACGGATCTTCGGAGTTGGCGTAAATCTGGTTTATCATAGTCTCCAGCGGATAATCATCTGCAATCAAAAGGCCTGCCTGCCGGTAGGTGGCAAAATTCATGTCACCTTTTTCGAGAACTTTACGAAAGGCAGTGCTGACAGCCTCTTCGCCAAGATGCTGAATGTAAAACGATGTCTTCCCTTGCCGCTGCGCAATGACCATCCGTGCATCCAGCGCCCGCAGCAACAGCATGTGGCGAAGCCCCTCAATCAGTTGCTCGTCGCTCAGCGATCCAGCCCAAGGGCCGACAGCCTCTCCTTCGCGGTTCAAGACCCGGATTACGGAAAACGCCATGTCCCTGATCTCGCCCGGATCAACATCGACAGGCGGGCGATCTACTGCTCCTGCAGGCGCAATATGCACACCAGAGAAGTCCGGCACCCCACCGGGGCGGACCGCCGGTTCGGGAACATGTAGGCTGAGCGGTTTGGGCATGGCGAATTTCCTTACGTTTCTATGGGCGAAAGGACGGTAGCTACTGCAACATATAGCATCTTAACCTTGTTTGGCAAAATGACGGTAATCACGATCAGGCCGATGCCCGGCCTTCTGTCGGTTATGAAAACGAATTTCGGTTGCGCACCCGAGAGCCGCCGGATTTCAGAACGGAACGTTTAGCGCGACTGCTTTGCGTCGTCCCTGGCCTTTGTTGCATTGCGAGAGGTGATCGCTCGGTAACGCAACCAAAGATTGAAAACTACTTTGCGAAGATCACGAAATGCATAGGCATAGCAACACGTTACGACAAAACTGATTGCAGCTACACAGCCAGTCGGAACCTGGCCGCTGCTTTGATTGCGTCAAGTTGGATTTCCACAGGTCCTAGTTTGCTCGGCAAACAGAAGACGTCCTTTACGTCACTGAAAAAATTGAAGAGCCCTGTCGGCAGCCGGGCTGCAGTCGGGATCATTCAACGCGACGACATCTTGCAGAAATGCGACCCATCTGTCGCGCGCTTCGGGAGCGCGTTGAAGCCATGCCGGATGCCCCAGCATTGGCTGCAAAAACGACTCCAGTGGAAAGCCGCAATGCACCGGCTTTTCCTCGGCAAAGATCGTCGGTGTGAATACAGCAATCACGCCTTCGACGGTATTGCTGTCCAATACCGCAATCGCACCGCCCCCTCGGGCCATATGCGCCCCAGATAGTCCATATCGAGCGCAGGATCCGCAAATGCTTTGCCCATTATTACCCCTGCTATTTCGCGCACCGGCGTGAATTCGAGATTTCGGATCGTCTCTGCGGTGGTGGTAACGGCAGCAGCCGCGTTCATGGCCCAGTTCTCCAGATGAGGATCAATCTGTGCTGCGATCTTGTCGACAACCAGCGCGGCATGATCGGGAGACCGCATCAGCGCACTGAGCAGGTAAACCGGAAGCTCCACCAGTTCCGGCGTGTCGGCCTACCACAACAGCGCCAGGGAGCGTTCCACAAAATAGCCCGGGTCTGCTTGAGCAATGCGCGCGGGGCTTTGCATCAAAGCAGGGGTTGCGGCCTTATGGATGGATGGGCCTGCCGGTGCCTCCATCAGATCAAAGACCGGGCCCAAAGCCGCGTCCGGTGGCGCATCTTCATTACGCTGTATGAACAACACCTGACGCACGACGCCGACAATCCTGTGGGTATAGCTGGGACCGTCAGATATCAGCGTTCCCTTTGCTTCACCGAAAAGCTGCCGATGGCTTTCCTGCATGGAGGTCTTAAATGCGCCATCGCTTTCGTCTCCCAGCATGGTTTCAAGTCGTGAACTCACCAGACTTATATCCCGCTCGGCAGTTTCGGTCTGCGCAACTGCGACAAGCCTTTCAGTGATCTCGCTCTTGGGCATGGGGCCGTCTGCGAACTGGCGAAACGTCCGCTGCGGATCAACTTCGTTTTCGCCGTCAAGCTGCAAGGCAAGGTAAAGCGCAGCTTGCGTTCCGATCCCGGAGAGCGCGTCCTGCATCAACCGCCCTTCCTGTGATGCGAGATCGCGGTGCGCCGCGACAAAATCCAGTTTTTCCACGAGATCATGAAAATCGAGGAACGCGAGATTGGCCAGAAAATGCTGGGTCGCTGCCTCATCGTGCTCCATCCTCAAGACGGCTTCATTCAAGGCGGCCTGCACCGGGTCTTCCAAAGCGTTGATCGCCATCAACCGCCTTGCGTGGTTCGGTGCCGATTCGGCAAGAGACACCATATCCTGCGTCAGGGTAACATGGTTCAGCCCTACCTGCGCCGTTGCGACAAGCAAAGTTTTTATAGGCATGATCACCCGTCAGGTAATCCGGGTCCATCAGCTTTTGCCGCAGCAGGGCGTGGGTGCATGGCGGCCATTACCGATAAGGCCGCGATCTTCATATCGCTACCATCGGCATAGCTCTGGATGCCAGCATCGGGGGCTTCGGCAAAGACGCGGACAATCTCGCGTGCGGGCAGCGCATCGACACCCATCCGGGCCAATACCTGCTACGCCTCGCGCGATTGACGGGCGTTGCCGCCAGAAAGAATATCGGCATATTCCAGCGCCGTTTTACCATCGAGGGTCGCGCCGTCGTCGTGCTCTGGGAGGGTCCGCTGCGCTATAACATCGGGGTCAGGCGCATTCTGCGCGTGAGAGATTGACGCCATCGTCAGACAAAGTCAGGTCAAAATAACGCCTTTAGAAGAGAATACGCTCCGGTTTTGGTTGTGTGTCATAAGGCCTTCTCTTTCGGTGGTTGTGTTCTATTCCTGCGTCTTAAAACGCATCTTGCGATGTGTTTTTTGCGGTATTTGCCCGACGCGAGGATTCCTTCACTACAAAAGGAGGACTCTCGATCATGTGCCGAGTCTTTCGTGTCTTCGATCGCGGGGTCTGTATAACTGGTTCAAATTGCGCAGGCCCTTTGTTCGGAGGGGGCGGAAGCGGGAATGCCGCGCAATATCGATGCCGCAAGCACCATGGCCGATGCGGAAACGCAGCGACATACGGAGTTGGTAGACCGCTTCATTGCCGGTCGCCCATTCGATCTTGGCACACCGCGGTCGCCAGCGTCATTTTGGCTGAATCATCATTGGACCGGAGTGGATCAGCGCGATTAAGTCGGTTTGACGGTTGGTACCCGTTTTTTGGAATAAATTTCGAATGTGGAACGATATGGTTGTTTGCGAAACACCGAGTTCGAGCGCGACATCTGCCGGGCGGATGTTGCGCGATAAGGCCGCTGCGACCCGTGCTTCCGTTTGTGTGAAGCTGAACAAATCCATCAAAAGCGGTTCGTTGACGGGTTTGCGATGATCGTGAGCCGTCAGAAACAGCGCCACATGAGGCGTGTCGGCGGGCGCGCTTGTGCCTTGTATCAGTGAACAAATCATGACGGGGACTGTGTTTGGGCTTTGCGGCGCGTGCAGCATTACTCCAGCGACCTTTTCTCGGCCTTGTTGCGCCATCTTCAGTGTGTCGGAGAGGGCGCGTTGTAGATCGCGGTCGGACAGAGGATCGGGCGAGCGGATGGTATCGGCGGTGCCAAGGATGAAGCCGGATTCAGAAATCATCGCTTGGGCACCGCGGTTGATGTGAACCGGCTTGCCGCGTCCATCCAGCAAAATGACGCCCACCGCGATCAGATCGAGCGCCGCTTTGGCTCCGCTGCCTGACAGCCCGGTCAGCGTGCGACGCAAAGCCGAAATCTCGTCATCATGGTGACTGCGGATACGATTGACCTGCCGCAGCCGGGCTGCGATGGTAGCCAGCATCAGGTCATAATCGACCGGTTTGACAAGATAGTCATCGGCCCCAAGCAGTTTTCCTTCGACGACCTCGCGGGGATCCGAAAGGGCGGTCAAAAAAACAAACGGTGTAGTGCTGAGGTCGGGATGCTGCGCGCGCAACGTCCTTAACACCTCGTAGCCGTCCAGACCGGGCATGGTGATGTCACAGAGCAGTAGATCGGGTTTGGTGGTGTCCAGAATTTCCAGCGCCGCGTGCCCGTCTTCAGCGGCCAACGTGTGGTATCCGGCTTCCTGCAACTCTTCTACGATATCCCGGCGCAGGGCCTTTTCGTCTTCGATAACAAGAACAAGCGGCGGGTCAGTTTTAGAGATCATGAAGCACCCGGAGTGTATCGCGGCAAGGTTAAGCGGAAAGTTATACCGTTTTTAGAAGGTTGCAGGGTCACTTCTCCGTCTTGCATCCGTGCGAGTGCGCGCGCCATGAACAGCCCGATGCCAGTACCTGCGACGCCAGCGCTGTTTGCACCTCTTTGATTTCGTTCGAATATCTTCTCCTGATCATGGGCGGGAATAGGGGCGGCGATGTTATGCACATCGCAAAACAGGTTTTTTGCGTTGCCGTTCAGTGAAACAGACACAAGGGTTCCCGCAGGTGCATACTTGTCGGCATTGGACAGCAGATTTTCTATAACTTGCTCTACATGAGCAGGATCGCAGAATGCGGTAGGTGCCGCAGATGTGTCCAGATTGATTTTGATAGGGCGTTCCGGCGCTGCATCGCGTTGGCGGGCGCAGACCGCCTGGATGATCTCGGTTAGATCGTATTGTGTGCGACGGGCTCCGACCTGGCCAGCATCCAGTCGCGCGGCATCTAGTGTGCTGTCTACAAGGCGCGTCAGGCCGGATATGGCATTGCGGGCGCGACCTGCACGTTCTGCAACTTCGTCAATATCAGCATGGGGGCCGCGACGGATCAGGCGTTGCAAAGCCGAATCCGCCACCGCCAGCGGTGTTCGGAATTGGTGCGATACCATAGCGGCAAAGTTGCGATAGAGATCGGCCGCCGACCTTTCCCGCTTGAGGGCACTGTCCAGGTCCTGCGTGCGTTCGGCTACCAGTTCTTCCAACCGGTCGCGATCCTGCGCGTCTTTTTGTTGGGCTGCATACCTGTCGGATGCGTCATGCATGAATACGATTGCACCCACGATTTCTGCCTCGTTACGCATCGGAAAGAAACTTACATCAAGATATAGCGGCCGCTCACTATCGGGCGAGAAAAAAGGCTGAAATGACAGACTTGAGGTTTGCCCTTCAAGCGCCTCGGATAAGGCTTGGCGTATCGTAGACATATCAAAGAACCCTGCTATGTCAGCCGGTGCCCGCCCCAGCGCCTTTTCTGCAGGGATACCTACTATTGAGGATATGGCACCGTTCCAAAGTGTGCATTCGCCGGCACTGTCGATCGCTATGATGCCTTCACCACTTGACGAGATCAATAAGCCGGAAAAGTCACGTTCACGCCATAGCATGCGGTTCTTTTGGCGGGATTGATGAAGTGAGGCGAACAGGGTGACTGTCAGAATGCCGCCTGCGATCATTATGCCGATCAGCGACAGGATGATCTGACCCAGTTGGTCACGATAAGTTTCCAACCGCCCGCCCAAATCGTCCCATTCGGCAATCATGGATGTGTTGGCAGCCCGCCCGAAAAAGCGCGCCAATGGTGTCAGATCTTGACGCAATACCGTAGCTTGATCCGGGGTGAAAGTTTCGATGTTTAGTGCTATCCGATCAAGTGAAGCACCAAGTGAATCGAGGTCTTCATCAAGTCCCACATGTTCTAAGAATCGGCGCTGCGGGCCGTCGTTCAGCAGCGCGACACGGCTGGCGAGAAGATCGAAACGCAATGCAAGTTCATCCGGACCGGTTTGACCCAATTCTGCCAGCGCAACGGTTTCAATCAGACGCAGGGCTGTGACCTCGCTCTGGTGAAAAACCCAAAGCATATTCTGCTCGGCTTCGACGCGCATATCTCGCTCGACTTCGAACATGCGCTGCAGCGAAAAGATAAGCAGTATCGCAAAGACCAGAACCGCGACAAGCGGTAGGGCCAGCCTGATAGAGGGGCCGACGAAGCGACTCATTTTATGTCGAGCCGGTAAAGTTGCCAGACCCAACGATAATCAAACCGAATATCTTGCAGCGCTTGATGATCATCGCGCGGATAGACAATCCAGAGCGGCCCTTTGTCATCGCGCGTCAGCGTTTCGCCATCCATTTTGTATGCCACAACCACATCGTAATCGTAAAAATCCGTTATCGGAATATCTACTGCGTATTCGTTCAGGGCAATTGCGGTGACGGTTTCGCCAGTCGATTGCAACAGTTCCAGCAAATCACGCATCAGGACGCCGGTGAAAGAATGGATGCCGTCGGTGACGACTGTGGAAGTCTCTATGGTGGTGAGGGGGAAATCATGTACTGCGTTGCGATCCAGCGTGACAGAACCGTCAGTGATAAGGCCTGTGATCTCAAGTATCCGATCGCTTTCGTCGGCCATAGCGTTGCCAGTGAAAAGCAGCCAACAGGTTATCACGCCAATCGCTCGTTTTAACATCGTCCACCTTTTGCATTAGCCTGATGACAGTTCACCAGCACCAGCGCCGTTGTGCAATGTTTTACGCCGCATTTTATTTTGCCGCCCCGTCTAAACGAAGGGGGCGGTGCTATGAAGCTTTGTGCAAAGGTTCTGACAAGACCGCATATTTCGTGCGGCATAGCCAGAAAGTCCGAATCCTCCTATGCCCATCAACCCTGACGTCATTCGGTTTTTCTGTGCTGCTTGTATGCTGTTTTTGGCCAGTTGCGGAACGCCCGAGTATCGCGACGAGCACACCCATTGCGAGGCCGAATGGCTGCTGAAAATCCCTCCGGTTTACCAGCAAGAACTGGTCACCAAGTACCGGTCCAAAGAGCGTCTGACGGGCGAAACGATCTGCACGACAGAAGGGTCGGTTACGACGTGCAAAGGGGTCAAGAAGCGGGTCTCGGTTCCCTATCAGGCGCTGGAAACGGTTGACATTAGAAAGCGGCAGCGCACTGCGCAAATCCAATCCTGCACAAAGCGGGCTTGTTCCGCCAAATATGGCAACAGCAAATGCGAGGCTTGATGCGCGCCGGATAAGCCGGCCAGCCCGGCGACGATATTGTAGAAAGAAATTTTTCATGTGGGATTTTAGCATAGGCGGTGCGCTGGGGATGATGGTACGAACCATGCCGTTCATCCTGCTGCGCATCGCCGTTTATTTTGGTATTACGCTGGGTTATATTCTGGTCACCGGCGTCGGGGCAGGGGTCGGCTATGGCATTGGCGGTTTTGGCGAGGAAGGCTTGCGCGCCAGCACCACCATGTGGGGCGGCCTTGCGGGGTTCAGCATTTTTGGCGCGGTCATGTATTGGGCGCGTGAATACATCCTCTATATCGTCAAGGCGGGGCATATCGCTGTTCTGATCGAGCTGATTGAGGGAAAACCGATGCCGGACGGGCGCAGTCAAATTGCCCACGCCAGCGCTGTGGTCAAAGAACGCTTTCCGCAAGCCAGCGTGCTGTTTGCCATCGACCAGCTTATCAAAGGCGTTATCCGCGCGATCAGCGGTCTGGTGCGTGGCATCCTGACAATCCTGCCCATCCCCGGTGCGCGGCAATTGGGGACGATCCTGTCGGCTTTCTTGCGCGTCGCGGTCGGCTTCATCGACGAAGTGATCCTCGCCTATGCGATCCGCACCAAGTCAGACAACGCGTGGATGTCCGCCAAAGAGGCGCTGGTGCTGTACGGACAGAACTACAAGCCGATGCTGAAAAATGCCGCATGGCTGGCGTTTATCGTTTACGGGCTGAGCTTTGTTGTGTTTCTGGTAATGCTCGCTCCGGCGGCACTGGTCGTCTACCTGATGCCGGGGGCTTGGGCGGCGGGCAGTGTGGTCTTTGCCCTGCTGTTTGCTTGGAGCGTCAAGGCCGCTGTGCTGGAACCCTTCGCGATCACCTGCATGATGCAGGTCTATTTCAAGACCATCGAAGGCCAGCAGCCCAACCCCGAATGGGAAGCCAAGCTGGAACAGATGTCGGGCAAATTCCGCAAGCTGAAAGACCGCGCATTCAAAGAGGTAGGTGAGACTACGGTGAAGCCCGAGGCGATGCAGCAGTGAGAGTGCAGCGCAAAACCGAACAGTCAGATCGCGGCGTAACTGAAATACAACCCGGCGAGCCGGGCTGCGCGGTCGAGTTTACTGGCGTCAAAGCCTACCGCGTCTTCCCATCAGACACCACGACGATCGTCGTGGCCGATCTGTTACTAGACAAGGAGGGGCGGCTGCTGCCGGTTACAACAGACGGCTCGGGTGTTGGTGAAACTGGCCTTGCAGGCGCCTGCGCTTTAAATTCATCGCTGCCGCGGAAGAAGGCATAAATGATGTGCTGGCCGCTCTTGTAGACGCAGAAAACAATCGCGCGAAAAAGGCGCCTTATGCCAAAGGACAGCACAAAGGCAGCGAGGCCCGGACCGAGGCGGCAAATGAAACCTACGCGGCAATTGGCTCACCCGTAAAAGGCATACATAGATAGATCAATGTCGGGGAGGATGCCCCTGTATGAACAGTGAACGAGGAACGTGATATGAAACGGATGACACCCAAGCTGGCCGCACTTGCCCTAGCCGGTGGTATTGCTTTGGCAACAACTGCGAGCGCCGCAGATGATGTCGTTATCGTTTATGACGGATCAGGGTCCATGTGGGGCCAGATTGACGGCACGAGCAAGGTAGAGATCGCGCGTGACGTTCTGGGCGATCTGGTGGGCGAGTGGGACGAGGGCACCAATCTGGGACTGGTCGCCTATGGCCACCGCAGTCAGGGCGATTGCACCGATATCGAAACGCTGATTGCGCCGGGCCCGCTGGACAGAGCCAGCTTTATTGACAAGGTCAACGCGATCAAGCCGGTCGGCAAAACGCCGATCACGGCCTCGGTGCAACATGCCGCCGATTTGCTGTCATATCGCGACAATCCCGCGACTGTTGTGCTCATCTCTGATGGTGTCGAAACTTGCAATGCCGACCCCTGCGCGCTGTCGGCGCAGCTTGCCAAACAGGGCGTGAAGTTCACCGCCCATGTTGTAGGTTTTGATCTGGACGACGCCGCACAGGCGAGTTTGTCATGCATCGCTGAAAATACGGGCGGCGTGTTTGTCCCTGCAGGCAACGCAGCTGAACTTCACGATGCTTTGGATCAAGTGCAAACCGCAATGGATCTGCAACCCGCAGCGCCTGAACCTGAGCCTGAACCCGTAGAAAAACCGGCCTTGCCCGAAGTCGAGATCACCGGCCCAGAACAGGCCGTCACCGGTGCCGCGTTCGACGTGAGCTGGTCCACCGTCATCCACCCGCGCGACATGGTCACCATCGTGCCCGCCGGAGCGGATGAGCGCACGCGCGGCACCTACTTGCGCACGGGGGACAAAACCAGCGGCAGCTTGGTTGCGCCGGCTGAACCGGGCCTCTACGAATTGCGCTATTTGCTGGACAAAGGGACCAAGACGCTGGCCAGCGCGCCCATCGAAGTTGTCGCGCCCGAGGTTGGCATTTCCGGCCCAGAACAGGCCGTCACCGGTGCCGCGTT
>CANMZB010000014.1 GCA_947502265.1 uncultured Sulfitobacter sp.
ATCACTGAGCCCGTAGGCTAAATCCGTCTGGGGTAAGCGGAAGAGCGTCCTTAACCAGATTTGTGCAACAAAGCCCAACAAAGCCCAAATAAGTCGAAAAATATTTATAAAATTTCAAAACCGAAATTAATCACTTTTCTTACAAAAACGAAAAACCGAAAACGATTCACCGCGCTCTTTCTTAAAAGAGAGAAAAATTCCCTCCGCGACAGGTTTTCCCAATCGAGCTTCGATTTCGTCGATCACGTCTACCGCTGGCATGGCCGTGCAAGACATAAACACCGCGTCGATGTGTGGCGAATCTAATGATACGGCGGCGTCTATCAACGTGGTGCGATCAAGCCGCGCCATATCGCGATCGTCTGCAATATTGAAACAGGCGGCCGTTTGAATGCTCAGCCCTTGCTGTCTAAAATAGTCTACCATCGGTGCCGTGGTTTCGATCAGATAAGGCGTCAATAGCGCGATGCGGCGCACATCCAACGCGCGGAATGCTGCGAGCGCCGCCGAGGAGGGCGTCACGACAGGCAAACCGAGGCGCACCTTGGCGATTGCACCGTAGACAACATCGTTGCTGATCGTGATGGAGGCTGACGTGCAGGCGAAGGCTATCGCGGCAAGGTCAACGCCCGGTACCAAGAGGTCAGCTGCAGCAGAAAGGCCCGGACCCATCGCGTGCAAATTATCAGGCGTGGTCGGGTTTTCAAAGGCGATGCGCGAAACATGCAGCGTGGCCTCATCATGTGTTATCAGCCTGCTGGCATCCCGTTCCATGGTAAGATCGGTTGCCAGCGCAACCATGCCCAAACGGGGCAGGTCATTGGCCTGTGATACGCAATGTGGGGAAAGCGTTTTGATTTCCACCACGCGTGCCTCGCCGTCAGACAACGAGAACCGGCTGTTTCGCCAGTTCTGTCACTTTGTGTGAAACGCTGCCAAGCAAATAGCCGTCAATTGCACCATTTCCGCGAGAACCTAACACGATCAAATCACTCTCGTGTTTCTTGGCGAAATGCACGGTCATGCGTGCCGGTTGGCCGGATCGCACAAAAGCGCGTACATCCGCATATCCAGCATCAGTTGCGACTTTTCGGCCGGCATTTGCAATCTCGGTTGCACCTGCCTCCAATGCTTTGTCTGGCGTGTCGTAATCCGCACCGCGCACCAGTGATAATGATGCTTCCAGCATGGAGTGATGCCGATAGACCGTGAGGATCAACATCTTTGCCTTGCAAAGCTTTGCAAGGTCAATTGCCTTCTTAAGGGCTCTTTCAGATTGGACGGACCCGTCAAAAGGCACAAGGATCGTTGAAAACATAGCTTCCTCATTTGAAGGCGATATCACGCAGGAATAGGGCGATCTGTGGGAAGAAGATCAATGCGATCGACACAGAAAGCAGCATGAAGATGAACGGCGGGGTGCCGCGAATGACTTCCAAGTAGGGCCGTTTAAAGACAGCGATGGCCGTAAATATATCGCACCCGAATGGCGGCGTGGCCGAGCCAATCGCGACCTGTAGCGTGATAATGATACCGACGTGGACGGGATCAAGCCCGACGGCATCCACAACCGGTGCGAAGATCGGTACCAGCACCAGAATAACGACAATCGGGTCAACGAACATACAGCCAACGAAGAAGCCGACAGAGATGACAAACAGCACGCCAGTTGCGCCCATTTCATCAATCCCAATAGAGCTCAGTATGGATTGCGGAATTTGTGCGAAAGAAATGATCCATGAGAACGCAGCACCTGCGCCCACCAGAATAAACACAACTGCGGTGATCAGGCCGGTCGATTTTGCGGTATCAAAGACACCGCGCAGGTTCAGTGAACGGAAAATAGCAACTTCGAGAATAGGCGCATAAAGCACACAGGCAGCGGCGGCTTCCGTCGGAGAAAAGATGCCGCCGCAAATGCCGCCGATAATGATAGCCGGAAACCCTAAGGGCCAAAGGGCGCGTTGCACCGCCTTGATGCGCATAGCCCAAGCTGCTTTCGGTTCGGTCGGCACGTCATTGCGGATCGCGTAAAGAACCGAGTAGACGGAGAATAAGAACAAGCAAGCCGGGGCCAATGCCCGCGATGAATAATTCCGCAATCGACGTGTTCGATACGACGCCGTAGATGATCATCCCGATAGATGGGGAGAACAAAAAGGCGATGTCATTGGCGTTGACGATCAAGGCCAGAACAAAGTTGTCTTTTTAACCCGCTTTCAGCATACGAGGCCGCAACGGTGAGCCGATGGCAACAACCGTCGCTTGCGTCGACCCCGACACCGCGCCAAACATCGTGCAGGCGGTTGCAGTTGTTACTGCCAGCCCGCCTTTCATGCGACCGACAAAGCTCATGACCATGTCGATTAACCGACCAGCGGATTGCCCGCGCGTCATGATGTCGGCCGCAAAAATAAACATCGGCACCGCAATCAGGGATGCCGGACGAATACCGGCGATCATTTGCTGCACCGCGGTTTCCAGTTGCCCGAGATCGTCAAAAATCATCAAGAATCCGGTGAGCGTCCCTGCCAGCAGGGGGATCATCATTGGAAAGCCCAAAAGTAAAAGCACGATCATGACTGCAAAAACGGTAAGTGCCATGGATCAGATCTCCCGTTCGTCGTTGTCGTAGCCTTCGAGCACGTTGGTCGAAAGCTATATATCGTCTTCGATGACGTTCTTGATTGCAGTCAAGGTATACTGAATGCCGGTGAGCAAGAAGCCCAAGGGAACCCAGCACAGCGTAATCCAGATGGGGATTTGCAAGGCAGGAAGGACACGTCCGCGCCCCATTGTCGTCAGCAGGAATTGCAACGAATACCATGCCAGCCCCAGCATAAAGACCGCTGTGACCACCGAAATAAAGATCGTTAGCAATTTGCGCGGGCGGGGTGGCAATGTGTCATATATCGCCGACATGCGGATGTGGCGACCGTGACGTGCAGCATAGCTGATCCCGGCGAAGGTAATCAGGATAATCAGGATGCGGTTCAGTTCTTCGGAAAAATAGATGCTTTCGAAAAAGACGCGGCCAATCACATTGGCCACTGTGTTCAACGCCACGAGCAACACGCCAACCGCGAGCATGATCGCTTCTAGTTTCGCAATGGCAAGGTCGAACACACCGAGAAAACCCGGTAAAGCCGATGTGGAATCTTCGAGAATATCCGGTTCGACCTCGGCTGCAATAATGGGAGCCGGATCTGGCGAATTTGGCGGTTCTTGTGTCACGGGAAATTCCGGATTTACAAAAAGGAGAAATGTGGTGTGTGTCGGGCGCGATCTAGCCCGACACATTGGTATGCGCCTAGTTTGTGGCTTCTTCAGCGGCTGCAAGATCCGCTTTCAACTGGTTGAGGATTTCCTCACCGCGATCTCCCGCCATTTCGACAAATGCGGCCTCGACAGGTCCAGACGTGGCCATGAACGGTGCGCGCTCCTCGTCGGACAGGATGTTGATCTCCATCCCGGGTTTAGCTTTAAGAATATTATCAAAGCTGGTTTCACCCAGTTCCTGCTGGTAGCTGAGGATGTATTCGAACGCGGCGTCCGTGGCGTTTTGGATCAGCATTTGTTCATCTTCGCCCAGCCCGTCAAAGAAATCCTTGTTGGCCATCATTGCAGTGGTGAAGTTGTTGTGACCAATACAGGTGATCACGTCGGTGGCTTCATACATCTTCGTCGAGTCGAGGAAGAAACGCGGGTTATCCTGACCCTGAATGATGCCTGTCTGCAAAGCACCATAGACCTCGCCCCACGGCAGCGGCGTTGGTGTCGCGCCGAGGTGCCATAGCTTCCAACAAGCAGCGGGTTGGTCATGACGCGGAATTTCACGCCGTCCAGATCCGAGGGCGAGCGAACAGGTTCCTGCGTCGTCATGCAGGCTTCGCCTTCAGGATACATGGTCATAAGCTCAAGCCCTTGCTCGGCATAAAACTCGGGGAACATTTCATTGATTGCAACGGAATTGGTGAAGAATTCCTGAAGCGTACTTTCGTCCTGTGGCATCAAATAGGGAACAAAGAACACCTGCGCTTCAGGGATCAATGCGCCTGTGAAGCCCGGTGATTGACTAACAAACTGCAAGATGCCAGCCTGAGCCTGCTCCATGATGTCCGCGCTTTCGCCCAACGTCCCGAACGGGAACAACTGGACCTCATGATCTGAGTTTGCTTCGATTTCTTCTTTGAATTTTTAAGCAAAGACGCCTTGCACTTCTGTTGCAGCTTCTTCGTGCGCATAGCGCCAAGTGTCGGCAAATGCTGCATTTGCAGAGACTAGCACGGTCGCTCCGGCAAGAACAGTTTTCAGGTTCGGTCGCATAAGATGCTCCTTTAATTGATTTTCATCGTCCCGCGCTTTGATGCGCAGGTGTTCTCGTCGAAGTTTGAAACAATACAAAAGAGAGTCAATGGCAACATTAAATCATTACAATCTGCGTTGCCTGTTCATCGGCGCTTCAATTTCCGATGCAAGTTTATCCAGCACTTCAAGCCCTTCGCGCAGGGCTTTCGGTTTCGTTTGACCAAGCGACAACCGCACGCCGGGCACGGATGGCAAGGTTCCGATCGAGAACGTTGAGCCGGGCGCGATCAGGATGCCTTCATCACGCGCGCGATCTACCAGCCGGGCCTCTGTTCCGATGTCGGGGCAAGGCAGCCATGCCATCAGACGTGTGTTTGTGCGCACATCAAAGTGGCCCAACACCTGTTGCGCTATGTCGCACCGGGCGCGTAATGCGATGCGTTGCCAGTCCAGCAGACGCAGGGCCGTTCCGTCAGCAATCAGGTGCGCAGCGATATCCAGCATCAAAGGCGTCACCATCTAGCTGGTCAGCATATGACGTTCCTGAATCGTGGTTGCGGCGTTTTGCGGCGCGACAAGAAACCCGACCCGAAAACCCGGCGCAAGGCATTTGGTCAGGCTGGTAAAGTAGTAGCACCGCTCCGGCGCGAGTGTTGCGAACGACGGAATGTCTGTCCCGTCCAATGGTCCCCAGCCGTCATTTTCGATAATTGTTATGCCGTGGTGACGGGCCACTCCGACAAGTGCGCGCCGCCGGTCCTCCCCCATGAGGCTACCGACAGGGTTCGAGCGCGGCATGATATAAAGGGCTTTGACGGTCTCGGATTGGCACGCCGCGTCAAGCGCGGTGGGTATCATGCCTTCGCCGTCAGTCTCCAATCCGTTCAGACGCACCCCGAGACTGCGGCACAACGACGGCAAGTCGTGATGCCACATTTTCTCCGCAACAATCAGATCGCCGCTGCGCGCGACGCTCAAGAGTGCAACCATCATCGCGGAGGTGTTGCCATTTGTCGGAATGAAGGTTTGTTGCTGACGCCCAACGCCGCATAATGCAAGCCATTGGTCAATGACCGGAATGTGGCGTTTGACGATGGTGGATGCCCGAAACGAAGACAACATTTCATCTGGCATTTTCTTGGCAAGATACTTGAGCGCGGCTTTCATCGCGTCCTTGTGAGGGTCTGCCGTCACAGGTTTGAGAAGCGCCAGATCAAGGGTGCCGCGTTTTGCCCTCTGTGCCGGAAAAGGCAGGCGCGCAACACTTTCCAAGGGGCGTACAAAGCTGCCGCGCCCCACTTCCCCCACGACCTCACCTGCTTCCACAAGGACCGAATAGGCCCGGCTAACGGTCTGGATGCTTACCCAATTCAAAGGCCAGTTCACGATGCGTCGGCAGGCGCTGGCCCGGCTCAAGCGTTCCGTTCTCTATCGCGGCTTTGATAACGCTCATCAGCGAGCGGTAACGCGGGCGTTTCAGATCGGCCTTGGGAGGGAGCCATTCGATCATGACAATACCATTCATTGTTTCACATCAATTGACAAGCCGTTCGGCTTGGTTGACATGATGCTCCTATGAGCATCTTTCGTCTGGACAAGATAGATATTTCCTTGATGGCGGAGCTTGCCAAAAATGGCCGGTTGAGCAAAAGCGAACTGGCGCGTCGTGTCGGTCTGGGCCCGACGGCCTGCTGGGAACGCATGCAAAAGTTGGAAAAAGCCGGTGTGATCACCGGCTACCGGGCCGAATTCTCGCTTCGCGCCATCGGCCCATGTGTCACGATTTTTGTCATGGTCGAACTTGGCGAACATAAGTCGCAGAACTTTGACCGGTTCGAGCGTGAAGCGGCACGCCATAACGAAATTACCGGATGTTGGGCGATTGGCGGGGGCTATGACTATCTGATGCAGGTCGTCACGCGTGACATCGACAGCTATCAGGCGTTGATGGATACCGTTCTCGAACAGCGCGCGGGCGTTTCGCGATACTTCAGTTATATCGTCACAAAATCCGTCAAGGACGCGCCGCCCCCGTTCGACGTTCTTTCGCAGATTTGATCATTGGGCCGACGATCTATCGGTCAAAGGCGTGAATTTCATGAAAGAACCTCGTCGGGGGTGAGGTTAAACTTCGGGAAACCCACACTTTTATGACGGAGTGCCACATGCCCGCGTTTCTAAATCGCAGCCACCCTCTTTGCGCCGCCATTTCTGACAGCGATTTGTTGCGGACAAGTGCGCATCTGAACGGGCAATGGGTTGATGGGGTGCTGGGCGTGACCCAAGCCGTTACTGACCCGGCCAGCGGCAGTGAGCTTGGGCAGATCGCCAGTCTGTCAGCGCAGGATGCAAAGTCGGCCGTAAAGGCGGCCCATGATGCGTGGTCCGCTTGGGCTGGATTGCTGCCGCAGGAACGAACCGATTTCTTGCGCCGCTGGTTTGAGTTGATGCTTGAGCATCGCGAAGATCTGGCGCTGATCATGACATACGAGCAAGGTAAACCAATTTCCGAGGCGCGAGGCGAAATCGACTATGCTGCTGCCTTTATCGAATTCTACGCCGAAGAAGCGCGCCGCCCCAATATCGAAAGCGTCACATCGCATTTGCCCGATGCCGAAGTTGAAGTTTGGCGCGAGCCGGTTGGCGTCGCTGCCCTCATTACGCCATGGAATTTTCCATCCGCCATGCTGACGCGCAAAGCTGCGGCTGCTCTTGCTGCAGGTTGCACGGTTGTTGCACATCCATCCATCGAAACACCGCTGTCCGCGCTGGCACTTGCCGAACTTGCGCAACGTGCGGGCATGCCGGACGGGGTGTTTAACGTGATCACGGGGAGCGCACCCGACATCGTAGGTGCTTGGATGGAAGATCCCCGCATCCGCGCCGTGTCCTTTACTGGATCAACCGAAATTGGTCGGCTGCTGTATCGTCAGGGGGCTGACACCATCAAACGGCTGGTGCTGGAATTGGGCGGCCACGCGCCGTTTGTGGTGTTTGCGGATGCCGACATGGAACAAGCTGTGGATGAGGCTATCAAAGCCAAATTCGCAACCTCCGGTCAGGATTGTCTGGGCGCGAACCGTTTTTTTATCGAGCGTTCTATCTATGATGATTTTTGCGCGCGCTTCACAACCGCGACCAAGGCGCTTCGTGTTGGCGTCGGTATGGACGATCCCGACATTGGCCCGCTGATGAACGCAAAGGCCATCGAAAAGCAGGAAGAGCACGTGAAAGACGCGCTTGATAAAGGCGCGCGATTGCTATGCGGAGGAGCCCGGCATCCGGCGGGCGATCTGTTTTATCAACCGACAGTCTTGGCCGATGTACCCGCGGATGCCAAAATCATGTCTGAGGAAACGTTCGGCCCTGTTGCCGCAATCACCCCGTTTGATACCGAAGACGAAGCACTGACACGGGCCAACGATACCGAATATGGCCTTGTCGCATACCTTCATACCCAAGACCCGCGCCGCATTTACCGCGCCAGCCGCGCGCTGCGGTTCGGGATGGTCGCCATTAACCGAACCAAGGTTACAGGCGCGCCGATCCCGTTTGGCGGTATGAAGCAATCGGGCCTTGGTCGCGAAGGGTCACGCCTTGGGCTGGAAGCATTTACCGAAGTGAAATACGTATGCCGCGACTGGGCCTGACCCCGAACGCGAAATAAGGAGCATGAGATGAGCAAGCAACTGAGCAACGACCAATTGACGCAATGGGATCACGACCACTTTTTCCATCCCTCCACACATCTCGCGCAATTTGCACGGCGTGAATTGGGCAACCGTATCATTCAAACCGCAAACGGTGTTCACATCACGGACCGCGAAGGACGCAGTTCGCTGGATGCTTTTGCCGGTTTGTACTGTGTGAATGTCGGCTACGGGCGCACGGAAATCGCCGATGCCATTGCCGCGCAGGCGCATGAACTGGCCTATTACCATTCCTATGTCGGTCACGGCACCGAGGCCTCGATCACCCTGTCGCGGATGATCGCGGAGCGGGCACCCGAAGGGATGAACCACGTCTATTACGGGATGAGCGGATCAGACGCCAACGAGACGAACATCAAGCTGGTCTGGTATTACAACAACATTCTGGGACGTCCTGAAAAGAAGAAGATCATCGCGCGCTGGCGCGGCTATCACGGGTCCGGCCTGATGACCGGATCGTTGACGGGGTTGGAGCTGTTCCACAAGAAATTCGACCTGCCGCTGTCGCAGGTTGTCCACACCGAGGCGCCATATTACTTCCGCCGCCAAGACCGCTCTATGAGCGAAGCAGAATTTAGCGCCGATTGTGCGCAAAAGCTGGAAGAACTGATCCAGCGCGAAGGGCCGGACACGATCGCCGCGTTCATCGGTGAGCCGGTTCTTGGTACCGGTGGCATCGTGCCACCACCAGCCGGCTATTGGGAGGCCATCCAGAAAGTCCTCAAAAAACACGACATCCTGTTGATCGCCGACGAGGTCGTCACCGGTTTTGGCCGTTTGGGGACAATGATGGGCTCTGAACACTACGGATTGAAGCCGGACCTGATTACCATCGCCAAGGGCTTGACCTCTGCCTATGCGCCACTCTCCGGTTCCATCGTTTCTGATCGCATGTGGGAGGTGCTGGAGCGCGGCACGGATGAATTTGGCGCTATCGGTCACGGCTGGACTTATTCCGCGCACCCGATTGGTGCTGCAGCCGGTGTCGCCAATCTGAAGCTTCTCGATAGCCTGAACCTCGTTTCCAACGCGGGTGAGGTGGGCGGATACCTCAACAAAGCCATGCGCGATGCATTGGGGGATCATGCAAGCGTCGGGGACATCCGCGGCGAAGGGATGCTCTGTGCGGTCGAGTTTGTCAAAAATCGCGACGATCACATTTTCTATGATGCGGCGGATAAAATCGCGCCACGGATCGTCGCCAAAATGCTTGACCTCGGCGTGATTGCACGGGCGATGCCACAAGGCGACATCATTGGTTTCGCGCCGCCATTCTCGCTAACACGGGAGCAGGCGGACGAGGTCGTCGCCGTCACTAAAGCGGCTGTTACGGACGTGCTGGGTTAGGCGACTTAAGGTATGAAACCAGTATTGCGCAAGGATACCCTGCGCGATACTGGTCAAGGAAAGGGTCACCTTGTGAACACCGATTTAGAGACATTGATCGGGCTGCGCCACTGGCTCCATGCTCACGCTGAAATTTCGCGACACGAGGTTGAAACCGCAAAACATATGCGGACTTTCCTCGAAGAATACGCCGCGCCCGACAGGATCGTTACTTTGCACGGTGCGGGGTTCGCTGCCGTTTATGACGGGTTCGGACACGGCAAAACCGTGATGCTTCGGTGCGAATTGGACGCGCTTCCTATTCATGAGGTAAATACAGATCTGCCCTACCGGTCGAAATATGATGGCGTTGGCCATAAATGCGGCCACGACGGGCATATGACGATTTTGGCGGGGGTCGCGCAAAGGCTGGCGCAACGCCCAGCCAAGGGTCGCGTGGTTCTGTTGTTTCAGCCGGATGAAGAAACAGGCACGGGCGCGCGGCAATGTTGCACCCATCCGAATTTTGCGCAAATAGAGCCGGATTTCGTTTTCGCCCTGCACAATTTACCGGGCTTTTCCCAAGGCGAAATCATCTGTCGCCAAGGAACATTTGCGTCCAAAGTGAAATACGCGGCCATTAAATTCACCGGCAAAGAGGCCCACAGCGCACAACCCGAAACAGGGGCCAGCCCGTCCATGGCTTCGGCGGAACTGACGCTGAAATCCCGCGACATTCAGGGGAAATATGACCAGCCGGACAATTACGCTTTGATGGTTCCGGTCTATGCTCATATGGGTGTGCAAGCGTCTGGCGTCAGTCCTGCTATGGGAGAGACCCATTTCACATTGCGCGCAACCCGTGCCGACACCGTGCAGGCCATGTGGGCCGAATTGACAGCCTATGCGAAAAGCTTGGCGGTGCGCGACGGGTTACGCGTGGCGTTCGAGACGAAAGAGGAGTTCGCCGCGACCACCAACAGCGAAACCGCCGTAGAAATGATCCAACAAGCAGCAACGCAGGCGGGTCTGCATTACAGCCACATCGAACATGCATTCCGTTGGGGCGAAGATTTTGGCGAGTTCACCAAACGTTATGAAGGCGGCATGTTTGGTTTGGGCGCAGGGAAGAACCGGCCCGACCTTCATAACGCGGACTATGATTTTCCAGATGAAATTCTGGAAAGCGGGATCGCGATATTCACCGAATTGATCAAGCTCGCGTGGTAATCTCCCCCAAAAGTAAGGGGCTGCAAAAGTAGAATTTTCTCGGCAAGATGAACGAGGAGATTTTGAATGAAGATGACCAGATATAGCGAACCCCAGATCCTTGCGATCCTGCGCCAAGCCGAAAGCGGTGTGCCTGTGGCTGAGCTTTGCCGTGAACATGGCATGAGCAATGCATCATTCTACAAGTGGCGGGCGAAGTATGGCGGGATGGATGCGTCCATGGTCAGCCAGATGAAAGCCATGGAGGAAGAGAACCGCAGGCTGAAGCGGATGTATGCCGATCTGAGCATGCAGAACGATCTGTTGAAGGAAGCCCTCGGAAAAAAGTAACGGGGCCATCTCAGCGCCGCGAGATGGCCGAAACGGCGGTGGAACGACGGGGCGTCAGCATCGCTCTGGCGTGCAGGGCCTTCGGTGTCAGCGAGACCTGCTATCGTTACAGCCCGAAGCTGAAGGACGAGAACGAGGTGATCGCCGATCTGCTGACAGGGCTGACCGATGCGCGCAAGACTTGGGGGTTTGGCCTGTGTTTCCTGCACCTGCGCAACGTGAAGGGGCATCCGTGGAACCACAAGCGGGTCTATCGGATCTACTGTCAGTTGGAACTGAACCTGCGCATCAAGCCCCGCAAGCGATTGAAGCGGGATAAACCTGACGTTCTGGCCGTGCCGGACGCGCCGAATGTGACCTGGTCTATGGATTTCATGGCTGACCGCCTCGGCGATGGTCGAGCTTTTCGGCTATTGAACGTGTTGGATGACTTCAACCGTGAGGGGCTGGGGATCGAGGTTGATTTCTCGCTGCCAGCCGAACGGGTCACACGGAGCCTCGATCGGATCATAGAATGGCGAGGAAAACCGGGCACGATCAGGATCGATAACGGCCCCGAATATATCAGCGAAACGCTGAGAAAATGGGCTGTGAAACATGGCGTTACGATCCAGCACATCCAACCCGGCCAGCCCCAGCAGAACGCTTATGTCGAGCGCTACAACCGCACCGTTCGGCACGAATGGCTGGACCAATACATCATCGAAAGCATTGAGAAGGCACAGGATCAGGCCACACAATGGCTCTGGACTTACAACAACGACCGCCCCAACATGGGGATCGGCGGCATAACACCCGCCATGAAACTGAAAATGGCCGCATAAGTTCTATGAATGAGCCCCGTTAAAAATGGGGGGATTACCGAGTTTAACCGAGCATAGTTTTCCAAGACCGACAGTGAATATGTTGCCAATTACCATTACTTCAGGGGGAGTTCCTGTATCGCACAAGTGAGGTTAGGTGTTTAGTCCCGGCATCTGGTGGATCGGGTCGAGGGTGAATCTTTCTGGCTCTGAAGTCCAGGTTTTGCAAATGTATTCGTAGGGCGTGAGGTCGCTGAGAGTTTTGAGTCTGCGGGCGAAGTTGTCGGCAGTCATGAAGTCGCCGAGATGTGTTCGCAGCTGATCATGGTTGTCGTAATGGTATCGCTTGGCTTTGTTGCACAAATCAGCACTAATGGGGATTCATGTTGGGAATCCAGTCTGATGGCGGGCTGGAATGAGCAGTTGGATCCTTACGAAGTATGCGACCAGGAACCGGTCTTATTACAATCATGCCCTGAAGCAGCGAGGTTCGCTGGAGGTCTGGTTTGATCTTGAGGTGGACTGGACAGCCAAGCCTACGGGAAGTCGGGGTCGACAGCCGCTGTACAGCGATGCTGCAATCCAGGTCTGCCTGATGATCAAAGTTCTGTTTGGTTTGCCGCTACGGCAGACGACAGGGTTCGTGCAAAGCCTGTTGAATCTGGCCGACCTCGACTGGGAGGTTCCGGACTATAGCACGCTGTGCAGACGACAGAAGTCTCTGCCTGTTGCCGTCCCCTATCAAGGTTCAAAGGGTCCACTACACCTGCTGGTTGACAGCACCGGCATCAAAGCCGAGGGCGAAGGCGAGTGGAATGCCCGCAAACACGGCGGCACCAAACGCCGCCTCTGGCGTAAGATACACATACCTCGCCCGGCAGGGCATTGCACGGCAATGTCCCGAGAGGGGGATCGACGAGCAAACGCTGGAGATACGTGCCGTCGAGGTGACAGGGAGCAACATCGGTGATGCCCCCATGCTTCCCGATTTACTCAGCCAGATTGCGCCAGACCAAGAGATTGGGAGCGTCACGGCAGCCGGAGCTTATGACACCCGCAAGTGCCACGATGCCATCGCAGCTCGGAACGCACATGCGGTCATCCCGCCGCGCAAGAACGCGAAGCTGTGGAATCCAGACACACCAGGTGCAAGGGCACGAAACGAAGCAGTTCGATCCTCAAAGTATCTGGGCCGCGCACTTTGGCGACGATGGTCTGGCTACCACCGCCGAAGCCGCGTCGAGACGAAGCCTCTCGGGATCATGCTGCGCATAACCCTGTCGGCCAATGGGTGCATTGTGTGAAACTGCTCGGTCAGCGCCTTACCGCGCGGGACTTCGATGGGCAGGTCGCGGAGATCCAAATCCGTGCCGCGATCCTAAACGGCTTCACAGCTCTTGGCATACCGCGCACAATGGCTGTAGGCTGAATCCGTCTGGGGTAAGGGGAAGTCCAAACTCAAGCTGATTTGTGCAACAAAGCCGGGCCGCGGATGACTACAAGACAACAGGACACGTCAGACCGCCGCACGCGATTACTGATACTTTCCTTCCACCCCTATTCCCGCGTCATTTCAGATGTCGACTATCTTGGAAGCTTACGCCCGGCCTCTCATCCCGTCATGAACACATCGTAGCGCGTTGATTTGCCAAGTATCTGGTGCGAACATGCCCGTATCCCCTTGATCGGATCTGCCTTCGCAGGCCATTTTAGAACCACACGATTGCGTGCATTCTCTAGTGCAACACGCACCAGATCGGCCGCGTCATCATCCGTTCCAACGATCTCGCGGACTTGGCGTAGCTCGCGCTTTACCAGCGCCGAATTTTTACGTGGTGGATGCATTGGATCAATCAATATTGCTTCGCCAGACAACTCAGGCAGCAAATCCCTGGCATCTCCCTTCAAGAGAGTCATGCGCCCAATGATTTCGCGAAGTTCGCCGCCTTCTTTCACCGCCCGATCCATGCCTTGAACCAACAAAGAATGCATTTTCTCCGACCGTTCGATCAATGTGACCTGTGCCCCTAACGATGCCAGTAAAAACGAGTCGCGGCCCAAGCCTGCCGTGGCGTCAACAATCATTGGCGTTTTACCCGCGCGCAGCCCCATTGCTTTTGCCAACGCTTGCCCGCGTCCCCCGCCAAACCGGAGCCGGTGCGCGACGGCACCGCCGACAAAATCAACCCGCAACTCGCCAACACTCTGTTTCATGCTCTGCTCATCGCCATTTCCTGCATAGACTTCAAAATCCGCAGATCGCTTTGCCCGAGGATGCGCAATGCGCGACATCTACCCCGCTTGGGGTCAGGGTGCAGGCATAAATTTCTGCAAAAAATGGAGATCGCAACGTCGAGTGCATTATTCATAGCCGGTCATCTCCAGATAGCCGGTGCCGGACGTGCTGCCGCTGACGCGGACAGGGCCTTCCCAATAGGGGACGGTCAGATCCATCCAGCTTTGCGGGTTGAGCGCTTGGACGGTGACGTTGAGGTCTTTTGATGGCACCTCAAGCCGCCAGCGTGTCGGGATGTCGCGCCCTGCCACAGGGTTGGTTACCAGCGGCGTGGCGTCAAATTCGCCATCGGGCAGGGCGGTTGTCTGGCCTTCGGGGGTGATCCATGTCCCGGATGTATAGTAGCTGCCGTCGCTTTGGCGCAGTCGGAAACCCATCAATTTATCGCCCGCGTCAAATGAAAGCGAGAACCAGTCCCAGCCGGTCTGGTCTGCTGCCAAGGGCTGCGATGACCACTCGCGATCAAGCCACGCAGTGCCTGTTACCCGCACATCGCCCTCGGGCAGGGTGAGCGTGCCGGAAAGATCAAAGAACGGTTGCGAGTAGTAATAGCTTGCCTGCCCCTGCGCGGATTTGACGGAATAGCCGCCTTCACCATGAAAAACGAGCGGGCCTTTTGCGCGCAACTCCACATCATAGGCAAACTCCGGCCCGGCGGCGGTCAGGCGCATGTCGTCAAAGCTGTCTCCGGCCAGTTGCCATTCATCAATCCACGCGGCAAAGGGGGCGGAATTCACCCCTGCTTGCCCGATGCCGCCACGGGCATAGCGGTCAGCGGCGTAGTGAGTGTCGGGTGTGGTGACTGCCGCGTGACCAAACCAGATCTGCGGGCTGGTCCATCCCTGTCTTTCGTGCGGGGCGAGCGCCGAGCGGAACAGCGTCCATTGCAAACCATAGGCGGTGCCATCGGGACCGGTCATATTGGCCGTAAGATACCACCACTCGATCCGGTATTCGGGATGCGCGCCGTGATCGGCGGGGAACTCGAAATCGGGCGAAGGTGCGGGAATGGCAAAGCCCTCTGCCTGCCCCCCCAGACCGGCAAACCCCTGCGCATGGGCGCACAACGGCAGCAATAGCACGAGCAGGAAGACCTTAACGTTCATTGGCGAACACCTTGAGCAGATCTGACGGCGGGGTGCGCGCGAGCCGTCGGGCGGGCAGGACCGCCGCGATTACGGCGGCAAAAAGCGCGAACACGCCCAGCTTTGCATAATCGAGCGGGAACAGGAACATGGGCAACCGCCAGCCGAAGGCTTCGACATTCACCACCGCCAGCAGCACCCACGCCAGCGCCAGCCCCAAGGGCAGGGCGCAAGATGCCGTGAGTACGGCCAGCACCATTGCGCGGATCAATTCAAGCTGCCCCAGACGGCGGCGTGTCAGCCCCAGCGCCCACGCAGGAGCCAGTTGCGGCAGGCGCATTGCGGCCAGCGTCAGAAGGCTCATAAAGATGGCAAAGCCCGCAACGGCGAGCGTCAGCACATTCAGCGCTGCGGTGACGGTAAAGGTGCGCTCGAACACCGAGAGCGAAAACGCCTTGATCTGTGCCTGATCGGTGATGCTTCCGGCGGATAGTCCAAGCTCTTGCTCCAATGCCGCGCGCAACGCCTTGGGTGTGTCGCTGCGCAAGCCAAAGCGCAGCGCGGTCACATCCGGGTGAATGTTGCGAAAGAGCGGTTCGGCGACGATGGCCTGACCGATGGGGTTGCCGTAATCACCGAACACGCCAGCGATCGGCAAGGTCGGGCCGCCCTCCAACGCAAGGTTGTCGCCCACCCAAAGTCCGGCACGGCGCGCGAGTTGTTCGTTCACAAGCAGCGCGTGTTGATCCGCCACACGGTTCCAGACGTCCGGCGCCTGGTCCAGCAGCGTCCAGTTCTCGCGGTAGGTGGCACCGATCCGCGCGCCGTGAAGTTCGGCGGGAAGCCCCGCCAGCGTTGTGTCCACCGACAGCAGTGGCAGTGTTTCGGTGACGCGGGGGGCGGTGAATGCCTCAAGCGCGGCCGCCTGCGCAGCGCTGTCGGTCGCGACATAAAGCTCCGAGGCGAGGCGTTGATCGAGAAAGCCGGTAAAGGTGAGGCGGAAGCTCGACACCATTGTAGACACGCCGATATTCGCAGCCATCGCCAGCAACAGCGCCATAAGCGCGAGGCTTAAACCGGGTAATTGTTGGCGGGTATCGGCCCAGAACCATTGCGCGGTGACGCCGGATGCGATCCGCTGTGCGCCAGCCAATGCCACATCAAGCAGAAAGGGAAGCAAAAGGGCCGCGCCGATTAAAAGGCAGCCCAGCAGCGCGAACCCGATGATCAAGCCGTTGCCCAGCACGGTCAAGGCGCCCGCGAGCGTCAAAAGCAGGAGCGCCGTCGCGATCTGAAGGCGCCGCGTGGTGGTGCGCGCGGTGGCCCACGCGCGCGGGCGTGCGCTGGCCAATAACGGCATCCGCGCGATACCGGTAAGCGCCCCGGCCGCCGCAATCGCGGTTCCCAAAACCGAGATGCCAAGGCCCGACAGCCACCATGCTGGCCGCAGCTGCAAGGTGCCGGAGACCTGCGCACCATAAAGCCCTTCAAGGGTGGCGGCCACATCGGGCAGCAGGCTGGCCGCAATCAGATAACCCAACAAGACGCCCGTCAAACCGCCCAGCAACGCCAATGCCAACAGCTCCACCGCCATCAAGCCAATAAGCGGCCCCAAAGGCATCCCAAGCGCGCGCAGGGTGCGGACCATGCCGCGCCGTTGTTCAAACGCCAGACCAATCGCGCCATGCACGATGAAAATACCCACGGCAAAGCTGAGCAGGCCAAACGCCGTGAGGTTGAGGTGAAAGCTGTCCGTGAGCCGCCCCACATCGCTGCCGCCACTGGCGGGCTGGCGGACCAGATCGGGGGCAACCGTGGCAAGAGGCGGGCGGCCCAATGGCTGTTGGGTCGCCACGATCAGACGGCTTAGGTCGCCTTGCCTGTCCAGCAGACGCTGTGCGACGGAAATATCGGCGATTGCGGTATCGGGGGCTATTCCTGCGTCAATCACCACCGGCGCGTCTATCACCCCCTCCAGCTTGGCGGCGGTGGCGGCGTTGGCATAGACGGGAAGCTGTTCAAGGTAGCTTGGCAAATCTGCCGCAGCAGCGCGGGTCATGGGGCCGAGACCGGCAGGGGTTGTCAGCGGATCAAGACCCACCAGACGCACGCGCGCGCCTTGCGCGCCGATGCGCCCTTCGACAACCGGCCCGACAAGCCAGCCTGCACGGCGCAGCGCGATGAATGTGGCTTGCGGGATCGTGTTTCCCGCAGCGGGCAACAGTTGATCGTATTGACCGTCCCCCAATGTCGCCGCCGCGGCGTCATAGCTGGCACGCGCCTCGGAATTGACGGCCTGCACACCGGACCAAAGCGCCGTCGCCAGCGCCAGCCCCGCCACCAGCGTGAACAACTGCAAAGGGTTGCGCCGCCAATGCGACAGCAGCGCAGAGAGCGCCGCGCGCATCATGCAAGCGTGCCCTGCCGCAGATGCAATTGCCGCTGCATCCGCGCGGCCAAAGCGCGCGAGTGGGTCACCATCATCAGGGCGGCACCGGTTTCAGCGACCAGCGCAAGCATCTGGTCCAGAACCTCCCCGGCGGTAGCTTCATCAAGGTTTCCTGTCGGTTCGTCCGCAAGGATCAGCTTGGGCCTTGCTGCCAGCGCGCGCGCAATTGCGACGCGCTGTTGTTGCCCGCCCGAAAGTTGTTCGGGGTATTTGTCCAGTTGCGCACCCAGCCCCAGCGCGCGCGCCAGCCTGTCTGCGGCCTGTGCATCATAGCGTCCGGCGAGGCGCGCCTGAAACGCGATGTTGGCCGCGACATCCAGAGAAGGAATAAGATTGAACTGTTGAAATACGATGCCCACGGCGCTGCGGCGCAGGGCGGCGCGGCCCTTGTCGTCGAGCCGCATCATGTTCTGCCCGTCGAGCAGGATTTCCCCGCTGTCCGCCGTATCCAACCCGCCCACCAGATGTAAAAGCGTGCTTTTGCCCGAGCCGCTTTCGCCGGTCAGCGCAAGCGTCTCGCCCGGTGCCAGCGTCAGATCCACACCGCGCAGCACCGGAACGGGGCCATCGGCACCGGCATATGATTTCGTGAGCGCGTGGACGCTGAGCAGCATGGGGTTCTCCGCAATTGCTTCAGAAGTAACCATTCCACGCGCGAAGGCCAGCAGGTTTTTCCCGCCTGTCCCCTGATGGAGCTTTGTATCCGCAACGCAATTCACGCTGTGGCGGGCGGGCAGACCGCTCTCTTTGCTTTTGCCTCAGCAGGCTGTTAACCTGAAATAGGCCGGTACGGTGGACAGTGAAATTGGTTGACGTATCAACTGTTTTGCATGATCATAAATCCGTATGAGCAATCCCGATGGAAATGAACGCGTAGCCGCGCATCTGACGTCTTTTATGACGTTCCGGTTGGCGCGCGCCCATAACAAGCTGAATGCGCAGATTTCACACTACCTCAAGATTTACTCCGACATCACCCTCGTGGACTGGCGTGTTTTGCGGCTTTTGGAAGCGATGGGGGACACGACGATGTCGCAACTGTCGCGCCTGCTACAGATGGACAAGGGCCAGTTAAGCCGGAAAATCCGTGGTCTGGTGGTGCGCAAACTGATTACCAGCAGGATGGATATGGTGGACAGCCGACAGCAAATCTTGCGAATTGATGCGGCTGGCCGTGATTTGGTCAGGCATATTTTGCCCAAGGTGCAAGAAAGGCAAAGGATGCTGGTAGAGGGCATTTCACGGCAGGAACTCGAAATCTTTCTTGATGTACTTGCCAGAATCGATATCGCTTCTGAAACGCGCGACCCTCTATAGAGGCGAAGCACCGTTTTTCGGATGAAGAGCAATGCGTATTTCCAGCACAAAAAAGCAGGGAGCCGCGCATGGGGCAAGCTCCCTGCCGCGCGTTCAGGTCTTTTTGCTGTCGTCGATAACGTTCATATTGGCGAGACCGGAGTTGCCCAGTTCGACACCGGCAAACGGGCCACCGTGGCGCATGTGGCTCGGGTCTTGCGGGTCCATCGGCGGCTCGTTCGCCAGCACCTCTTGCGCAAAGACTTCGGCGTTGTCCTTGGGCCGGTAACCGATAAAGCTGGCGTTGGCATTGTCCACCGGTGCGCGGTCATTGTCAGAGACGCCGTAGATGATGGCGAAACCTGTCACCGGCGTTTCGATGCAGCGGGTGACAAGCTGGATCAGGTCATCATAGCTTAACCATGATCCAAGCGCGCGTGCGTTGTTGACCTGCGCGCAGGAAAGAATGCGCATGTGCACGCTCTCCAGCCCGCGCTTTTCCCAATACATCCGGCCCAGATCCTCGGTAAAGCATTTGGCGAGGCCATAGAACGTATCGGGGCGGTGCGCCACATCGGTGCCGATGAATTCGTTCTTGGGGTACATGCCAACCGCGTGGATCGACGAGGCATAGACCACGCGGCGCACGCCGTGGCGGTGGGCGGCTTCCCACACGTTGTAGGAGCCGACGAAATTGGGGCCAAGCAACTGCTCGAACGGGCCTTCATCCACAAACGCACCCATGTGGATGACCATTTCGGCCCCCTCGATCACCTCCATCATCGCGTCAAAGCTGGCCAGATCGGCCTGCATATACGTCTCGCCGGGGTAAAGCGTGCCGGGTTGGTCCTGAATGTCGGTTGAGACAAGTGTGTCACACATCTTTGCGAGCGGCTCGCGCAGGTAGGAGCCAAGGCGACCTGCAGCACCGGTAAGGACGATTTTCTTGAGTTTACGGGTCATGTCGGGGTCTTTCTGAAAGGGAAACTAGATGTCTTCGCCTGCGCGGATGGCGCGCTGTACTTCGGCGATGTCGGCCGCGCTCAGGCCATAATCGCGCGCCGCACTCTGTGCTGTGATATAGCCGCGCGCAAGGTCACGTTTTACCGCCTCGGGCGCGCGTTCGGACGCGGGGCCATAACCTGCGCCGCCGGGGAAGGCCATCAGCACATGACGCCCGGACGGGACGAATTGTTTGCCCTTGCCCTGCATGGGGGTACCGTCGTCCTGCGCGATGGTGGTGGGCGCGCCTGTGCCACCGCCGCGTCGGCCCCGCGCGGGATGATCCACGCGGTCGAACATGGCCGACATGTCAAATTCATATCCGGCGCGCGCGCTGACTTCCATGTATTGCCCCAAACCGCCGCGCTGCTTGCCGGTGCCGCCCGATCCGGTGCGCAATTCCTTGCGCCAGATGATAACGGGGCCTGCGTGTTCTGTCGCTTCGACCGGCATGGTCATCACGCCGGAGGGGAAAGCGGTTGCGTTCAACCCGTCGACGGTGGGCCGTGCGCCTGATCCGCCCGAGTTGAACGTCAGCACTTCGCCGCGCCGCGCGCCTGCAGGTGCATCCGCGCGCGGGCGCAATGACACCTGAAAGTTGCACAGGCATCCCGCGCCTTCGGCAGGCACCACACCCGGCAGCAACTGGTCCAGCGCGGCATAAACCGTATCGGGGACAAAATGCCCGACAATATGACGCAGCGCCACAGGGGCAGGGTGTAGGGCGTGGACAATGGTGTTTTCGGTCGCCGCAATCTCGAATGGCGCGAGGGACGCGGCGTTGTTAGGGATTTCGGGCGCGATGGCACATTTGAGCGCATAACAGGCGTAGGCCTTGGTATAGACCAGCGGGCAGTTGATGCCCTTCGGGTCCAGCCCCGACGAACCGGTAAAATCCGACAGAATGCGGTCGCGTTCAATCGTCAGCTTTACGCGCAGGGTAATGGGCGTGTCAAAGCCGTCCACCGTCATTTCGCCACTGGCCGAGCCTTGGGGCAGGGCGGCAATCCGCTCCAGCGTGGCGCGCCGCGAGTTGTCGAGGATGAAATCAGAGATGCCGCACAGATCGTCCAGCGCGAATTCCTTCATCATGTCGATCAGGCGGCGGTGGCCGATTTCGTTGCAGGTGGACAACGCGTACAGATCGCCAATCAACTGGTCCGGCTCGCGCACGTTGCTGCGCAGGATCGTGATCAGCGTTTCGTCCACGGCACCTGCATCGGCAAAGCGTATGATCGGGACGTGAATGCCTTCCTCGTATACGCTGTTGCCATCCGCGCCAAAGCCGCGCCCGCCCACGTCCACAACATGCGCCGTGCAGGCAAAGAACCCGACAAGCGCGCCGTGATGGAAGGACGGCGTGACCATCGTGAAATCATGCAGGTGACCGGTGCCTTCCCACGGATCGTTGGTCAGATACACGTCGCCTTCACGGATATTCGCGCGCCCGATCCGGCGGATGAAGTGCGGCACGGCGTCGGCCATGGCATTTACGTGACCCGGCGTGCCGGTGACAGCTTGGGCCAGCATCCTGCCCTGAGCGTCGTACACGCCGGCCGACAAATCACCCGCTTCGCGTACCGAGGTGGAAAAAGCTGTGCGCACCAGTGCCTGCGCCTGCTCCTCGACCACCGAAATAAGGCGGTTCCACATGATTTGATACGCAACGTTTGACTGTCGGGACATGGGAGTCAACCTTTCACGGTGATGTCGATGCAGCCGTCAGGCTGGCGGATCGCGCGGCGCGAGGCGGGCAGGATGATGGTTGTCTCGTCCTCGGTGATCGCGGCGGGGCCATCCACGGTTTGGCCGGTTTCGATTGTGTCACGCAAAACCACCTGTGCGTCTGTGTAGGCCGACAATGCCGGATCAAAAAGGCGGCGCGGCGCGTGGGTGGTGGCCGCATTCCCGCGCGCGGCTTCGCTTACCCGCGCTACGGCATCTGGCGGGGTGGTTGCATTGACGGACCAGACTGTAATTTCAATATCCAGCCCCGCAACAGGCCGCCCGAACAACCGCGTGTAATCTTCGGTAAAAAGCCGCTCGAACACCTCTGCATCGGGGGCCATCGCCTGCGCCTCGCTTAAAATGATCGGGATTTCCCACCCCTGACCCTTGTAGCGCATATACACCTTGAATTCGCTCAGGATATCGGCGTCAGGTGCGCAGGTGCGCACAAAACCGCGCGCTTCATCTGCGAGCTCGGTCAAGAGCGACACAATCTGTTGCGCATCGAACCCGCCCAGCGTCATATAGACAGAGCGGTTTGCCTCGAAACTGAAAGGCGCGCGCAGGAAACCGATGGCAGAGCCGACACCCGCCCCCTGTGGCACCAGCAGACGGTCCACGCCGAGTTTCTCACACAAACGACCCGCGTGCAGGGGCGCAGCTCCACCAAACGCAATCATCGTATATCCGCCCAGATCTTCGCCGTTCTCTACGGCATGGACGCGCGCGGCGTTCGCCATGTTTTCGTCCACCACCTCAGCCAGACCAAAGGCGGCGGTGGCGGCGTCCATCTCCAGCGCAGCGCCGATTTCTACCTGCAATGCCGCCTCGGATGCGGCGGGATCAAGCGGGATGGTGCCACCGGCAAAGCTGTCTGGATCAAGCTTGCCCAGCACCAGATCGGCGTCTGTCACAGCGGGCCGCGCACCGCCGCGCCCGTAACAGGCGGGGCCGGGTTCCGATCCCGCGCTTTCCGGCCCGACGCGAATCTGGCGCAGCGCATCGACCCAGCCGATTGATCCGCCGCCCGCGCCGATTTCCACCATGTCGATCACGGGGATCGAAATGGGCATGCCCGATCCTTTCTTGAACCGGTAGGTGCGGGCGACCTCGAACACCCGCGATGTTTTCGGGGTTTGGTTTTTGATCAGGCAAATCTTGGCTGTGGTGCCGCCCATGTCAAAGCTCAGAACCTTGTCCAAACCGTAGCGCGCCGCGATGTGGGCGGCAAAAACGGCACCGCCCGCAGGCCCGGATTCGACCAGCCGCACAGGAAACTCGGCAGCGCTTTCGATCGAGATAATCCCGCCGCCCGAATGCATCAGGAACACCGGACAGCCCACGCCTTCATCGGCAAGCCGCCCGCGCAGACGGCCCAGATAGCTTTTCATCAGCGGCTTGATATAGGCGTTGGCAACAACCGTATTGAAGCGCTCGTACTCGCGCATTTGCGGTGAGACTTCGCTCGAGAGCGACACCATCACATCCGGCAAACGCTCGTTCAGTACATCGCGCACCAGCTGTTCGTGCGCGTCGTTGAGATAGCTGTGGATCAGCCCGATGGCAACGCTTTCATACCCCGCCTCGGCAATTGCATCCACTACCGGCTCTATTTCGGCACGGGTGAGGGGGACCAGTTCTGCCCCCGAAGCATCCATACGGCCCGGCACGGTATACCGCATCTGGCGCGGCAACAGCGGCTCGGGCAAGGAGAGGTTCAGATCATACTGCTCGAACCGCGACTCGGTGCGCATTTCGATCACATCGCGAAAGCCCTGCGTGGTGATCAGTGCGGTTTTCGCCCCGCGCCGCTCGATCAGGGCGTTGGTGGCCAGCGTTGTTCCGTGAATGATCTGGCCGATGTCCTGCGGTGCGATCCCTGCCTTGGCGCAGACCTGACGCATTCCGTCGATGATCGCATTTTCGGGTGCGCCATAGGTGGTCAAAACCTTTGTGCTAAAGCTGCCGTCGCCGGTTTCCAGCACCACATCGGTAAAGGTGCCGCCAATATCAACGCCAAGCCGGATCGAAGGTGAGCCCATGTTGTTTCCTTGTCGTTCCTGCGGTGAAATCCGGCCTTGGGCCGTTCAGATCTTGATGTCGTACGTCAGCCATTGTGTGCGCGTGGCGATCTTGTCGTACACACCGCGGGCGCGGTAATTGTCGTCTGCGGTGATCCAGCGGATCAGGCTCCAGCCGCGCGTCTCGCCTTCAGTCTTCAATGCGTCGATCAGGGCATCGGCAGCGCCACTGCCGCGCGCGTGCGGATCGACAAACAGATCATCCAGAAACCCGCCTGTTGCCGCCGCCAGCGGGCGCGCAAAGGGGCGGTAATGCGCAAGCCCGATCACTTTGCCCTTCGCATCCTGTGCGAGCAAACCGCTGGTCTGGTGACTCTCGTCGTGCAGCCAGCCCCAGACGGTATCGCGCATCCCCTGATCCTGCGCGACCTTGTAGAACCGTGCATAGCCTTCATAAAGCGCGTTCCAGCGGTCGAAATCCTCTGGTGTGACGGGGCGTGTGGTGACGGTCATGGCCGCGTTCCTTTTGGTGTGCGTTACCGCCAAGGCACCACTGCTGCGACGCACTGTCAATAACAGAACGTTCCGGTCGCGCGATCAAACGGGCTGCGCATGCCTAGATCACCGCCGTTTCCCGAAAGCTTTTCCCGCGCAACAGACGGTTGACGTCAAACGCGCCCAGATCAAGACTGCGGTATTCGCCAAAATTGATCAGCTCGGCAATGCCGCGCCCCATGGCGGGCGCCTGTTGCAGGCCATGACCCGAAAAGCCGTTGACGAAGATGAAATTCTCGCACCCGTCAGCACGGCCAATCAGGGCGTTCTGGTCGAAGGTGTTGTAGGCATAATGGCCAACCCATTCATTGATCACCTTCACCGCCTCGAACTGCGGAATACGGGTGGCGATTGCGGGCCATACCTTTTGCTCCCACAGGGCATGATCAAAACCGAAATCATCATAGGCCACGTCGGGATCATCGTCCGGGGTGCAGCCCGCCATGTAATATCTGCCGTCCGTGCGCATGTGCACACCGCACGGGTCGATCGTCAGCGGCAAATCGCAATCCAGCGGATGCGCGGCATCGAACACGTAAGTATAACGTTTGCGCGGCACGACAGGGATATCCAGCCCTGCCATCCGCGCCGTTGCCGCGCCGCGCGGACCCGCCGCATTCACAAGTGTGCCGCACCCAATCGTGGTGCCATCCGCCAGCGTGACGCTTTGCACACCGTGGGCGCCGCGCGTGATGGCTGTGACGTCGCCGTGCAGATATTCGACTCCGTTGCGGCGCGCCATACGTTTGAACCAGTCAAACATTGTGCCGCCGTCAAAATAGCCTTCATTCACGGTGTTGTGGTTGCCTGCGATGATGTCGTCGAGGTTGTAAAAGGGGTAAGTTGCGGCGATGGCATCGCGGCTCATGTGGCGGGTGCCTGCGCCAAGCGATTCCTGTATCGCCTGCGCCTGTTTCAGATCGCGCGCAAACGCGGGCGTATCGGCGAGATAGAGATAGCCAAAACTTTGCAGCGTGATCTCTGGCACCTCGGGATCACCGCCCATAAAGTCGCGAAAGCCATGGATGAACTCTGCGCCGAACTGTGAGACACGGATGTTGGTTTCGGTGCTGAATTGTTGCCGGATACAACTGTTGGTGTGCGAGGTGGAGGCAAACGCATAAGCCGGATCACGTTCGATCACCAGAATAGTGCCGTCGAAACCGTCTTGTCGGCTTAACCACCACGCCACGGACGAACCGTGCATTGCACCGCCGACAATCACCACGTCATAGCAGGATCGGATCGGTGGTGTCATGGTCGTATGCCTTTTTAACATAGGGATGTTGCGACGATAACCACAGTGGGGCCGCCATGCCCAGACATATTCTTCGTGATGCAAGAAAGTCTGTGGAGGCAGATAACAGGACATCGCGGGTATGCGGATTTTGCGCGAAAGTTAGTCGTGCGCGAAGGGTGGATCAGGATAGGTGACACCCGCGAGATAAAGCCCTTGTGGCGGGCAAACCGGCCCGCATGCGGCGCGGTTTCGTGCCTCAAGCGCCGCCTGAACGCCATCCGCGCTCATCGAGCCGCTGCCGACCCGCTCTAATGTGCCGACAAAGCTGCGCACCTGATTGTGCAGGAAGGAGCGCGCGCGCACGTCGAAATGCACCTCTGTTCCGTGTTGCAGCTCAACACGGCTGATCCGCAGGGTATCGAGCGTTTTCACAGGGCTTTGCGCCTGACAGATGGTCGAGCGGAAGGTGGTGAAATCATGCTTGCCCACCAGACGGTTCGCGGCCTCCTGCATGGCGTCCACGTCCAGATCATGTTTGACCTGCCAGACAAGCCCCGCCTGATGCGTTGCAGGGGCGCGGCGGGTGAGCAAACGGAAGTGATAGCGCCGCCCCAACGCGGAAAACCGCGCATGGAAGGCATCGGTGACGCGCACGCAGTTCACAACCGCGACGGGCTGCGGCTTGAGATGGTAATTCAGCGCCTCGGACAGGCGGAACGGCTCCCAGTCGCGGTCCATATCGCAATGCGCAACCTGTCCCAGCGCATGCACCCCCGCATCGGTGCGTCCGGCGGCGGCAATGTTGTGGGTGCGCGGCTCCAGCTTGGCCAGCGCAGATTCGATCGCGCCTTGCACAGACGGATGTTGTGTCTGGCGTTGCCAGCCCGAGAACGGCGCGCCGTGGTATTCTATTTGAAGGGCATAACGATGCATGTCGCGGATTTAGCCTGAGGGCAGGGTTCTGGCAATCCCCGCAACGGCACCTTATGTTGAAGCCTGGAACAAAGGCAGGGCGCAAACGGGTGGTCATTTCTCAAATCGCGGATGGTATCTGGAGACAGGTCGAGGCGGTGCAGGACACGGTGTCGGAGACTTTCTTCGAGCCGGTGATTCGACTGGGTGTCACCGGCCTTGCACGTTCGGGCAAGACGGTGTTCATCACCTCGCTGGTGGCAAACCTGCTGGACAGAGGCCGCATGCCCGGACTTGTCGCGGCTGCCGAAGGCAGGATCGAAGCCGCATTTCTGCAACCGCAGCCCGACGATACCGTCGCGCGGTTCGATTACGAATCGCATCTGGGCGCGCTGACCGCCCCACAGCCAAGCTGGCCTGACAGCACCCGCGCGATATCCGAATTGCGGCTGAGCCTTCGGGTGCGGCCCAAAGGGTTGCTTTCGGGGTTTCAGGGGCCGCGCACGATCCATCTGGATATTGTCGATTATCCGGGCGAATGGCTGCTGGATCTGGGGCTGCTGGACATCAACTATGACCAGTGGTGCGCCCTGACACTGGAGCGGATCGCGCAGCGCGCAGCGGCGCAGGCCTATCTGGCGCTGATGGCCGAAACCGATCCTCGGGCGGAGCTGGACGAACCTGTCGCCAAGGCGCTTGCCGCCAGCTATGCGGCCTATCTGCAAGAGGCCCGCGCGCAAGGCTTCTCCGACTGCACGCCGGGACGGTTCCTGCTGCCGGGTGATCTGGCGGGCTCTCCGGTGCTGACGTTCGCGCCGTTGCCGGGCGGCGGTGCGGACGCGCGCAAATCCCTGCGCCGCGAGATGGCGCGCCGTTTCGAGGCGTACAAGCGCGAGGTCGTCAAACCGTTCTTTCGCGATCACTTTGCGCGCATTGACCGGCAGGTGGTGCTGGTTGATGCGCTGGGCGCGATCAACGCAGGTCCGCCCGCCATCGAAGACCTGCGCGCCGCGATGAGCGAAATTCTCGGGGCATTCCGGCCCGGTCGAAACCGCTTTCTCTCAAGCATTCTGGGTGGCAAACGGGTTGAAAGAATCCTGTTCGCCGCGACAAAAGCCGATCACCTGCACCACACGCAGCACAAACAGCTTACCGCGATTATGGAAGCATTGACCCGCGATGCGCGCGACCGCGCCCAATTTGCGGGGGCGCAGACGCAGGCGCTGGCCATCGCATCGCTGCGCGCCACCACCGAAGAAATAATGACCCACGAGGGCGCATCGCTGGGCGTGGTGCGCGGTCTGCTGCTTGATACCGGCAAGCAGGCGGCGTTTTACCCCGGTGATTTGCCTGATGATCCGAACGCGCTGCTTGCGCCGGCGCGGGCGGGGGCGCAAAGCTGGCTTGATGCCGATTACCGCGTGATGCGCTTTGCACCCAGCCCGCTCAAGCTGCGACCGGGGGATGGGCCGCCGCACATCAGGCTGGACCGTGCGGCGGAGTTCCTGATCGGGGACCGGCTGTGACGGCCGTTCACCTGCGCGCGGCGCATCCGCTTGATGCGGGCAGGCTGGCGGCGATCATGGGCGATGCAAATGCGCGGCTGGGCTGGTTGCCCAAGCTGTACAGTGGCGCGCAGGAGATCATGTTTACCGGACAGCTGATTGATGCCGGTTGGGTGCGCGTTGCTGAATGTGATGCGGAAACTGCGGGCTTTATGGCGCGCAGGGGCAACGAGATACATGCGCTGTACCTGCGGCCGCATTTGCAGGGGCGCGGCATCGCACGCGCGTTGATGCAAGAGGCGCAACGCGAGGCGGATACGCTTGGCCTGTGGAGTTACGAGCAGAACGCCCGCGCGGCGCGGTTCTACCGCAAGGCGGGCTTTCACGAGGTTACGCGCACCGACGGGGCGGGCAACGATGCCCGTCTGCCCGACATCCGGTTCGAATGGCACAGGGAGACAGCGTGATGGCCAAAGGCCCGGTATTATTCGATCTTGAGGCAGATGCAGGCCCGCGCCCTTCGGTTGCAGAAGCCCCGCCGGTGCACGATGCGCCCGATGCGGGGGCTGCGCAGGGGCAGGCCATGCAGATTGCCGCCCGGCTGGCAGCGCGTAAACCCTCGGTGTTGATGCGGCTTTTCTGGAGCTTGGCAGGTGCGCTTGTTGCCGCGCTGGTGTCACTTGCCGCGTGGCGATTTATCACCGACCTGATGGCGCGCTATCCGGTGATCGGGTTGGCCATGAGCGTGCTGATGGGGGCGTTCTTGCTGGTGCTGTCGCTGGTGGCGCTGCGCGAAATGGCGGCGTTCGGCAGGCTTGGCCGTCTGGACGGGTTGCACCACGACGCCACGCAGGCGCTGGCTCATGAGGATCTCGTGCAGGCGCGCGGTGTGATCGACCGTTTGCAGGCGCTGTACAAGGGGCGCGAAGACACCCGCTGGGGCCGCGACCGTCTGGCGGAATTGCGCGGTGACCAGTTGGACGCGACGAGCCTTTTGCGCGTGGCCGAGGCAGAGCTTCTTGCCCCGCTCGACGTTGCCGCGCAGCGCGAAGTCGAGGCCGCAGCGCGTCAGGTGGCGACCGTTACCGCGCTTGTGCCTTTGGCATTGGCCGATGTGGCCGCGGCGCTTACGTCGAATTTGCGGATGATCCGGCGGATCGCGGAAATCTACGGCGGGCGGTCCGGCTTTTTCGGCTCGTGGCGGCTGACGCGCACGGTGCTGGCGCATCTGGTGGCCACAGGGGCGGTCGCTGTGGGCGATGACCTGCTCGAACCGATTTTGGGCGGTTCGCTCCTTAGTAAACTCAGCCGGCGTTTCGGTGAGGGATTGGTGAATGGCGCGTTGACCGCGCGGGTGGGCGTCGCCGCGATGGAGGTCTGCCGCCCGCTGCCGTTCGGCGCAGGGCGCCGCCCAAAGGTCAGAAACATCATCACCCGCAGCCTTGGCGGGTTGTTCGGCGCGGGCAAGGCAGGTTAAGGCAGGGCTGCTGGCGTAAGGGTTTGCGTGATTTTGGCAGTGCCGCCGCACCTGTAACCTGACCGGCGCGCATCGAAAGACGATCTGTAGTAGGAGTGTTTGGTATGGATGGTCTTCTGATAATCCTCGGTTTGGTTGTGTTGGGAATCCCGATCAGCATCGTCTTGCTGTTTATCAGCCAGTCCACCCTGCGGCAGCGGCTTGGTGCGGCGCAAAACGAAATTGAGGACCTGCGCCGTGATGTTGATACATTGCGCAAGGGCGGGCAGGAACCTGTAGGCAAATCCGCCACGCCGGTTCCAAAGCCACAAGGGCAAGACGCACCTCCCGCTGTGGCAGAGACCGCCGCGCCGGTGAGTGCGCCACGCGATGTTGCGGTGTCTCTGCCACCACCCCCGCCGCCTATGTCTGGGCGTGCGCCGTCGCCTGTTGCGCAGGCCTTGGCTGCGTTCGGTCCCTGGTTGCAACAAAACTGGTTTTACGCTGTGTCCGCAGCTTCGCTGGCTCTGGCGGGGATTTTTCTTGTGCAATACGGGATGGAAAACGGGCTTCTGCCGCCCGCCGCGCGGGTTGCGACGGCGTTGGCCTTTGGCGGCGCACTGATTGCCGTCGGAGAAGTGATCCGCCGCCGGTTCGGGGACGGCATAGAGACGGCGACAGCCTATCTGCCATCGGTGTTTTCCGGCGCGGGGATTGTTACATTGTTCGGGGCGGTTCTGTCTGCACGGTTGTTATATGATCTCATTGGCGGCGGTGCCGCGATGGTCGGTATGGTGGCGGTCGCGTTGATTGCGATTGTGCTGGGCTGGCTTCATGGTCCGCTGTTGGTCGCGGTGGGGGTAATCGGCGCGTATTCGGCACCTGTGGTGTTGGGCAGTTCCAACACAGATGCCAGCCCGCTTTATGGCTATTTCGCTGCGATTGCGGTGCTCGGACTTGGTGTTGATACGATCCGGCGCTGGGGCTGGATTTCGGTGCTGACGCTGGTGCTGGCGTATTTTATGGGCTTTGTTCTGACATGGGGCGGTGGGCGCAACGTGGTGTTCAGTGCACAGCTTTATCTTTTTGCCCTGCCGTTGCTGGCCACTTTGATTCCTGCGCGCGCCCTGTGGCCCGATCACGCGGGCGTGCCCGTTGTCTTTGCTGTGGCGGGGCGGGGCGGTGCCGTCAAAATACCCCTGCCGGGCTTTGCGACGCTGCTTGCCTTTGGCGCGATGGCGGCCACGTCGGTGATGTTGTTGCTGCTTTGGAAGCCGGGGGAGGTCGAGTTCTGGCTCAGCACCGGGATATTCGGCGCGCTGACGCTGATTGCTGTACTGTGGTCCCTGCGCGCGCCTGCGCTTCAGGATCTGGCGGTTATGCCCGCCGCAGCGCTTTTGGTGTCGGTTTGCGCGCAGGGGGAGACTTACAGCATCACCTACCGGAATTTTGTCGCAACCTATGTGGATGCACCCGAAGCGGCCTTTCCCTGGACCGTAACAATCCTTGTGGCGCTGGGCGTGTTGGTGTCGGTCATGGCCGCGTGGCGATCCCAGCGCGGCGGGCAGTTCGCAGCGCTGTGGGCCGCATTTGCCGCCCTCTATGCGCCCGCAATGGCGATTGTGCTTGAGACGTTCTGGTTGCCTGCCGAGGTGATTGGTGCCTATCCTTGGGCGCTGCACGCGGCTGCGCTGGCTGTGTTGATGGTCGGTATGGCCGAACGGTTTGCGCGCCATGACACCAAAGCGCGCTTGCGGGTCAGCTTTGCGGTGATGTCGGCGCTGTCCTGTCTGGCCTTCGCCTTTGTCATTGTGCTGAGCTCGGTCGCACTTACCATCGCGCTGGCGGTGACGGTGGTCGTTGCCGCAGTGCTTGACCGGAAGTGGGATCTGCCGCCGTTAAGCTATTTCATCGCGGCAGGGGTCGTGACGATTGGTTACAGACTGGTCGTCGATCCGGGACTTGAATTTGGTCGCAGCGGGTCGTTGGATGCAGTGCTGCTGGCGTATGGCGGCAGTTTCGCAGCCCTTGTTGCGGCCCTTTGGCTGCTAAGGCCGCGCGCCCGCGTGATGGCAACGATCATGCTGGATTCGGCGGCGTGGTCCGTCGCGGGCATGACAATCAGTCTTTTGATTTTCCGCTGGATCGAGACCCGCTTTGGTGCGTCGTATTTCGATACCCATTGGAGTCTTGGCCTCAATGGCGCGATCTGGTTCGGTCTTGCATTGGCACAGATGCAGCGCACCGAAGCGGGCGCGTCACGTCTGATGACGGGTATCCGATGGGGCCTTGCGGCTGTGTTCGCTTTCCTTGCGGGCGGGGCGATGGTGGTGGCGCTGACCGAAGCCAATCCGCTGCTCAATGGCGGCCTGCGCCAGATCGTTCATGGTCCGGTGTTCGTCAATACGCTTGCGGCGGCCTATCTGCTGCCTGCGCTGGTGCTGCTTGGTGGTGCGTGGCGGTTGCGTGGGGCCGATGCCGTGCTGCGGCGCGCGCTGGCGGGGGGTGGTATTGCGCTCGGTGCGTTCTGGGCGCTCGCCGTGATCCGCCATTTCTGGCAGGGCGGGGAGGCGATGCAGATGTCTGCCGGTATCTCCCAGCCGGAGCTTTACACCTATACGATGGTTTTGCTGCTGCTGGGGGCGGGTCTGTTTTATCAATCACTGGCCCGCAAGTCGTCTGCCTTGCGACGCGCGGGGCTGGCGGTGATCGGTCTGGCGGTGGCCAAGGTGTTCTTTGTCGATATTTCGGGGCTTGGGGGGCTGACGCGGGTGTTTTCCTTGCTGGTGCTGGGCCTGTCGCTTGCGGCTCTTGCATGGCTCGACCGTTGGGCGCAAACCAAAAGCGGCGGTGTGCAGCCGCCCGCACCGGCACCACCCCCGCTGCCTCAAGCGGAGTAAGAGGCGCTTGCTCCACACGGGGCAGCGCCCTATAAGCGGCGCAAAGATGACACGGACGTTGATCATAAAGCGAATTATTCCCCCGGCGCTCGGCCTTGTCTGAGCCGCCGGGCAAAGGTGTTTGAGCCACTCGCACCGCTCCCTTCTTTCCCTATTGTATCCGACGAAAAAGGACGCCTCCGCATGTGCGCCGAAACACCCGACTATAAATCAACGCTGAACCTGCCAAAGACCGATTTCCCGATGCGCGCAGGCTTGCCCAAGCGCGAGCCTGCATGGCTGGAACGCTGGGAAGAGATCGGCATCTATGACCGCCTGCGCGAGAAGGCCAAGGCGCAAACGCGCACGCCGTTCACGCTGCACGATGGCCCGCCCTATGCCAACGGCCATTTGCACATCGGTCACGCGCTGAACAAAACGATCAAGGATATGATCGTGCGTTCGCATCAGATGATGGGTTTTGACGCGCGCTATATCCCCGGCTGGGATTGCCACGGTCTGCCGATCGAGTGGAAAATCGAAGAGCAGTACCGCAAGAAAGGCCGCGACAAGGATCAGGTGCCGGTCAACGAATTCCGCGCCGAGTGTCGCCAGTTCGCCGCCGGCTGGGTCGATATCCAGCGCGAGGAGTTCAAGCGCCTTGGCATCACCGGCAATTGGGACGACCCGTATTTGACGATGGATTTCCACGCCGAGCGTGTGATCGCCGAGGAGTTCATGAAGTTCCTTATGAACGGGACTTTGTATCAAGGATCAAAACCCGTCATGTGGTCGCCTGTGGAACAAACCGCGCTGGCCGAGGCCGAGGTGGAGTATCACGACAAGGACAGCTTTACCGTCTGGGTGAAGTTCGACGTGGTGGGCGGCGGTGATCTGGAAGGCGCACAAGTCGTCATCTGGACCACGACACCGTGGACCATGCCATCGAACAAGGCTGTCGTTTACGGCGAAGGTGTCTCTTACGGTCTTTATGAGATCACCGGAACACCGGACGAATGCTGGGCAAATGTGGGTGATCGCTATCTGCTGGCCGACACGCAGGCCGCAGATGTTTTGGGCCGTGCGCGGCTGGAAGAAGATCAGTGGTCCCGTGTGCGCGATGTCACCAACGACGAATTGTCGGGCATCCGTCTCAAGCACCCCCTCGCTGGCGCCGAAGGGTCAAACGGCGAATGGGACGACCTGCGCGATTTCCGCGCGGCGGATTTTGTGACCGACACCGAAGGCACCGGTTTTGTACATTGCGCGCCCTCTCACGGTCTTGAGGAATACGACCTCTACCGCGAGTTGGGGATGCTGGAGCAGGTAATCACCTACAACGTGAATCCCGATGGCCGTTTCCGCGATGATCTGCCGTTTTTCGGCGGCAAGGCGATTCTCAAGCCGAACGGCAAGGAAGGCAACGCCAACGCCGCCGTGATCGACAAGCTGGTGGAGGTTGGCGGCCTGCTCGCGCGCGGCAAGATCAAGCACAGCTATCCGCACTCGTGGCGCTCAAAAGCGCCGGTGATCTATCGCAACACGCCACAATGGTTTGCCGCTATCGACCGCCCTGTGGGCGACGGGCAGGACACCTTTGGCAAGACGATCCGCGAACGCGCACTGACCGAGATCGACAATGTCAAATGGACCCCGAAATCAGGCCGCAACCGCCTGCATGCGATGATGGAGGCGCGCCCCGACTGGGTGCTGTCGCGCCAGCGCGCATGGGGGGTGCCGCTGACCTGCTTTACGCGCAAAGGCACGTTGCCGACGGACGCGGATTTCCTGCTGCGCGACGCGGCGGTGAATAAACGCATCGTCGATGCGTTCGAGGCCGAGGGCGCCGATGCGTGGTACGAGGACGGCGCAAAGGCGCGCTTCCTTGGCGGTATCGTGAACCCGGATGAGTATGAACAGGTGATCGACATTCTTGATGTCTGGTTTGATTCCGGCTCGACTCATGCGTTCACCCTGCGCGACCGTGAGGACGGCTCCGAAGACGGGATCGCGGATGTCTATATGGAGGGCACCGACCAGCACCGTGGCTGGTTCCATTCATCGCTGCTGCAAAGCTGTGGCACCTACGGGCGTGCGCCGTACCGGCAAGTTGTCACACATGGTTTCACGCTGGATCAGAAGGGCATGAAGATGTCCAAATCTATCGGCAACACCATCGTGCCTGACGAGATCATCAAACAATACGGCGCGGATATCCTGCGCCTTTGGGTGGCGCAGGCCGACTATACCGCAGATCAACGGATCGGGCCGGAGATCCTCAAAGGGGTTGCTGACAGCTATCGCCGTCTGCGCAACACCATGCGCTATATGCTGGGCGCGTTGAACGATTTCACGGAAAGCGACCGCGTCGATGCGGCGGATATGCCCGAGCTTGAGCGCTGGGTGCTGCACCGTCTGGCAGAACTGGATACGGTTGTGCGCGACGGCTACGCCCGTTTTGACTTTCAGGGCGTGTTTCAGGCGGTGTTCAACTTTGCCACGCTTGACCTGTCGGCGTTCTATTTCGATATCCGCAAGGATGCGCTGTATTGCGATGGCGATACGCTGCGCCGGCGCGCCGCGCGTACGGTGCTGGACCTGCTGTTCCACCGGCTGACGACCTGGCTGGCCCCCGTGCTGGTGTTCACAATGGAAGAAGTCTGGCTGGAGCGGTTCGAGGGCAAGGACAGCTCCGTCCACCTGCAAGACATCCCCGCCACGCCCGAAGGTTGGCTTGATCCCGAACTGGCCGCGAAATGGGCAAAAGTGCGCGCCGCGCGCCGTGTGGTCACCGCCGCTTTGGAGGTGCAGCGCACGGACAAGGTGATTGGTGCTTCGCTCGAAGCGGCTCCGACCGTTTATGTCGAGGATGACGCCCAACGCGCCGCGCTGGAAAGCGTGTCGTTCGAAGACGTTACCATCACGTCGCAAATTGCGGTCAGCGGTGACGCTGCCCCTCAGGAGGCGTTCCGGATGCCGGAAACAGTAGGCGTAGCGGTGGTCTTTGCCAAAGCAGAGGGCGAGAAATGCGAGCGGTGCTGGAAGGTCTTGCCGGATGTCGGCACCCACAGCCACCCCGGCGTTTGCGCGCGCTGTGATGCGGCCGTGAGCGCCGTGCAGGCCTGATCGCGCAGCTTGAGCAGATAGCTTTTTGATTGCGCCTTCGGGCGCAATCCCTCACCTTGAAGAATATGTACCAGCGCACCGTTCCTACACCCTTTGGTGATCTGACCCTTGTCGAGGAGGATGGCGCAATTGTGGCGCTTGAATGGCGCCGTGTCTGCGTTGATGATAGCACCGATCTGCTGGACGAGGCAGCGGCACAGCTTGCGGCCTATGCGGCGGGCACGCGTGAAACCTTTGATCTGCCCCTGCGCGTAAAAGGTTCCGTATTTCAGCGTGACGTATGCGCTGCGATGTCCGCGATTCCGTTCGGCCATACCTGCACTTATGGCGACATAGCAAAGAGGCTTGGCGTGCCTGCGCAAGCGATAGGGCAGGCGTGTGGGGGAAACCCGATACCGGTCATTATTCCGTGTCACCGCGTCATGGGTGCCAAGGGGCTTACCGGATTTTCCGGCGCAGGCGGGGTCGAAACCAAGGTCGCGCTGCTGCGCCACGAGGGCGCAGGTGGATTTTTGATCTAGATATCTTTGTCGTCAAAAAAGAACTGCTGCGCGATTCCGGCAAACATCAGATATAGGGATGTGACGACAAGCCCCCATTGCGCCCAGCTTTCGGGGTGAAAATTCACCCATGCGGCCCAGGCTGCAAAGAATGTCCACGCCAATGCCATCGGCAAAGTGACGCTGCGCCAGCGTTCGGTGCGCACGGGGTGTACGAATTTCAACGGCAGGAACATGGTGATGGCAAGGAAGGTCACCAGCACAAGGCTGATGTACCACTGAACATCCAGCGCAAAGATCACGATCACCAGCATGTTCCAGCAGCCGGGAAAGCCCCAGAATGAATTATCTTTTGTTTTCATGCGGGTATCGCAGAAATACATGGCACTTGCGAAGGTGACGATGATGATCATCACCCATCCGCTCCACCCGTCCATCAGGCCCGATTTGAACAAGGCAAAGGCGGGGATGAACACATAGGTCAGATAATCAATGATGAGATCAAGCAAGACACCGTCAAACTGCGGTGCGTTGGTTTCAACGTCATATTTGCGTGCCAGCGGGCCGTCTATCCCGTCGACAAAAAACGCGACCACCAGCCAGAGAAACATCATATCGTATCTGGCTTCAACGGCGGCCAGCATCGCCAGCATGGCGAAAACGGCACCTGTCGCGGTGAGAAGATGAACGGCGAGAGCTTTGTTTTGTGCGGTCATACGCGTGTTTCTCAAATCATGAAGCGGGATGCAAAAGGAAAAGCTGTCAGGCGCGGGGATGTGCGCGATTGTAGACTTCCATCAGGCGGACCGTATCGACCGCCGTATAGGCTTGTGTGGTGGAAAGAGATGCGTGGCCCAACAGCTCCTGTATCGCGCGCAGATCACCACCCGCGTCGAGCAGATGCGTGGCAAAGCTGTGGCGCATGGCATGGGGCGTCGCACTTGCGGGCAGGCCCAGTTGCATCCGGGCCGACGCCATAACCTTCTGGATCGGACCGGGACCGAGTTTGCCACCCCTGATCGCGCGGAAAAGCGGCTCTTGCGCTTCTTGCGGGTGCGGACATAGCCGCAGGTAGGTTGTAACAGCATCGCGCGCGGCGGGCAGGACCGGCACGACACGTTCCTTGCCGCCTTTGCCGGTGATGCGCAGGACATCCGGCAGTGGCGCGTCCGCGCCTGTGAGGTTCAGCGCCTCGGAGATACGCAGCCCGCAACCCCATAACAGCGTCAGCACGGCCACGTCCCGCGCGCCGATCCATGCGTCGCGGCCCTGTATTTCGACACAATCGATCAGTTCACGCGCGGCGTCGATGGCCAGCGGGCGTGGCAGTTTCTTTGTGAATTTGGGCGAACGGGTGGACAGCACAGCAGTGGGTTCGAACCCTTCGCGCTCTGCCAGCCAGCGATAGAACGCCTTGACCGCCGAAAGCTTGCGCGCGAGCGAGCGCGGGCCAACATCCGCGCTGCGCGTTTGCGCCATCCATGCGCGCATGTCGCTCACGGTGATGCGCGCAAGGGCGCCAAGACCCTGGGCTTCTGCGTGATGGATGCTGATAAACGCGAGAAATTCGGTCACATCACCCTGATAGGCGGTCAACGTGTTGTCGGCGGCACCTTTAAGGGCGCGCTGATGGTCAAGCCATGTTTGCAGGGCGTCCCGCGCGGCGGGGCTGATGGCAAGCGTATTTGCAGGCGTGCTCAAGACAGCCAGCGGCGCATTGCGCGCTCGAACACACCGGTGAAAAACGCCAGAAGATCAGTGCCTTGCTGGGGCCCGAACATATGCGGATCCTCTGCTCCCAATACCAGCATGCCGGGCAGGCGGCCCGCGCCGAAGTCAAGCTTGAGACAAGCCTCGGAGCGGATCCATTCCGCGTTTTGTCCGTAAATCTGGTCGGAGGCATCTTGGACCGATCGCAGTGTCACCTGCCGCACAGCGCTGCCGCGCCCTTGGGTAAGGTAACTGTCGATAAAGCCCGGTTCTGCCACGCTCAGAACATCACCCAGCCGCTGGACCGCCGGATCGCTGTCGTTCTGGACCGATTCCAGCATCAGCTTTACAGCATCAACGCGCAGGATATCGGCCACTTCACCGCCCAGATCGCGCAGGAACGGTTCGAACTCAAGCGGATCAAGCATCCGCAGAATCGCGCGGTGGATCTGGTTGGTGCCGGCCAGATTTTCATAAGCAGCGGCGATCACGCTGCGGTGTGTGTCTTCAAGCCGGTCAAGCCGCGTTTCCAACCGCTCCATTGCGATGCCGCGTAGATCGACGATATTGCCGCCCATCGCCTTTACATTCGCTGCGATCAACGCCTGCATGACGTCGCTGTCATCCAGAATCACATCGGGTTGCGAAATAATTGCCTCGCGTACGGCATCTTCGATCTTGGCGCTGCTGCTCATGCTGCTCTCTGTTTATGTTTGGTACTTCATAGCAGGGGCTTGTGCAAAAAGCTGCCCCTTTTCTGCGTGAAGCAGTCTCAAGACGTAAGGCGCAGCGTTTCTGCTGCACCTGTGGCCGGTCGGAATGACCGGCCCTACGATGTTACGGCGGAGTGGTTAATGACAGGCTAACGCCAGTGGTCCCGAGCCGTATCGGGACGCAGTTGACACGTCCCGATACGGTCTGGATCACAGGATATTCTGACCGGTTTTTGCCCAGTCTTTCATGAACTGGTCAAGCCCTTTGTCGGTCAGCGGATGGCTGACCAGCTTGCGGATAACTTCGGGCGGGGCCGTCATCACGTCCGCGCCGATGCGCGCGCAATCGAGCACATGGTTTGCCGACCGGATGGAGGCGGCGAGGATAGATGTCTCGAAGCCGTAATTGTCGTAGATGGTGCGGATGTCCTGAATCAGATCCATGCCGTCAAGGTTGATGTCGTCGAGCCGCCCGATGAACGGAGAGATGAACGTGGCCCCCGCCTTGGCCGCCAGCAGTGCCTGATTGGCAGAGAAACACAAGGTGACGTTAACCATCATGCCGTCATCCGACAGCACTTTGCAGGCTTTCAGCCCGTCCCACGTCAGCGGTAGCTTGACGGCGATGTTTTCGGCAATATCGGCCAGCTTGCGACCTTCGGCGATCATCGCGTCGGCTTCCATTGCCACCACTTCGGCAGAGACGGGGCCGGAAACGATGTCACAGATTTCCTTGGTCACTTCCATTATGTCGCGGCCCGATTTGAGGATCAGCGACGGGTTGGTCGTAACCCCGTCCACCATCCCCAGATCGTTCAGCTCTTTGATGTCTTCAATCTCGGCTGTGTCTACAAAAAATTTCATGTCGCATCCTTCGCGGTTGGATTGGCAGCAGGGTTAGGTATATCTGGCTTTGCTTTATCGCATGATCTGCGATGCTGAAAGCCCTCAAACCCATTCGTGTAGCGAGAGGCCAACCCTTGGCGCAAAAGATGTTTTTCGATGAAGGTGAACTGGTGGCGGTGCAAACAACGCAGCCTCTGGATCGCGCGCTGGATTATAAAGCGCCAGAAGGCGGCTGTCATCTTGGCGCTTTCGTCGAGGTGCCTTTGGGGCCGCGCAAGGTTCTGGGCGTGGTCTGGGGGCCGGGGAAGGGTGATTTTGACTATACCAAGGTGCGGTCTGTCATTCGCGTGCTGGACGCGCCGCCGCTGCGCGACGAGATGAAAACGTTTCTGGTGAAATCCGCCGCCTATACGTTGACCCCGCTCAGCGCGATGTTGCGGCTTGCCACCCGCGCGCCGGGCCTTGGTGATCCGCCGTCGATGCGCAAAGTGTACCGGCGCGGCACAAGCGAGCCGGACCGCGTGACCAAAGCGCGCACGCAGGTGTTGGAGGTGTTGGCGGAGTACGGAGATCTGTCGTTCACGCTCAAAGAACTGGCGGAGATGGCGGGGGTCACGTCCTCGGTTATCAAGGGGCTGGTCAAGCAGGATGTGGTGTTCGAAGAGGACTCCCCGCGCGATCTGCCCTTTGCGCGGCTTGACCCGGAACTGCCAAGCAAGGAGTTGACGGACGATCAGGCGGCGGGGGCGGCGGCATTGGCCGCCGGTGTGGCGTCTGGCGATTATGGCACGACGCTTTTGCGCGGGGTGACCGGATCGGGCAAGACCGAAGTTTATCTGGAGGCGGTCGCTGCGGCCTTGCGACAGGGGCGTCAGGCGCTGGTGCTGCTGCCGGAAATTGCGTTGACGGCAGAGTTCCTTACGCGCGTCGAAGCGCGGTTTGGTGCCAAGCCCGCCGAATGGCATTCGGGGGCGACGATGACAGAGCGGCGCCGGATCTGGCGGATGGTGGGCGAGGGGCAGGCGCAACTGGTCATCGGCGCACGCTCGGCGCTGTTTTTGCCGTTCCGCAACCTTGGCCTGATCGTTGTGGATGAGGAACACGACACATCCTACAAGCAGGAAGACGGGGTGCTGTATCATGCCCGCGACATGGCCGTGCTGCGCGCGTCTATTTGCGGCGCACATGTGGTGCTGGCCTCGGCCACGCCGTCGCTTGAAAGCTGGTCGAACGCAAAGGCAGGAAAATATGCGCGCCTTGATCTGGTGTCACGCTTTGGCCCTGCGGTCATGCCCACAATGGGCGCGATTGACATGCGCGGCGAGGGGTTGCCATCGGACAGGTGGGTGTCTCCGACGTTGAAGAAAGAGGTGGATAAACGGCTTGAGAATGGCGAGCAGGCGATGCTGTTCATCAACCGCCGTGGCTATGCGCCGATCACACTGTGCCGCGCGTGCGGCCATCAGATCGGATGTGACCACTGTGATGCGCGCATGGTCGAGCACCGGTTTCTCAAACGGCTGATCTGCCATCAATGCGGCGAAAGCAAACCGATGCCCGAAGCCTGCCCGTCCTGCGAGGCAGTGGACAAGATGGCCCCCGTTGGACCCGGTGTGGAGCGGTTGGGTGAGGAGGCGGCAGCGCTTTGGCCCGATGCGCGGATTGCGACGTTGAGTTCGGACATGTACGGCACGGCCCGCGCGCTCAAGGCGGAAATCGCGGGCATCGCGCAGGGGGCCGCGGACATCATCATTGGTACGCAACTGGTCGCCAAGGGCCACAACTTTCCCAAGCTGACCCTTGTTGGTGTCATCGACGCCGATCTGGGGCTTTCCGGTTCTGACTTGCGGGCGGCGGAGCGCACTTTTCAGCTGATGCGTCAGGTGGCGGGCCGTGCCGGGCGCGCGGACAAGCCCGGCACGGCGCTTTTGCAGACCTTCCAACCCGATCATCCGGTCATCCGGTCGATTCTGGCGGGTGATGAGGAGGAATTCTGGCAGGCCGAAGCGGTGGAGCGGTCGCAGGCGGGAATGCCCCCCTACGGGCGACTTGCGGGGATCATATTAAGCGGGCCGGATGCGGCGGCGGTATTTGACGCAGGCAACCGGCTGGCACGCAATGATCGTGCGCTGCGCGATGTTGGCGCGCAGGTGTTCGGGCCTGCCCCAGCACCGATCGCACGGGTACGCGGGCGACATCGCGTGCGGCTTTTGGTGAAGGCCGACAAGAGCGTGGCCTTGCAGCGGGCTTTGGCGACATGGATTGGCCAGTTGCGGCTGAAAGGGGATCTGCGGTTGGCGGTCGATATTGATCCGCAGAGTTTTTATTGAACATTGCCGATCCTGCCCTGAAGGGCAGGATGGTGAGTTTAAAGGCCAAATGAAGCCGGGGCGCGCGCCTTGTTTTCGAGCGGTGCGTACAGAGCGGGTGGGGCTTTTATGGCTCGTCTTTACGGCAGGGCGGGCGTAATGCTGAAGCATGAGACAGATCCTTACCCTTGATGCCGCCTCCGGCCAGCCGCTCTGGCGACGCCCGATTTCCTTGTTGTTTCTGATGGCGCTGGCGATGCCGGTGGCGTTTTTCACATGGTACGCGCTGCTCAACAACTTTGTGCAAGAGGTGGCGCAGTTTGACGGGGCCGACATCGGGCTGCTGCATACGATTCGCGAGATACCGGGGTTTTTGGCGTTTCTGGTGATTTTCCTGATTATCTTTGTGCGCGAACAGGTTTTGGGGTTGGTGTCCTTGATGCTGTTGGGGGCGGCGACGGCGATTACTGCGTGGTTTCCGCAACTGACTGGTATCATGATCCTGACGTTCCTCAGTTCAGTCGGCTTTCACTATTACGAGACGGTCAACCAGTCGTTGCAAATGCAATGGTTGCCTAAGGATCGCGCGCCGCAAATTCTGGGCTGGCTGATGGCCACCGGGTCGGCAGCGACATTCTGTGTTTACTTCGTGATCATGCTTTTGTGGGAGCCTTTGGGGCTGACCTATAATCTGGTGTTCATGACGGGCGGTGGCATTACCGTGGCAATCGCACTGTTCGCACTGCTGGCCTATCCGCAGTACGAAAGCCCGCATCCGCAAATCAAGCGGATGGTGATCCGACGGCGCTATTGGCTGTATTACGCGCTGCAATTCATGTCGGGCGCGCGGCGGCAGATATTCATGGTGTTTGCGGGCTTTATGATGGTCGAGAAGTTCGGCTTTGCCGTACATGAAGTGGCGGGGCTGTATCTGGTCAATCTAATGCTCAACATGATCATTGCCCCTCTGTTGGGGCGGATTGTCGCGCGGTTTGGCGAGCGTAACGCGCTGGTGTTCGAGTACACGGGTCTTGTCTGCGTTTTTCTGGCCTATGGCGGTGTCTATTTCTTTGACTGGGGCTTTCAGGTTGCAGCGGTTCTGTATGTGCTGGATCATATGTTTTTCGGGCTCGCACTGGCGCTCAAAACCTATTTCCAGAAGATCGGCGCACCGGGCGATATGGCACCTACGGCGGCGGTTGCGTTCACGATCAACCACATTGCGGCCGTGTTCCTGCCGGTGACGTTGGGGTTGTTGTGGCTGGCCTCTCCTGCGGGGGTGTTTTTGCTGGCGGCGGGTATGGCGTCTGTGTCGCTTGCGCTGGCGACGCTGATTCCGCGCCATCCAGAGCCGGGGAACGAGACGGTCTTTGCTGCGGCGGTGCCTCAGGCGGCGGAATGAGCGCGTGGCGTTGTGTCCCGGCGGCTCTTGACCCCGCATCCGCGCGGGCCTACCCGAACCTTGACAGACACAGGAGCCGCTGATGCCGACCTTTACCGCCCTTACCACGTTGACAGGCCGCGATGCGGCTTATGCCCTTGGCGATGCCATGGAAGCCCTGATCCCCGAGCCGACAGGCGTGGGCGTTTTCGAAATGGAGGACGGATCGGGCCTGTGGGAGGTGGGCGGCTATTTCGAAGAAGCGCCGGATGATGCGGCGCTGGCCGTGCTTGCCGTGGCGATGGGGGCCAAACCATTCATCGTGTCCGAACTGCCGGAAACTGATTGGGTCGCGCATGTGCGCCGCGAATTGGCACCGGTCGAGGCGGGGCGGTTCTTTGTCTATGGCAGCCACGATGCGGACAAGGTGCCGGAAGGATGCCAGCCGTTGTTGATCGAAGCGGCGATGGCGTTTGGCACCGGCCATCACGGCACAACTCTGGGCTGTTTGCGCGCGCTTGACAGGCTGGCCACAGACGGGTTTGTCGGTCGCCGTGTGGTGGACGTTGGCTGTGGTACTGCCGTGCTGGCGATGGGGGCGGCGCGCATCTGGAGCGATCCTGTTCTGGCCTCGGATATTGACGAGGTCGCTGTGGATGTGGCGCGCGCCAATGTTACGGCGAACGGGCTGGAAGGCCGTGTGACATGTGTTGAGGCGGCGGGGTTTGACCATCCCGCGCTGGAAGAGGCCGCGCCCTTCGATCTTGTCTTTGCCAATATTCTCAAAGGGCCGCTGGTGGCGCTGGCCCCTGACATGGCCGGGGCAATGCAAGGCGATGCCTTTGCGATTCTCTCCGGCATCCTGAACGAGCAGGCAGACGAGGTGATCGAGGTTTATGCACGCAATGGCATCAATCTGCACCATCGCGAAAGCATTGGTGACTGGACGACGATAACGCTTAGGAAACTAGCCTGACAATGACCATAATTGGGGCGGCTCTGCCCCAATTTCCCCATTTTCGCCACATTTGATGCGTAAAACTTGATTCAACAGCGGTGGGGGCCGACTGTAGAGAGACCACTGCCATGGTTGAAACAAAAGATCATTTCGTGCAGCGCCTTAGCGGCTTGCAACGCAAGCACGCCAAGAGCGGCGTTTATACCCGTGTGGACAACAACGGCGTCCTCATCATCAAGGCCAAGCGTAGCCGGTTTTATTTCCCTTACAAGGGCTTGGCCCTTCTGGTCGTCAGCTTCTTTGTGCTCAAGGCGTTCATGTTGTCGGTCAACGGCCCTGATACATATGGAGATCGTCTGGCGATCTTGGAAAATGGCACAATAGTCGAAGCGATGGGGGCTAAATTGCTTGGCGTGGATGCCGCGACCCAGATGTTGGCGGACAAGATCGGACCGCTTCTCAGATAGCATTCAGGAATTGCTGTTTTGCGGCTGTGCTTCCAGGGGGAGTGCGCCGTAAGGCAGGTCGCGTGTGTTTCTGGCGCAATGAAAAGGCCGCGTCCGGATTATCCCGGCGCGGCCTTTTTACGTCTTGGACAGTCGCGGCCCTGTTGTCGGGAACCGCGCCTTAATGTCGCTTAGCGGATGAAAATGCTGCGTGCTACGTCGTCGATTGCGCCGCGCTCGAGGCCGATATCGGCCAGTTCGCGGTCTGTGAGACCGGACAGGGCCTTGCGTGTGACGCGGGCATCGTTCCATGCTGTCAGCGATGCGGCCAAATCGGCAACAAAGGAGACTGTGCGATTTGCAAACGATGCAACGCCGTAAGTGGTGCGGGAGGTGTCAAAAGCAGCCATCATAGCCGTCCTTCTAATTAAACTTGTTATGTCGATTTTCTCGACCAGGTGATTGGCAATTAGGCAGTTTGAGAACACAGCACAATGGCATAGAACGCACGGCTGATATGCGTTTTTTGCATGGACCGTTTTAGGCGGTAAAGTGCCGAAAATTAAGGGAAAATAGCGATGGTGACGGGTCGCTATCTGACATCCAAGTGTCGGTTTCGCCGCGCCGCGGCAGGGACGCTGCAAAAGCGACACGCCGAATGTCGTATTCCAGTCATCCGCTGAATTTCATAGTCAATGTTCGTGTTTCGTGCTAGTGCATCCAAAAAGCAACATTATCGAGGGTGGAGCAGATGATACGGGTGATCGGTATCGATCCGGGGCTCCGGAATATGGGCTGGGGTGTGATTGATGTCACAGGGAGCCGACTCAGCCATGTGGCGAACGGAATTTGCCATTCAGACGGTGCGCAGGATCTGGCCAGCCGGCTTCTGGCGCTGCACGGCCAGTTAACCCGCGTTTTTGTGACATACCGCCCGCAGGCTGCTGCGGTCGAGCATACGTTCGTCAACAAGGACGGGGCTGGCACGTTGAAGCTGGGTCAGGCGCGCGGCATCGCATTGCTGGTGCCTGCGCAGATGGGGCTGAGCGTGGGGGAATACGCGCCCAACAACGTCAAGAAAACTGTCGTTGGCGTGGGACATGCGGACAAGGGGCAGGTCGCGCATATGGTGCGAATGCAGTTGCCGGGGGTCGAGATCGCGGGGCCGGACGCCGCTGACGCGCTGGCGGTGGCCATCTGCCACGCGCATCACGGAGGGGCCTCGACGCTGGCCACCGCCATCGCGAGGGCCAGCGCATGATTGGCAAGGTCACAGGTCGCATCGACTACCGCGCGCCCGATCACGTCCTGATTGACGTGCGCGGTGTGGGATACCTTGTCTATTGCTCGGATCGCACGATGGCGGGCCTGCCCGGTGTCGGCGAGGTGACAGCGCTTTTTACCGATCTGTTGGTGCGCGAGGATCTGATGCAGCTATTCGGCTTTGCCTCGTTGGCAGAGAAGGAATGGCACCGGCTTTTGACATCTGTTCAGGGCGTGGGCGCGAAAGCGTCGCTTGCGATTCTCGGCACGCTTGGCCCCGATGGCGTAAGCCGGGCGATTGCGTTGGGGGATTGGAATGCGGTGAAGGCGGCCAAGGGCGTCGGTCCCAAGCTGGCGCAGCGCATTGTGCTGGACCTTAAAGACAAAGCGCCGGGTGTGATGGCGATGGGTGGATCGGTTGCGCAGGCGCACGGTGATGCGCAAGAGCAGGTGATCGAAACACCCGCCGCACCCCGCGTCCCGCGCGCGCAGGCACCGAACGCCAGCGCGCAGTCGGAGGCTTTATCGGCGCTGGCGAACCTTGGTTATGGCCCTGGCGATGCGGCGGGGGCTGTGGCACAGGCCGCGGGCGATCTGTCGGATGCCGATACGCCGACGCTTATTCGCGCGGCGTTGAAACTTCTTGCTCCAAAAGAGTAGAGTGCGCTTATTGCGCCCTGACCGGGCTCTCTTGGCAGGATGGACATGATAGACAGCGATCCGACATTGCGGCCTCAGGTGCTGCCCGGAGACCATGACCGCGCGTTACGTCCGCAGGTGCTGGATGAATTTGTGGGGCAGGCGGAGGCGCGTGCCAACCTCAAGGTGTTCATCCAGTCTGCCAAACAACGCGAAGAGGCGATGGACCACACGCTGTTTCACGGGCCCCCCGGCCTTGGCAAAACGACGCTTGCGCAGATTATGGCGCGCGAGTTGGGAGTCGGATTTCGCATGACGTCCGGTCCCGTGCTGGCGAAGGCGGGTGATCTGGCCGCGATCCTGACCAACCTCGAAGCGCGCGATGTGCTGTTCATTGACGAAATTCACCGGCTTAATCCGGCAGTCGAAGAGGTGCTGTACCCCGCGCTCGAGGATTTCGAGCTGGATCTGGTAATTGGCGAGGGGCCGGCGGCGCGCACGGTGCGGATCGAGTTGCAGCCTTTTACGCTGGTGGGGGCGACAACGCGCATGGGGCTCCTCACGACCCCGCTGCGCGACCGTTTTGGCATTCCTACGCGGCTTCAGTTCTACACCGAGGACGAGCTTTTTATTATTGTGGAGCGGAACGCCCGAAAGTTGGGCGCGCCTGCGGATGAAGGAGGGGCGCGCGAGATTGCGCGCCGCGCGCGCGGCACGCCACGGATCGCCGGACGTCTGCTGCGGCGGGTCGTTGATTTTGCCGTCGTCGAAGGAGACGGGCGGGTGACCAAGGCGCTGGCGGATATGGCGCTGACGCGGCTCGGAGTGGATCATCTGGGCCTTGACGGGGCCGACCGGCGCTATTTGACGTTGATTGCCGAGAATTATCAGGGCGGGCCTGTCGGGATCGAGACGATGTCGGCAGCCTTGTCTGAATCGCGCGATGCGCTGGAGGAGGTGATCGAACCGTTTTTGTTGCAACAAGGCCTGATACAGCGCACACCGCGCGGGCGGATGCTGGCGCAGAAGGCTTGGACGCATTTGGGAATGGCACCGCCCAAGCGGTTGTCGGATCTGTTTGACTGAACCCTGGATTTGGATATTTTTGGCCAAAAGAAATAGGGGCCGGAGAAAGAGACTTGAGCATGGAGCCGGACGAGATCGAAGCGCTGTTTACCCGTCAGGACGGGCAGTTCGTGTTTGCCCGCTGGGGGCGGCCGATCGCTCCTGTTGTTTTCGGAGTCGAGGACGCGACGCTGGAGGTTGTCAAAGGCGCGTTGGAGGCGGTGGCGGTGTTGGCCGGTCATAAAATGGCCGAGACGGACCCGGAGCTTGGTGCGAACCTGATGTTGTTCTTCTTTGCCGATTGGGCAGAGCTTCTGGATGTGCCGGGGATGGACCGTCTGGTGCCGGATCTGGCACCGCTGGTGGAGACGCTCGCATCCGGGGATGCCAATCAATACCGTTTCTTCCGGTTCGACGACAGCGGCGCGATTAAGGCCTGTTTTGTGTTCTTGCGGATGGACCGGCATTTGTCGGCGGTGCCTGCACAGACGCTGGCGCTGAGCCAGATCGTGCAATCGTATGTCTTGTGGTCCGATACGGCGTTTCGGGATAAATCCCCGTTGGCCGTGGCGGGAGAAAGCACGATCCTGCGGCCTGAAATTGCGGCGCTGATCCGTGCGGCTTATGATCCGGTTTTACCGCCAGCGACGCAGGACGCCTCGCACGCATTGCGCCTTTATGCGCGGATCGCGGTTGGGGAGAAAAATCAATGAGCCACAGTTTGACTTTGCGTGTCTACTACGAAGATACCGATATGGGCGGGATCGTTTATTACGCCAACTATCTGCGCTTTATCGAGCGCGGGCGCAGCGATTGGGTGCGCGAGATCGGCATCGACCAACTGGCAATGAAAGCGCAGGGCGTGGTGTTTGCCGTGCGCAAGGTCGAGGCCGAGTACATTCAGCCCGCGCGTTTCGAGGATGTGCTTGAGGTCCGCACGACGCTTGATAGCTTGTCCGCGGCGCGCATGGTCATGGGGCAGGAGGTCTGGCGCGGCGATGATCTGCTGTTCAGTGCCAAGGTTTTGATCGTGTGTATCGGCGCGGGCGGCAAGCCCACGCGTTTGCCAGCGGAACTTCGCCTACTGCAATCGTGATTGTGCGGCTTTGCACCTAACTCTCGCTTTTCTATTTGCCTTGCGATAGTTTCCCCCCAAATGGAGCTTGGAAAACAGGCCCGTCCGAGGCAGAGAAGTAAAGAGCACAAAATATGCAAACAGCACTGATCGCCGCCGAAATCGGCGGCAACATCACCGTTTGGGGGATGTTCGCGCAGGCGACCCTGACCGTTAAAATAGTCATGATTATACTGGTCCTCGCGTCTTTCTGGTGCTGGTCGATCATTGTACAAAAGATCATGCAATACCGGTCGGCGCGCCGTGCGGCTTCCAGCTTTGACCGGGCGTTCTGGTCGGGCGAGCCTTTGGACACGCTTTATGACCAGATCGGGTCGGAGCCCTCGGGCGCTGCCGAGAGGATTTTTGCCGCAGGCATGACGGAATGGCGACGCTCGCACCGCGAGGATGGCGGCTTGATCCCGGGTGCCACGGCGCGCATCGACCGCTCGATGGATGTGGCAATTGCCAAGGAAGCGGAGCGTTTGCAAAAGGGGCTGCCCGTGCTTGCGACCACCGGATCGACCGCGCCCTTTATCGGGCTTTTCGGGACGGTGATCGGGATTATGAACGCGTTTGTCGAAATCGCAGCCCAGCAAAACACCAACCTTGCCGTTGTAGCTCCCGGCATTGCCGAGGCGCTTTTGGCGACGGGCATCGGCCTGTTGGCGGCGATCCCTGCGGTGATCTTTTATAACAAGCTGAATGCGGACAGCGAACACATTTTAAGCGGTTATGAGGCCTTTGCCGACGAATTCGCCACGATCCTCAGCCGCCAGTTGGACAGCTGACCATGGCAGCCGGGATCATGCACAGAAAAAACGGCGCCGGGCGGCGGCGTCGCAGGGGCGGCGCGCAGCCCATGGCCGAGATCAACATCACGCCCTTCGTTGACGTGATGCTGGTGTTGTTGATTATTTTCATGGTGGCCGCTCCGTTGCTGACGGTCGGTGTGCCGGTGGAACTGCCCAAGACGGCGGCGACCGCCCTGCCCAGCGATCAGGAAGAGCCGCTGACTGTAACGCTGACCGCCGAAGGTTCGATCCAAATCATGACAACTGAAACCCCGCGCGAAGACCTTGTGACCAAGCTGCGCGCGATTGCCGCCGAGCGTGAGGGGGACCGTGTGTTTCTGCGCGCGGACGGGACGGTGCCTTATAGCGCTGTGATGGAGATCATGGGCGCGCTGAGTGCAGGCGGATTTTCCAACATCGGGCTGGTGACGGACATCGGCGGGCCGTTGCTGGATGGAACCGGGAACTGAACCCATGCCGCGCGCACGCAAGACAGGCAATATTATTTCGGGGGTGGGGCATGCTGGCCTCATCGGCTGGATTCTGTTCGGGGGGTGGTTCACAGCGCGCCCCGAGCCGGTAGAGGTGCGCGAAGTGGCCGTGATCAGCGGTGCGGAGTTTCAGGCGATGCTGGAGGCGCAGCAACAGCCGCTAGAAATCGCGCAAGATCCGCAGACAGCAGCGCCCGAAGCAACACCTGACGCGCCGGACGTGACGGTTGCGCCGGAAGAACCAACACCGCTGCCACCCGAAACGGTCGCAGAGGAGCCTGCCGAAGAGCCGATAGAGGAGCCTGTTCCGGAAGTTTCCGAAGCAGCACCCGAAGCACCGGAGCCGCCCGCCGAAGTCACGGTTGAAGACGCGCCAGTGGCCGATACACCAGTGGAGCGCCCTGCCGAGCGAGTCGCGCCCGAACCAGCGCCGCGCCCCGCGCCCGAAGTGACCCAAGACCCTACCCCGCAAGAAGCCGTGACGCCCGAAGAAACAGGCGAGACCGTGCGCGAGCAGCAGGAGGCGGCGCAAACGCCCGAAGCAACCGACCGGATCATCACCGAAGCGGCCGAGCCGCCTGCGTCGTCGCCTACCGCATCAATGCGCCCGCCTGCACGCAGGCCCGAGCGTCCGGCCCCCACGCGCACAGTGGAAACGCCTGCGCCAGCGCCTGCCCAAGAGGAAACCAGTGAAGTGGATGACGCTGCGGTGCGCGCCGCGCTTGAAGCGGCGATGAGTTCGTCGCAGGTCGAGGTGCCGACAGGTCCGCCGATGTCTTCGGGCGAAAAGGACGCTCTGCGTCTTGCGGTGCAGAATTGTTGGAACGTCGATCCCGGCGCGCGTTGGGCGCAGACCACAGTGACAGTCGCCATGTCGATGACGCAGGATGGCAAGGTCGTGCAAAACTCGCTGCGCATGATCGCCAGCGAAGGCGGCGATGCGGCGTCGGCAGATGCGGCTTTCGGTGCGGCCCGCCGTGCCATTTTGCTGTGTCAGAAGGATGGCTATCCGCTGCCGCCCGAAAAATACGGCCAGTGGCAGGATATCGAGATGACATTCAATCCCGAGCGGATGCGCATAAGGTGAGACGACTGCATGCAACCATTGCCGCCCTCTGCGCGTTGTCGGGTGCGTGCCGCTTGCACAGGGGGAGAGTTCACCGCACTCTCCTTCTTGAAACGACTGCCGTGCGGCGCAACAATATGTCGGGATTCAACCGCGAAAGGATGAGTGGCACATGATTTTTCTGAGGACCGCTTCGGCGTTCGTTTGCGCCTGTGCGCTTGCTGTGATGATTCCCGTCGGGGCGGCGCAGGCTCAACAGGGGCCGCTGCGTATCACCATCGAGGAAGGTATCATCCAGCCTTTGCCGTTCGCTGTGCCGGATTTTCAGGTCGAAACAGGCGAGGCCGCTCAACTGGCTGGTGAGCTTTCCCGCGTGATTGCGGCGGACCTTGAAGGCACCGGCGTGTTTCGCGAAATCCCCAGTTCTGCCTTTATCGCGCAATACTCCGATTTTAACGCCGCGGTACAATTCGCGGACTGGAAGGCCGTCAACGCGCAGGCGCTGGTGACCGGCGCTGTTTCGGTGTCCGGCACCAACGTGAACGTGAAATTCCGCGTTTACGATGTGGTTTCCGGCACGACGCTGGGCGAGGGGTTGCAATTTTCCGGCACCACTGAGGGCTGGCGGCGCATGGCGCACAAAATTGCCGACGAGGTGTATTCCCGCATCACCGGCGAAGGCGGCTATTTCGACAGCCGTGTGGTGTATGTGTCCGAAACCGGACCGAAGGACGAGCGCAAGAAGCGTCTTGCGGTGATGGACTATGACGGTGCCAACGTGCGCTATTTGACTGACAGCAGTGCGCTGGTACTGGCACCGCGCTTTTCACCGTCAGGCGATCGTGTGCTTTACACCAGTTATGAGAGCGGCTTTCCGCGCATTTATGTGCTTGATGTGGGGTCGGTACAGCGGCGTGTGCTGGAAAGCGCCGATGGCACAATGAGCTTTGCACCGCGTTTTTCACCCTCGGGCCAGACGGTTGCCTATTCGCTGACGCAAGGTGGCAACACCGACATCTACACGATGGATATCAACTCGGGCCAATCCGTGCGCCTGACCAATACACCGGCGATTGAAACCGCGCCCAGCTATAGCCCCGATGGCAGCCGCATCGTGTTCGAAAGCGACCGTTCCGGCACACCCCAGCTATATATCATGTCGGCGGGCGGCGGCGAGGCACAACGTATTTCCTTTGGCGATGGGCGTTACGGCACGCCGGTCTGGTCGCCGCGCGGTGATTTGGTTGCGTTTACCAAACAAAACGCGGGCCGCTTTCACATCGGCGTCATGCGCACGGATGGCTCCGAAGAGCGTCTGTTGTCGGCATCGTTCCTTGATGAGGGGCCAACGTGGGCGCCTAATGGCCGCGTGATCATGTTCACCCGTGAAACCCAGGGCGAAGGCGGCGCGTCCTCGCTGTATTCCGTAGACATCACGGGTCGCGTCCTGCGCAAGGTGGCCACCCCCGAAGGCGGATCCGACCCAAGCTGGTCGCCGTTGCAGCAATGATTGCGGGCCTTCCCCCCATGGGGCGGGCTGTGATACCGTACATCCAAGAAGAATAGCAAACACGACAATCAAACCGAGGTCGAGACATATGAAATTCCTGCCCCTGACGGTCCTCGTCGCAGCCGTTGCGCTGTCGGCTTGTACCAACCCGAACCGCTTTGGTGCCGATGATGCGCTTGCGGGCAATCCGAACGGCGGTGTGCCGCTGAATTCGATCCAGCCGGGCAGCGCCAATGATCCGACCTCGACCGCCTATTTCAACCTGACCGTTGGCGATCGTGTGCTGTTCGGGATTGACCAATCCGGCCTTACGCCGGCGGGCCGCGCCACGCTGGACGGACAGGCGACGTGGTTGATCACCAACTCTGACTATCAGGCCGTGATCGAAGGTCACGCGGACGAGCAGGGCACACGCGAATACAACCTTGCGCTGGGTGCGCGCCGCGCCAACGCCGCGCGTGAATACCTGCTTTCCAAAGGGGTGCCGGCAAGCCGTTTGCGCGTTGTCAGCTATGGCAAGGAGCGACCCATCGAGATCTGCTCGAATGAAGCGTGCTATGCTAAGAACCGCCGTGCGGTGACCGTTCTGGCAGGTGGCGGGCTGACAAGCTAAGGCGTGCCTGCGGGCTTGTGAAAAAGGACTGATTCCATGCGCTTTGCTTTTATTTTTGCCGTTGTTCTGGGGGCTGTGCCAATGGGCGCAGCTGCGCAGGATGCCCAGACTCTGGCGGACATCCGTCAGGAGTTGACCGTTCTGAACACCGAGATGGCAAAGCTGAAACGCGAGCTGTCGACAACCGGCACCGCAGGCAGCGACACGCAGCTGGCCGCTGGGTCGGTGTTGGAGCGGGTCGGCACGATGGAAAGCGAACTGGCGCGGGTGACCTCCAAGACAGAAGAGCTGGAACATCGCATCAACCGTATTGTCGATGATGGCACCCGCCGGATTGCCGATCTGGAATTCCGGCTTGTCGAGCTGGAAGGCGGCGATATCTCGACCTTGGGCGAGACGACGACGCTGGGTGGTGAAGGGCAGGCGACAGCCCCGGCCCCGACGCCTCAAACCGGCAGCACACAGCAACTCGCCGTTGGCGAAAAAGACGACTTTGCGCGGGCGCAGGAGGCGCTCGCATCCGGTGACTTTCGCGGCGCCGCCGAGCAGTTTGAGACCTTCAATCAGACCTACCCGGGTTCTCCGCTAGCGGCTGATGCGGATTTGCGCCGGGGGGATGCGCTGAACGGTATCGGCGATACGCGCGAAGCGGCTCGCGCCTATCTGGGCAGCTTTGGCGCCGCACCCACGGGCGGGAATGCGCCAGAGGCGTTGTTCAAACTGGGCGCGGCCCTTGGCACCTTGGGGCAGACGGCAGAGGCCTGCGTGACCTTGGGCGAAGTCTCCGGTCGCTTTCCCGACAGCGCATTTGTGGTGCAAGCCACGGCAGAGCGGCAAAAGCTGAGCTGCTCCTAAGCGATGGAACCGCTGGAAGAGGCCGTATTGGCCGCTCTCGGCAGGCATAAGATACAGCGCCTAGGGGTGGCCGTTTCGGGTGGCAGCGATTCGGTGGCGCTGCTGCATATCCTGAAAAATATTAGCGATTCCAGCGGGGTCCGGATTTACGCTGCGACGGTTGACCACGGATTACGACCTGAGGCAGCGGCGGAGGCGGCGGGCGTGGCAGACCTTTGCCGCACCCTTGGCGTTGCGCATCAAACGCTTCACTGGCGGGGTTGGGACGGTACGGGGAACCTTCAGAATGCCGCCCGCGACGCCCGCTATGGTCTGATGCGCGATTGGGCGCAGGCGCTCGGGCTTGAGGCTGTGGCGTTGGGTCATACCGCCGAGGATCAGGCCGAAACCGTTCTGATGCGTCTTGCGCGGCGCGCGGGCGTTGATGGCCTTTCGGCGATGTCGGATCATAGCCTGCGCAACGGTGTTGTGTGGCTGCGGCCCTTGTTGAACCAACGGCGCGGCGCGTTGCAGGCCTATCTTGCGGCGCGCGGGGTGTCTTGGGTGTCGGACAGCAGCAACGTGGACCTGCGGTTTGACCGCGTAAAGGCGCGTGCGGCGCTGGTGGCACTGCAAGATCTGGGGATCGGTATCGCGGAATTGTCAGAGGTGGCGCGCAATATGGCCGATGCCCGCACGGCGCTGCGCAGTCTGGCACAGGACGGGCTGCTTGCCTGTGCGCGTCCGGTTCATGGCGGTGTGAAGATCGACATTGCAACGCTTGAGGCGCTGCCAAACGAGACGCAGCGGCGCGTCTGGAATCATGCTCTCGGATGGATCAACGCGCGGCCCTATCCGCCGCGCCGTGCGGCTCTTGCGGCGTTCATGGGCTCTGTTGGGGCTGGTGAAGGCACCGTGTTGGGCGGTTGCGCGGTGATTTGCCGACGCGGCACCGCATGGCTGTTTCGCGAATCTGCGCCGGTGTCTGAGGTTGTCTGCAACGCCAGCGCGCTCTGGGACGGGCGCTGGCGGTTAGGGGGCGAGCTGTCAGGCAAGGTACCGGACACATATGAAATCCGCGCCTTGGGTGCTAATGGTTTGAAACAATGTGGAAAATGGCGTGACCTCGATCTGCCGCGCGGGCTTCTTCTTGGCCATCCTGCCCTGTGGCACGGTGACACGCTTATTGCATCACCGGCTGCAAAACCCCACGAAATATGGTATTGGTCGCTGGTACGCCATGAAAAAGCCTTTTTTGACATGCCATTATGACATTGAACTGACGGCCTGCATGTCTATCTTAGGTGTGTGGTCAGAATAGACCTCTGACCGAAACGCATTCAGGAGAATTTCCTTGGGCAATTTACGCAATCTCGCATTCTGGGCAGTCTTGCTGGTCCTCGTATTTTCGTTGTTCAATCTGTTCAGCGGTGGATCGGGTGGCCTTCAGAACCGCGAGATCAGCTATTCCGATTTCGTGAGCGCCGTTGAAAACGGTGACGTGACCAACGTAACGCTCGACGGGGAGCAGGTGCGCTTTCGCCGGTCTGATGGCGCCGATTATGTCACGATCAAACCGACGGATGCCACAATCACCGATCTGTTGATCGACAACAACATCCCCGTCCGTGCAGAAAGCCAGCAGGAAAGCGGCCTACAGACGTTCCTTGTCTCGTTGTTGCCCATTCTGCTGCTGATCGGGGTCTGGATCTATTTCATGAACCGGATGCAGGGCGGCGGCAAAGGCGGGGCAATGGGCTTTGGCAAATCCAAGGCCAAGATGCTGACGGAAAAGCATGGCCGCGTGACGTTTGACGACGTGGCGGGCATTGACGAGGCCAAGGAAGAGCTCGAGGAAATCGTTGAATTCCTGCGCAACCCGCAGAAGTTCTCGCGCCTTGGCGGCAAAATTCCCAAAGGTGCGCTTCTCGAAGGTCCTCCGGGTACGGGTAAAACCCTGCTTGCGCGTGCGATTGCAGGCGAGGCGGGGGTGCCGTTCTTCACGATCTCGGGTTCGGATTTCGTTGAAATGTTTGTGGGTGTGGGTGCATCGCGTGTGCGCGACATGTTCGAGCAGGCCAAGAAAAACGCGCCTTGCATTGTGTTCATCGACGAAATCGACGCCGTGGGACGCCACCGTGGCGCAGGCTATGGCGGGGGCAACGACGAACGCGAGCAAACGCTCAACCAGTTGTTGGTCGAGATGGACGGTTTTGAAGCGAACGAAGGTGTGATCATCATCGCGGCAACAAACCGTAAGGATGTTCTCGACCCCGCGCTGTTGCGTCCGGGCCGTTTTGACCGTCAGGTGTCTGTCGGTAATCCCGACATCAAAGGCCGCGAAAAGATTTTGGGCGTACATGCGCGCAAAACTCCGCTTGGTCCTGACGTGGATCTGCGCATCATCGCGCGCGGCACACCCGGATTTTCGGGTGCGGATCTGGCCAACCTCGTGAACGAGGCGGCGCTGACTGCCGCGCGTCTGGGCCGCCGGTTTGTTGCCATGATGGATTTCGAATCCGCCAAGGACAAAATCATGATGGGAGCCGAGCGCCGCTCGATGGTTCTGACCCAGGATCAGAAGGAAAAAACCGCCTATCACGAAGCGGGCCACGCCATTGTCGGCATTAAGCTGCCCAAATGTGATCCGGTTTACAAAGCGACAATCATCCCGCGCGGTGGTGCCTTGGGCATGGTGATGAGCCTGCCTGAAATGGACAAACTCCAGATGTTCAAAGACGAGGCCGAGCAGAAAATCGCCATGACCATGGCGGGCAAAGCGGCTGAAATCTTCAAGTATGGTGCTGAAACCGTGTCGTCGGGTCCGATGGGCGACATCATGCAAGCCAGCCAGCTGGCGCGCGGCATGGTGATGCGCATGGGTATGTCCGACAAGGTTGGTAATATCGACTATTCCGAAGCGGCGGCCGGTTATCAGGCCAACGGCGGGGCCGGCGGCTTTAGCGTGTCTGCCGCGACCAAGGAACTTATCGAAAGCGAAGTGAAGCGCATTATCGACGAAGGATATGCGCGCGCGGTCCAGATCATCACGGATCACGACGAAGAGTTTGAACGTCTGGCACAGGGGCTGCTTGAGTACGAAACCCTTACCGGCGAAGAAATCAAACGCGTGATGGAAGGCAAGCCGCCGCAAGCACCGAAAGACGACGATACGTCCGACAGCGGCTCCGCGCCCAGCGTGACGGCGATTCCGAAGGCCAAAGGCAAGAAATCCCCGCCATCGGGCGGGTTGGAGCCTGAACCCTCCGTCTGACCGGAATTGCCATTGAAATTGAAAGGCTCCGCCATCTGCGCGGGGCCTTTTCTTTTTGCCTGCTCTCGCGCAGTCTGCACCTATTCCGAGGAGACGCCAAATGCCCGCACTTATCCCGACAGACCATTATGCGACCGTGACCTGGCTGGGCATTGTGCCGGACCGCGCTACGGGTCTAAAAGCGGTGCCGCGCACGGCGCTTGATCTCGGCTTTGCCGGGCCAGCGGGCGAGGATCACGGAGGGCTGACGCGGCCCTCATGCAGTCGGGTTTTATCCCAGTATCCGCGTGACACGCCGATCCGCAACACCCGCCAACTCTGCGTGATGAGCGCCGAAGAGATCGCGGCAATTGCGGCTGCGATGGGTCTTGAGGTGCTTGACCCGTGCTACATGGGCGTGTCGATGGTGATCGAAGGGATCAGCGATTTTACCCATGTTCCGCCGTCTTCGCGGCTGCAAGCCCCGTCGGGGGCGACGATTGTGGTGGATATGGAAAACCTGCCCTGCGTGTTGCCCGCCCGCAAGATCGAGGCGGACATGCCGGGGCAAGGCAAGAGCTTCAAGAGCGCGGCCAAAGACCGGCGTGGTGTGACCGCATGGGTCGAGCGCGAAGGGGGGATTACGTTGGGTGCGCGGTTGCGACTGCATGTACCCGATCAGCGGGCGTGGGCACCCGCGCTGTTTTCCTCACCGGTTTCTTAAAAGAAACCGACGCACGCTGCCACGCCGCAACCCGCGTCGAAAATGTCGTAATCCAGACCTGTAGTTCTGGCCGTCCCTTGTATGCATCCGGTAGAACTTGCCGCACCGGCTTAGAATGGGGATCACCATGGCTTTCAAGACTGACATCCAAATCGCGCGCGAAGCGTCCAAGAAACCCATTCAGGAGATCGGCGCGAAGCTGGGGATTTCCTCGGATGATCTGCTGCCTTACGGCCACGACAAGGCGAAGGTAAGCCAGTCGTTCATCGACTCGGTGCAAGACCGCAAGGACGGCAAGCTGATCCTTGTCACGGCGATCAACCCGACGCCTGCGGGCGAGGGCAAGACCACAACAACTGTTGGTTTGGGGGATGGTCTGAACCGTATCGGCAAGAACGCCTGCGTGTGTATTCGCGAAGCGTCGCTTGGCCCGAACTTTGGCATGAAGGGCGGGGCCGCTGGCGGTGGCTATGCCCAGATTGTGCCAATGGAAGAGATGAACCTGCACTTCACCGGCGATTTCCACGCGATCACCTCGGCGCATAACCTGCTGAGCGCAATGATCGACAACCACATCTACTGGGGCAACGATCTGGAAATTGACGCGCGCCGTGTTGTGTGGCGCCGTGTTGTGGATATGAACGACCGTGCGCTGCGCCAGATCACAGCATCGCTTGGCGGTGTCTCCAACGGTTTCCCGCGCGAGGCGGGGTTTGACATTACCGTGGCCTCCGAAGTCATGGCGATCCTGTGCCTGTCCAAAAACCTGACCGATCTGCAAGAGCGTCTGGGGAGCATGATCGTCGCGCACCGGCGCGATCGTTCGCCCGTCTATTGCCGTGACATCAAGGCGGATGGCGCGATGACGGTGCTGCTGAAAGACGCGATGCAGCCCAACCTTGTTCAGACGCTTGAGAACAACCCTGCCTTCGTACACGGTGGCCCGTTTGCCAACATCGCCCATGGCTGTAACTCGGTCATCGCGACTACTACGGCGTTGAAACTGGCCGACTATGTAGTGACCGAAGCGGGCTTTGGCGCCGATCTGGGGGCCGAGAAGTTCATGAACATCAAATGCCGCAAGGCGGGGCTGGCTCCGTCTGTGGTGGTGGTCGTGGCAACCGTGCGCGCGATGAAAATGAACGGCGGCGTGGCCAAGGCGGATCTGGGTGCAGAGAACGTCGATGCGGTTAACAAAGGCTGTGCAAACCTTGGCCGTCACATCGAGAACGTCAAATCCTTTGGCGTGCCGGTCGTTGTGGCAATCAACCACTTTGTCACAGATACCGACGCCGAAGTGCAGGCGGTAAAGGATTACGTCACCGAGCAAGGCGCCGAAGCGATCTTGGCGAGACATTGGGAGCTTGGCTCTGAAGGCTCTGCCGATCTGGCCACCCGCGTGGCAGAGATTGCCGATGAGGGCCACGCGCAGTTTGCGCCGATCTATCCTGACGATATGCCGCTGTTCCAGAAGATCGAGGCCGTTGCCAAACGGATTTACCGTGCTGACGACGTGTTGGCGGATCAAAAAATCCGCAACCAGTTGAAGGATTGGGAAGCGCAGGGCTATGGCCATCTGCCGGTTTGTATGGCCAAAACGCAGTACAGCTTTACCACCGATCCCGACCGTCGCGGCGCGCCTGTGGGCTTCTCTGTACCGGTGCGCGAAGTACGTCTGAGCGCGGGCGCAGGGTTTGTTGTGGTCATCTGCGGTGAGATCATGACGATGCCCGGCCTGCCGCGTGCCCCCTCGGCGGAGAATATCAAGTTGAATGCAGATGGGGATGTTGAAGGGTTGTTCTGAGCACTAATTGGCACGAGAAATCAGAGCGGGGGATTGACCCCCGCCCTGATTTGGGCTTCGCCATGAGTTTAAAGGCCAAATGAAGAAGAGGACTGATCGAGATGACGGCGACACGAATTGATGGCAAGACCTTTGCAGCAAAAGTGCGGGGGCAGGTGGCCGAGCATGTCACGCGGTTGAAAAATGATCACGCGATCACGCCCGGATTGGCCGTGGTTCTGGTGGGCGAAGACCCCGCGAGCCAGGTTTACGTCCGCTCCAAAGGGAAGATGACCGTCGAAGTCGGGATGAAATCGGTCGAGCATAAACTGGACATCAACACGCCGGAAGCAGATCTTCTGGCGTTGATCGACCAGTTGAATACTGATCCCGAAATTCACGGTATTCTTGTGCAATTGCCGCTGCCCAAGCATCTGGACGAGGATCTTGTGATCAATGCCATTGATCCAGCCAAGGACGTGGACGGCTTTCACATCTCGAATGTCGGCCTTTTGGGGACGGGGCAGAAAAGCATGGTGCCCTGTACACCGCTGGGCTGTTTGATGATGCTGCGCGCGCATCATGGTTCGATCTCTGGGATGGATGCGGTCGTCATTGGCCGGTCGAATATCGTGGGAAAGCCGATGGCGCAGCTATTGCTGAACGACAGCGCGACAGTGACCATTGCCCATAGCCGGACCAAGGATCTGGCCGACGTTGTGCGGCGCGCAGATATCGTAATTGCCGCAGTGGGACGCCCGCAGATGGTGCCGGGCGACTGGATTAAACCGGGTGCCACGGTGATTGATGTGGGCATCAACCGGCTGGACGCGCCCGAAAAGGGTGAAGGCAAGACAAGGTTGGTAGGCGACGTGGATTTCGACAGTTGCGCGGCGGTCGCGGGGGCGATCACGCCGGTGCCGGGCGGCGTGGGGCCGATGACCATTGCGTGCCTGCTGGCCAATACCGTCACGGCTTGCTGCCGCGCCAATGGCTTGGCAGAGCCTGTGGGCCTGACCGCCTGATACATGATCTAAGGGGTGGAGGTGGCAGTTTGCGGGGCTTTTGGTGTTGTTTGCAACGGGTTGTTGCATCTGCCCAACAGCTTCGGCGGGGCTCATGGATCGCGCCGGCATGGGAATGGCGACAGATGTAACCCAGCAGGCAGGAAGACACCAATTGGGGCGTCCATTCATACGGTGCATCAAATCACTTTACGACATGTTCGTCTTTTACGAACATGTTGGCCCACGCGCGGTCCATCAATTCGGGCGTCATTTGATAGGGGATACCTTCAAAATCGCAGATCGCGATGATTTGGTCGATGAGAAAGATCGGCTGATAGTTTGCGTAGACGCTGTCGATGCTGGGGTATTTGTTTTTCAGCAGATGGATCAGGGTCGATTCATCCAGCGGCATTTTGCGTTTCTTGGCCACCATCGCGAAAATCTTGAGGAAGTTAGCCTGACTTGGACCGTCGATCTTGATCTTGAAGAAGATACGGCGCAGGGCGGCCTGGTCGAAGATTTCATTCGGGTGGAAGTTGGTCGAGAAAATCACCAACGTATCGAACGGCACCTCGAATTTCTCGCCCGATTGCAGTGAGAGGATGTCCTTGCTCTCTTCCAGCGGGACAATCCAACGGTTCACGAGGCTTTGGGGAGGTTCGGCCTGACGCCCCAAATCGTCGACGATAAAGATGCCGCCGGTTGATTTTAGCTGTAGCGGCGCCTGATAGGTCCGCGCGGTGGGATTATACACCAGATCCAGCATATTAAGCGACAACTCGCCGCCGGTAATCACGGTGGGGCGTTCGCAGCAAACATAGCGGGCATCAAAGCGGGTGACGCGGCGCAGCGCAGTTGGGTCTTGCGCGGCTTCGGCGACTTCATTGTGAACGATCGGGTCGAAAACTGTGATCACCTGCGACGCGTATTCGATGGCGCGCGGAACATAGACGTGATCGCCAAGCGCGTCGCGGATGCCGTTCGAGATCGAGGATTTGCCGTTTCCCGGAGGCCCGTACATCAGGATAGACCGGCCCGCAGATACAGCGGGACCAAGATTGTCGAGCAGTGAATCGGGCAGCACCAAATGGCCCATCGCGCCGGTAAGTTGCGCACGGGTGATCTGCATGTTGCGGACTGACTGGCGTTTGACCTGTTCGCGGTAAACATCCAGCGGCACCGGCATCGGGCCAAAATACTCTGACTGGGCCAGCGCGTCCATCGCGCGCGCCTTGCCTGCATCGGTCAGCTGATAGCCCATCTCGTTGCCGTTTTGCGCGTTCAGCGTGCCGGTCGCCTCAAGCAGGCGTTGGGTGCGGCACATATCCACCAGTTCCTGTGTCACGGGGACGGGCAAGCAGATCGCGCGGCTAAGCACGCTGACCAGTTCGACGTTTTTGCGGAAAATGGTTTTGAGAAGAATGTCGCGCATCATCACGACGGGCAGGCGCATGTCCTCAAGCGTTTTGGGCGGCGGCGGGGCGAGGACGGCGGTGTTCGGGGCGTTCATTCTAATATCCCTCTGCTCTGACATGGGCTTTCTTGTCTGACCCATAGCGCATGAAAATGGCCTTAATCAGGCACCGTAAAACAATCCGAGCCCCAAATAGAGCGCCAGTGTGGCACCCAGCGCGAGGCCCATGGGAAATTTCTTGCCTTGTTCCCAACTGGTCCAATGGGGGGCCAGCCTGCGCAGGGGTGTGTGTTTGATCGTCCGGTGCGTGGCGACAGAGGCCAACAGCGCGGCCATGAACAAGAACATCAGCAGCCGCAGATCCCCCAGCGCGATAAAGGGCGCGGCGGCGGCGGCGAATTTGCTGTCACCCGCGCCCATGGCACCCGCCGCGTTCAAGATGAATCCAACCACCAGCACAATGCCAAGGCTCGCCAACCGCCACAGATATAAATCGAACGGCAATGCAATCAGCCCGACAACCACGAAAACAGCGGCCAACAGAATGTTAGCGCCATTGGTGATCTTCATCCGCGCCATATCCGTATAAGCCACATAAAGGCAGATCGGCAGGACGAACGGGAAAAACCACGCGGCTGAGTAAATTGTAATCGCCACTGATCAGCTTTCGAGCGCTGCGAGAGAGCGCGACGCAGCTTCGAAGTGCTGTGGATGGGTGTCGATGGCGTCGCGCAGAAGGCCCTTGCCGGTCTCGACATCGCCCTGTTTGATCGCAGACAGGGCCATCGTATGCAAAAGCTGCGCGCGCTCGGACTGATCCATTGGGATCACGGGCAGAGTATAATTGCGCTGTGCGCCACGGGCCAGAACAAGGTTGTTCTTGGCGGTGAACAGACCCGCGTCCTGGGTGATCGCGCTTGTGAACAGGCGCTCGGCATCCTTGTAATCACCGCGTGTCAGTTTGGAATAACCCCAGTTGTTCAAAACCGGCGCGGGCGAAGTGGTGAGGCCCACGGCGATCTCGTAGAAACTGTCGGCTTTGGTCCACTGCTGTTTGCTGTCGGCGATGATCGCCTCCAGCCGGTAGCGCGCGAATGTCTCGTGGGTAGGCGGGATCGCGGTGAGGATTTTTTCTGCCTCCGCCCAGTTGCCCGACCGGATCAACGCATCGGCAAGCTCGACATGATCGGTATCGGTGCTGGCGGGTAGAGCGATTGTGCGCTGCCATGCGGCAGCCCCTTCATCATAGCGTTTGGCGCGCATCAGCGATTGTGCCAGACCGCGATGATGCTCAACCTCCTCGGGGGCTTCTTTAAGCACACGCTGAAAATAAATTACCGCCTCGTTCGGATCCGCGACGGTCAACATCACATCATTGAGGTTGGCATCGTCGATCACGTTCACGTCCTGAAAGGCACGTTGAACGGTCTCGTCTGCGGACTTCTCTGCGCAACCGCTCAGAAAAACGGCCCCTGCAACAAGGGCGCTCAAAACATGGGAGTGGCGCATTTTGCGTCCTTTTACTGCTTCTGCCTCAACGGTGCTTTGGGCCTGAAAGGGTGCTGCGCCTATATTTAGGTCACAACGCCTGCCGGATTACGAAATCCGCAGAACCACGACGCACCAATTTATAATCTTGGTTATCCCCCAAAGATGTACCAGAATTTTCGGATTTTTCGAGCGCTAATCGCAGATTGTCGCGGATTGAGACACTTTCGCCATTGTCGAGCGCAAAAGCCTTGCGAAATATCTGGGTTGCATCGGCATTTTTGCCACGCTCCATCAGGACAACGCCCAGATTGTTCCAGATTTCGGGTTGTGTCGCGTCCCGCTCGACCGCGCGGCGCAGTTGGGTTTCTGCCTGTCCAAGCCGCCCCAGACCCAGATTGGCCGTGCCAAGCCCCGACAGTATTTCGGCGTCCACGGTGCCGCGATCAATTGCGGCGCGGTTGAACGAGCGGATCGCCAGTTCGTATTGCCCCGCCGCGACCAGCCGATGACCGGTCTCAAGGTTGTCGGCCCCCTCGGCCCCCAGATCAACTCCGGGTGCATCGACACCTACAGCTTTTTTCGCCCCGATCCCCGGCATGCCAAAGCCGCCTGCGGTGCAGGCAGCCAAGGCAAAGGGAAGTATCAGGATAAGAGCGCGCGCAGTGCCGCGCGCCGGGCCGGGTGTCATTATTGTCCAGGTCCACTCATTTCGCCAAGTTTCGCAATGCCCATTGCCGAAGGTCCAACCAGAATGACCAACAGCGGCGGCACTGTCAGCATCATAGTGGCAAGTGTCATCTTGGTTGGCAACTTGTTTGCGGCCTCTTCGGCGCGCATCACGCGTTTGTCGCGCATCTCGGCGGCGTAAACGCGCAGGGCGTCGGCGATGGACGTACCAAAAGCGGCGGATTGCACCAGCACCGTCACAAAAGACGACACATCCTGCACGCCACAGCGCGTGCCCATATCATTAAGCACAGTCACCTTGTCCTTGCCCGCCTTCATCTCGTAGGCGACAACTTCAAACTCGTCGGCGAGGGCCTCGTAGGAGGCACGCAATTCGCTTGCAACGCGCACGATGCATTGATCCAGCGACTGACCTGCTTCGACGCAAACCAGCATCATATCAAGCGCGTCTGGAAAGCCCTGCTCGATCTGCTCCTTGCGCTCCGCCACGCGGCGGGTGATCCAGTATTTCGGCAACCAGTAGCCGACAGCACCCGGGCCAAGCGTCCACATCATGGTTTTCTGTGTGCTCATGCCTTCGCCGCCACCCAGAAAGTTAATGTAAACCACGCCGATGGTCAGGCCCAGAAGGCCCAACGTCATCTGTGCAAAGTAGAACATCCGCACCGCATCGCGCGACTGATACCCCGCCTGCCGCAGTTCCAGTTGTTTCTGGCTCAACTCCTTGTCATCGCTGGGCTCAAGAAAGGTCGCGAATTTTTGCAGCTGTGCGTTGCCTTCTTTCTGGCGCAGGGCGGCAGTCACCTCCATGTCACCTTTACGCGGTGCATTTGCCACACGCTTGAGCTTGTCCAACGGGTCTTCGGGCTGGTTCATCATCATGGCGAGGGTCGCCAACACAAGGACAACCCCCAGAACCCCGAGGATAATGATAAGGCCGAACGGCCCCATGATGTTGGAGATCTGGCTGTTTATAGTGCCGAACATAGCGGTTTTCCCCTTATACTTTGATGTTTGTGAGGACGCGCATCACAACAAGATTGACTGCCAGAAAGATCCCCACAAAGAAGCAAGCGGGAATGAAATAGGGTGTGTCCTTCACTTCGTCATAGTAATGCGGATCACCAACGTTGATCACGATCAACGCCATAACGGGAAAGCCCGACAAAAACTTGCCCGACCATTTCGCCTCGGCGGTAATGGCTTTTACGCGGCGAAACAGACGGAAGCGGGCGCGGATCACCTTGGCCAGACCGGCGAGGATCTCTGCAAGGTTACCGCCCGATTGCTGCTGGATCGTCACAGCCACAGCGAGAAAGCGCATGTCTTGCATGTCCAGCCGTTCGGCCATGTCCTTGAGCGCCTCACCCACATCGCGGCCATAGGCGGCTTCATCCGCAATAACACCGAATTCGGACGCAAGCGGATCCTGAATTTCCTTGGATACGATGGTGATTGCATTGGTAAACGGATGCCCCACACGCAGCGAGCGCACCATGAGTTCGACCGCATCGGGAAGCTGTTCCTCGATCATCGACATGCGTTTGTTCGCCTTCATCGAAATCCACATGAACACAGCGCCGACGCCCATAGCGACGGACATCACCAGACGCACCGGTGGTTCCGTCGCGGTACCGATGGTCAGGCCCATAAAGATCACCATCGAAAGACCGGCCATGATCAGGATCAGCTGTTTGGGCGTAAACGCGATTGCCGCCTTTTGCGCCTTTTCGGACAACAAAGAATACAACGGGATCGTCTTGGCGTTCATGTGCTGCTGCATTTCCTTGCGCAGCTTGTCCAGCACCTCTTCGCGACGCTGGCCCTTTTCCAGCATCTCAAGCCGGCGGTTCACCCGGGAGTTCAGCGAGATGGATTTGCCGAAAGCCACCAGATACAGACCTTCGACCAGCGCCAGAACGCCGACAAAGATCAGGCCGTAGATGATTGGTTCTGCACTCATGGCATGATCTCCTTATTGCGCGGCGATGGGTTCATAGATGGACGACGGCAGATCATAACCCCACATGCGGAACCGTTCCGCATAGTGGCTGCGCACGCCGGTGGCTGTGAAATGGCCGATGATCTTGTTGTCCGGCGTCAGGCCGACCCGCTGATAACGGAAGATTTCCTGCATCGAGATCACGTCGCCTTCCATGCCCGTAATTTCGGTGATCGAAGTCATCCGGCGGCTGCCATCCTGCAAACGCGAGGCTTGGACGATCAGGTTTACAGCGCTTGAAATCTGGCTGCGCACGGCTTTCAGGGGCATTTCGATACCGGCCATGGCGATCATGTTTTCCAGACGCGACACACCGTCCCGAGCAGAGTTCGCGTGGATCGTCGTCATGGAACCGTCATGGCCGGTGTTCATGGCTTGAAGCATGTCGATCACTTCCTCGCCACGAGTTTCACCTACGATAATGCGGTCAGGCCGCATCCGCAGGGCGTTTTTCAAACAGTCGCGCGGGGATACTTCGCCTTTGCCTTCCACGTTGGGCGGGCGGCTTTCCATCCGGCCCACATGGGTTTGTTGCAGCTGGAGTTCCGCCGTATCCTCGATGGTCAAGATACGTTCGGCATTGTCGATGAACGATGACAACGCGTTTAGGGTGGTGGTTTTACCCGAACCCGTACCGCCCGACACGATAATATTGAGCCGGGTCGCAACAGCAGCTTGCAGATATGCAGCCATTTCTTCGGTGAACGCGCCGAAATTCACCAGATCGTCGATGCCCAGTTTGTCTTTTTTGAACTTCCGGATGGAAACCAGCGATCCGTCCACTGCCACCGGCGGGACCATGGCGTTGAAGCGCGAGCCGTCTTTGAGACGGGCATCGACGTAGGGATTGCTTTCGTCTACGCGGCGGCCCACGGCCGATACGATCTTGTCGATGATGCGCAAAAGGTGGCGCTCGTCCTTGAACGTGATGTCCGTCAGCTCAAGTTTGCCCGCGCGCTCCACGAAAATCTGTTGCGGACCGTTCACGAGAATGTCGTTGACGGACTCGTCTTTCAGAAGCGTCTCAAGCGGCCCAAGGCCGGTGACCTCGTCATAAAGCTCGGAGTTGAGCGTCATGCGGTCCTCGCGGCTTAGCACGATGGATTTCTCCGCTAGCACTTCCGCCGCGATTGAATTGATCTCCTGGCGCAAATCCTGCTCTGACGCGTGTTCGAGGGCGGCAAGGTTCAGGTTGTCGAGAAGCGAGCGGTGCAGTTCCAGCTTGATCTCGCTCATGCGCTGCTTGCGCTTGACCTCTTTGTCCACGGGGGCCGCAGCCGCAGGTTGGGACGCGCGGCGCATCGAGGCGGGCTTGTCCTCTGTTGGCTTTACAGGCTCCAGCGGTGCTATTGTGGCGCTGGCCGCTGGCTTTGCCCGGGCCGCATCAGACTTTCTGTATTTCGAGAACATGGTGCTATTCTTCCTGTAACCGGATTACGCCGCAACGGCCTCGTCGCTTTTGAGGGTGTGGATGGAGGCCGCGAGTTTGGCGATTTCGCGGCGCAACGGGCTTTTGGGGGCGGAGGAGGCCAACGGCATTCCGTGATCATTGGCCTGCGTTATGGGTTTGCCGCCGTCGGGCAACTGAATATCGAGCGAGATCGAGAGGCTTTCAGCCATCCGTTTCACTCTGCTTTTGGCGTTGAGGTCGGTGAACTTCGGTGCGCGGTTCAGCACATACCTGATCTTTTCCACCGGCAACTCTTCAGATTGCAACGCGCGCTTGAATCGCAGCGTATTCTGGGCCGATCGCATGTCCAGTTCGAGTGTCGCAAAATAGATATGCGCCGTGGTCAGAACCTTTTCGGACCACTGTACGAGGGTCGATGGCATGTCCACGATCACATAATCGAACTGGTTGCGGGCCATTTGCAGAACCCGCGCGATGTCTTCCGAACCGACCAGATCAAGCGGCAGCATGTCGCTGGGGGCCGTCAGCACATGCAGCTTGTCTTCGTAGGTCAAAAGCGCCTGACCGAAAATCTCTTCGTCCATGCTTTCGGTGTCGGACAGCATGTCATACACGACCTCGCGGCGCGGCAGATCAAGGAACGTCGAGACGGAGCCGAATTGCAGATCAAGATCCAGCAGGCAAACGGACGGGCCGCTTTTTTTCCCCTGCGTGGCCAGCTCCCATGCGAGGTTCACCGCGAGGGTGGTCGCGCCCGTGCCTCCGGCCAAGCCATGCACCACGATTACCGCACCGTCTTTTTGTGCGCCTGCCTTGATATGGTCCGCGCCGGTGCCGGCGGTTTCCACCAGCGGCGGGGTGCGGATACGCCCGATCGCCTGCGCCAGCTCTCCTTCGGGCAGCGGGTAGGGGACAAATTCATCCGCACCCTGACGCAAGAGCGTATGCAGCGCGCCGGGCGTGACATCTTCGGCAATCAGGATCACCTTGATTCCCCTGCTTTTTGCCTGACTGATGATTTCGCCCATCAGGGCCATATTTTCTTCGTCCGCGTCATCCATCGCAAGGGCGATGAACTCCATGCCGTCGGCTTCGGGTTGCCCGAAAAAGGTGAGCGCTTCGGCAAAGCCGAGATCGCCCCAACTTTCACCAAGGACCGTTTCCATATCCTCGATCAGCAGATCAAAGTTCTGCACGTCGCGGCTCACTGTACATGCGAGGATCGCGGCTTGTTCTGGGTGTGGCATCGGACTGCTCATCGGCTCGTTTCCTTCTATCAAAGGGCGCGGAGCCAACCTGTATGCTATGGCGCAAAGCAGGTTAATGCCCCGACAACCCTCTCCCGGTGCTTCGCCCGGACGGAGTTATCTCGTTGCAAAATATATGGCAGTGGTTTGGGGCGAGATTGGGGCCGAATTGCTTCGATTGTTGGGTATTTTGAAACGATTGCCGGTAATGCGAAGGATTGGTCAGCGTGGCGTTCAAGACGCTGAACCGCAAAATCCTCCCCGTCAGAGGGAGGATTGTCAGGGGCGGAGCGGGGGCGCGGCGACCTAGTTGGCGTCGAGTCCGCTTACTTCAGAGGTGCTCAGTGTGCTTGTTGCCACGGCGCTGGCCACATAATCACGATAGATGATTTGCGCGTATTTCCCGTCCATGACGGTGGGGTGGCGTTTCACAAAACCGGTCACTTCGGTCACGGTACGCCGGTTGCGCCGCTCCTGGCCTTGCGTCACGACAAGAGGCTGCGTTTCACCGAAAGAAACAACGGCCTCAAGACGGCTGCGGCTGACGCCGAGGTTTGTCAGATAGGACACAACGACATTGGCACGTTGCTGGCCGAGGTGCTTGTTGAACCTGCTCGAACCAACGGCGTCCGTGTGGCCGTAAACGCGAAAGCGCACTTCGGGAAACTGCTGGATCCATCCGGCTTGCTTGCGCAGCACCGCTTGAGCGTTGCCGTCCAACTGCGCGGAATTGAACGCAAAGTTGACGGTGCTTTCGACTTCGGTTGCAAAACGGTTTGCCAGATCAAAAGTATACTGGCGTTCGCCGGTCATTACGAGCTTGTTGTTCAGGGTGGCATTGCCGAACCCGCCCGTATCCACCAAGGCGCCTGCTTCGGAATGAAACTGGGTGTAAACCTGATCATTGCTTGACCCACAGGCGGCCAATGCAAGGGCTGCGGTAACCATGCCGATCACGCCAAGGGGTTTGGTCTTTAAGCTTTGCATCGTGTTAATCCAGTACATAGCCATATGACCCGGTGAAGTCCTGTTTGGCAACCTCGCCTGCCGCGCCTTTGCGCGGGGTGCGGGTGCCGGCAGCGGTCCGCCCGTTCAGGAACAGGTCTTTTTCGGTTGGTGGCTTGATCCGGTCGGTCGGAAGGGCAAGCGCCTCGCCGCGTGTGGGCGTGACCAGATGCGATGTGATGATGATGACAAGCTCGGTCTGGCTGCGCTGGTAATTTGCGCTGCGAAATAGCGCGCCTAAAACGGGCACATCGCCGATCCACGGCAGTTGCGAAGAGCTATCCGAGAAATCGTCCTGCAAAAGACCCGCAATGGCAAAGCTTTCTCCATCGCGCATCTCGACCGTGGTCGAGGTTTCGCGGCGCGAGAAGGCAGCGACGCTGAAGCCGCCGTCAAGGGTAATACCGTTTGCCGGATCAATCGCGGATACAGCGGCCTTCAGTTCAAGATTGATAAGATCCTTGTCCACAACCCGCGGGATAAAGGCCAACTCGACTCCGAAAGGTTTGAACTCGATCGAGGTGCGCCCGTCCGATTGCGCAACGGGGATCGGATATTCGCCACCGGCAAGAAACTTCGCTTCCTGACCGGAAAGGGCCACAAGGTTCGGTTCCGCAAGGAAGCGCACAACCCCCTTTTGCTCAAGTGCCTCAAGCAGGATGCCCACCTGCGTGGAGCCCGCATTAAAGCCGAACAGGATCGCGCCAGTGTTCGTGTTCGTCGCAGGCAATCCGCCACCAATAGCGCCCGTGCTGGCGCCGTTTGTGGTGAGCGATCCGGTGCCGCCGCGAATGCCCAAATCGCTGCCAAGCCCGCCGCTCAGCGCCAGTGACGAGCTGAGCGATTTGGAGACGGAACGCTGCATTTCTGCAAAACGGACCTTCAGCATCACTTGCTGGATGCCGCCCACGCTCATCAAGTTCGAAACCCGTTCGGGCGCGTAACGTTGCGCCAGATCAAGGGCGCGCTGGAGTTTCTGCGCCGAGGTCACAACGCCGGACAGAACGATCCCGTCATTCGCAGAGCGGACTTCGATCCGTTCGCCGGGCAGGATTTGACGCAGACGTTCCTTGAACTCCGACAGATCGGGAGTGACCTGAACCTCGACGTTGGTAATCAGGCGGCCAGATGCATCAAAAAGCGTCATCGTCGTGGTGCCGGGAGATTTGCCCAAAACGTAAATCGTCCGGTCCGACAGCGAGGAAAGATCCGCAATGCCCGGATTGGCGATGCTCAGCTCTGCAAAGGGAACATCACTTTCCACCACAACCGCACGGTTCAGAGGAACGTTCAGCTTGGTACTTGTACCGCTTTTGACAACGCGAAGCTGGTCAGCCTGCACGGCAGTCGGCAGGGTCGTGCATATTGCGGATGCACCCAGAGTCAGCCCAAAGAGAGCTGCTTTCACAAATCTATCGATTTTCATGTGACCTGCCTTTTTGATCACGCCTCAATGTAGGGTCTTTTTGCCCGTCGTTTGGAGCACCCTGAGGTAAATTGATTTTCATTGCAAGAATCAATGCGTTCGTAGACGCCATTGCTGTGGATAAATGGCAACAGACGCAAAACGGGAATTGTCGCCCCCAAATCGAGGGCGACAATTTAACATGTTGTTTTCACGAAGGTATCCAGAGCGCTGAAGTCTTCAATTTGTGCAGGGGATCGGCAGGCTGACAACTTCGGAACCCCTACGGGTGCGAATGGTACAGACCTTTTTTGCGGCTGCAACGGGCGCTTTCACTTCATCGGTGATGCCCAGCAGATCGCGCTGGTTGACCTCGATTGCACCAGCGACAGTGTCGTCACCAACACCGACCAGCGAAAGGGCCAGACGACCGGTGGTTTGCGCCTGCGCCAGTGCGGCCACCTGATTGGGGCTGACGGCGACGGTTACGGTACGCGCAATCATCGCGCCATCCATTTCGCCTGCACGCTGGTCGACGGCGATCAACTGGATGCCGGTATCAATCAGCTTGGTCACATCAGAGCTGTTTTGCCCGCCACCAACCCGACCTGTCCAATAGACATCGACCTTATCCCCCGGACGCAGGAAACCCGACACACCAGAGGACACATCGACCCTGATCGCAAACGCGCGCATGCCGCGTTCCAGCCGCGAGGTCAGGCCCGCTTCCTCACCCGGTAATGTTACCTTGACGGCGAGTAGAGGCTCGTTTTTTTCAATCGGGCGCAGTACCACGCGGCGCTCTTCGCTGTTTTCAGGGAAAAGGGACACTTCGTTCTCGAAGCTGCCGTCGGGGATTGCTGTCACCGGAAAATCGACGGCGCGCACATCCTTTTTTTCCAGCTTTTCGCCGTATTTCAAAGCGCGCGCTGCGACATAAATTGTTTTTGTGGGGATGATTTTCTGCTTGGCCGCCTCCGCGCGGGCGATGGCGGATTTGTATTGCCCGATCTGGCCCTTGGCAAGGTACACTGCACCACCCGCCAAGGCGATGCCGACCAATAGCACGAGTGCAAATATCATACGCATGTTCGTGTTCCTCTTTACCTCATGGCCCGGCGAAAACCGGACGGTTCTTTTGCTGCGACTACGCTACCGGCCGACTGTGGTATTTTGTTGACGGAACTACGCAATTCACATGCCAGGCGCAAAAGATCTGCGGATTATTCGATGCCCGCCAATTCTTCGACGGTCTTTTCGGTAAGGTAGGCGCCGACGTTATCACCGACGCTGCTGCTGCTTTGCTGAATTGCGGCGAATGATGCGATGGCAAGGCCACAGACGGCGGCCGTCAGGACAACCCAATCAACCGTTACCGCACCGTTTTCATCCAACACGATAGATTTGATCCGATTCAACATTTCTATTTCACTTTCGAGTGTGTTTGCCGCAATGCAACCGGGAATGAAGAAGGGAGCTGCATTCTATGCAGAACGCAGCTCCCCAAAGCTTAGGCTCTTACGAGACCATTATTCGCTGCCGCCGCCTTCGGCTGGCGCGCCGACTGTCCCGGTCTCAAGGCCGGACAGGAAAGCAGCTGTGTTCTGTGTCATGTCGGATGCACCGGATTGGATCGAACCGTAAGCGGCGATCGCCAGGCCAACAACCGCAGCTGTCAGAACAACCCAGTCAACTGTTACGGCGCCATCTTCGTCATTGCGGAAGTTTTTGATAAATTTCATCATGTTAGTGTCCCTCCAAAGGATCAGTTTGATTTCTTGTTCCAACCTTGCTCTGCTTGATGACCCGCTCTCATTCAGGTCTGCGTCACTTGGTATGACGCTATATAGCCGGATGATTGGGGCATGAATTTGGCGGCAAACATGGCATTTATCTTATTAAGCAGTTAATCACGTGCAATGTTGTCAAGTTGTTGAATTATAAGGAATTATATAATGATAAATTACATTCCTGATTAACGTTTGCGACCCAAACACCGCAATTATGGCAAATTCGCCATGTTTGACTGCCGCAATCTGTGGATTTTACGGGGTTTTTGGGGGATGGTGCATATAAAAATACGAGAGCAGAGCGCATGAAGCATGTATTCCTCCCCTTGGCATTCGGGATGGCTGTAGCGTTTGGTAGCCTTGCAGGGCAATCACACGCCGATCAACCGCCCCCGTTTGCGGATTTCTCGCCAAAGTTCGTCAAATCACCCAAGGCAGGGAATCGCACGGGCAAGAAGATCAAGATCAACCGGCCCGAATTGACGGCTTCTGTCGCCGCCACGCAGCCTGTTGTTGTCGCGCCTTCGGGCAGCACCATCCGCCCGAAGTCCGGTCAGTATGAATGGTTTTGGTCGGAAATTTCGCCGGAGGCAGCGCAATCGGGTCCGGGGCGCCTTGAGTTGGCGATGACAACTCTGGCCTCTGCGACATCGCGCATCCCCGCGCCACGTCTGCAACAGATGCAGGATATCGCCAAAATACACGGCATTGATATCCTGCGCTCGAGCATTGGCACCAAAGTGTCTCCGGCGCTGGCCCTCGCGGTGATTGCAGTTGAATCGTCCGGCAGAACCGATGCGGTGAGCGGGGCAGGGGCGCAGGGGCTGATGCAACTGATGCCGGACACGGCCAGCCGCTTTGGTGTGAATGACAGCCTCAAACCCGATCAGAACATCGCGGGGGGGATCAAATACCTTGACTGGCTGATGGGAGAATTCAAAAGCGATCCGATTCTTGTGCTCGCCGGATATAATGCGGGCGAGGGATCAGTGCGCAAACATGCGGGCGTGCCGCCTTTTGCCGAGACCCGTGATTATGTACCAAAGGTGCTCGCGGCCTTTCAGGTGGCCAGAGGTTTGTGTAAAACACCGCCCGAGTTGATCTCGGACGGCTGTGTATTCGCAGCAATGAAATAGGGCGCAGTCAGAATTTCGCGAAATTCTGTGCCCAAAGTCTCCACAGAGACTTTGGGACCGTTGCAGCCCGCGTGCCTTAGACGAGCGTGGCGTCGGTGGCTGCGCGCAGCTCTTCTTCGGTCACGCCCTCGGCGCATTCGACTATCCGCAAACCACCTTCGACCACGTCGAGCACACCAAGGTTGGTGATGATGCGATCCACCACACCTTTGCCGGTAAGTGGCAACGTACATTCCTTAAGCACCTTGCTCTCGCCGTGCTTGTTGGCGTGATCCATAACGACGATCACACGGCCCACGCCCGCAACCAGATCCATTGCGCCGCCCATCCCTTTGACCAGCTTACCCGGAATCATCCAGTTCGCGAGGTCGCCGTTTTCGGCCACTTCCATCGCGCCCAGAATCGCCGCAGCAATCTTGCCGCCCCGAATCATGCCAAACGACATGGCGCTGTCAAAGTAGGCCGTGCGTTTCAGTTCGGTGATGGTCTGCTTGCCCGCATTGATCAGGTCGGCGTCTTCGTCACCGTCGAACGGGAAGGGGCCCATGCCCAGCATACCATTCTCGGATTGAAGAGTAATGTCCTTGTCGCCGACATAGTTGGCCACCAGCGTCGGAATTCCGATGCCAAGGTTCACATACATACCGTCTTCAAGCTCAAGTGCGGCGCGTGCCGCCATTTGGTTACGATCCCACATGTTTATGCACCCTCTTTCTGACGAACAGTGCGTTGTTCGATACGTTTCTCGTGATCACCCTGAACGATGCGATGCACATAAATGCCGGGCAGGTGGATGCTGTCGGGATCAAGCGAGCCTGTCGGCACGATCTCTTCGACCTCGACGATGCACACTTTCCCGCACATTGCGGCAGGTGGATTGAAGTTACGTGCCGTTTTGCGGAACACAAGATTGCCGGTCTCGTCTGCTTTCCATGCTTTCACGATGGCCAGATCGGCAAAAATACCCTCTTCGAGGATGTAATCCTCGCCGTTGAAGGATTTAACTTCCTTGCCCTCGGCGATCACGGTGCCGACGCCTGTTTTGGTGTAAAATCCGGGAATGCCGCTGCCTCCGGCGCGCATGCGCTCGGCCAACGTGCCTTGCGGCGTGAATTCGAGTTCCAGCTCACCTGAGAGATACTGGCGCATGAATTCGGCGTTCTCACCCACATAGGAGGAGATCATCTTTTTCACCTGCCTGGTTTGCAGCAGGATACCGATTCCGAAATCATCCACGCCCGCGTTGTTGGAAGCGAACGTCAGATCTTTTGCGCCAGAATCGCGGATGGCGGACAGCAAAAGCTCCGGGATGCCGGACAGGCCGAACCCCCCCGATGCAATCAATATGCCGTCCTTGAGCACTCCGTCGAGAGCCTCGGCGGCGCTTCCATACACTTTCTTCATCAGATGGTGCTCCCCTTGTCTGTGAACCTTCGGGGGAGTTTGTGACGCCGCGTCACAGCCATGTCAATGCAATGCTGCGACGCGGCGGGTCTTGTGGTGATCAGATGATGCGAACCTGTGTACCAACCGGCACCATCGCAAAAAGCTCTTTGACGGAAGGGTTGTAAAGGCCGATACAGCCGTCCGACGACAGGCGCCCGATCTTGCGGGTGTCATGGGTGCCGTGGATCAGATAGGCAGGCCAGCTGAGATACATGGCGTGGGTGCCCAGCGGATTGTCGGGACCGGGGGGCATATATTTCAGCTCGGGATTGCGCTCCACCATCGAAGCCGTCGGTGTCCAGTCGGGACCAACCCGCTTGCGCACGACTTCGGTATATCCGCGTTTGGTCAACTCGTCCGTGCGGGGCACGGAGGTGGGGTAAATCTTGTAGGTCTGGCCATCCCCGCTCCAGAAATGAAGCGCGCGCGAAGTTGTATCGGCGACGATGCTTGCCTTGCCAAGGGTGTCGAAGTGATCACGCCAGTCCTGCGTGGAAAAGCTCATTACGTTGTTGCGTGCGAATCCTTCACGGGGCGCCTCTTGGGCCAGCAAAAGAGACGGAGTCGCAAGCGTGGCACCCGTAAGGCCCAGCATGTAGCGGCGTGAAATCGGTGAATTTGTCATGTCAGATCCTTCTCTGCTCGTTTTGAGACATCTGAACCATGAATGGCGTCCGGTTGGAAGCGCCCGGCGCGGCTTCTCACATGAATTTGAGAAACTGCGCCTTCTGCGTTAACACCCGGTCAGTCGTCGGCCTTTTTCGTTGCTGCTTTCTTGGCCGGAGCCTTTTTTGCGGCGGGCTTTTTCACGGGTTCCTTTTTCGCAGCGGGCTTTTTGGCAGGAGCCTTCTTTTTGGCGGGCGCTTTCTTCTTCGCTGCAGGCTTCTTCTTGCCCGCTTTGGCGGCGCGTTCGTCCAGCAGGATAACAGCTTGCGACAGCGTGATCTCTTCGGGATCAACCGTATCGGGAATCGTCGCGTTCAGCTTTTCCCATTTTACATAAGGCCCGTATTTGCCCTTCATCACGTTGACAGGACCGCCCGCATCGGGGTGATCGCCCAGCTCGCGCAGTGGCTTGGCGGCCTGACCACGCGCACCGCGTGAGGCGACCTTTTCGGCCAAAAGCTGTACTGCGCGGTTCATGCCGACGGTAAACACCTCGTCGATGCCTTCCAGATTGGCGTTGGTGCCGCCGCGATCGGACGTGCTTTCGGCGTGTTTCAGGTAGGGACCATAGCGCCCGATATTGGACCAGACCATCACGCCGTCTTCGGGGTGCGGTCCGATCTGGCGCGGCAGAGATAGCAACATAACCGCGCGCTCAAGCTCGAGCTCCTCGGGCGGCCAGTCCTTCGGGATCGACTGGCGTGGCGGTTTCTTGTTCTCTTCTGTCACAGGTCCACGTTGGACATAGGGGCCAAAACGCCCTTTAAACACGCGGATTTCGTCGCCCTGATCTTCGCCCAAAAGCTTGCCTTCGGGCGGGATGGCAGAGGCCTCTGCCTCCGGATCGGGAGGGCCGAAGGGGCGTGTATAGCGGCATTCGGGGTAGTTCGAGCAGCCGATGAAGGCCCCGCCGGAGCGCGCGGTGCGCATCGACAGGCGGCCCGCGCCGCAGTTGGGACACAGGCGCGGATCGGTGCCGTCTTCCGTTGCCGGAAACAGGTGCGGCTCCAGCACCTCGTTGATCTTTTCCAACACCTCGGTGATGCGCAGATCGGCTGTTTCTGCGATCGCAGCAGAGAAATCACGCCAGAACTGCTCCAACACCTTCTTATAGTCGGCATCCCCCGCCGACACCTTATCAAGCTGGTTTTCGAGGTCGGCAGTGAAATCATAGCCGATGTAGCGTTTGAAGTAGTTTTCAAGAAAGGCGGTGACCAGACGGCCCTTGTCCTCGGGGATCAGGCGCTGGCCTTCGCGGCGCACATAGCCACGGTCCTGAATTGTGGTCACGATGCTGGCATAGGTGGACGGGCGCCCGATGCCCAACTCTTCCATGCGTTTCACCAGCGTCGCTTCGGTATAGCGTGGCGGCGGTTGGGTGAAATGCTGTTCGGGCGTGACCGTGCGCTTGTCCATATTGTCGGATTGGTTGATCTGCGGCAGGCGCTTGTCGTCATCATCGACCACATCATCGCGGCCTTCTTCATAAACTTTGAGAAAGCCGTCAAACAGCATCACCTGACCGGAGGCGCGCAGGCCCACCTGTCCATCGGCGGATGCGATCTCCACGATGGTGCGCTCCAGTCGTGCGCTTTCCATCTGGCAGGCGAGCGTCCGTTTCCAGATCAGATCATACAGCTTGCGCTGGTCGCCATCCATCAGCTTGAGCGCATCCGCGTCTTTGGACATTTCCGTGGGGCGGATACATTCGTGCGCTTCCTGCGCGTTCTTGGCCTTGTTCTTATAGACCCGAGGCGCGCTTGGCACATATTTGTCGCCGTAGCGTTCGGTGATCGTATCACGCGCCATCTGCACGGCTTCGGGTGCCATGTCGATGCCGTCCGTCCGCATGTAGGTAATGTGACCGGCTTCATACAGACGTTGTGCGGTGGACATTGTCTGGCGCGCGCCCATGCCAAACTTGCGGCTGGCTTCCTGTTGCAGGGTCGATGTCATGAAGGGGGCGGATGGATTGCGCGAGGCTGGTTTCGCCTCGACGCTCGACACATTCAGATCGCGGCTGTTGATCGCTTGCACCGCCATTTCGGCCTGCGTGTCGTTCGCCAGATCGAATTTATCCAGCTTCTTTCCCGCCAGCGTGGTCAGGCGCGCCTCGAACTCCTGCCCTGATGGCGTCGCAAGCAGCGCTTTTACAGTCCAGTATTCGCGGTTGCGGAAGGCTTCGATCTCCATCTCGCGCTCGACAATGATACGCAGGGTGACCGATTGCACACGGCCTGCGGACTTTGCGCCCGGCAATTTGCGCCACAAAACGGGGGAGAGATTGAAACCCACCAGATAGTCCAGCGCGCGGCGGGCCAGATAGGCTTCGACCAGCGGCATATCCACCTCACGCGGGCTTTTCATCGCGTCGGTGACGGCGGCTTTGGTGATTGCGTTGAACACGACGCGCGATACCGGTGTGTCCTTTTTGATAGATTTGCGCTTGGTCAGGGTTTCCAACAAGTGCCAGCTGATCGCTTCGCCTTCGCGGTCGGGGTCAGTCGCGAGGATCAGTTCGTTATCGTCCTTCAGCGCATCGGCAATGGCTTTGACGTGCTTTTTGCTGTCGCTGGCCACCTCCCACAGCATATCGAAATCGTTCTCTGTATCCACAGAGCCATCTTTGGGAGGCAGATCACGGACATGGCCGTAAGAGGCCAGAACGGTGAAATTGTCGCCGAGATATTTGTTGATCGTCTTGGCCTTGGCGGGAGATTCGACAACGACTACTGGCATGCGACTAAGGTCCTTCGACGAGTGGTTTTGCGGCGTCTACGGCCTTTGACATGTGGGATGCAAGGGGGCTTTGTCAATGACGGCCGGGTTTTGGAGGGAACGCTCCGGCAGGAAAACAGGGGGGACGGCGTTGTTTCCAACTGTACCGATGGCCGGCTGCCGCTGTCTCTGGTCACCGGTTTTTCGACGGTCGCATTGCTGCATTTCCGGCTTTTCTCAATTGGGGCGCGACAAAAGCCCGCCGGGGCTGCGCATGATCTGACCCTCCATCTCAAGCTCGACCAGTGCGGGCGCCACCGTGGCCGGAGCGGCCTGTAGATCGCGGATCAGCTGGTCTTCGGCAACGGGCGAGGGGCCAAGGCGCGACAGGATCGACAGATGCAGACCGGCGGTTTCGCGCAAAGAGCGTTTGGGTTTTGACGGTTTGGGTGCGATGCGCGCGGGCGTGCGCGGCTCCAGCGGCAGTTGCGGTGCTTCCTCGCTTAGCGGGCCAAGCGCTTCGATGATGTCGGCGGCGCTGCGCACCAGGGTGGCTCCGTCGCGGATCAGCATATTGGCACCTGCTGCGCGCGCATCAAACGGATGGCCGGGGACGGCCAGCACATCGCGCCCCTGATCCAACGCATCGCGCGCGGTGATCAGGCTGCCCGACTTTGCCGCCGCTTCCACCACAACAGTGGCCCGCGATAGACCGGAGATGATCCGGTTGCGTTTGGGAAAATGCCGCGCCATCGGTTGCAAACCCATGGGTTGCTCGCTGAGGCGCAGCCCTTGAGCAGCTATCGTGTGGGCCAATTCAGTATTTTCCGCTGGATACATTACATCAACGCCACCAGCCTGCACCGCCACCGTCCCAAAGGGCACCGCCGCCAGATGCGCGGCGGTATCAATGCCGCGCGCAAGGCCCGAGACAACGACAAATCCGGCCTCGCCAAGCTCGTGCGCGAGGGTGCGGGCCATCCGTGTGCCGAGCGACGAGGCGTTGCGCGCCCCGACCAGCGCGATCATCGGCCTGTTCAGAACCGTGACGTCGCCCATCACCCAGAGGAATGGCGGCGCATCATCAAGTTCGGACAGCGCGGAAGGATAGTGAGGGCTGCCAAGGCTCAAAAGCTGCGCGCCTGCCGCTTTTGCGGCGCGCAGCTCTGCGTGAATGACCCCTTCGGGGCAGGCTTCATATCGGGAAACGCCCGCGGCGCGCGCCACCTCGGGCAGCGCGGCCAGCGCATTTTGCGCAGTGCCGTGTTCAGCCAGCAGCCGATTATACGTGGCAATGCCGACCCGGCGCGAGCGCAACAGACGAAGGCGGGCAAACTGGTCGTCTTCCGGGGTGGGTGGGAGTGGGGGGTGAGTGGAAGAAGGAGTAAAGTCCTTGTCAGTCATTCCCGTATCTCCGTCTGTTGCTGGAATCAGATATAGCCCTTCATTGGTTAACAGGGGGTGAATCGATTTCAGGAGATTTCGTGTAAATTGCGTTTATGTGGCAAATGCCTCGGGGGCCTGAAACCTCAAAGTCCGCCAGTAAACACCGGGATAGATTACACCCGCCAACGCAAAGCGGAAAATTGAAAACCCAATTTTTGTTGTTCAAATCAATGAACGGAATCAGAAAAATCCAGAACATGCGCGAAATCGCTTCGCACAGTATCACGCAGAGTTCACCGGCAAACCCCGCCTTGAAGAGAAGAAAGGTAACGCATGTGCCAGCGACAAGAGGAGGGAGGGAACCGAAGATGCTGAAAATGAGACCGGTTCCCACCACGATAAGAATATCCTGTGAATTGACAGGCAAGAAAGCATCAATCGACAGGAGGATGGCAGCAGACAGCCAGATAAAAGGCGGTGCAACCAGCGACGCCAGAAGCGCCGCTGTGCGGTGGCGGCTTTCAACACGTTTCGTCACGCGGTGTGTACGGAAGACCGGTCAGCCGCTCAGGATGCTGATCCGCCCACCGTCAGCCCGCCGATCATCAGCGTTGGCTGGCCAACACCCACAGGCACCCATTGGCCCTGTTTGCCGCAATTGCCCATGCCGGGATCAAGGGCGGGATCATTGCCGATGGCGCGAATCTGCTTCAACGCGGTCGCACCGTCGCCAATCAGCGTGGCCCCTTTGACGGGCGCGCCGACAATGCCATTCTGCACACGGTAGGCTTCGGTACACGAAAACACGAACTTGCCATTGGTGATGTCGACCTGACCGCCGCCAAACCCCACAGCGTAAATGCCGTCTTTCAGATCGGCAACGATATCGCCCGGTGAGACATCCCCGCCCAGCATATAGGTATTGGTCATGCGCGGCATCGGGATGTGGGCAAAGCTTTGCCGCCGCCCGTTGCCAGTGCTTTGGACCCCCATCAGGCGCGCGTTCTGTCGATCTTGCATATACCCGACCAGCTTGCCGTCTTCGATCAAAACGTTTTTGGCGCTGGGCGTTCCCTCGTCATCAACAGAGATAGAGCCGCGCCGGTCGGGGATGGTGCCATCATCCAGCACGGTAACACCTTTGGAAGCGATCTGCTGTCCCATCAGACCGGCAAAAGCAGAACTACCCTTGCGGTTGAAGTCACCCTCAAGGCCGTGACCGATGGCTTCGTGCAGCAAAATACCGGGCCAGCCGGGGCCAAGCACCACGTCCATCACGCCAGCAGGGGCGGGGACAGCGTCAAGGTTGACCACGGCGATGCGCAGTGCCTCGCGGGCTTTGGCCTGCCAGTCCGCAGGCGCAAGCAGGCCGTCAAGCCCGATGCGTCCGCCGCCCCCCGCGGTGCCATTCTCGCGACGGCCGTCCTGCTCCACCATGATCGAAATATTCACCCGCGTCATGGGGCGCACATCGCGCACCGATCCGCCTTCGGGGCGCAAGATTTCGATCTCCTGAAGGGAGGCGGCGATTGACGCGCTCACTTGCACAATGCGCGAATCCAATGCGCGGCAGTAGGCGTCGATTTCGCGAAGCGTTTCCACTTTTACAAGGAATGCGGCACCCGCGATGGGGTCGGCATCGGTATACAGGCGCTTGTTCGTGCCTTCGGGCGCATCGGCCCACGTTCCGCCGCCATCGCCCACGGCAAGCCGTGCGGTTTCAGAAGCGCGGCGCAACGCCGCCTCTGAAATCTCGGTCGAGTGGGCATACCCCGCCACCTCGCCGCGCACCGCGCGCAGCCCGAACCCCTCGGCGGCATCGAAACTTGCGGTTTTCAGCCGCCCGTCATCGAACATCAACGATTCCGAGCGTCGCCGCTCGAAGAACAGCTCGCCATCATCAGCACCCGCAACGGCATCGCGCAAAACGGCCAAAGCGGTATCACGATCAAGGCTTTGCTCGAACGGGGAAAAGGGGGCATCGGCCATGGCGGGTTCCTTTCGGGGGGAAATGTGTGCGCTTCACGTCCATCTAACGCAAGCATAACTCTTTCTTTCGTTCCTAGAATATGATTGTAAGGCACCAGATTACAACGTCGGGGTGCCGCGCCCCGTTTGTTTATGCCAACCAGGGTCAAGAAAATCAGGACGAAAATGATGACAAAGCACCTCACACTTGCCGGTATTCTTGCCGGCGTCACCAGCTTGCCTGCATTGGCGCAAGGCGTTGATCCGCAAGGCCTTGAAGTGATCGGCACGCCGATTAACGGCAGAATGGGTTTCCAGACCGGCGTGACCGAGCTTGCCACTGACATGCAGTGGCTTGATGGCATGATTCTGGTGATCATCACAGCGATCACGCTGTTTGTGACCGGCCTGATAATCTGGGTGATGATCCGCTATAATCGCAAACGGAACCCGACGCCCGCGTCGTTTACCCACCACACACCTGTGGAAGTTGCATGGACAATCGTACCGATCCTGATTCTTGTGGCCATTGGCGCATGGTCGCTGCCAATTTTGTTCCGCCAGCAGGAAATCCCCGCAGCGGATCTGACGATCAAGGCAATCGGCAACCAGTGGTACTGGTCTTACGAGTATGTCGATGAAGATTTCGGCTTTGACAGCTACATGATCGGCGCACCTGCGCTGGGCGGCGACAACGTGAAGACACCCGAAGTCATCGCGCAGCTTGAAGAAGCCGGTTATTCCGAGGCCGAATGGCTTTTGGCGACTGATACCGCCGTTGTCGTGCCTGTGGACAAGACAGTCGTGGTTCAGGTGACAGGGTCCGACGTGATCCACTCGTGGACTATTCCGGCCTTCGGCGTAAAGCAGGACGCGGTGCCCGGTCGTCTGGCCGAGCTGTGGTTCAAGGCGGAACGTGAAGGTGTCTATTTTGGGCAATGCTCCGAGCTGTGCGGTCAGGCGCACGCCTACATGCCGATCACGGTAAAGGTTGTCTCGCAAGAGGCGTATCAGGAATGGCTGGGGGCGGCGAAAGAAGAATACGCCGGTATTCCCCAATCGGTGACAATCGCTTCGGCTGATTGATCGTCTGGCGGGGGAATGTCCCCGCCTTAAATATTTCTTCCGCCGCGTATGACCCTGCGCGGCGGTTTTTCAACAGTATGGCCCACGGATATTCCATGACCGATATGACAAACACGCAAAGTTTCGAGAACGAGGCACAGCTGGGCGATTACTATGCGCTTTTGAAGCCGCGCGTGATGCAGCTTGTGGTATTCACGGCCGTTGTGGGAATGCTTGCGGCTCCTGTGGCGGTTAATCCGGTGGTCGGCTTTGCCTCGATCCTGTTTCTGGCCATTGGCGCAGGCGCTTCCGGTGCGCTGAATATGTGGTGGGATGCCGATATCGACGCGGTGATGAAGCGGACGCTCAAACGCCCGATCCCCGCAGGGAAGGTGACGCCACAGGCCGCACTGTACCTTGGTGTCGCGCTTTCGGGGCTGTCGGTGATGATGCTGGCGCTGTCGGCGAACCTGCTGGCGGGCTTCATGCTGGCCTTTACAATCTTTTTCTACGTTGTGCCTTATTCCATGTGGCTCAAACGTTCGACCCCGCAGAACATCGTGATCGGGGGCGCGGCAGGTGCCTTCCCGCCGGTGATCGGCTGGATTATCGCCACGGGCAATTTCGCGCTTGAGCCATGGTTGATGTTCGCGCTGATCTTCATGTGGACGCCGCCGCATTTCTGGGCGCTCGCGTTGTTTATGCGCAATGATTACGACGATGCGAATGTGCCGATGCTGACCGTGACCCACGGGCGGCGCGTCACACGCAACCACATCCTTGGCTACACTGTTTTGCTGACAGTTCTGGCGGTTGGTACAGCGTTCTCTTCCATCGGCGGCTGGGTTTACCTTGCAACGGCGCTGGTGCTGAATGCCCTGTTCCTCAAGGGGGCCTATGACATCTGGCGGCGCGACGAGGAGATGTCGGAAGCCGATAACTTTGCCGCCGAGCGCAAATTTTTCCGCCTGTCGCTCTGGTATCTTTTTGCCCACTTCAGTGCGATACTGATCGAAGCGGGCCTGAAACCTTTCGGACTGGGAGGCTGGTAATGGCTTTACGACCCGAACACGAGATTCACACGCGTCGCAAAGGGCTCAACATCGGGGTCGGGCTGATGCTCGGTGCTTTTGTTTTGCTGGTGATGCTGCTGACTTTCACCAAAATCACATCGACGGATTTCCGCATTCCGGCCTCACAAGGCGTGGGTGCGCAGATTGATGAGGGAGGCACCAACTAATGGCACTTTCGGGACCACAAAAGACTGTTATGCAAACCGTTAGCGTTGTTTTTCTGATGGGGGGGCTCGCATGGGCGTCCGTACCGTTTTACGACTGGTTCTGCCGGGTCACCGGCTTTGGTGGGGTGCCCGGCGTTTCCGGGGTCGCGTCCAGCGAAATCCTTGACGAAACGATCAAGGTCCGGTTTGACGGCTCGCTCAACAGCGGCATGGCATGGGAGTTCAAGCCCGTTGTGCGCGAAATGGAAGTGCGTATCGGAGAGACCGGCCTCGCGTTTTTCGAGGCGTACAATCCCACAGACAAGCCGATCGCAGGGCAGGCCTCGTACAACGTGACGCCCTATCAGGCGGGTCAGTTCTTTGAGAAAATCGAATGCTTCTGCTTTACCGAGCAGATACTTGCTCCGGGGGAGCGTGTGGATATGCCGGTCAGCTTCTACGTCGATCCCGAAATTGTCACAGACCGTGAGGGAAAGTATATACATACGATCACTCTGTCTTATACATTCTATGAAATTGATCTGCCCGAGGGCTACGCCGCGCTCGAAACAGATCAGACACCAAACCTGAACTAACAAAAAGGTAATAGGGACGATTGCCATGGCCCATGCAAAAAATCACGACTATCACATTCTCACCCCGTCCATCTGGCCGCTTTTAAGCGCGATTTTCGCCTTCGTCATGCTTGCCGGCGGCGTTTTGTGGATGCATTCGGTTACGCCGTTTGTGTTCCTGATCGGCCTTGCCGGTACGCTCTACTGCATGTTTGCGTGGTGGTCCGAAGTTGTCGAAGAAAGCAAGATCGGCGACCACACCAAGGTGGTGCAGATCGGTCTGCGCTATGGTTTCGTTCTCTTCATCACGTCCGAAGTCATGTTTTTCGCCGCGTGGTTCTGGAGCTTTTTCAAGCACGCGATCTATCCGATGGATCAGTATGTCGGCTCGGAATACATCGCGCCGGATATTGTTCCGGTCGACGCGTTCCACATGCCATTGATGAACACGCTGGTGCTTTTGCTGTCGGGTTGTGCCGTGACATGGGCGCACCATGCGCTGGTGCATGAAAACAACCGCAAGGATTTGCAAAACGGTCTGATCATCGCTGTTGTACTGGGTGTGCTTTTCACAGGGCTTCAGGCCTATGAATACAAGCACCTGCTGCATGTAGGCTGGGAGTTCGGCGTCGACGAGTTCTATTCGAACTTCTTTATGGCAACAGGTTTCCACGGTTTCCACGTCCTCATCGGCACGATCTTTCTGCTGGTTTGCTGGTTTCGCGCGCGTGCTGGTCATTTCACACCAGAACAGCATGTCGGCTTCGAGGCGGCAGCATGGTACTGGCACTTCGTGGATGTTGTGTGGCTGTTCCTCTTCTTTGTCATCTACATCTGGGGTGCGCCGTAAGAGGCTTGCACCCGCAGCTTAACGCAGTAAACACCATCACGCGCGGTCCTTCTGGCCCGCGCGTTTTTCAGTAGCAGCCCACGGGGTCATCCATGCGCCGCACACTTTTTCTAATCATCATCGGTGCCGGCGGCGCGGCTGTTCTGCTGTGGCTCGGCTTCTGGCAGGTGCAGCGGCTCGATTGGAAGCTGGCCGTGATTGATGACATCAACGCGCGGATTGCGGCGGCTCCTGTCGATCTGCCCGAGACGCCTGATTCCACCGCTGACGCCTATCTTCCTGTGACGGTCACGGGCACCTTGGATGCCGAATACATTCGCGTGCTGGTGAGCCAGAAAGACGTCGGCGCGGGCTACCGTATTATCTCGGCGATGGATGTCGGCACGCAGCGTGTGCTGGTTGATCGCGGCTTTGTCCCCGTTGCGCAGGATGATATTCCCGTACAGGCGGGGGTGGTCACGGTGCAGGGCAATCTGCAATGGCCACAGGAAACCGACGATTTCACGCCCGCGCCGGACATCGCCGGAAACATCTGGTTTGCCCGCGACGTGAGCGTAATGGCCGATGCGCTTGGCACCGATCCGGTGCTGGTTGTTGCGCGCGGCATGTCCGTAGATGATGCGCCGGTTTCGCCGCTGCCTGTTGACACCGCAGCCATTCCGAACGACCACCTGCAATACGCGATCACCTGGTTTTCGCTGGCGGCTATCTGGGCCGCGATGACCTTTGCCTTTCTGTGGCGCGCCCGCCGCGCCCCCCAAACCAAGAGCTGATTCCATGCGCTATATCTCCACCCGCGGCACCGCCCCCGATCTCAGCTTTGAGGAAGCCATGCTTACGGGCCTCGCCCGTGACGGGGGGCTTTATGTGCCTGAAACAATCCCGACGCTGACCTTTGAACAGATCGCCGCGATGGGCGGGCAAAGCTATGAAGAGGTTGCGTTCACCGTGATGCGCCCCTTTATCGGTGACACCTTCACCGACACCGAATTCCGCGATCTGATTGCAAAGGCTTACGCCGCTTTCGGCCATGATGCCCGCGCGCCGCTGGTCGAACTTGCACCGAACCACTTCCTCCTTGAGCTGTTTCACGGACCCACCCTCGCGTTCAAGGATTTCGCGATGCAGCTCATTGGCCAGATGTTCCAGCTGGCATTGGGGCGCAAGGGCGCGCGCGTGACAATCGTTGGCGCGACTTCCGGTGATACCGGATCCGCCGCGATCGAGGCGTTTCGCGGGCTCGACAACGTGGATGTGGTGATCCTTTATCCGCATGGCCGCGTCTCTGAAGTGCAGCGCCGCCAGATGACCACACCCGGCGAAGACAACGTGCATGCGCTAGCACTTGATGGTGATTTTGACGATTGCCAGGCGCGGCTCAAGGACATGTTCAACGATTTCGAATTCCGCGACGGGGTGAAACTTGCCGGTGTGAATTCGATCAACTGGGGCCGTGTGCTGGCGCAGGTTGTGTATTACTTCACCTCGGCCGTGTCGCTGGGTGCGCCCGCGCGCAAGGTCAGCTTTACCGTGCCAACGGGTAATTTCGGCGATATCTTTGCGGGCTACATCGCCCGGCAGATGGGCCTGCCGATTGCCGACCTCGTCGTTGCCACCAACCAAAACGACATCCTGCACCGCTGTCTGAACGGGCAGGGCTATCATAAAGGCACGGTGCATCCTTCGATCAGCCCGTCGATGGATATTCAGGTCTCCTCCAATTTCGAACGCGCGCTGTTCGATGCCTACGGGCGTGACGGCAACGCCGTGGCGCAGTTGATGACAGAGTTGGGAGAGGGGGGCTTTGACGTGAGTCAGGGCGCGATGCAGGCTTTAGCAGAGATCTACACCTCCGGTCGCACCTCCGAAGAGGAGACATCGCAGACCATCACCGATATGCTGGCCCGCACGGGCGAGCTGTTGTGCCCGCATTCCGCTGTCGGCGTGAAAGTGGCGAACGAGATGCGCGATGCATCCGTGCCGATGATCACGCTGGCCACCGCCCATCCGGCGAAATTCCCCGACGCGGTCGAGGCCGCCACCGGTATTCGCCCCCCCTTGCCCCCGCGCATGGCCGATCTTTTTGACCGGCCCGAGCGGTTGGCCCGCGTGCCAAACGACGTTGAGGCGCTCAAGACACACATCAAAGGATTGATCCGCGCGTGACATTGCAAACCCACCGCCTTTCCAACGGCTTTCGTATCGTAACTGAAACTATGCCCGGCCTTGCCTCTGCCTCCATCGGGGTCTGGGTCGGCGCGGGGGGGCGGCACGAGACGCCCAAACAAAACGGCATCGCGCATTTTCTGGAACACATGGCCTTTAAAGGCACAACCAACCGTAGCGCATTGCAGATCGCCGAGGCGATTGAAGACGTTGGCGGCTATATCAACGCCTACACCTCGCGTGAGGTGACGGCCTATTATGTGCGGGTGCTGGAAAACGACGTGCCGCTGGGGCTGGAGGTGATTGCCGACATCCTGCGCAATCCGGTGATGGACAAAGCCGAGATTGAGGTAGAGCGCGGTGTGATCCTGCAGGAGATCGGGCAGGCGCTTGATACTCCCGATGATGTCATTTTCGACTGGTTGCAAGAACAAGCCTATCCCGGACAGGCCATGGGCCGCACCATCCTCGGCCCCGCCGAACAGGTGGCAAAGTTCAGCCGCAAGGATCTGACCCGTTTCATCGACCAGCATTACGGCCCCGAGCAGATGATCCTTTCAGCTGCCGGCGCTGTGGATCACGACGCATTGGTGGCGATGGCGGAAAAGCTGTTTGGCGATATGGCGCCCAAGCCTTTGATCACCGCACGCCCCGCCGTTTTCAAAGGCGGCGAGCACCGGCAGGTGAAAACGCTGGAACAGGCGCATTTTGCAATGGGTTTTCAAAGCCCTGGATACCGCGCGGATGACATCTATGTCGCGCAGATCTATGCTTCGGCGCTTGGCGGTGGCATGTCGAGCCGCCTGTTTCAGGAAATCCGCGAAACCCGCGGCTTGTGTTATACGATCTTTGCGCAGGCAGGCGCCTATGCCGATACCGGCATGATGACAGTCTATGCAGGCACCTCCGGCGAGCAGGTGGAAGAGCTTGCTAACATCACCATCGACGAGATGAAACGTGCCGCGACCGATATGAGCCCCGCCGAAGTCGCCCGCGCGCGCGCGCAGATGAAAGCGGGTCTGTTGATGGGGTTGGAAAGCCCGTCGAACCGTGCCGAGCGGCTTGCGAGGCTTTTGCAGATATGGGATCGGATTCCACCGCTTGAGGAAACCATCGCACAGATTGATGCCGTCACAACCGGCGATGTGCGTGACTTTGCCGAAGGTATGGTGGCCACATCCCCCGCCGCATTGGCGCTGTATGGTCCGGTCGAGGCGGCACCCGACCTTCAGGCGCTTCAGGCGCGGCGCGCTGCCTGATGCTGCTTTTGCGGCGCAAACTTAATCTGGAAACAGAGCGGATGACGCTGCGCACGCCGGTGCATAATGATTTCCGGCCCTGGGTCGCCCTGCGCGCGGCGAGCCGCGATTATCTGACACCGTGGGAGCCTGCGTGGTCGGACGATCATCTGTCGCGCAAGGCGTTCTCAAACCGGGTTTATTGGTCGAACCGGTCGATCAACGCTGGTACGGCGATGCCCCTGTTCCTGATCCGGCGTGCCGATCAGGTGCTTTTGGGGGCGATCACGCTGGATAACATCCGGCGCGGGCCGGCGTTGGCCGGAACGCTGGGCTATTGGACCGGTGCCAGCTTTGCGCGGCAAGGGTATATGCGCGAAGCAATCGAAACGGTGGTACATTACGCCTTCAACCATCTCGATCTGAGCCGGATCGAGGCGGCCTGCCTGCCCGAAAACAAGCCCTCGCGCGGCCTTCTGGAACGCACAGGCTTTAAATACGAGGGCGTCGCGCAAAGCTATCTTCAGATCAACGGGCGCTGGCGGACCCATGTTTTGTATGCACGCCTGCGCAGCGACAGGCGCGGCAAGACCGACGCAATCTGATTGCCGTTGATGGACCGGCCACCGGTATTCACATGCACCCACAGTATTTGCGGGTCAACCGGCCCTTAATGCTTGCATCCGGCAAGGCCGCATTAAATCATAGGGCATGACACAAACACCGCCTCTTGCCCCCGCCGATGCCGCCTTTGTCGAAAAATTGCGCGCGGTCCTGCCTGATGGCACGCTTGATACCGCATCGGCGCGCTACCTCGAAGAGCCGCGCGGCCGGTATGTGGGGCACAAGACGGTGCTGGCCAAACCGCGCACGACGAAAGAGGTCGCGACATTGATCCGCCATGCGGGGCAGGCGCGCGTGGGCGTTGTTCCTTACGGCGGGGGAACTGGACTGGTGGGGGGGCAGATCGCTTCTGAGGGGCCTGCGCCGCTGATCCTGTCGCTGGAACGGATGACGGCAATCCGCGCGGTGTACGCGGACGAAAACGTAATGGTGGCCGAGGCGGGCGCAATTCTGGCGGACGTACAGCAGGCGGCGGCGGATGCGGACCGGCTTTTCCCGCTGAGCCTTGCGGCGCAAGGATCGGCGCGCATCGGCGGCAATCTGGCGACAAATGCGGGCGGCACGGGCGTTTTGCGCTATGGCAATACCCGCGATCTGTGCCTTGGCTTGGAGGCGGTGCTGCCGGACGGGCAGATATGGAACGGCCTCACACGTTTGCGCAAGAACAACACGGGATATGATCTGCGCCATCTTCTGATCGGGGCGGAAGGGACGCTGGGGGTGATCACGGCTGCGGCGCTCAAGCTTTTTGCGCAGCCCGCACAGATGGGCACGGCGCTTTTGGTGGTGCAAAGCCCCGCTGCGGCGCTCAAGCTTCTGGGCCTTGCGCGCGCGCAGTTCGGCGAGATGGTGAGCGCGTTCGAATTGATGCACCGGCAAGGTCTGGATTTCCTGTCGGAGACAATGCCGGAACTGCGTCAACCCTTTGCAGAATCGCCCGAGTGGACGGTGCTGATCGAGTTGGGATTGGCCGCCGATATGGACCCCGAAGAAGGTCTCGGGGCGCTCTTCGCATCTGCGTCCGAGGCGGGTCTCGTCCTTGACGGGGTTATCGCGCAATCCACCGCGCAGGCGCATGATTTCTGGACCATCCGCGAGAGCATACCCGAAGCAAACCGGCGTATCGGCTCGGTGTCGAGCCACGATATTTCAGTTCCGCTGGGGGCGATTCCCGATTTTATCGCCCAAGCGGGAGAGCGGCTCGCACGTCTGGGGGATTTCAGGGTCAACTGTTTTGGTCATGTGGGAGACGGCAATTTGCACTATAATGTCTTTCCACAGCAGGGCCGCACCCGTGCCGATTACGAGAATCAGCGCGATGCAATCAAGCGCTGCGTTCACGATCTGGTAGACGAGACGGGCGGCTCCTTTTCCGCCGAGCATGGCATCGGGCGGGTGAAGGTTGCCGAACTGGAACGCTATGGCGATCCGGCCAAACTGTCAGCGATGCGCGCGATCAAGGCGGCGCTTGATCCGCACGGGATTATGAACCCCGGTGCGGTGCTGCGCCGGATGTGATGCGCGCGGGGAGAACCGCGCGCAGGCGTATTTGCAGCACAAAAAAGCAGCGGAGCGGTTACGAGCCCTCGAAGCTGCACAGGGCCTGGACGTCCATGCCCATCGCTTCGAGCCGCCTGCGCCCGCCAAGGTCTGGCAGGTCGATGATAAAACTGGTTGAGGCGATCTCGGCCTTTAGTTTGCGGAGCAATTTGATGCCGGCCTCGGCGGTGCCACCGGTGGCGAGAAGATCATCAACGACAAGCACGCGCTCTCCGGCTTTGATGGCATCATCGTGGATCTCCATCGTCGCTTCGCCATATTCCAGTTTGTAATCCTGGCTGATGGTTTTACCGGGCAGTTTGCCTTTCTTGCGGATCGGTACAAAACCGATGCTGAGTTGGTGTGCGATGGCACCGCCCATGATGAAACCGCGCGCTTCCAGTCCAACGACCTTGTCGATCTTGATGCCCGCATAAGGGTGCAGCATCTGGTCGATTGCCATGCGAAACCCGCGCGGATCGGCGAAAAGAGTGGTCACATCGCGAAACATGATCCCTTCGTGGGGGAAATCGGGGATGGTGCGGATGTAGTCTTTGACGGATTTCACGAGGTACTCCTGCGCAGGGTTGCTGTGAGGATGCCCATCGCGACAAGCGCGGTGCCGCCGGCGCGGGTAATCCAGACGATGATAGAAGGTCGCGCGATGATGCGGCGCAGACGGTCCGCCACCAGCGCATAGGCCAGCGCGTTAAGCGCCGCAAGCCCTACGAATGTTGCGATGAGGATCGTAAACTGCGGAGCAAGTGGCGCGCCGGTTGTGATGAACTGTGGTACAAAGGCGATGAAAAAGACGATGGATTTCGGATTAAGCGCTGTCACGGCGGCGGCGTGGGTGAAAACGCTTGTGGCGGTGACCGACTGCGCATCAGGCACGTCAAGCCCGCTTGAGGGGGCGGAGCGGATCAGTTTAACGCCGAGCCAGATCAGATAAGCGGCACCGAGCCATTTCAGGGCAATGAACAGCGTGGCCGAGGCCAGCACCAGCGCGCCCAGACCCAAAAGCGATGCTGTCATCGCGACAAGATCCCCCAGGGCGACACCTGCGGCAGAGGCGACAGCCACGCTGCGCCCTTTCGAGAGCGCATAGCTGAGCACCAAAAGCACGGTAGGGCCGGGGATCAGCAAAAGCGCCGTGGAGGCGGCGGCAAAAGCAAGCCAGAGGTCAAAAGGCATCTGGGCGGTCCTTTCTCATCGGGGCGGATAATGGCGCCTGAGCGCTATCGTGTCCTGCGCGCCGAGGATTTTCAAGCTGTTGTCCGCGTCCTGCGAGAAGATCGAGCGGCTGTCGTAGTAAGGATTCCGGATATCGCTGAGCAGCCCCAACGCCTGGGTAATTTCCTCCAGCATGACGGATTCGTATTGCCGGATACTCATGTCGCGCGAAAAAGCGATCCATGCGCGGGTGATGGTGTCTCCGCGCACATCGAGGGTGGTCAGCGCGTTGGTCAGGGTGAGATCATCCAACATTGGCGCACCGCTGTCTGTAATCGCGTCACCGCGTGCCGTGTCGAGCAGGTGGATCGCGATGTCGGGCGCTGTTGTGGCGCGGGTCAGACGCAGCCCCATGCCTGTGTCGTTGAGCCGTTGCAGCGCGCGCACAACAGACGCGTCGACGCGCTTCATTTTGCCCCCCAGATACGCGGTGCTGCGATGCACGATACCGACGCTGATCTGCTCCTTGTCCCAGCGCAGGAACGGCTTGGCGCAGGATTGTTCGGGCGGGGCCGCACAGGCGACAAGCCGGTAGAAAGCGGTATCATCAAGCGGGCCATCGCTGGTCACATAATCCTGTGCTGTCGCGCTGGTCACCGTTAATACGCACATCGACAAGGCGATAATGGCACGGCGCAAGACGTTAAAGAACCCGCCCAGCAACCGCATCCAGCTTGGCCAACATGGCGGGATCGCGGGCGTCGGGCCGGGTCAGGATGGCGAATTCCAGCGCGCGGTCACAGCGGTGCGCGCAGGGCGTGCGGTCGGCACCCAGAAGAGTGGGCAGGCGGCGCACCATGTCGCGGCCCTTGTCGGCATTGCCCGTCAGCGTCTCGATAATCCGGGTTACGTCCACTTCGCCGTGATCGGGATGCCAGCTGTCGTAGTCGGTGATCATCGCGACGGACGCATAGCAAAGTTCCGCCTCGCGGGCGAGTTTCGCCTCGGGCATGTTGGTCATGCCGATCACATCCGCACCCCAGCTTGTGCGGTACATTTTTGATTCCGCAAGGGTGGAAAACTGCGGCCCTTCCATCGCCAGATAGGTGCCGCCACGATGTGTCGTGACACCGGCAGCTTTGGCGGCGGTCTCGCAGGCGTTTGACAGGCGAGGACAGGTCGGATGCGCGACGCTGACATGCGCGACACAACCCGTGCCAAAGAACGACTTTTCGCGCGCAACAGTCCGGTCGATGAACTGGTCCACAATCACGAAATCACCGGGCGCCATTTCTTCGCGGAACGATCCCACGGCAGAGACTGAAATCACATCGGTGCATCCAATGCGTTTGAGCGCGTCGATATTGGCACGGTAGGGGACAGAAGACGGCGTGTGAACGTGGCCCCGCCCGTGGCGTGGCAGAAATGCCATCTCCACGCCGTCAAGGCTGCCTGTCAAAATGGCATCCGAGGGCGCGCCCCAAGGTGTTTCCACCGTTGTCCACTGCGCGTCCTGCAATCCGTCAATATCATAGATGCCGGAGCCGCCGATCACGGCGATTTTGGTGGATGTCATGGTGTCCTCTTTCGCTGGTGGAGCGGCCAGTTTGCATTGAGCGGCAGCCTGTGAAAACCCCAAAAGCTGTCTCTCTCACGCCTTGGTGAAAAGGGGACGCGACACAACCGCGCAGCGCGGCGCTTTCCTTTCGCGCCAGCATGGTCTAGGCAACGCGCAGCATCCCTTTTTCGCATACCTCTCAGGAGAGCCCATGGCGCGCAGCATTTTTCGCAGCTTTACCCAAACTCTATCGCCAAAGAACCTTGAGATGACCGATTTGCGTTGGACCGGTAACGAAGGGTTCGGAGTTGCACGCCTCAGAATCGAGCTTCTTTCCGGCCTGACTGTGGCGCTGGCGCTGGTTCCCGAAGCAGTTGCGTTTGCTTTTGTGGCGGGGGTTCATCCGCTGGTGGGGCTTTATGCGGCGTTCATTGTGGGGCTGATTACGGCGCTTATCGGCGGGCGGCCCGGCATGATTTCGGGCGCGACGGGCGCTTTGGCGGTTGTGATGGTGGCGCTGGTGGCGCAGCACGGCGTTGAATATCTGTTCGCCACAGTAGTGCTTATGGGGCTTTTGCAGGTTTTCGCGGGCGTCATGAAATGGGGCCGGTTCATCCGGCTGGTGCCGCATCCTGTGATGCTGGGCTTTGTAAACGGGTTGGCAATTGTTATCTTTCTTGCCCAGCTGAGCCAGTTCAAAGTGCCTGGCACAATGGTTGATACCGGTCATGGCATGGGCGGCGGCGAGTGGCTGTCGGGTCTGCCGTTGGTGTTGATGCTGGCGCTGGTTGCGGCGACGATGGCGATCATCTGGGTGACGCCGCGCGTTACACGGCTGGTGCCTGCACCGCTTGCGGGCATCGGTATCGTGGCCGCGGTTGTGATCTTTGCCGGCATTGATGTGCCGCGCGTTGGTGATCTGGCCTCCATTCAGGGCGGTTTTCCCAGCTTTCATAATCCTTTCGGCACCGGTGAGGGGCTGTATGGCACTGCGCTTGCTCCGCTGAATATGGAAACGTTTTACATCATCCTGCCCTACGCCGTGATTCTCGCCGCCATCGGCCTGATCGAAAGCTTGCTGACCCTCAACCTTGTGGCCGACATGACGGGCCAGCGTGGCAGTGCGAGTCAGGAATGCGTGGCGCAGGGTGTCGCCAACACAGTGACCGGCTTTTTCGGCGGTATGGGCGGGTGTGCGATGATCGGTCAGTCGATGATCAACGTGAAATCGGGTGGCCGGACCCGTGTGGCAGGCATTGCTGCGGCGATTTTCCTGCTGTTGTTTATTCTTGTCGGTTCATCCGTGATCGAGCTGATTCCACTGGCCGCGCTGGTCGGCGTCATGTTCATGGTGGTGATCGGGACGTTCGCGTGGAACTCGCTTACGCTTCTGCGCAAGGTGCCTTTCACGGATGCGTTTGTGATCCTGCTGGTGACTGTCGTCACCGTTTACAAGGATCTTGCGGTGGCGGTTGTTGTCGGCGTGATAGTAAGTGCGCTGGCCTATGCGTGGAACAACGCGCGCCGCATCCACGCCAAAACCTTTGTCACGCCTGAGGGTGCCAAAGTGTATCAGGTGCAGGGGCCGCTTTTCTTTGGCTCGACCGATGGGTTTGCCGAGCTTTTTAACGTCGCAAGCGATCCTTCCGAAGTCATCGTGGATTTTGCCAGCAGCCGTGTGGTGGACCAATCCGCCCTGCAAGCGATCGAGACGATGGCGGGCAAATACGAGGCGGCGGGCAAACGGCTTCAGCTGCGCCACCTCAGCCGCGATTGCCATGCGCTTTTGAAAAGGGCAGGGCACCTGATGGTCGATAGCGACGATGACCCTGATTACGAGCTTGCCGTGAACTATCAGGTTCGCACCGGTGTATTGGGGGCCGGTCACTAATTGCCATGAAATTTCAAACGCAAACGGGCACCCTTAGAGGTGCCCGTTTTGTATCTGGCGGGGCGGATCAATCGTCGGGGCGGATGATCTCGAACACTTCCGACACGCGGGTATAATCGCGGTAACCCAGACGGCTTAGCGGCTCGTACTGTGTCACGTCAAAACGGCCGTCCACCACGCAATCATCCCGCATGTGAACGCCGATCACCTCACCAAAGCAGACGAAATTCGCGCGGCCTTCGATCTGGACGATCTGCGTCATCCGGCATTCCAAAGCGGCTGGGGCATTGGCCACGCGGGCGCACTCGATCTGCGAACACTGCGCCTTTTCGATGCCTGCGGCGGCGAATTCATCGGTGCCGTGGGGCAGGGTGGCGGAGGATTGGTTCATCGCTTCGCGCGCGGCGTACTCAACGATATTCACGCAAAACACGCCGGTTTCACGGATGTTCGCGATGCTGTCTTTGGTGCCGTCCACATCATCCTTTATGCCGGTCGATGCGAACATGACCTGGGGCGGCGAATAGGCGACACCGTTGAAAAACGAATAGGGGGCGATGTTGTCGCGCCCTTTGCTGTCGCGCGTCGAGATCCAGCCGATGGGGCGGGGCGTCACGATGGCGTTGAACGGGTTGTGCGGCAGGGTGTGGCCGTCTGCGGGGCGATAGAACATCTGTGAAGTCTCCGTTGTGATTGAATACCGGGCTAACGCCATGTTACGCCCCTTTCCAGCATAAACCGGAGCCGTCACCCTTTGTACACTATCGCCCCCGAAACCGCTGACGATCTTTGGGAGATCGAGGCGCTGTATGACACCTGCTTTGCACCCGGTCGTACGGCGCTGTCGTCTTATCGCTTGCGCGAAGGGGTGCCGCCCGTTGCGGGGCTCAGCCTTGCCGCGCGCGATACAGATGCGATTCTGGCCGGAGCGATCCGGTTCTGGCCGGTCCGTATCGGGCAGGCACGCCATGATGCGTTGTTGTTGGGGCCGGTTGCCGTACATCCGACACGTCAGGGCGAGGGCCTTGGCGCGCTGTTGATCCAGACAGCGCTGGACCGCGCCGCGCCATTGGGATGGGAACGCGTGATGCTGGTGGGCGATGCGCCGTATTACGGGCGCTACGGTTTTGCGCGGCTTGACGGTGTACTGATGCCGCCTCCCACAAACCCCGATCGGGTGCTGGGCCGCGCGATTACCGTTGGGGCGTGGGACGGGGTGAACGGAGACGTGCAGCGCGTAGAGCGTTGAAAGTCACGGGTGCATTGCCCACATAAAGGGGGAAGAGGGAATTTCATGACAGAGACAAAGTTGCCTGCCCCCATTGATGTCGAAGCCGAGCTTGAGGTGATTGCGCGCCGTTACAAGGCTGCGGGCGGCGTGGGAATCAACGTGCTCAACGTTATTGGCGGGGGTGCGGAAAATCTGCTGGACCGTTTGCCCGGAAAGGTCCGCGGCCAGTTGGAAGCGGCCACGGCCAAGGCGTTGGAACATGCGATGAAAGCGGCCCATCACAGCCGCAGCCGCGTGCCGGATCAGGCCTCATGGCTCAACACTGCTGTGGCGGCGGCGATGGGGGCTGCGGGCGGCGCGGGGGGCTTGCCGACTGCTCTGGCCGAATTGCCGGTGACCACCACGCTTTTGCTGCGGGTGATCGAAGGGGTCGCTGCCGAGTACGGATTTGATACAGAGGCAGAGAACGTCCGGTTTGATTGTGTCCATGTCTTTTCCGCCGCCGGGCCGCTGTCGCACGATGATGGCTCCGATCTGGCGTTTCTGACAACGCGGCTGGCGCTTTCGGGCAAGGCGATGCAGGCAATCATCCACAAAATAGCGCCACGTCTTGCGGTGGTGCTGGGCCAGAAACTTGCCGCGCAAACGGTGCCGGTATTGGGTGCTGTGGCGGGGGCTGCGACGAATTACGCCTACACCAGCTACTATCAGGACATGGCGCATGTGCATTTCGGCCTGCGCAAGCTGGCGATCGAGGCAGATGTGCCGCCCGAAGAGCTGAACCGCCGTCTGGTCGAGAAAATGCGCAACCTGACGCGTCTTTAGCGCCCGATGCTGGCTGACGTGCGCCTAGCGCCCGACTGCGCTTAACGCCCGATGCCCACAGGGTGCGATGCGCTACTGTGCAGTTGCGCAAGGGGTGGCTGGTCAGGCACGGGCAAACCGGCTAATTCTGGAAACGGATAATCTACGGGCGGAGTTTGTGGAGTGACGAAACAACTGCCGATCTCGCTTCACGGGGGTGCCAAGGGCAGCGCGCGAACACAGTTCGCGGCGCTGTGCTACCGTGTACACAAAGGTGACGTGCAAGTATTGCTGATCACATCGCGCAAGGCAAAGCGGTGGATCGTGCCCAAAGGCTGGCCGATGGAGGGCAAGACTCCGGCGGCAAGCGCGCTTGTCGAAGCATGGGAAGAGGCGGGCGTAAAGGGTGTGGCAAGCGATGCCTGCATCGGGGTCTATTCCTATGCCAAGCAGGGCGAGGAAGGCGATGCGACGCCCTGTTTGGCTTTTCTCTATCCGGTGCGCGTGACAGCGCTCAACAAAAGCTTTCCCGAGGCGGGCGAACGCAGCCGCATGTGGGTGTCGCGCAAAAAGGCGGCCAAGTTTGTGCAGCAAAAGGAACTTGCCAAGCTGATTGTGGGCTTTGTACCGCCGGAAAACCGCAGACTGACTTGACCGCGCGGCGCGCGCGCGCCATCCTGAATGTCTGATCGGATAGGGAAAGGATGCGCTTTCATGATCCGCTATACGCTTAAATGCAGCGACGGTCACATTTTCGAAAGCTGGTTTCAATCTGCCGCGGCGTTTGATGCGCTGGCAGGGCAGGGGCATTTGTCGTGCGCGGTCTGTGGCTCGGATGCGGTGTCAAAAACGCTGATGTCTCCGCAGGTCGCAGTTGAAAAACACGGCGATGTGAGGGCCAAGCCCGCCCGAAACGAGGCTGTTGCCGAAATCCGCCGCGAGGTCGAGCAGAACGCAACCTATGTGGGCGGTGATTTTGTGCGCAAGGCGCGTGAAATGCATGAAGGGGCCATGCCTGCGGCGTCGATCTATGGCGAAGCGAATATCCGGGAGGTTCGCACCCTTGTCGAAGAGGGCGTGCCGGTGTTGCCGCTGCCCTTCAAGCCGAAACAAAAGATGCAATAAGCAGCCGTGGGCCAGCAGGAGCGCCAGACATGGAGTGGGCGCATATTTTTATGAACCTGCACGCTGCCGGGGCGAGTACCCTTGCGTCGGACCGCGCCCTCGCGTAAACCGCGCGCGGTACGACAAATTCGAGGGTCTGATGCCTGTTCTTGTAATGAAATTCGGTGGCACGTCTGTGGCCACGCCCGACCGCATCCGCCGCGCTGCAAAACGCGTAGGCGTCGAGGTGTCAAAAGGCTATGACGTGATCGTCATCGTGTCTGCCATGGCGGGCAAGACGAACGAGCTGATCGGCTGGGTCAGCGAGACTTCCGCGATGTATGACGCGCGCGAGTACGATGCGATTGTGTCCTCGGGCGAAAATGTCACGGCGGGCCTGATGGCGTTGACCTTGCAGGAAATGGACGTTCCCGCGCGCAGCTGGCAGGGCTGGCAGGTGCCGGTAAAGACCACTTCGACCCATTCCGCCGCGCGGATCGAGGAAATTCTGACTGATAGTATCGGCGCCAAGTTCGCTGATGGCATGAAGGTTGCGGTGATCGCCGGATTTCAGGGCATCAGCGCCGAAGGGCGTATTACCACGCTGGGGCGGGGCGGGTCCGACACGACGGCTGTCGCTTTTGCTGCCGCTTTCGGGGCGGAACGATGTGATATCTACACGGATGTGGACGGGGTCTATACCACCGATCCGCGCGTGGAATCCAAGGCCCGCAAGCTGGACAAGATCTCATATGAGGAAATGCTCGAGCTGGCGTCATTGGGGGCAAAAGTGCTCCAGACCCGCTCGGTCGAATTGGCGATGCGCTATAAGGTCAAGCTGCGCGTTGTGTCGAGTTTTGAAGAACAGTCCGACGATGCCGGAACGCTCGTGTGTGACGAGGAGGAAATCATGGAAAGCAACGTAGTCGCAGGAGTCGCGTTCAGCCGCGACGAGGCCAAGATGACGCTGGTATCGGTTGCAGACCGCCCCGGCATCGCCGCCAATATTTTCACAGCGCTCAGCGAGGGCGGCGTGAACGTCGATATGATCGTGCAGAACATCGCCGAAGAGGGGCGCACCGACATGACATGGTCATGCCCCGTCGATCAGGTAAAGCACGCACATGTTGCGATGAAAAGGGCCGCCGGAGACGGCGTGATCAACTATAAAGAGCTGATCGCGGACGAGGGCGTTGCCAAGATTTCTGTCGTGGGTATCGGGATGCGCAGCCACACCGGCGTTGCGGCCAAGATGTTCAGGGTTCTCTCGGACGAGGGTATCAACATCAAGGTTATCACAACATCCGAGATCAAGATTTCGGTGCTGATAGATCGCAAATATATGGAACTGGCTGTGCAGGCGCTGCACGATGCGTTCGAGCTGGACAAAGCCAGCTGATCCCTGAAGCCAGAGCCAACCTCTAAAGCTTTCTTTTGTGATTTGAAAGTAACGGCTTGCGCGATTTTAACCTAATCCGGTTCGTCGGGGCAGGTGGTTTGCATATGCCTTTATTTCTGGCTCACGTACCCTTTGCGCAACGATCCAATGACGGGAAACGGTTATTCCCTCTCCCCATTAGCGCGAACCCCAGTTATATATTGCGCGAAGCAAGGGTAGGGACGCTATGCCAGAACGCACAGACAGCGACAGTCGCAAGCTGCTTGGACGGCTTCGCGACGCTATGGCGGGCGATGTTGCCGGACAGGCGCGGCTGGACAAGATTACCAATCTGATCGCGACTTCCATGGGCTGCGAGGTGTGCTCGATCTATCTGTTCCGCGATGAAAATACGCTTGAACTTTGCGCCACCGAGGGGCTTAATAAAGACGCCGTTCACAAGACCCGCATGAAGGTGGGGGAGGGGCTGGTCGGGCGCGTTGCCAAGCAGCGCCGCGTCATCAACACGCCCAATGCCCCGCAGGCGAAGGGCTTTCGCTATATGCCCGAAACGGGCGAAGAGATTTTTTCCAGCTTCCTTGGTATTCCAATTCAACGCCTCGGTGATGCGCTGGGCGTTCTGGTGGTACAGTCCAAAATGGCGCGGGAATTCAGCGCCGATGAGGTCTACGCGCTCGAAGTGGTCGCGATGGTGCTCGCCGAGATGACCGAACTGGGCGTATTCGTCGGTGAGGGCGACGCGATGTCGGCGCGCCACTCGCAGCCGGTGTTGCTGCGCGGGACTGTGGGGCAGGACGGCGTTGCCGAAGGCCATGTCTGGCTGCACGAACCGCGCGTTGTTGTGTCAAACCCCATTGCAGATGATCCCGAACGCGAGGCCGTGCGGCTTCAGGAGGCGGTCGATACCTTGCGTCTCAGCGTTGACCAGATGCTGACCATGTCCATTGGCGATAAGGACCAGCAACAGGTGATCGAGGCCTACCGCATGTTCGCCAACTCCAAAAGCTGGATGCGGCGGATGCAGGAGGACATTGAACTGGGTCTTTCCGCCGAGGCCGCTGTGGAGAAAGAGCAATCGCTTGCGCGCGCACGCATTGGCCAGTCGGCGGATGCCTATCTGCGCGAAAGGTTGAGCGATCTCGACGATCTGTCGAATCGGCTGCTGCGAATTCTGACGGGGCAGGGCACGGATACGGGGGCGGAACGGCCCAGGGATCCGATTCTTGTGGCCCGCAACATCGGACCGGCCGAGTTATTGGAATATGGCCGCTCTTTGCGCGGTATCGTGCTGGAAAACGGCTCTGTCGGGAGCCATGCGGCCATTGTCGCGCGGGCGCTGGCGATTCCGTTGATCGTACACGCCGAGCGCATCAGCACCGAAGCGTTGAATGGCGATCACATCATGGTCGACGGAGAGCAGGGCATCGTGCATCTGCGCCCTGATGATACGGTCGCCGCCGCATTCCGGGACAAGATTGCGATGCATGCCGCCGCACAGGAGCGATACTCCTCGATCCGCGACAAGCCCGCGACTACGACATGCGGACAGACCATCGCGCTGCACATGAACGCGGGGCTGATGGCTGATCTGCCTTCGCTGGAAAGCTCGGGCGCCGAAGGGGTGGGCCTGTTTCGCACAGAATTGCAGTTTTTGATCCGCAACCAGATGCCGCAGCGCTCCGAGTTGAGCATGCTTTATGCGCGGGTACTGGATGCGGCAAAGGGCAAGCAGGTCGTGTTTCGCACCCTTGATATCGGGTCGGACAAGGTGCTGCCCTATATGAAGCCCAACGACGAGCCGAACCCCGCAATGGGGTGGCGCGCAATCCGTGTTGGTCTTGATAAACCCGGCATCATGCGGATGCAGTTGCAGGCGTTGTTCCGGGCGGCAAACGGGGGGCCGCTGACGGTGATGTTTCCCTTTGTCGCGCAGTTCGAAGAGTTTCGCGCAGCGCGTGAGGAGGTCAACAAGACGCTGGCACGCGAAGAGCGTCTGGGTCATACGCTGCCGTCCTCTCTCAAGGTTGGCGCGATGCTGGAAACGCCAAGCCTCGCCTTCGCACCGCGCAAGTTTTTCGAGGAAGTCGATTTTCTTTCGATCGGGGGCAATGATCTCAAGCAGTTCTTCTTTGCGGCGGATCGCGAAAACGAACGTGTGCGCAAGCGGTATGACACGCTGAACGTGAGCTTCCTGACCTTTCTGCAAAACATCGCGGAACGCTGTGCGCAAACGGATACGCCGGTATCGTTCTGCGGCGAGGATGCGGGCCGACCGGTCGAGGCCTTGTGTTTTGCGGCAATCGGATTTCGCACACTGTCCATGCGCCCGGCCTCCATCGGGCCGGTAAAAAGTCTGCTGCGCCGGTGCAATCTGGAAGAGGCCCGCGCCGTGATCGACGCGGCCCGCGAACGCGGCGATCAGTCGGTGCGCGGTGCGATCATGGAATATGTGCGCGAACAATACTGAACGCGCCTTAAGCTGTGATGCGGGGTACTGTGCCGGTTACGGCACGGGTTGTTGATGGCAAACCAATACATCGCAATGCGCATCGCGCAACAGACGGCGGGTCACACTGCCGATAAAGGCGCGCCGGATCAGGCTGCTCCGGCCGGGTCCGACCGCAATAAGATCGACTTTGGGATTGTGCGTCGCCGCCGTCAACTCCGCTGCCGGATCACCCTGAAGCATACCTGTCGTTGCCGATCGCGGCGCTTTGGCAGACAACTCGTACAGATGCACTTTTGCCTGTTGCGACAGGGCGTTGTGGTGGTCTGTCAAGGTGCCGTGATCGGTGCCGATCCGCAACATCGCCTCGGCGAGTTGCGGCGTGATCTGCACCGCCTGCACAAGGTGCAAGGCGGCGGCGGGCAGTAGCGCTGCGGTAAAAGTCAGCGCCTCTTCGGCCGCATCGGTGCCGTTGGTTGCCAGCAGAACATGCGCATAGGGCCGCTTGGCCTCGCGCTTTACAATCAGGACAGGTGTTGAGACGGCAGCGACCACGCGGTTACTGGTTGATCCCAAAATAGTCTCCGAAATCCGCTCTGACTGATTTGCGCGCATGACAATCAGGTCCGGCGGGGTGTCTTGGCAGATGTCGATAAGGCGCAGTGCGGGCGCTCCTGCTTCGATGCATATATCGACGTTCGAGGCGTTCGCGCCCAGCCGCGTCAAGGCGGCTACGATCCGGTCGCGCGCCGCAATTGCCGCTTGTCCATGCAGCGTATCGACGCGCGTCAGATCACGCCCGCGCGCCGGCATGTCGATGACATGAACGACCCTCAGCACCGCAGCATGTATGCGGGCGATTTCCAAGGCTCTGGCCAGCACCGCATCATTTTGTGGGAACTGGTCCACAGCCACAAGAACGTCTCTCAAAACCATCGGCCTGTCCTCTTGTTTGCGGCGTATCCGGCGCGGTCCCCGCGTGGGGCCACGCGATCAATTTCTTGGTGCGTAACCGTAACCGGAGAGCATCATCCACGCCGCACCCATCGCCGTCAGGGCGGGGATCATGCCCCATTTGTCGGCACGGTGCGCCGGGTCTGCATTTCTGTTCACGTCCGATGATCGGGCGTTCAGGCGGTTACGGCGCATTTTGACGGAACAATTCCGCTCCACGGTGTCCTCGCGGGTGTCGGTTAATCCGTCCGGCCTGCTGTTTCGCGGGCTGCGCGGGAGAAGTTCGGGGAACAGTTCTTCAAAGTCGGCTTTACTAATCATCATTGGTTCGGGTCCTTCTCGTCAAGGGTTCTGTTTTGCCGGTCTGCGTGTCGCGCGACAGGTAGACCGGCGACAGGCAGACTGCGGCGCGACAGCGATGCAAGAGTGACGATCAGGCGGCTTTGCGAAAAACCTCGTCGTAAATGGTCACCTCGTTTCGGGGCTGGACAGTCGGGCTCATCCGGAGTTCGCGTTCGTTGAACTCTGCGACAACGCGGCTGATGTCGGCGCGCGCGATCCCCACATCGCTAAGCAACCGGTCATCCATCGCATTGAAGATCGCGATCATCCTGCGGCGCTGCCATTTGCGCATTGCGTTCGCCATCCAACGACGGAAAGGTCCGGCTTCCCGGAGGTTTGCGGGGTGGGGTCGAGCCGTCTGCAAGACGGGTTCAGTTGAAAAGCTATGGTCTGATTGAACGGGATGCATATTATCCTCCATATGCAAGAGTGCTGATGCCGTGACGGGGCCAGTGTTTCCTGGATGCCGGACAAAGAGCGCCCGGCCAGAAAGCTTGTGAAGCCTCCGTCAATACCTGTGTGATCTGAGAAAGACCGGAATGAACCCCAAGGCAGAAACAGGCACAAAACGCCCGCCCCGCCCGGGGTTACAGGCGGTTCAGTAATTTTCCCGCGTTGAGCAGGAACCTCTTATGGAAGCTGAACATCATCATGCTCTTAACATGGGTCTTAGTGCGGGGGCTTTCAATATGGCGCGCTGTTTGCGCGGCTTTTCGGCGCAAATACGCCCGAAGTGGGCCAAAAATGCCATTGTGGCATGATCGCGCCCGTCCTGTGACGGCTCGCCAATTGACACACTCAAGAGGCATGCCTACGTTATGGGCTATGAAGGTGCATGCAGATCATTTCCGATTTCTTTTGCTGACCCGCCCGGTTCCCCGGGCGGTATAGGCGCGAGCGAGCCTGACACACCTTCCGGGGTATCCTCACAATCCAGAATTGAACACGAGACGATACGTCGTCCGGGGAGCAGCTATGCACAGTACCAATCCAAATCGCATAACGACGCCGGACGGATATTCCGGAATCAGGACCGCTCCGATGCGGGCCGCGCCACTGCCTGACGAGGATCACCGGCAGCTTAAGCGTTATCTGCAACAACCCGACATCGCAGACCGGCCCTTACTGGGCCATGTCCTGCGCCACAAGATCAGCGCAACCGCACAAGGGGGGCATGACATGAGCGAGGAAGTAGTGACAGGATTCACTTGCGTCACCTATTCGGTGGATGGCGGCCCTGCGCAGACCGGTTTGTTGCGTCACCGGGCGCGAAGCGGATCTGACAGTGGCGTGATACCGGTTTGTTCAGATCTGGGTGCTACGCTGATCGGGATGCGTGTGGGGCAGCGTGCGCCGTTGCTGCGCGAAGACGGCACAATTGCATCCTTAAGGGTGCTGGCCATTGCTCCCACGGTCTGAGAGCGGAACGACCCTACCTCGCGTTTCTGACACGACCTATTCAAATCAACCCATTCCCCAGCCTACTCAAGGAGGCCACCCGATGACCCAGCAGATGACCCCAGTCGCGAAGAAGCGTAGCTCGCGTGCGCCAAAGATCGTGATCAGCGAAGACGAGATTACCCACATCGAAGCGCTGGCGGACGGAGCCATGCAGCGAAATCCTGCACTGGCCGACCGCCTGCTGGAAGAGATCGGCCGTGCGCGTATTGTCAAACCGGCGAAGATGCCCAAAGATGTTGTGACGATCGGCAGTACGGTGACGTACCGCGACGAAACAACCCTACAGGAAAAGGCGGTGACGCTGGTTTATCCTGAAAACGCCGACATCTCGCGCCAGCAGATCTCGATCATGACCCCGATCGGTGTGGCACTTCTGGGCCTGTCCGAAGGTGCCGCGTTTTATTGGGATACGCGCGATGACCAGCGCCGGATACTGACCGTGATCCGTGTTGAGCAGCCGTCTGAAAAAGTTGATTGCGAACAGTGATACTTCAGCCAGATCACGTCTGCCCACCCCATTGTGGCGATCCCGGAGCAAGCACCGATATACCCTGAGGTATCACGGTGGGCATGCTCCGGGCGGATAGAAATATCTGTGCCTCCCACCACCCAAGTCCCGGAGCCAATTTCATGTCTTTGCATCCTGTTCGTGCGATCTGTACAAATTGCAGCAGGTCGCTGCCGCGCGCGGCCGCCTATCGGTGCCCGTTCTGTCGCGCGCGTATTCTTCGAAGAACTGCTGCCGGTCGTCGAGGCAAGGCACCGCATCCCCAAGCGCCTGTGCACAAAGCCCCGCGTGAGGCTGAAACATTCGAAAGGCGTGAAATATGACCGTAAAACAGCATGTGCGCCGCCTTTTGTGGCCTACGGTCTTCGCGGTTTTCAGCTTCGGGCTTGTCATCCTTTTGCTGCAAGGCGATTTCATCGGCCCGATTAGCGGCAATGAAATTTTGCTGCCTGCCGCTACTGCGCTGGCGTATTTCGCGACCGCATGGCTTGTCAGCCGTCTCGTTGCGCTGGCGCTTGATCAGGCGACAGCGCGTCGGAGGCCTTATCCGCGCCTGCTCAAGGATCTGATCGCGGCATTGCTTTTCCTGTTTGCTTTCGCCGCAACAGTGGCTTTGTTCATGGGGCAGGGAGCAGTGGGGGCGCTGGCCGGGTCGGGGTTGATTCTGGCTATGCTGGGGTTCGCGATACGAAACGTCGTGGCTGATACCCTGTCGGGGATTGCGCTTGGCGTCGAAGGGCCGTTTCGCATTGGCGACTGGATCGACATCGACGGGTTGGCGCGCGGCAAGGTTATCGAAATCGGTTGGCGCACCACGCGGGTTCTGACACGGGATTCCGCGTATCTTATTCTTCCCAACAGCCAGATTGCGCGCCAGCGGATTACCAATTACTCCGCGCCCAAGTCGCAGTACCGTGCACAGGTCACTATCCTGCTTGATCATTCGATACCTATTGATGTGGCCCGGAAGGTCATGTTGGATGCCATAAAGGGGGCAAAGCTGATCCAGCAGGATCCGCCACCTGACGTGCGTGTTCTTTCCTATGAGGAGGGCGGTATTACCTATGGCCTGCGCTACTGGCTCTCACGGTTTGATCGCGACATTGATTGCCGGGACGAGGTCTATAGCCTTATTGATAATGCCTTGCGCGAGATTGGCAGTATAGCGCCGCGCAGACGGGTTGAAATTGTCGGAGCAGATGCACGGTTTCTCGACGATGTGTCGTGTTAACCTTTTGGGAGTGAAACAGCTGATGCGGCGCATACCAACCCGTCCGGCTCCGTTCGACATTTAGCCTGCGTGGCAATTGCGGTCGTGCTGTGATTGCTTCGTGAAAACGGCGCTTGTGTGAGCGTTGGATGCGCCGGCACGGCGCGCGCGGGGGCGAAACATCCTATTTGGATTCCCTTTGTACTGCTACCGCATGCTTGTTCTTTGGGTCGGCAAAAAAATACCGAGCGCTTTTGGGTGTTTTAGACAGGTGTTGACTAAGATCAAATAGAAGTTATTGAATAAGCTGTGTTTACAGTTAACCGTATTTGCAGCGGCGTTGATAATCTCGGATTTGACGAAAGGCTGCATTTCATGCTGTAACAGCAAAGAGGGAGGCTGACTTGTTCAGTGTTTCGAGAAATAGAACCTCATTTTTGAGGGCGGATTTCAGATCATTGATGATCTGTTTTGTGGCCTGCGCCAGATCAAAAGGATGATCGGGGGAGCGGGACGATAAAGCACCATACACGATTCGCGACAGGAGTAACGAGGCGGCGGTTTAGCTGTTTTGTCCCGGCGAAGATGTGCCTGACCAGCTGTCAGGCATGAATTTAAAAGAGTTTCGACCTTGCGAGAATCGCAAAGGTACGGAGAGAAGAATTCAACAGGAGAGAGAAGAAATGGCTGACGATATAAACACAACCCAAACCAGTTTTGGACCTGCATTGATCAACGGTCTCGGAGGGGACGCAGGGTTCGGTGAAAACGTACTTGCTCGCAACGATGACTCATCAACCGCAGAAATTGATGTCTCCTCGGTCTTCGAAGACGGCCTTAATTTCTTTGGCCGCGAATTTGACAGCTTGTGGGTGAACAACAACGGCAGTGTAACGTTCAACGGCGCGCGTTCGACATATACGCCAGATGTCATCACTGAAAACAACGATAACCCCGAAATTACACCGTTTTTTGCAGACGTCGACACCCGCGGCGGGGAGACGACAGCATCGCCCGGCGGAAACTCGACCGGATCGAACAATGTCTATTATGATTTTGATGAAGTGAATGACCGATTCATCGTAACATGGGATGACGTTGGCTATTTCTCGAGCCAAACCGACCTGACGAACGCTTTTCAACTGATTATCTCCGATGAGGGTGGCGGTAACTTCGATTTCGAATTCCGCTATGAGAACATCGACTGGACGACCGGCGGCGCAAGCGGCGGCGTTGGCGGATTGGGCGGTACAGTGGCCCGCGCTGGTTGGACCGCAAGCACCGGCGATCCTGCCGCCTATTTCGAACTGCCGGAGTCGGGCGATCAGGAAGGTATTCTGAATCTCGATCAGTCCGTTGGTAATACCGGTCTTGTCGGTCGCTGGGAATTCTCGGTGCGCTCGGGTGATATCGTTTCGGCCGATCTTCCGGCCTTGCCGGATAACACGCTCTCGGGTTGGACATCGGGCGATCCGCACCTTCTTACACTGGATGGTGTTGCCTATGACTATCACGCGGCGGGTGAATATGTTCTGCTGCGCGCAACGGACGGGAGCGATTTCGAGGTTCAATCCCGGATGACTCCGATCGGTAACTCGGTGAGCGTGAATTCGGCGATTGCCGCCCGCATGGACGGCTCGAACGTGATGGTCGACTCGACCGACGATGTTCCGCTGTCGATTGATGGCGTCGCAACGCAGGTCGAGGATTTCGGTTTCGTCGAGGTTGGCAATGACCGCGTTTACCGCGAGGGGGACACCTATACGATGCTGTTCGCCGGAGAGGATGACACTGTGAATGCGGGTGACAGCCGCATCGCAGTGACGGTTCGGGACGGACGTGTTGACCTTGATGTCCAACTGAACACCGATCGCGCCGGAGCGCTGGAAGGGTTGCTGGGCAACGCAGATGGAAATGCGGAAAACGATATCGCGCTTGCAGACGGCACACCGTTGGCACGTCCGCTCAACTATAGCGATCTTTATGGTCAGTATCGGGATGACTGGCGCGTCAGCGCAGCCGCAGACAGCCTGTTCACCTATGACGATGGCGAGAGTCTGGAAGGGTTCTACGACGCGGATTATCCTGGTTCCATTACCACATTGGCTGATTTTAGCGAGGCAGAAGTCGACGCCGCGATTGCTGCTGTGACTGCGGCAGGGCTGACCCCCGGAACAGTGAACTTCAACAATGCGGTTCTCGATTTTGCACTGACGCAGGACGCGAGTTATATCACTTCTGCTGAAAATGCAGAGATCGTATCCGAAACCGCTGCACCTGAAGTCGTGGTTGAAACCGGTGTGAGGCTGGTTGGCACCGATGGGCCGGATACGCTGGTTGGCACTGAATACGGTGATACGCTACGGGGTCTTGACGGGAATGACCGTTTGACCGGTAACGCCGGTAATGACCTTCTGGAAGGGGGGGACGGTTCGGACGTCATTGATGGGGGAGCCGGAAATGACACGATCATCGGCGGCGATACCGAAGATGACCGGAGCGATGTCATCTTTGGCGGCGCAGGCGACGACCTGATTTATGGCGGTTATGGCAACGATATCATCAACGGCGGTACTGGAAACGACACCATAGCCGGCGGATTTGGCTCCGACGAAATCTATGGTCAGGGTGGCGATGACCAGATTAACGGTGGCGCCCTTTCCGATCTGATCTATGGCGGTGACGGGGATGATTTCATCAACGGCGGCTTTGGACATGACCGGGTCAATGGGGGTGACGGGGCTGACCAGTTCTTCCACCTTGGCATTGCTGATCATGGCAGCGACTGGATTCAGGATTATGATGCGGCAGAGGGCGATGTCCTTGTGTTTGGCAATACGAACGCCACCGCGAATCAGTTTCAGGTCAATTTCATTGAAACCGAAAACGCAGGCGACGCCGGTGTTGAGGAGGGCTTTGTGATCTACCGTCCAACCGGACAGATCATGTGGGCGCTTGTCGATGCAGGGGAGCAGGAATCCATTGATCTGCGGATCGGCGGAGAAACATTCGATCTTCTAGCCTAAGTCTGTGCCGCCTGTTCATGAGCCACATGGACAGGCGGCATTTCCTTTTCTGCCACAACCGATCAGGCGATAGAAGTCAGGTAAATTTCCTGAATAACTTTGTTTGGTCGAACATATCTTCCAGCGTTTCCATTCGCTCTTTGGTTTCGTTCCAGTTCAGGCTTTGAACGGACGAGATCATCGTTTCCACCAAGAGCATTGTGGTCGCTGATGAGTCCCATGCCGATGGCACGATGATCCGACAGCTCAAGCTGATGTCAGCCACATGATGTACCGGCGAACGCCATTGATCGGTAAACAAGATAATCTTGGCCCCGCGATCATGGGCCATCTCGGCCAGTTTCAAGGTGTTGTTTTCGTAGCGACGCACATCGAAAATGACAAAAATGTCGCCCTCTTTCGCATTCAACAAATAATGCGGCCATGTGTTTGATGTGGACTGAACATGCGTCAGGTTGGGCCGGATGACCTGCATGTGCAGATAGAAATATTCGGCCAGGGTGTGTGTAATCCGCCCTCCAACAATGAAAAGATGGCGCGATTGATCTGCGACAAGCCCGCAGGCATCATCGAATTCAGCAGGGTCAATCTGGCCCAGCGTCAGACGAATATTGTCAATCACCGCATCTGTGAACCTGTTCAAAAGATGTTCGGACGGGGCGGCACCGGCCCATGTGTCGTGCTTGGCGATCGGGCTTTTTGCCTTGGCCCGCAACTCTTCGCGCAACTCGGATTGAAAGTCGGGATATCCCTTGTAGCCAAGTTTGTGCACCATTCGGGCCACGGTCGGGACGGATACGTTTGCATCCTTTGCAAGCGCTGTCAGCGGACCAAGGCCGGATGCCGGATAATTCTCAAGGATCGACAGCGCAAGTTGCCTTTCTGCGCGCGTCAGTTCGTCCAGCTTTTGCTGGATCCGGTCGGATATTGTCTGCGTTGCTTCGGACATATGCGCCTCCGTCTGTTCATTTTATACCATAACATTCCTCGCTGTAATATTTTTTTCAAAATTTTATTGACAAACATCCCGCCGAACAACCACCCTGTGATCAGGGAACCAAGATGAATCATATGCAGTCTGCCTCACCACATACGCCGGTTTTGCTTCTCAATCCTGAGGGACGATCCTCTGTGGTCGTTGTATGCGAACATGCGAGCCGCTTTATTCCGCCCGCGTTTGACGACCTTGGTCTGGATGATGTTGCACGGCAAAGCCACATCGCGTGGGATCCCGGTGCGCTGGACGTAGCGCGCGGTTTGGCCATGCGGATCGACGCAAAATTGGTCGCAACGTCTGTGTCGCGCCTGATCTATGACTGCAACCGCCCCCCGTCCGCAACTGCGGCGATGCCCGCACGAAGCGAAGCGTTTGATGTTCCGGGGAACGCGACCCTGACGGCCGCGCAACGTCAGGATCGAACCGACAACTATTATGAACCGTTTCGGGGGAGCCTTGCTGCGACAGTTGCGGCCACGCCAAATCCTGTCATCGTCACGGTGCACAGCTTTACGCCGGTCTATCATGGCAAGCCGCGTTCGGTCGAAATCGGTATTTTGCACGATACGGACGCGCGCCTTGCCGAGGCGATGGCGCAGGTCGCGCCGCTCCACACGGAGGCCAAAGTCGAGATCAATGTGCCATACGGCCCGCAAGACGGCGTGACCCACACCCTCAGAGAACATGCGATTGAGGCGGGTCACCTGAATGTCATGTTGGAAATTCGCAATGATCTGATCGAAACCGCCCGACAGCAGGACGCCATGGCGGAGTGCCTCGCCAGCTGGTTGACCGCCGCACTTGGCGTTTTGAACGTGCAGGGGGGCGCGCAATGCTAGGCCTGATGCAGCGTTATATTCGCGTGGTTGATGCGGTGAATTACCGCGTCGGGCGCATCATTATGTATGGAATTTTTGTTTTGATGGGGATTTTGCTGTGGTCCTCAATCAGCAAGACGTTCTTTCTCCCGTCGCTGTGGACGTTGGAAATGGCACAGTTTGTTATGGTCGCCTATTATATTCTTGGCGGTCCCTATTCGATCCAACTCGGCTCGAATGTGCGGATGGATTTGCTGTATGGTGAGTGGTCGCTGCGCAAGAAAGCATGGTTTGACCTGATCACTGTGCTGTTCCTTATTTTCTATCTCTGCGTCCTTCTTTACGGAGCCGTCAGCTCGACTGCGTATTCATTGGGTTATTGGGGCACAGAGCCGTTTTCGTTCTTTGGCGGGTTGCTCACCGGGGCCGAGGAAATCGGCCGCATAGAGCGTTCGCCCACCGCATGGCGTCCCTATTTGTGGCCCGTCAAATCAATCATGATTCTGGGGATGTTCCTGATGCTTTTGCAATGCTTGTCGGAACTTTTCAAAGATGTCCTGCGCATCAACGGTGAAGCAGTCTGATGTCGTATGAATTGATTGCCACCTTAATGTTTTCTTCAATGATGCTGATGCTGCTGACTGGCCAGCGTGTGTTTGGCGCCATCGGATTTATCGCCGTCGTCGCGGCGCTTTTGCTTTGGGGCGACAAGGGCGGCTTTGACATCGGGTTTTCTGCTGCGATGAAGCTGATGAAATGGTATCCGCTTTTGACGCTGCCGATGTTTATTTTCATGGGCTATGTGCTGTCGGAAAGCAAAATCGCAGACGATCTTTATAAGATGTTCCATGTCTGGATGGGCGGGCTGCGCGGTGGTCTTGCCATTGGTACGATCGGCCTGATGGTGCTGATTTCCGCGATGAACGGGTTAAGCGTGGCGGGTATGGCGATCGGGTCTACCATTGCGCTGCCGGAGCTTTTGAAACGCGGCTATGACAAGCGGATGGTCACTGGCGTCATTCAGGCGGGGTCCAGTCTGGGCATCCTTGTCCCGCCGTCCGTCGTGTTGGTTCTTTACGCGATGATTGCCCGCCAGCCTGTCGGGCAGCTTTGGTTGGCGGGGGTCATTCCGGGCCTGATGATGGCTGGTTTGTTTGTGATTTACATCGTCGTGCGGTGCCGGATCAATCCGGTGCTCGGGCCGGTTCTGGAGGCAAGCGAACGCGATATTCCGCGCGCTGAAAAGATGCGTCTGCTGCGCGCGGGCCTGCTGCCTATCATCATTTTTGCGGTCATGATGGTGCCTTTTGTGAAAGGCTGGACGTCGCTGGTCGAGAGTTCGGCCATCGGCGCAATCGCAGCGTTTGTAGCTGCGGTTGTCAAGGGGCGCATGACGCGCGAGGTGTTCGAAAATTCGGTGCGCAATACGCTTGGCATCACTTGCATGTTCATGTGGATCATCCTCGCCGCGCTGGCGTTTGGTGCAGTGTTTGACGGGCTGGGTGCCGTCAAGGCAATCGAGAGCGTCTTTACCGAACGGCTGAACCTCAACCCGTGGACCATCCTGATCCTGATGCAACTCAGCTTCCTTTTGATGGGTACGTTTCTGGATGACACCGCAATGCTGGTGATCGTCGCGCCGCTTTATGTGCCGCTTGTCGGGGAGCTTGGTTTTGATCTGATCTGGTATGGCATCCTGTATACGATCACGACGCAGATCGCCTATATGACGCCGCCTTTTGGCTATAACCTGTTTTTGATGCGCGCGATGGCACCGCCCGAAATTTCACTGCGCGACATCTATTCTTCCATAACGCCGTTTGTGCTGATCATGGTTCTGGCCCTTGCGCTGGTCATGGTGTTCCCTGCCATCGCAACGTGGCTCCCGAATTTCGTGTATAATTAACCACAAAAGAACCGCTCTAAAGCGGTCGAAACCCAACAAAGGAGAGAAGACATGACTTCAAGACGCAAGTTTATCCAAGGGGCGGCGGTTGTTCCGGCGGCGGCTTTGGCCACGCCTGCATTGGCACAAAATACCATCAAATGGCGGATGCAAACCTATGCTGGCGCTGCATTGGCCGCCGAGGTGATCGTTCCCGCGATCGAGATGTTCAACAAAATCGCTGGCGACCGTATGCAGATCGAGCTGTTTTTCGCAGACCAGCTGGTTCCGACCGGCGAACTGTTTCAGGCCATGCAGCGGGGCACCATCGATGCGGTGCAATCGGACGACGATTCTATGGCGTCGCCGACCGAGGTTACGGTGTTTGGCGGTTATTTCCCGTTCGGGTCGCGCTACTCTCTCGATGTGCCCGTGCTGTTCAACCAATACGGTCTGAACGAAATCTGGGATGAAGAATATTCCAAGGTCGGAGTAAAGCACATCTCCGCAGGGGCATGGGATCCGTGCCACTTTGCCACGAAAGACCCGATCCGCAGCCTTGCGGACCTTGAAGGTAAGCGCATCTTTACCTTCCCCACCGCCGGCCGGTTCCTGACCCGGTTCGGGGTCGTGCCCGTCAACCTGCCATGGGAAGACATCGAAGTGGCGATGCAAACCGGCGAACTGGACGGGATCGCGTGGTCTGGCATCACCGAAGATTACACCGTGGGCTGGGCCGATGTGACCAACTACTTCCTGACCAACAACATCTCGGGGGCATGGGCCGGGTCGTTCTTTGCGAATATGGATCGCTGGAACGAATTGCCGGAAGATCTGCAAACGCTGTTTCGTGTTTGCTGTGATCAGTCGCATTATCACCGCCAGTGGTGGTATTGGGGCGGCGAGGCCGATCTGCGGGTCAATGGTCCCAAGCTGGAACTGACGTCAATTCCTGACGACGAATGGGCAACAGTCGAAGCCGAGGCGCAAGTCTTCTGGGAAGAAATCGCTGCCGAGTCCGAGACCAAGCGTCGCGTTGTTGATATCTTCAAGCAATACAACGCCGATATGCTTAAAGCTGGACGGCCATACCGTTACGGTTAAACAACTTTTTGGGGGCGGCCCTTGGTTGCCTCCATATCTTGCGCGCAAAGTGGATAGAAAATGCCCGGCACATTGACATTTGACGACCTGAAATCCCACGTCTCGGAGGGATCAATTGATACAGTCCTTGTGTGTTTCGTAGACATGCAAGGCCGCTTGATGGGCAAGCGTTTTCACGCGGTGAACTTCGTAGAAACGTCGTTCAAGGAAACCCATTGCTGCAACTATCTGCTGGCCACCGATCTGGAGATGGCCACGCCCGATGGCTACGCTGCCACCAACTGGCAATCGGGGTATGGCGATTATGTCATGGCACCTGACCTCACCACGATCCGGCATGTTCCATGGCTGGAAGGGACGGCGTTGGTGCTGTGCGACGTTCTTGACCACCACACCCACAAGCCCGTTCCTCATTCCCCCCGCGCGATCCTGAAAAGACAGATCGAGCGGCTGGAGGCATTGGGGTTCGAGGCCAAAATGGCGACCGAGCTTGAGTTCTTTTTGTTCGAGAAAAGCTTTGATGAAATCCGCAAGGAGGACTTCCGCAATCTGGACCCCATCAGCGGGTACAACGAGGATTACCACATCTTCCAGACCACCAAAGAAGAGGGCGTGATGCGTCCGATCCGCAATCATTTGTTTGCTGCGGGTCTGCCCATCGAGAACACCAAAGGCGAGGCCGAAGCAGGGCAAGAGGAGCTTAACATTCGCTACTCTCCTGCCTTGGATTGTGCTGATTACCATTCCATTGCCAAACACGCGATTAAAGAAATTGCATGGCAGCACGGGCGCGCGGTAACTTTCCTGCCCAAATGGCATAAGGACCGCGTAGGATCATCAAGCCACGTTCACCAATCGCTTTGGATAGACGGTGAGGCGGCGTTTTTTGACGAAACACGCCCACACGGAATGTCCGAAGTGATGGCACACTACATGGCGGGGCTGATCAAGTATGCGCCTGATTACACCTATTTTCTGGCGCCTTATGTAAACAGTTACAAGCGGTTCGCCAAAGGCACCTTTGCGCCGACCAAAACCGTTTGGTCCGTCGACAACCGCACAGCAGGCTTCCGGTTGTGCGGTGAAAATACCAACGGCGTGCGCGTTGAATGTCGCATTGGCGGGTCCGATCTGAACCCTTACCTCGCACAGGCTGTCATGCTCGCCGCGGGCATCAAGGGCATCGAAGATGCGATGGAATTGGCCCCCGCCACCACGGGCGACGTGTATGAAGACGCCAAAGCCACCGACATTCCCCAAACCTTGCGCGCGGCCACCGAAACCCTGCGCGGATCGACGTTCCTGCGCGCCGCCCTTGGCGACGATGTTGTCGATCATTACACCCGCGCAGCGGAGTGGGAACAAGAAGAATTTGACCGTGTTGTGACCGATTGGGAAATCGCGCGCGGATTTGAGAGGGCTTAAGAGCAATGACCATCCAATGTATCTCCCCCGTTGACGGCTCTGTATATGCCGAACGTGAAACCCTGTCGCGCAGCGAGGCTGACGGCGCTGTTGCGCGGGCGAAATCCGCGCAAACCGCGTGGGCCGCACGCCCGCTTTCAGAGCGTATTGCCCTTGTGCAGGCAGGTGTCGCAGCCGTTGGTGCCATGAACGACGAGATCGTGCCGGAGATCGCATGGCAGATGGGGCGCCCGGTCCGTTACGGCGGCGAATTCAGCGGCTTTAACGAACGCGCAAGCTATATGGCGAGCATCGCGCAAGACGCTTTGGCCCCGATTGAAATTGAAGACAGCGATGCATTTCGCCGTGTCATAAAGCGTGTGCCGCACGGTGTCGTTCTGGTCGTCGCGCCGTGGAATTACCCCTATATGACGGCGATCAACACGGTGGCCCCCGCCTTGATCGCGGGCAATGCGGTGATGCTGAAACACGCCTCGCAAACGCCACTGGTAGGGGAGCGAATGGCGGCCGCGTTCCACGCCGCAGGCATTCCGCAGGACGTGTTTCAAAACGTGTTCCTTGATCACCAGACAACTTCCGAACTGATCGCGGACCGCGCATTCGGGTTCGTGAACTTCACAGGGTCGGTAGGGGGCGGCAAGGCGATGGAGCGGGCAGCCGCAGGCACGTTCACGGGCATCGGGCTTGAGCTTGGCGGCAAAGACCCCGGATATGTGATGGATGATGCAAATCTGGACGCTGCCGTGGACACATTAATCGACGGTGCGATGTTTAACGCGGGCCAGTGTTGCTGCGGGATTGAACGGATTTATGTCCACGAAAGCCTGTTTGATGCCTTTGTCGAAAAGGCCGTGACGATTGTGAACGGTTACAAGCTTGGAAATCCGCTGGAGGCGGAAACCACTTTGGGTCCAATGGCCCATGTGCGTTTTGCCGATGAGGTCCGCGCCCAAACTGCTGAGGCAATCGCCGCAGGTGCCACCGCGCATATTGATCCCGCCAGCTTTCCCGAGGATGGCGGCGCGTATCTGATGCCGCAGATCCTTACAAACGTGACCCATGACATGCGTGTGATGCGCGAAGAAAGCTTTGGTCCCGTAGTTGGCATCATGTCCGTCAAAGACGACGCCGATGCGGTCCGGCTGATGAACGACAGCGATTTCGGGCTAACCGCGTCGCTCTGGACCAATGACCCCGCCCGCGCCGAGGCGATTGCCGATCAAATCGAAACCGGCACGGTGTTTTTGAATCGCGCCGATTACCTTGATCCGGCGCTGTGCTGGACCGGCTGCAAAGACACCGGTCGCGGTGGCGGTTTGTCGGTTATCGGCTATCACAATCTGACACGACCCAAGTCGTACCACCTCAAGAAGGCTTAAAACATGAGCATCACCGCAAACTGGTCCTACCCCACAGCAATCCGTTTCGGCGCCGGTCGCATTAGCGAAATCGCGGACGCTTGCGCCGCTGCGGGCATCAAAAAGCCGCTGCTGGTCACCGACCGCGGCTTGGCAAACATGGACATCACAACCAGAACACTTGACCTGCTTGAGGCGGGGGGCCTTGGCCGGGCGATGTTTTCGGACGTTGATCCAAATCCGAACGAAAAGAACGCTGCTGATGGTGTGAAGGCCTATAATGACGGGGGGCATGACGGGGTTGTGGCCTTTGGCGGCGGCTCCGGCCTTGATCTGGGTAAGCTGGTGGCGTTTCTGGCGGGCCAAACCCGCCCGCTTTGGGATTTCGAGGATATCGGTGATTGGTGGACACGGGCGGATGCCAACGCCATCGCGCCGATTGTCGCCGTACCGACCACCGCCGGAACCGGGTCCGAAGTTGGGCGCGCCTCGGTCATCACCAATTCGCAAACCGAGCAAAAGAAGATCATCTTCCACCCGAAGTTCCTGCCCAGCGTTGTGATCTGCGATCCTGAGCTTACCGTCGGGATGCCGGGCTTTATCACAGCGGGCACCGGCCTTGATGCCTTTGCCCACTGCGTCGAAGCCTTCAGTTCGCCGCATTACCACCCGATGTCGCAAGGTATGGCGCTTGAGGGAATGCGGTTGGTTAAAACATACTTGCCGCGTGCTTTTGCCGATGGCAGCGATATCGAGGCCCGTGCGCATATGATGTCAGCGGCAATCATGGGGGCGACCGCGTTTCAAAAGGGTCTCGGCGCAATCCATGCGCTGTCCCATCCGATTGGCGCGATCTATCATACCCACCACGGCACAACGAACGCGGTGTGCATGCCTGCAGTTTTGCAGTTTAACAAACCCGCGATCAAAGGCGTGATCGGTGACGCGGCCAATTACCTTGGCATATCCGGCGGGTTCGACGGCTTTTGCGCCTATGTGGACGAGTTGAATGCCGCGTTGGGTATTGCGAAAAACCTGTCCGGGCTGGGCATCGAAAACCCTGATATCGACAGGATCGTCGCAGGCGCGTTGATCGACCCGAGCACCGGAGGAAATCCGATCGAGATGACCAAAGAAAATACAACCAGACTTTTGCTTGAGATTGTCTGATCATGAACTTCATGAGCGCACAGATGGCCCGCCTTTGGGCTGATAGAATAATGTCGCAAAGGTTTCATATATCAATGCTATGGACACTTTGTAATCCCGTTGCCCTAATGATGGGCGGCTCAACTCGAATAGATGGAAAATTGACATGAAATATGGCCTTGTCTCAACAGCAGCGCTTGTCGCTGTCCTATCGACAACCGCAGTATCCGCCGAGACCTTGCGGCTTTTGACGTGGGGCGGATACGCACCCGATGACGTTATCGCGCTGTTCGAAGCCGAAACCGGTCACACCGTAGAGGTGACAACGTCGAATAATGAAGAAATGATCGCAAAGCTGCGCGCAACGAACGGCGGCGGTTTTGACCTTGCACAACCCAGCCAGGACCGGATCACAAGCGCGCAAGAAGAGTTTGGTATCTACAAGCCCATCGACATGTCGCGTGTGGATGCTGCGCAATTCATCCCGTCGATGCTGACTGCGACAGCGACAAATTCGACGTTTGACGGTGGTGTTTATGGCCTGCCTCACATCTGGGGGACCAGCGGCCTTGTTGTTAACACTGCGGAGGCCGGTCAAGTTGCCGATTATACCGATCTTTGTGACGCGTCAGTTGCCGGCAAGGTTTCGTACCGTTTGAAACGCCCGACGCTTATCGGATTTGCCTATGCGATGGGGCTTGACCCGTTTGCGGCGTATTCCGATCAGGAAGCCTATCAAGAGATCCTTGGCCAGGTCGAGGAAGCGCTGATTTCGTGTAAACCCAACGTGAAAACCTATTGGGACGGCGGCGATGAAATCAAAAACCTGCTGCGTTCGGGCGAAGTTGTCGCGTCGATGGCTTGGGATACAGGCGGTTGGCAACTCAATGCCGACAATGCGGACATCACGTTTGTGGCGCCTGCGTCGGGTGCTCTGGGCTGGATTGATACTTTTGTTCTGCCATCACGCGGGCGGGCGGATGATGCGGCTTATGACTGGATCAATTTCGTCATGCGCCCCGATATCGCGGCGATGATCACAAACACTGCGGGCAATTTCACAGCCGCAGTTGGTGGTGACGCTGGCGTCCGTGCAGACCTGAAAGCGCGGTATCAAGCGAGCTTTGATCAGGCAGCCATCGACAACATCAAGTGGTATCCGCCAGTGCCCGCAGGTCTTGAGACTATCGAAGGCGCGACACTGGACCGCATCAACGCTGCGAACTAAGAACTTTGTAATGAACAAAAGGGAAGGGCGCAGGTCGCGCCCTTCTTTTTGACTTTGAAAGGCCAAGACCAATGGCTCCAACTGCTGATCTTGTGTGCCGAGATCTGACCAAAGACTTTGACGACTTCCGCGCGGTGGATCATGTCAGCTTTGAAGTCCCGCAAGGGTCTTTCTTTTCCATCCTCGGCCCATCAGGCTGTGGCAAGACCACGCTTTTGCGGATGATCGCAGGGTTCCAGTTTCCAAGCAGTGGCGATCTTTTGATCAAGGGGAATTCCATGATTGGCGTGGGGCCGAACAAACGCCCTGTCTCCATGGTTTTTCAACATCTTGCGCTGTTTCCAATGATGAATATCGGCAGAAATGTGGGCTTTGGTTTGCGCCAGCGCGGCGTGTCCTCGTCAGAGATAAAGGCGCGCGTCGGGCGGGTGCTTGAGCGGGTCGGATTACCCGGTATAGAAGACCGTCAGGTTGACCAACTGTCGGGCGGGCAAAAGCAACGTGTCGCGATCGCGCGTTGCATGGTGTTGGAGCCCGATGTTTTGCTGCTGGACGAGCCGCTCGGCGCGCTTGATCTGAAGCTGCGCGAACACATGAAGATCGAGCTAAAAACCCTTCAGGCCGAATTCAACACGACCTTTGTCTATATCACCCACGATCAATCCGAGGCTTTGGTGATGAGCGATAATATCGCCGTCATGAACAAAGGTAAATTTGACCAGATTGGCACCGCAAAGGAGCTTTATTACGAACCTGCGAATGCTTTTGTCGCGGGATTTGTTGGCGACGCAAACCGGTTCGAGGGCAAGGTCACAGCCGTAAACGGCCAGATTGTCTCGCTTGTGACCGGGGGTGGTGTTGAACTTCACGCCCAGGCCACAGCGGGGGTTCCCGCAATCGGGCAGCGCGCGCAAATCTTTGTGCGACCCGAAGCGATTGCATTGTCAAAAGATCCCTCGCAAGGGTCCGAAAGCCCGAATGCAAGTAAGCGTATCGTGGACAGCGTGTTGTTCAATGGCGCAAACAGTATGGTCATTTTACGCGATCCGAAGTCGGGTGAAACGATTCAGGTCACCCTGCCACAGACAGGTGACTTACTGGGGCTGACAAAGGGCGAAACGGTCCTTGCCGGCTGGCACCCGACGCAGGCGCGCTGTTTCGCGTCCGGGGGTGCAGTAGATGGTATCTGATCGCTCCAAGCTCGGATTTTACCTGCTTTTGTCGCCGTTGCTGTTGTGGTTGGTGACGTTGATTATCCTGCCGCACATCGGATTGTTCTTTGTCTCGATCAGCGAAAAGATAGGGGTGCGCGAATATGAAACGGGTCTTGGAAACTACGCCGTTTTCTTTAACGAGCCGCTTTACTGGCGCACCTTTGCACGCACCGCATTTATGTCAATCTCCACAACGGTTCTGACATTGGTTCTGGGGTTTCCGATCGCCTATTACATTGCCAAGCTGACCCGCGGGCGCACGAAAACAACTTTGTTTTTGATGTGTCTGATCCCGTTCTGGGTGTCCGAACTTGTTCGCACCTTTGGCTGGATGATCCTTCTGCGCGAAACCGGCGTGCTGTCCAACGTCCTGCAATATACCGGTCTCATTTCCGGGCCGGTCGAATTTTTGTATAACGATGCGGCGATCATGGTGGGCCTTGTTTATACGTCGATCCTGTTCATGATCGTGCCCTTGGTCACCACCCTTGATAGCCTTGATGACAGTCTGATCGAGGCGGGGTATGATCTGGGCGGCTCCGGCATCTCTATCCTGCGCGAGATCGTGATACCGCATGCCATGCCCGGCATCGTTTCGGGCTGCATCGTGGTTTTCATGCTGTCGCTGGGCAACTATTTAACGCCGATCCTGTTGGGCGGCAAAGACAGCCTGTGGTTCACCGGCCTGATCTACACCCAGTTCATCACGCGCTTCAATTGGGAGCTGGGCTCGGCCTTTGGCTTCCTTCTTTTGGGCCTGTCATCCGCAGTTGTGTTTCTCGGGCTGAAGCTGTCGCGCCAATCCCTGTCCAATACGATGGGGCGCTAATATGATCCCCACCGTCCCACAATCTTCCGCTTTGAAATGGTCTTATCGGGCCTATGTAAGCCTGTTTTTTGTCTACCTCGCCTTGCCATTGACGGTTGTTTGCGCTTTCGCGTTCAACAACAGCGTGTTCCCCTCTCTGCCGTGGGAAGGCTTTACAATGGCATGGTTTTTCGGGACCGAGGCCCCTTTTATCGGAGTGTTTCACGAGCGTTCCATTTTGCGCGCCATCGGAACGTCAGCCTTCGTTGCAATCTGGGTTTCCGGACTTTCGTTGGCGGTTGGCACATGCAACGCATTTTTGTTCGTAAGGCACGATTTCCGCGGTAAAGGGTTTCTCTACATATTGATGCTACTCCCTCTGATCATCCCCGGTGTGATCCTTGGCATCTCGATTCTGGTCTTCGCAAGCTCCGTCGCCAATACTTTGGAGGACGCGACCGGACTTTGGTTCGACGGGCTGCGGCCCGGACTGATCCTCGTTATTCTGGGCCAGTTTTCATTCATCACGACCTTTGCAACTCTGGTAATTTCCGCGCGATTGCAAAAATTTGACCTTAGCCTGGAGGAAGCCGCGCTTAACCTTGGCGCGACCAAATGGGGCGCGGTCCGTCAGATTACGTTGCCTTTCCTTCTGCCTGCAATTGTCGGCGCGGGCGTTGTTTCAATCCTGATGAGCTTTGAAAATTTCAACACGACGCTGATGCTTGTTGGATCTGACTCACCCTTGACGATTACCATGTTTGACAAGCTCAAGCACGGCTCCACACCGGTCTTGAATGCTGTGTCGCTTTTGCTGATTGTTGTTTCGGCGGCGCTTGGATTGCTCTCGTTGATATTCCAAAAGTCGAAAGAATAAAGCGAGTGCCGTTTGCATAAACGCATGACGTGAACCCCCGCACAAGACGGTCAGAGTCAGCCAAAAGCGCGTTGTGACACCATTTTCATCACCTAAAGTTGCTGGGGCAAGCTCGGGATTGAATTGCTTTATCCCGTCCTCTGCCATGCGGTGGCGGGCAATACTATGACATGGCTGAACCGTCTGAGAGGGGTCTTGACTAAACTATATTTGTAGTTTTAATGTGGCGTATGATGAAACACACAACCGCTGCCCTTTCGCTTGCCGCTCTTGGTCACGATACCCGCCTGACAATCTTCCGATTGCTGGTACGGGCCGGAAGCGATGGTTTGAATATCGGTGATATCGGTCAGCATCTGGGTATGGCAGCGTCGACCCTCGCTTATCATCTCGGAACTTTGGTAGACGCGGGGCTTGTGAGCCAGGAGCGCAAGGGGCGTCAGATCATCAACCGCGTGGATTTCGATGCCATGAACCGGACCGTGTCCTTTCTGACGTCGGAGTGCTGCGTCGGGGTGACGCTTTCGCAGGAAGAAGATGCGTGATGTGCTTTTAATTTTTCATACCTAAAGAAACTATATATTTAAGGATATGGACATGACTGAATATGCTCTTAATGTCCGCGCCAGAAGCGCAGGCTTGGCTCACCGGCTCTGGGCTAGAGAAAAGGTCTGGCTGTTCTCGGCAGGCCTGCTCATTACGCTGTTTCTTCTTGCGCCAACACTGGGTGCCACAACTGTGGGCTTTGCCGCGCAAAACCTGCTGAATGTCGCCCCGTTCCTTGTCCTGTCTGTCGGAATCGCGGCCTATGCGGGTGCAACAGGTGCGGATGGGCTGATCGCACGCGCCTTTACCGGATCACCGGGTGTTATGATCCTGATCGCGGCAGTGGCCGGAGGCCTCTCGCCCTTTTGCTCTTGTGGTGTCATCCCTCTGATTGCTGCCTTGTTGGTTATGGGGGTGCCGCTTTCTGCGGTTATGGCCTTCTGGCTGGCGTCACCGGTGATGGATCCGTCGATGTTTCTGTTGACCACCGGCATGCTCGGCTTTGAATTTGCGGTTGCCAAGACCATAACGGCTATCGGCCTGGGCGTGTTCGGCGGCTTTGTAGTCCACATGGTATCGCGTGCGGGCGGCCTGACTGATCCACTACGCAGCGGTGTTGGTAACGGCGGTTGCGGTGGGTCCAAAGTTAGATCGACCCAACCCGTTGTCTGGAAATTCTGGAGCGACAGCGCACGGGTTGCGAAGTTCTGGCGCGAAGCCATCAAGACCACGCTGTTCCTTGCCAAATGGCTGACCCTCGCATTCATTCTGGAAAGCCTGATGCTGGCGTGGCTTCCTGCCGATCTGGTGGCACGGGCGCTTGGCGGTACGGGCATAGCCCCTATCGGGATCGCAACGCTTGTGGGCGTGCCTGCTTATCTGAACGGTTACGCCGCCCTGCCGCTGGTTGGCGGCCTGATGGAGCAAGGCATGGCCCCCGGTGCGGGGCTGGCGTTTCTGGTTGCAGGCGGGGTTAGCTCGTTGCCCGCCGCCATCGCCGTCTGGGCGCTGGTTAAACCGCAGGTGTTTCTCCTGTATCTGGGTATCGCTGTGACTGGTTCCTTTGCGAGCGGGCTTTTGTTCCAGCTCTGGATTGCAGTGTGAAACCGTGTCGTTTGTATACGTTGTGACATTCCGGTCGCCGTCGTCGAAGGACGCTTCCGGTGCCGTCAGCGATGCGCTGGTCATGCAGAACGATATCGTCAAAGAGGAGTGTCTGATAGCGGCAGTGTCACGCGCGCGCGCAATCCACCTTCCGCGCGGTTCTCAAGCGTGACCTGCCCCCCATGGGCGATGATGATCGTTCGGGCGATGGATAGGCCCAGGCCCGCGCCGCCGGTTTCCAGGCTGCGGCTGTCGTCGCCGCGGATGAATGGCTGGAACATGGCATCCTGACGGTCGCGCGCAATACCGGGCCCGTTGTCGTCGATGGTGATGATCGCATGTCGCTTGTCCTGCGCCAGCGTTACGGTCGCTTCGTCGCCATACCGCTTGGCGTTGTCGACAAGGTTACCAATGGCGCGACCAAGGCCAACGCGGCGGCCCGTCACCTGAACATGCAGGTCGGCATTGCATTTCGCGCCTCGATCCTCACAAAGCCGGGTAAGCAGGGGGCCAAGAACGATAGGCTCCATCTTCTCAGAATCCTGCCCCTCTTTGGCATAGCTGACAAGGCCGTCAGCCATCACGGTCATCTCTTCGAGTGTGCGGACCATCGCGTCGCGCTGCTCTACGTCATCAATCATTTCGGCGCGGATGCGCAGGCTGGTCATCGGTGTGCGCAGGTCATGCCCCACGGCAGCAAGCATCCGCATGCGCTGCGCGTCGAATTGCGAGATTTCGGCTTGCATGGCGTTAAATGCTTGCGCCGCCTTGCGCATTTCACGCGCCCCTTCTTCGGGAACGCGCGCGCTCCGGTCGCCGCGCCCGGCAGCCTCGGCGGCACGGGAGAGGTGTTCAAGGGGCTTGGTCAGGTGACGTGCAAGAGCGATGGAGACGCCAAGAACGCAGAGAAGCGACAGAGCCAGAACGGTGAGAAACGGCCTGCCGTCGACACGGCCGGGGCGTGGGGATGCACCGCTGGTCACCACGTTGAGCCATTCTGCCTGTCCGTTTCTCGCGCTTAGCGGCATTGTAATGGCGATAACCCGATCCGTTCGAAAGCGGCCCCGGCGATCGGGTGCGCCAGCGGGGATCGGTCGGTCGATGATTGCAACACTCACATCCTCGCGTTCCAACGTTTCCATAAGCCCCAGCGCAATGTATACGGACCGGCTGTCGGCGGCGCTCTCTGTCAGCAACGGGGCATCGTCCACCCTTACGCGGGCAAAGCGGGTGGATGCGTCTCGTGCAATCACCCGCCGGACCTGTGCGTCGACGGCTTCCATTGCAGGAATGAGGGCCGCGATCCGTTCGATTTCGCGGTCTTCGCTGGCCTGCCTGTCAAACCGTTGCTGCTGAAAATTGAGGACGGCCAGCGCGATGAGATTGGCGACAAGGATGGTGATCGCCAGCAGAAGGACGATGCGACCGGCCAATCCATCCGGAAAAAGACGGTTGAGGCGATCCATCAGTCGGCCTCCCTCACGTCCGCGACCAGCCTGTAACCGCCACCCCATTCTGTCACCAGAATTTGCGGGTTTTTCGGGTCTGCTTCGATCTTGCGGCGCAGGCGGCTGATCTGGTTGTCGATGGCGCGGTCATAGGCTTTCGCTTCGCGCCCGGCGGTCAGGTCGAGCAAGGTTGAACGGCTGAGTACCGTGCGCGGCTGGTCGAGGAAAATACCCAAAAGGCGGTTCTCGGCGGTGGTCAGATCGACGGAAACTCCAACTTCGCGGCTTAGTTTCAGGCTATCGGGGTCATGCACCCAACAGGCAAATGCCCGCCGCCCACTTGGCGGTGCGGAAATTTCGGGTGGTGCGCGGCGCAAGATTGCACGGACCCGCGCCAGCAACTCGCGCGGATTGAAAGGTTTGACGAGGTAATCGTCGGCCCCAAGTTCCAAGCCGACGATGCGGTCCGTCTCGTCCGCCATGGCGGTCAACAACAGCACCGGCGGGCCGTCATGGGCGACGAGCCATCGGCATAGACTAAGCCCGTCCTCCCCCGGCATCATGATATCGAGGACAACAAGGTGGATAGCGGCCTCTGCCAGAATCTCGCGCGCCTCGGCGGCATGTGCAGCAAGCCTTGTCCGGAACCCCTGTTTGCGCAGATATTGGCCAAGCGGCTCGCGAATGTCGCGGGCATCGTCAACGATAAGGATTTGGGGCGCGATCGGGTCTGTCATGGCGTCTCTCCTCGGATGCCTTAGTGCCTCGGTTATCCCTAATAGCGCGGTTTCTCCCCCGAACATCAACCAATAGACCACCTGTTTCCTACCTGAATTGTCGCAAGGTGTATCAGCCCGTCACCTTGTGACTAATGGCGACAAAGTGGTGTTGGCGCTGACAAACCTTTTTGCGCAATACCCCCTAAGTGAGGTTCACCGAGGCAATCCCTGCCTCATCGGAAACTCGAAAGGAAACGACATGACAAGCTCGAAAATTATTCCCGGTGCCTTTATTGCTGTTGCTGCTTTGTTGTCAGGCTTGACGGTTGCCACTGCGCAAACTTCCCCGACAGCCGCGCCGGTTCAGGTAGAAACAACCGCCGATGCACCCAAAGCCACCCGCGTTGATTTTCGCAAGGATCGCGGCAATCGTGGCGGACGCGGCATGATGGGCCAGCTTATGAAAAAGGTCGACGCGAACGGTGACCGCGCCGTGACACAGGCCGAAATCGACACATTCCGCGCGGCGACTGTGGCTAATGCAGACGCATCTGGCGAAGGCGACATCTCGCTTGACGAGTTCGAAACGATCTACCTGGAGCTGACCCGCAACCGGATGGTTGATGCCTTCCAGAACCTCGATGCGGATGGCGACGGCGTGGTGACACAGGCCGAAATGGACGCGCGGTTTGGCAATATCGTCGAGCGGATGGACCGCAACGACGACGGCAAGCTGGATCGCGAAGATCGGGATGGTCGTGATAAAAAAGGCCACGACCGTGATGGAAAGCGTCACGGCGACCGTCGCGACTGACAAGGGTACGGCGGGGGCATATCAGCCCTCGCCGCACCTACCGGCAAGTGAACCGGGACAGCCCCACGACCTATGGTCTGGTCTCGCGGTTCAATCACTGGGTGATAGCTGCGGCGATGATCGGCCTGTTAATCCTTCATATCGCAGCCGCGCTCAGAGATTATTTCATCAATCGTGACACGACCCTGAACCGCATGGTCGGACGCGCCGTTTAGAATTACCCGGCAGGTCGAAAGACCCGGCCAGAACAGCATAAGGTTTCTCGGGATGCGTAAGTTCGTCACATTGGTCACCGCCGCGTTGATCCTTACCGGATCATATTTCATCGCCTTTGGCGTTCCTTCATCTATTGGAGTTATTTCTGCGGTTGATACCGCGGGGGGCGGGCAGGCGAACAAAACTGCTGCTGGTCAGCAAAGGGCGCGCCCCGCTGGTGGGTCAAATGGCGCGAGCGCGACGACGGTGGTCCTGACTCCGCTGGAAATGCAGCCCTACGTGGATATCCTGCGCGCCATTGGCAGTGCGAACGCACTGCGCAGTGCAGACGTGGTCGCAAATGCATCAGGTGAGGTGAGCGAGATCAACCTTGCTGCCAACCGGCAGGTTTCGGCTGGCGACGTGCTGGTGCAGCTTGATGCCCGCACCGAGGTGTTCAACCTTGAGATCGCGCAGACCGAACTTGATCAGACCCGTGACATTACTCAGCGGTATGAGCGATTGCAGGCGACGGGTAACTCCACAGTAACCGATGTCACATTGACCGAGGCAAGGGTCGCCCAACGTCTGGCAGAAGCAAAGGTTGGACTGGCGCAGGTTGCGCTGGACGACCGGACCATACGAGCGCCGATTTCGGGGAAGTTGGGTTTGAGCGATGTGGAGATCGGCGATGTGTTGTCTGCCGACAGCACCGTCGTCACCATCGACGATTCCGAAGCCTTGCTGATAGAATTCGAACTGCCGGAACGTTCAATCGGCTTGCTGGCAAAAGATCAGACCGTTCTGGCAAACACACCAACGTTCACAGGGCGGGTATTCGAGGGGCAGATCGTATCTTTCGACAGCCGCATCGACAGCGTGACGCGCAGTGTGACGGTCAAGGCGCGTATCGAAAACCCCGATGCCTTGCTGTGGCCGGGCATGACATTTGCAGTCCGTATCATCAATCAAAGCGACCCGCTGGCGATGGTGCCGTCTACAGCAATCACATGGTCGCGCAACGGGTCGAGCATCTGGATCGAGAGCGGCGGCGTTGCCGAACAGATCCCTGTGACGATCTTGTTCCGACGTGACGAGCAGGTCTGGATCAATGCGGATATCGCAACCGGCACTCTGGTTGTGACGGAAGGTGCGCAGAAACTGCGGGCCGGATCACGCATCACGACGCCGGGCAGCGCGGCGCAAGACGCGGATCGAGATGTGCCCCCGGCAGCTACGCGCAGCACCGCGCCAGAAGTCGGGCAAGCCAAACCAGTGCAACCAACCACGACCAAGGAACCGACATGAGCACCCCCAAACCACAAGGCGGCAGGTCCGGCATCGCCAATCTCTTTGTCGCCCGGCCCTTGTTCGGCATCGTCATCAACTTGCTGATCCTGATTGCGGGGCTTGCCGCGCTTGTATCGGTGGACGTGCGCGAAATGCCGGATGTGGACCAGCCTGTGCTCTCGATCCGCACCACTTACGAAGGTGCTGTGCCAGCAACGGTCGATGAACAGGTGACGCAAGTGCTGGAAGACGCGCTGAGCGCCCTTGGGGGGCTTTCCTATATCGAATCCACTTCCAGTACAGGATCAAGCCGGATCACAATTGACCTTTCCGAGGGCACCGATGTTGATATCGCCGCGAATGAGGCGCGTGAAATCGTGTCCGCAACCCTTCGTCAGCTCCCCGACGATATTGATGATCCGACAGTGACAAAAAGCGATAGCAACGCCGATGCCATCATCCGTCTGGCCCTTCTTGGCGATGCCACTTCTGCCGAGATGACAGAACTGGCCGAGGGGGTGATTTATGACCGTCTGTCGCTGATTGACGGCATTGCCGAGGTCACTGTGCGCGGCAATCGGGCCAATGAATTTCGTGTGACCCTTGATATGCCTTCGCTGCTCAGTCGTGGGCTGACGGTGTTCGATGTGTCTGACGCATTGACAGCCCTGCGCGATGACACGCCTTTGGGAGAACTGGAAACATCGTCACAAACCGTAGCGCTGCGTGTCGGCAATGCGGATGTGACCGCTGACAGTGTCGGGCAGATCCCTGTTAACGCCACGACCCGCGTGTCCGACGTGGGTTTCGTTCAAGTGGTTCCCGAAGACAGCGATGTCTTTGCCCGCGTCAACGGCCAACCGGCGATCGGCCTGGATATCAGCCGTCAGTCGGTGGGCAACACGCTTGATATCTCAAAGGCGGTGCGTGTTGCTGTCGAAGACCTGCGCGCAGAAATGCCTGATGGTGTGGATATCGTCATCACCTCGGATGACGGTGTCTTCATCGAGGGCTCAATCGACGAGGTGGTCAAATCCATCGGCCTTGCGACCGTGATCGTCATCGCGGTGATCTTTGCCTTTCTGCGCTCGCCCCGTGCGACGCTGATCCCTGCCGTCACCATTCCCGTGGCGTTGATTGGTACTGTTGCAGCGATTTCGCTTGCCGGGTTCTCGATCAATACCATCAGTCTTCTTGCTATGGTTCTTGCCACAGGCATGGTTGTCGACGACGCCATCGTCGTGATCGAGAACATCGTGCGCAAACGCAAGCAGGGCATGGGCGCCTTTGCCGCCGCTGCTGCCGGCACGAACGAAGTGTTCTTTGCCGTCATCTCGACCACTGCAACGCTGGCCGCTGTCTTTATCCCGATCTCGTTCCTGCCGGGGCAGGCGGGTGGCGTGTTCAGTGAGTTCGGGTTTGTACTGGCCTTCGCCGTTACCCTGTCATCCATCACCGCACTGACGCTGGCACCGGTGCTTGCCGCGTTCCTTGACCCGGGCAAACCTGATCCGAAGGCAGCTGTCGCGCCCGATAAGCCGGGGGTCTTTGCGCGTGGTTTTGATACGGTCATGGACCGCGCTATCCGCGCGCCAGTGATCGTGCTGGCTGTTGCCATCGGGTTTGCGCTTGTCGCAGTTGGGGGCGCGGGCACGCTATCCTCAAGCATTACGCCCGATGAGGATCGGGGGTTCTTTCTGATCCAGGCGCGTGGCGCGTCTGACACAACGGTCGAATACCTTGAAACGCAAGTCACGCAGGTCGAGGCCATCTTGAAACCTTACCGTGAAAACGGAGACATCGAGGCTGTCCAAAGCATCATCGGGGTCGGGGGCGGCACCAGCGCCTTTATCATCGTGCGGCTGCGCGATTGGGTCGAGCGCGATCATAGCCAGCAGGATATTATCGCAAAAGTCAGCCGCCAGTTGACAGATGTACCGGGGGTTCAGGTGAATGCCCGCTCGACCAACAGTCTGAACATCCGCGGTGCGGGGCGCGGCCTGCAATTCGCAGTCACCGGAACGGATGTTGCGGCAATGACGGAGGCTGCTGACACTCTGGTGGCAGCGATGTCTGGCGACGATACGTTCCTTAATCCACAACTTTCCGACGACAGCGTGCAGGCGCAATACGAGTTGCGGGTGGACCCTGACATGGCCCGCATATTCGGCCTGAGCGAGGCCGAAATCGCCCAGACAGTAAGCGCCATGGTCCAAGGGAATGTTGCCGTCACCGTGTTTGAAAACGATATCGAAACTGACGTCAACGTGGTGCCCGGCGGTCCCCCGATCAATGATCCATCAGACCTTGAATCCATCTTTTTGCGTTTGCCCGGCGGTGCCTATGTTCCGGTTTCGGCCGCGGCAGCGCTTGAACCGGTTGTCAGCCAATCGCAAATCAGCCGCCAGGCTGGATCGCTGGCGGTGTCGGTTCAGGCCAACCTTGGTCAGGGTGTCGATCTTGGCACTGCCATGACGCAGTTAACCGCGATTGCCGCTGACATATTGCCGGACGGCATGGGTATCACCTTTACCGGCGAAGCGGCCTCTCTGACCGACGGTCAGTCGGGCATGTATATGGTGTTCGGTGTTGCCCTCATCGTTGTCTTTCTGGTGCTTGCTGCACAGTTCGAGAGTGTGGCCAGCGCGATCGTCATCATGCTAACGGTTCCGTTCGGGCTTGCCGCCGCCCTTTTGGCGATTTCACTGTCGGGCGGATCCCTGAACTATTACAGCCAGATCGGTCTGGTGATGCTGATTGGTGTGATGGCCAAGAACGGCATTCTGATTGTCGAGTTTGCCAACCAGTTGCGCGAGGCGGGGCAAGATATCGACAGCGCCATTCGCGATGCCCTGCGCCTGCGCATCCGACCGGTGATGATGACAATGGTATCGACGGTGTTTGGCGGATTGCCGCTGATCCTGACATCCGGTGCCGGAGCCGAGGCGCGCATCGCAGTCGGCTGGGTGATCGTCGGCGGGCTTGGTTTTGCCACCGTGTTTACCCTGTTCCTGACGCCTGTATTCTACCGCTGGATCGCAGGTTGGGGGGCCGAACCCGGCATGGCGGCGAAACGATTGAGCCGCGAAAACGCAGCGATCCCGGCTCTGTCTGTGGCACGTTCATGAAGAAAGGCATGTCGTTTGCGCCCGCACACGGTGCGCATAGCGACCCCGCCATAGACGGCTACAGAATTCACGCGCGTAATAACCTGACAGATGAAACGATCGCGACACAGCGTGATCGCTACCTTGGGTATGATGCCTGCGCTTTGGACCATCGCCACGTTTCCGGCACTCCGGGCGGGCTGTGATCCAAATGCCAGATGTCCACGACCCAAGCCATTATCAACCCGCTAGCGAAGGAAGACTCCTATGATTTCCAAAGTAGTATTTACCGCCGCCCTGTCCCTGACAGCCGCAACCTTTGCTCAGGCGCAAGACGCCGATATGAGTTTTTTATCACCAATGTGAACCCCGGTAACGGGGCTGATCTGGATGGGCTGACTGGGGCGGATGCTTATTGCGGCTCCCTTGCCGAAGCTGTGGGTGTGACCGGCAAAACATGGGCGGCTTATCTGTCCTCCAGCACTGAAAACGCCCGCGACCGGATTGGAACCGGCCCATGGACCAACGCCAATGGTGTAGCCGTGGCACAAAGCGTGGATGAGCTGCATAGCGAGAACAATAACCTGGCCAAGGAGACATCGGTTTCCGAGACAGGTGAAATCATCAATGGCCGCGGTGACACCCCGAACCGCCACGACATCCTGACCGGATCAAATCTGGACGGAGTGCTCGAAGGTAACGCCTGCGAAGACTGGACCACAAGCAGTGAAGGCTCGGCGATGGTTGGCCACCATGACCGCACGGGTGGCGGCGATCATCCGACCGCGTGGAACGCGGCGCACCCCTCGCGTGGATGCGGCATAGAAGCCCTTCAGGGCACAGGTGAAGACGGCCTCTTTTATTGCTTTGCAACAAACTGACAGATCACCCGGTAAGGGTTTTACGGGCACGCAAACACGTGCCCGTTATTTCGCCGGCCATGCAGGCCACCATGTTTATGGACCCGGAATATAGATCCCGATTCAGGGCCGTAGCCTGCGCGCAGAGGCATCGCAAACACCGTGAGCACTATCGAGCGAGCAGCCGGCTCCGAGCCATCAGCTATCAGACGTTGCAAGATCGGGTAGCCATTCATCGCGATGCCGATCTGCGGTCTGCCTTGTCCACCGATGCCGTCGGGGGCGGCTACATCATCAAAGCCATTGCACCGCGCCAATGCTGGAAGGTGGCGTCGGGCAAACTATTTGGTGCAGGTCATGGTGATCCTGAGGAATCATGCCCGGTTGATTGGTTTCCCCAAGAAAGGGCATGACAACACTGCGATGGGGATCCCGCTTTTCAAGAAAAAAGCGAGGGCTGGGAACCATGACCCGATGATGTGCGGGCCGAATTTGAAAAGCCGGCAACTCCCCGCGCTCGATTAGTCTATGAGTCGTGCATCGGCACGGGGCAGCGGATCGGCGGTGTGGTGCAAATTATCTGAGGCCATATAAAGGCGGGGGCGTATGGCCTCACGCAGGGCAAGCCCTTGTGGATATCTCTGACTAATCGGCTCAAGGCTTATCTGGGTCTGTCGAGAAGAAGGGCCTGACCATTATGACTGATAAGAACGGACGCCCGGTGCGCTATCGCACTGTGGCCGAAGAAATGCACCACGTGAAAGCCGCAATGGAACACCCTGATGCGGTCACCTACGTCACGCACGGCCTGCGCAAAAACGCGATAATCGAACTCTATCAGTCAGGTTGTGACGACGAAATGGTGAAGGCCGTCACGGGTCACTCTGGTGTTGAGATGCTGAAAAAAAACTGAGGGCAGATAAGGCAAAGGGATCTCGCAACGCGGGCGCAGGATGCGCGAAACATCTTTGAGCAGCACAAGAAGGAAACGTGAATGTTTCAACGCATGTTTCAAAACTCAGACGCAAGGAGCGTAGTTATGACGTAAGTGATTGTAAATAAATGGAGACGAGTAGGAGAATCGAACACCTGTACACGGATTTGCAATTCCGTGTATTTCATTTGATAATTTCGCAAAATGAACGGTTCAACGGCCGTGGAAAATCAATGGGTTGGTTGTCTAGTTGTAAAATGAAAAAGGCAACTTTTCGGTATCAAAAGCATCATCAATATGGATGATCAATAGTGTTGGCGACATTCTGAAAGTGTTTTTCGAAAGGTCGATTTGCCCAACCTCAAACCTGAGATGAGACCGCCATCTTTAACCGTCTCAGTGCTGTGACTGACACGCCGCGCATAGCAACTTTGTTGCGCATGCATGTAAGGAAGTTTTTGAGCGCCCATTTTGAATCCGGGGTATCAAGGGACTATGAAGTAACAGTTTGTTACCAGTTGGGCTTGCCCACTTCCTCGAAATCGCATAGGAACAAATCGGCAACATTCATGCAATATCGGATCGGCGATTGACCTAAACGTCCACAGAGAGTTGTATGCGCGAAAAGAGGGCGGACAAAATGCTGACATCTGTAGAACTATGCGCCGGTGCTGGCGGCCAAGCCCTCGGACTTGAGAAGGCCGGCTTCGCTCACACTGCATTGGTTGAGATTGACAAGCACTGCTGCAACACGCTTCGCCACAACCGGCCTGAGTGGAACGTCCTAGAAGAAGATATGCGAATTTTCAAGGAGCGCGCTGGTGACTATAAAGGGATGGACCTTTTGGCCGGTGGCCTGCCGTGCCCACCCTTCTCAATCGCCGGTAAGCAGCTTGGTGAATTAGACGAACGCAACTTGTTCAACGATGCAATCGACATTATTGACGCAGCCCGCCCCCGCGCGGTGATGATTGAAAATGTGCGTGGTTTTTTGGGCGCGGTGTTTCACGACTACCGAGAGCGGCTCAAAACGCAGTTGGATAAGCTGGGTTATCGGACGGACTGGCGGCTTTTGAATGCATCTGACTACGGCGTGCCCCAACTTCGGCCGCGCGTTGTGATTGTTGCAATCCCTAAGGAACGAGCTGAATTTTTCGATTGGCCAGAACCGAACCCACACAATCCGCTAACTGTTGGGGAAACACTGCGAGATCTCATGGCCGCCCGTGGCTGGCGGGGAGCAGAGGACTGGGCCATAAAAGCCGATGAAATTGCCCCGACCATCGTAGGCGGCTCAAAAAAGCATGGCGGTCCCGACCTTGGCCCCACCCGTGCGCGTGCTGCATGGGCCACTTTGGGTGTAGAGGGGCGGACCATAGCGCCTGAGGCTCCTGACGTTTTCCATAATGGTATGCCCCGCCTGACGGTGCCGATGGTTGCCCGAATTCAAGGCTTCCCAGACGACTGGCACTTCACGGGTGCAAAGACCAATGCGTATCGGCAGGTCGGCAATGCATTCCCGCCGCCAGTTGCTCAAGCTGTGTCGACACAAATTGGAAAAGCACTGCGAAAGCGCGTGCTGCGAGCGGTCAAAGCCTGAACTTCCCAATTCAGTCACCCCATGACACCCTACTGAGAAATACCAGATTCTCAGAACGGCAAGCATTTGAAAAAGAACATACCTGAAAGCATCGTCGTAGCGGGCCACCGTGATCATACCTTGCTAACCGTGATAGCCGCCGACATTTTAAAGCGCGCCGGGGGCGACGAGGCGTTGGCCGAAAAATTTTCCGCGATGCTGCGCCAATGCGTCGACGATGTGATTATGACGCCCAAGACGGGGCGGCGCTCGTATGACGAACTGGAGAAAACAGAAAAGACCTACATCGGCACCCGTGTAGAGATTGAATTGCGCGCCATGCTGAACTTGCCTAAAGGCAGGCTCGACACCGTGATCCTCGAACATGATGTCGATATTAAAAACACGATGGGCAGCAATTGGATGATCCCCACCGAAGCGGTGGACCACCCCTGCATTCTGGTGGCCGCTGACGAAGTCCGCGCAACCTGCTATCTGGGTCTGATTGTGGCCCGCCCAGACTACCTCACGCTGGGCCAGAACAAAGATTCAAAGAAGAGCATTTCGGCGCTGGGGTTCGCTAACATACTTTGGCTTCTATTAGACCACCCCTATCCACCAAATTTCTGGCGAACTGTCGCGCCCGATACGGTCGAACGCATCTTTGCGGGAAAGTCGGGCAATCAGCGCATGGCCAGCCTGTTCCGCGAGGTGCAGCGTCAGCCGATATCGCGCGATGTTGTGGAGGCTGTGGCGCAGCAACAGGACTTTATGCGGCGCATCCGGTCGGACAGCGGTAGAGGCACGCGCGATTATTTGGCCAAAGAAGGAATCCTGCTCCTATCAGGCCATTACGATGCGCCTCTGATTGCAGCCTTGGGCCTTCCCGCATGCTCCGGCAGTGAGTTTGTATCTTACAAATTAGTGGTAGAGAATGAAACTGCATTGGCCATTGAGCATGGGCTCGTGCAGATTGCGGTTAGTCCCAATTCACCCAAATGAAATGAAAAATAAGTAGCGCCAATGATCGACGAACTGGAAGAGCTCAAAGCCCAAGAATTTACTGAAGATGACCACGATGAAAACCCGCCAAACGATATCGTTTCATATAACGAACTGCGTCCATGTGCTGACCTGTTCCGCATGCATGATGAAGGAATTTTGCAGATTGACCCTGACTTTCAGCGGGATGTTGTCTGGCCACCCAGTCAGCAGAGTAGGTTTGTAGATTCACTCATCAAGCAATTGCCGATACTGAGCATGTGAATCGCGCTAAATTACAAGACACAACGCTGGATCGTGATTGACGGACTGCAGCGTATGGCGACGATTATCAAGTTTCTAAAGGGTGATGCGTGGAAAATATCGAAAATTGACGACATTGACCAAGAAATTGCTGGGAAAAGCGCAGCGACCGTAAAAGATTCAACAGGTAGGCTGCGCACCTATTTTACACGGGTGCAAAACCAATCCCTCCCTATAAATGTGCTCCGCTGTGGTTTCTCTAAAAAGACCCATATGGAATATTTGTTCACCATCTTTCATCGTTTAAGCGCTGGGGGTATTAAACTGCACAATCAGGAGATCAGAAACTGCATATATGGCGGTTCATTTAATTCGTTGCCCGCGCAGTTGGATAAGCGGGATGATTGGCGAAAATTAAACCGTATGACGAACGAAAGCTCAAACTATCGATTTGTTAAACAAGAGTTGATACTGAGGTTCTTTGCCTTTCTGGATGTGCAGAATAAATATAAGGGTCAGGGTGCGAAATTTTTGAACGACTACACGTACGTAAGTCGCCACGCAAAAGATTCATCTTTGGAGGCCAAGACTGATATTTTTAGGGTCAGGACTCATAACCAGAATATTACTGTTGCGGCGAGAGCGATTGCTGACAGGAAGACCGTTGGGCATCGGTCATACCGGGTTGAGACACGTCGCCAGTCTTTGAGCCTGCCGAACATCCTTTCGATGCGGTTGCGG
>CANMZB010000015.1 GCA_947502265.1 uncultured Sulfitobacter sp.
ACGGTTAACGATGCGGCCAAAACCTATGGCGCGGCGTTGTCGTTTGACGGGACGGAATTTGCGGTGACCGGCGGGCAGTTGTTCTTTGCGGACAGCGTCGATGCGATCACCATTGCGTCGCTTGGGGCGGCGGCGGATGCGCCTGTGGCGGGGTCGGATTATGCGATTACCGGCACGGCTCCGGTGGGCGGCACGGGCGTGGGCAACTATGACGTGAGCATCCTTGACGGGGCGCTGACGGTGGCCGCTGCGCCGCTGGAATTGACGGTTAACGATGCGGCCAAAACCTATGGCGCGGCGTTGTCGTTTGACGGGACGGAATTTGCGGTGACCGGCGGGCAGTTGTTCTTTGCGGACAGCGTCGATGCGATCACCATTGCGTCGCTTGGGGCGGCGGCGGATGCGCCTGTGGCGGGGTCGGATTATGCGATTACCGGCACGGCTCCGGTGGGCGGCACGGGCGTGGGCAACTATGACGTGAGCATCCTTGACGGGGCGCTGACGGTGGCCGCTGCGCCGCTGGAATTGACGGTTAACGATGCGGCCAAAACCTATGGCGCGGCGTTGTCGTTTGACGGGACGGAATTTGCGGTGACCGGCGGGCAGTTGTTCTTTGCGGACAGCGTCGATGCGATTTCGATTGCGTCGCTTGGGGCGGCGGCGGATGCGCCTGTGGCGGGGTCGGATTACGCGATTACCGGCACGGCACCGGTGGGCGGCACGGGCGTGGGCAACTACGACGTGAGCATCCTTGACGGGGCGCTGACGGTGGCCGCCGCGCCGCTTACCGTGACCCCGCAGGATCAGGATAAAACCGAAGGAGATGCGTTGGTCTTTTCGGGGACGGAATTCACCACACGGGGTCTTTTGTTTGCCGACAATGTGACCCGCGTTGATCTGGCCAGCGACGGTGCGGCGGCAGAGGCGGTGGCGGCGCAAAGCCCCTTCGACATTCTGGCGACAAACGCGGTGGGGAACGGGGTAGGGAACTATGACATTACCTTCGAGAGAGGCACTTTGACGGTAACGGAGGCACCGCTGGACGATCCTGTCACCGTCCCACAGACGCCCCCGGTCTTCACTCTGCCCAACCCGCGCGATACGATTGTTTTGTCGCTGTTCGGCGACGAGAGCAGTACCGAAGTTGGCATCGGGCGGAGCACCGGCACGTCCTCGGGCAGTGTTGCGATCAACCAGGCCCGCGAAACACTGCAAGTTGTGCAGGAGATTTCTTCGACGCTGGAAGTGACGGCGGCAAGCTGTAACGAAAGCTCGGGCAATGTGGGGCGCTATCTGGCGTGCCTCTCCGATGCGCTGGACGATTTCGCAAACGAGCTTGATGCGATTTCGACCGATCTGCCGCCGGGGATGGAAGGTGTTGCCCGTATCGTTCGCGACGCGCGCCAGAAAGTGAGCAATGCGCGGACCCGTGCGCTGGTACGACTGGCGGGTGCGACCACTCAGGCCGAGCGTGACCAGATCGCCCGCGATGCGGTGGGCGAGGCGCGCGCGGCGCTGGATACGGCAGCGACCGAAATCCGCAAGGCCATCAATTTTGTACGCGCCGATGATCCCGAGCTTGCGTCGATCCAGCGCGCGACAATCACAACGGTCGCGGCGGCGATGGACAATGTGGGCATCGAGCTTAGCCGCGCAACGGGTCTGTGAGGCCCCGATGCGCCTGATCTGCCTCATTGTGGCACTTTGGCTGGGCCTTGCGGGGCTGGCCGGGGCGGAGACGCGGATCGCGCTGGTGATTGGCAATTCGGACTATGAAAAGATCGTGACGCTGGAAAACCCGCGCAATGACGCGCTTGATATTTCTGTGGCGCTTGAAGGTCTCGGTTTTGAGGTGATGCTTGAGATCGACACCACCCAAAAGCGCCTGACCAAGCTGATTGATGTGTTTGGCGCGAAGGCACAAACCGCCGATGTTGTGTTGCTTTATTATGCGGGGCATGGATTTCAGGTGGGCGGGCGCAACTATCTGGTGCCGACAGATGCGGCGATTTCTTCGGGGGCCGACATCGCGGACCAGACGCTGCGGCTGGATCAGATGTTGCGCGCGATGGAGCGCTCCAAGGGGGTCAAGCTGGTGTTTCTTGACGCCTGTCGCGATAATCCGTTTGGCGCGGTTGACGATCTGCGCCTTGGGGCCGGTCTGGCACGGGTGGGGACAGAGGCGAATTTCCTTTTCTCCTATGCCACGCAGCCCGACAACGTGGCCTATGACGGCACCGGGCGGAACAGCTTTTTCACCGAAGCGGTGCTGCATCATATCTATACCCCCGGTCAGGACATTGCGCAGACGATGATCGGTGTGCGCCGTGATGTGCTGGCGGCGACGGGGGGCAAACAAATCCCGTGGGAAAACTCATCTCTGACCCGCAGTTTTCAGTTCAACACCAGCCCGCAGACGATCTCGGAAGAAAGCATGCTGTACCAGATCGCGGTGGATGAACGCGATCCTGATTTGTTGAACCTTTATGTGGACCGCTACCCCAGCGGCGCGCATGCAGACGAGGCGCTGGCATTTCTGGACACCGGGACACGCACCCGCACGGTCGAGGCGCGCGGCGCGCAAGACCGGGCGCAACGTCTATGGGAACTGGCGCGGCGCAGCCGGATGCGACCGCTGCTTGAGCTGTATGTTGAACGTTACCCCGATGCGCCGAACCGCGTGGAGGCCGAGCGGTTGTTGCGCAATATTCCCCGCCCCGAGGATGCAACGCCCGGCAAGATATGCGAGCGGCTGGCCACACATCCGCGCGATGCCACGGCAGAAAATCGGGGGGTGCCGTTTTCGCGACTGCAACAGAATGCGCTTTCTGCGATACAAGCGTGTAGTGCGGCAGCAGCGCGCCAGCCCGAGTTACCGCATTACACTGCCCTGCTGGCGCGGGCCACGGCGGCGACCGGCGATCTGGAGCGTGCTGTTGTCCTGTATGGTGATGCGGCAGAGCGGGGCGATTTGCGCGCCATGGTGAGCCTTGCACAGCTGACCGAACGCGGCACCGCCGTGGCGCAAGACCCCGCGCGCGCGATGGCGCTTTATGAGCAGGCAGCGGCGGGCGGGAGCCATGACGCGATGATCAACCTTGCGATCACCTTGCTTGAAGGGCAGGCGGTTGCAGCAGACCCCGCGCGCGCGATTTCCCTGCTGAAACAAGCCTCGGACGAAGGTTCTGCCAAGGCGACGTTCAATTTGGGCGTGCTTGCGCAGGACGGGATCGGCGACGGGGCAGAGGCGGCGTTGGGGTATTTTGAACGCGCAGCGCAGGACGGCGAGGCGGAAGGCTATCGCGCTGCCGCGATTCTGCTGGACGAGGGGCGCGGCACACAGCGCGACCCGGCCCGCGCGGCGGTGATGCTATTGCGCGGCGCGGCCGAGGATGGTGGCGATGTTGTGCATCAATTGACATCGGCCAGCGATCAATGGTCGCCCGCCACCATCCGCGCGGTTCAGGGGCTGCTTAAAGAGGCGGGGTATTACACCGCGACTTTGGATGGGTTGCCCGGCTCGAACTTTACCGCGGCGCTTGAGAAATGGCGCAACGGCGGGTTCAAGGCGTCGGTGGTCAACTGAATCCGTCAGGGGCGTGCGTCGATGATCCGTGACGCCATGCCGATAATCTCGCTCTCGCGACCTTCCAGTGTTTCGGCCAGAGCTTTAGCCAAAGACGCCACGCTTTCGTCACGCGGGCGGCGCATGTCGAAAAGCGGGTCTTGCGACAGGATCGCGACGACTTCGGACTTGCCATAGTTGTCTGCATCGACCTGAATGGCCAGCCGCTTTGGATCCTGTTGCAGCGCCTCGATGGGCCACAGCACACGCACCCGGCGCAGGCCGTTTTCGACCTGTCCCAAGGTGTCGATGATATGTTCGGTATGGTTGATATTGGGCAGGATGTTGAAAACCTTGCCGGTGTTGTCCACCACCATCACCCACAGCGACGCGCCCGTGATCGTCTCGGGCAACTGTATGTCCACAACCGGATTTTCACCGGTACGGTAAACACCGGTAAGAACGGGCTCTCCGCTGGCCCCCCGGCCCAGCCAGATCGAAACCGCCCCTTGTCGCGCGGCGGGCAGTACCGCGCGGATGGCGCACAGATCATCGTTCAGCACCCGCGTTTCCATGCGCAAATCACGTTCACCGATCATCGGCTCAAGCGCACTTTGGGTCGCGGCGATATCTGTGGTGTCCGCGACATCGCCGGTCACGGTCACGGTGTCATACATCGCAAATTGACCATCCGCGTCGCCCAGCAGTGACAGCGGCCCACAAGTCGCATGCTCTCCCAGAACGGCGGAGAGGGCGCCCGCGCCAAGCACCACAGGCCCCGCCAGAACATCGCTTTGCACAGCCATGCCGCTGCGCGCGCCCCAGTCGCGCAAGGTGCCTGCCATCGCGTTGCGGGTGGCGCGGTCGGGCGCAAGGCCGGTCAGGTGCACGTCACTATCGGCGATGTCGAGTTGCCATTCTGCCATCGGCTCCAACAACGTGATCAGATCGGCCACATAATCGGGCCATGCAGGATCGGGCAGGCCGGTGGCCTGTGTCAGCGCATCATCAGGCGGCGTGCGGCCCGTCGTGCCGGCGTAGGCCGCGCGCAAAAGTGCCGCGCTTTCGGCATCGGGAGCATACCCGGACAGCGCGCCGCCTTGCGGGCCGGACGCGGCGCTCAGCGAGTAGGGCGACACCTCGGGCAGGGGTTGGGAGAGCCATCCGTTCAACGCGCCCGACAGATAAATTCCACCCCCCAGAACCGCAACGGCCACCGCGCCAATCGCCGCCTTCGCGCCGCCTCCGGCCTTGTTCTTTTCGCGTCCGTGTTTCGCCAAATGTGTGTCGGGTTTAAGCCAGCGGTCAAGCCTGTCGAGAGCCGCGCGCGCGGTGGCGGGGCGTTGATCGGGGTCCGGTGCGCCGAGCAGCAAAATGAGATCGCTGAGCGGGCTGTCGATTCCCGACACATCCAACGGGCCTTTCTTAAACCGCACAACATCGCCGGGGTTGGTGCCGACATCCGGCACCTCGCGCCGTGCCACGGCCAGAAGCACGGCGCCGAGTGCATAGAAATCGGTCCGGAAATCCGCGTTCCCGTCAAGCTGTTCAGGGGCGGCGTATTCGTATTTACCGGCGAAATTTGTACCCACGATGGTCCGCGCCCCTGCGGCCGTGTCCTTGGCAATGCCGAAATCAATAATCGTCGCATGCTCGGCAGCACCCCCGCGCAGGATGATGTTGTCGGGCGACAGATCGCGATGCACGATGCCCTGCGCATGGGTCGCCTCCAGTCCGTTCAGGACACGGTGCGCGATGATCAGTAGTTCCTGATCGCTGATCCGCCGCTCGAACATCAGATCGCTCAGCGCGGCGCCGTCGACATAATCCATCACCAGAAACACATGCCCGTCATCGGTGCGCGAGCATTCCGAATAGCGCACAACCGCATCGTGCATGATGTTGCGCATCTGCTCTTCGCGCTTCATCAGCTCAAGATAGTCGGCATTGCCCGAAAACTGTGCATTCAGCGCCTTGATGGCTGACAGCCGCTCGGTGATCTGGTTGACGGCAAGGTATACCTCGCCCGTGCCGCCACGGCCAAGCACCCCTTTAATTTCATAGGTGTTGTTGAGCACCTGCCCGGCGGAAAAAATGTCCGACGGCATCGGATCCTTCATCAAATGATCCTCTCCAAGCTGACAATGTTCAAAAGTGTCGATTCAAATCAAAAATCAGTCTAGCATAGGGGCGTGTCTATTTTGACCAATTTTCGAGTCTTGTTTTTTATTCAACTATTTTTCGGGGAGGACGTAGCGCTATGGCGGCACGCGGATCCAATGAAACCATCAAGCGCAAAGAGCTTGTGGGCAAGCTTAACCCGACCTGTCTCAAGGGATTTTCCGAAGCGGCGCAGGCGGCAAAGCGGCGCGGCAATCCTTATGTCGAGCTGATCCATTTCATCACCGCTCTTGCCGATGCCGACGGGTCGGATCTGGCGTTGCTGATGGAGGCGGCGGGGGTGGACCGGCATATTTTCGACGGTGATATTCTCAAGGCGACCGACGCGCTGCCGCATGGTGCCGGATCGGTCGAGGAATTTTCCGACCACATATTCCGCGCGATTCAAGAGGCGTGGAATTACGCTACATTCGAGTTTGGCGAAGACACTGTGCGCTCGGCCTATGTGATCCTTGCGGCGCTCAAGGTGCCGGTGCTGGAGGGGTTGTTGTTCAAGATCAGCCTTGAGTTCGACAAGTTTGACGTGGATGCGATGGCGTCCGACCTTGATAACCTGCTGGCCAATTCGATTGAACGCAGCGGTGATGCCGCGCCCGAAGCACCGGGGGCCAGAAAGGCACCGGGCGGTAAATCGGCGCTGGCGCTTTATGCGACAAACCTGACCGAGCGCGCGCGCGATGGCAAGATGGATCCGGTGGTGGGCCGTGACCCTGAAATCCGGCAGATCGTCGATATCCTGATGCGGCGCAAGCAGAACAACCCGATCCTCACCGGGGAGGCGGGCGTGGGTAAAACGGCGGTTGTCGAAGGGTTCGCGCAGCGGCTGGCCAAAGGCGACGTGCCACCGCAGCTGCGCAACGTGGATTTGCAGATGCTCGATATCGGCTTGATGCAGGCGGGGGCCAGCGTGAAGGGTGAATTTGAAAAGCGTCTGAAATCCGTGATCGAAGAGGTGCAATCAAGCGACCGGCCGATCATCCTGTTCATCGACGAGGCGCATACGCTGATCGGGGCAGGGGGCTCTGCGGGTACAGGCGATGCGGCGAACCTGTTGAAACCTGCCCTTGCGCGGGGCGAATTGCGCACCATCGCGGCAACCACATGGGCCGAGTATAAACAACACATCGAACCTGATCCGGCGCTGACCCGCCGTTTTCAGGTGGTCAAGATCGACGAGCCCGACGAGGAAAAAGCGATCCTGATGTGCCGTGGCATCGCGGGGGTGTTGGAGAAACACCATCAGGTCGAGCTGTTGGACGAGGCGATCGAGGCGGCGGTGAAGCTGTCGCATCGCTATATTCCCAGTCGCCAGTTGCCCGACAAGGCGATCAGCTTGCTGGACACCGCCTGTGCGCGGGTGGCCGTGAGCCAGCACGCCACACCTGCCGAGGTCGAAGATGCGCAGCGCCGGTTGGATGCCTTGGAGATCGAACAGGGGATTATCGAGCGCGAAGAGGCCATTGGCATCGAAGTCACCGAACGCAAATCAACGGTCGAAGCCTCCCTTGAGCAGGCGCACGAAATTTTCGAGGCAGCCAATGTGCGGTGGGATGCGGAAAAGGAGATGGTCACCGAAATCCTTGATCTGCGTGCGCAATTGCGCGGCTTGGGGGCGGCGGTCGATGAAACCGGCGATCTGGGTGATGCGGATGCCGAAACGATAGAGGAAGCCGAAGCGGAGGTGGAACCGTTTGACCGCGCGGCAACGCTAACAAAGCTCAAGGCGCGGATGGCCGATCTGACGCAGGCGCAGGGCGAAACGCCGCTGATCCTGCCGTCGGTGGACCGGCTTGCCGTAGGATCGGTGGTGCAGGACTGGACCGGCATCCCGATGGGCCGGATGCTGGCCAGCCAGACCGAGCGGGCGCTGTCGCTTGCCGCTATGCTGGCGCAGCGCGTTGTCGGACAGGATCACGCGATGGAGATGATCGCGAACCGTATCCAGACCTCTGCCGCGGGATTGAAGCCACCCGAAAAACCTGTGGGCGTGTTCATGCTGTGCGGGCCTTCGGGGGTCGGCAAAACGGAAACCGCGCTGGCGCTGGCCGAACTGATGTACGGCGGCGAGGATAACCTGATTTCGATCAACATGAGCGAGTTTCAGGAGGCGCACACCGTTTCGACCCTCAAAGGCGCGCCTCCGGGGTATGTCGGATACGGCAAGGGCGGAATTCTGACAGAGGCTGTGCGGCGCAGGCCCTATTCGGTTGTGCTGCTGGACGAGGTAGAAAAAGCGCACCCCGACGTACATGAAATTTTCTTTCAGGTCTTTGACAAGGGCATGATGGATGACAGCGAAGGGCGGCGGATCGATTTCAAAAACACGCTGATCTTGCTGACTTCGAATGTCGGGTCGGACGAGATTATGGCGATGACGCAGGACGGCACGCAAAGCGCCGATCCCGAAGAACTTGGCGGGGCGCTGCGTGCGCCTTTGCTGGGTGTCTTCCCTGCCGCGCTTTTGGGGCGGGTTGTGTCGATCCCCTATCTGCCGCTTAACGACACCATGATCGAGGCGATCGCGACCCACAAGCTGCGTAGTCTGGCCAAGCGTCTGGGCGAAGGCTACGGTGCGGAACTGGTTATCGCAGATGGCGCGATGCAGGTGATCAAGGACCGCTGCACCGAGATCGAAAGCGGGGGCCGGATGATCGACGCGATCCTGACCAACACGCTGATGCCCGAACTCAGCCGCCGTATCCTGAATTATCGCCTCGACGGGAAAGACCTGCGCAAGGTTACGGTCACCGGTGGCGCGGACGGTTTCGCCTACGCGTTCGACTGAGGGGGTGTCATGAAGGTTTTCAACCGCCCCGGATACCTGCACCAGCACACGATGGGCATGGATGTGGCGGGCCGCGAACACTTTGTGATGGTGATCAAGGGCAGCTTTGATTTTCCGGACCGCAGCGGCGCTGTGGCAACGCCCGCCGCCACGCATGTGCCGCTTGTTTACGCAGATGAGGCCACCGGAGAGCCGGGGTTTTCCAGCACCCGCTGGGAGACCGATTTTGCCTTTCGCAAGCCGAAATGCGACGTGGTTGTGCAGGGCGCGGCCTATGCGCCGGGGGGAAAGAAGGCCGCGCGTGTGCAGGTCGGCCTGCGCGTCGGGGGCTGGCAAAAAAGCTTTCATGTGGTGGGCCACCGCGAATGGCGGGTGTTTGGCCCATCCGTGCGCGCGACTGATCCCTATCCATTCACCCGACAGCCGTTTGACTATGACACGGCGTTCGGCGGGGTGGACCGGCTGAACCCCGATGATCCCAGACCGCCCGCCTATATGCCCAACCCGCACGGGCGCGGCTTTGCCTCGTTTCGCAATCAGGCGCAGTTGTCGGGCCAGCCCCTGCCGCTAACCGAAGAAGTCGGCACGCCGGTCACGTCGCCCTATGAAGAGTACCGACCGATGGCGTTGGGGCCCGTCTGGCGCGGGCGCGCCGACCGGTTGTGCCACGGTGGAACCTATGACGAGAAATGGACGCATGACGTTTTCCCCTTTTTGCCGGCAGACTTCGACGAACGCTATCACCAGCAGGTCGCAGAGGATCAGCAGATCGACAAACCCCGCCGTGCGCACGAAGTGGTGCTGTTGAATCTGACGCCAGCGGGGCGCGAGACGTTTCGCCTGCCTGATCCGGCGCTGCCGGTGCGCCTGTTTCGGGGGTGGGAGACGGTCTTTGATGGGATGCTGCATCCCGACACGCTTGTGTTTGACACCGAGGCGCGGCGCGTCTCGTTGGTCTGGCGGGTTCAGGTGCCGCTGAAAAAGATCATCACCGAAATGACGGATATCTGGATCGGCAAGCCAAGCCGCGGATTGCTGCGCGCCAAGGACCGCCGCAAGACGTATGTGTCGTTCTCCGAAGACGCATCATCGTAGGAGTAAGCGCCGCCACCAACCGGCGCGGCCGGATCGTGTAGACCTCAAGCCAGCTTTGCCGCCAGATAGGTCCGCACGCTGTCGAGGTCGAGATCGGCAATGCTCAGGCGCTGCGCCTCCGGCTGGAGCATCCGCAGCACAAATAATTCGCCCGCCTCCGGGAATTGCGCAAAGCGTTCGTGCGCAATGTCGACACCCGCCGCCCCCGCGACGCGCAGCCCGTCAAGATGCGCGTCAATCCGTTCGACCAGCCGTTCAAGCCGCTCTGCGTCCATGTCGGGGTTTTCGTCAGGGTTCAGCAGATGCCGGTCATAGATGTTCCACAGATGCGCCGCATCCTCGGCATGCTGGCGCACGATGTCTTTGAGGATCGGGGGCGCCATCAGTTGAGGTTGACCGATCCGCCGCGAATATGGTTCGAGCCTGACGCGTGGCTAACCAGATGCGTTCCACGGATGGTGATATGGCCGTCCTTTTCCATGATGATGGCGGATTTTCCGACACGCAGCTCGATCCGCTCGTTTGCGGTGATCCGCACACTTTCGCCGTCGCGCACAACGTGGGGGCGGTCGCTCCGCACAGGCTCGATAATGCGCCCGATGATCAACGGGCGGGTCCGCGCGCCATCTTCAAAAAGCAGCGCCACTTCACAGCCCGCATCATCTGCGCAGAGCGCGCAAAGGCTGCGCGCTGGCACGGCCTGATCCTTGGGGTTGGCGGGGAAAACCACCAGCGGTGCGTCATCCTGAAAGCCCAGAAAAAGGCCGATCATCACGCCGTCTACCTGTCTTGTGGTATCCATCATGCTCTCCGGAAATATCATCAAATAATGGGCATAGTATCTCACGCGTGGGCCGATTCACCAAGGAGACGTTTGCACGACCTTGCAGAAAGTTGCGCGAAACAGGGCAGAATCGTTGTAACATACGGATATTCATTTCGAGAGGTCACCCATTGATACGCTTCATTTTTATCCTCGCCATCTTCGTCACAAATGCAGGTCCCGCTTCGGCGCAAACGGGCGGATTGACGGTGGAACTCAACAAATTCGAGCAGGGTGAAGGGTCTGCCTGCCGCGCGTTTTTCCTTTTTCACAACGATCTGGGCCGCACGTTGGAGGCGTTCGAGATGTCGTTTGCGATCCTTGACGGGCAGGGCGTGATTGACCAGTTGCTGACGGTCGATGCGGCCCCCGTGCCGGTTGCGCGCACGACGCTGAAACTGTTCGAATTTCCCGACATTGCCTGCGACGGGATTTCCGAAATCCTGTTGCATGACATTGCCGCCTGTCGCCCGCAGAACGGCGAGGAGATGAATTGTTTCGATGTCCTGACCCTGCAAAGCAAAACCCAAGCAAAGCTGGTCAAATGAGCGGGACATTCTCTGATTTTGGCGCGGCGGGTCCGCTTCTGGTTTTGCTGACGGTTCTGTCGGTCCTGTCGGTTGCGGTGTTTCTTGCACGCGTGGTCACATTGCGCGGCGTTACGGCGGGGCGGGATGTGCGGGCGCGCTGGCTGGATGCGGTGGAAACAGGCACGATCATAGCGCCCGACGGGCCGCGCGCGCCCGCCGACAGGATCGCGGCGCGCGCAGCAACACTTATCGCGCGCGGTGCGGCCCCTGCGGCCCTGTCTGCGGATCTGGCGCAGATGGGTAACGCCGAGGTCGCCGCGATGGGGCGCGGCATCCGCCTGCTTGAGCTGATCGGGATGATTGCGCCGCTGCTCGGCCTGCTGGGAACGGTTTTGGGCATGATTCAGTCGTTTCGCTCGCTGGAGCTGGCGCAGGGCGCGGCCAATGCGTCAATCCTTGCGGGGGGGATTTGGCAGGCGCTTTTGACCACGGCGGCGGGCCTGATTGTGGCGATCCCTGCGGTCGTGGGGGCGGCGATCCTGCAAGCGCGGGTAGAAACCGGCACACGCGAGATGGAGCGGGTTATCGGCCGCACAACGCTGGCGCAAGAGCTGCGCCACAAGGATGCCGCGTGATGCTGGTGCGCAGGGCAGGGGCGGGTCGCCGGATCACATTGGTGCCGCTGATTGATGTGCTGTTCATCCTGCTGGTCTATTTTATGGTCACCTCCGTCTATCGCGACCTCGACATGATCCCCGTGGTGCGTGCGCAAGATCAAAGCAGCGGTGGGGCGCAGGTTTCGGGCGGCGACACTGTTTTGTTCCGGATCACGGCAAACGGAGACGTCACCCTGCGCGGAACGCCCCTTGACCCAGCCGCGCTGGAGACGGCTTTGGCGCAGGCGTCAGGACGGGTGTTGATCCTGCCCTCGGGGGCCGCCCCGCTTTGGGCGCTGACTAAAGTGCTCGATGCCGTCAGCGTTGCAGGCATCGCGGACGCGCGGCTTGTCCGGTTGGAGGCGTTGCCGTGAGGCTTGAGCGTGTCGATCATCGCCCCGCATCCGAACCGGTCATTGCGTTGATTGATGTGGTGTTCTTTTTATTGGTGTTTTTCATGCTGGTGGCGCGGCTGGATGCCACTGCGCCTTTTGACGTTGTGCCGCCCGCCGCCGTGAGCGGACGGAATTTACCGGCCGGGGGTGTGACCCTGTCAATCGCAAAAGACGGTGCATTGGCGGTCAACGGACAGGAGGTTGCGCCGGAGGACTGGCTACAAGCGGTGCGCACGGCACAGACGCGGGACGGCGCGGTGCGTATCGGGATCAACGCCCACCGCGATGTGGCGCTGCGCCATGTCCTGCCGCTTGTCGATGCGTTGGAGGCGGCAGCATTGGGGGAGGTCGTTCTGGTCGTGACGCCGCCCGCTCCATGATGCGCGCCGGGGCGCTGGCATTGGCGGGATCGGTGGTGTTGCATCTGACGGTGGCAGCGGTGGTTTTGCCGGCCCTTGCGGCGCGCCCGCCGATGCAGCAGATGACGCCGCAAAGCCGCCTCGTCCTTGGTTCGGTACAGGTCAGGCGCAGCCATGCCGAAGCGAAAACGCCCGCAGCCAATGCCGCCGGCCGGATGCAAACCGCAGGTGCGCGGATCGGCGGCGGCGGTGTGGCGCGTATCCGTGCGCCCGCACAGGCGGTGACGGGGACGCGACGCGCGGCCAGGGTTGCGGAGGGGGCAACACTAGCGGCATTGGTACCAGACAGCGCCGCAATGATCCCTGTGGTGACGGTCGCGGCCCCACTCGCAGCCGCCGCGCCAACCCCGACTGTTACCCAATCGCTCATGCCCGATACAGTCGCAGCGGATGTCCTTGCGACCAAGCCCGAGAGCCTGACGCCCGTGGTGACAGTCGCGCCGCCATTGCCAGCCGTTGCGCCCGCGAGCGCGCGGCCAAATGCGCTTAACCCGGATGCAATGCGCACAAACGCCACGGTGCCCCCTGCATCCAAAGCCAAAATCCTAACGCCAGCCGCCCCCGTTATCCGTGCGGGGTTGGCATGGAGTGGGTCGCAAAACGTGGCGCTGGATGCCCGGAGCGTGGCAACGCTGACCGCCTTTTTGCAACCGGGCGGAATTGACGGCCAACAGGTGCGCGACCGGATAGCGGGTATCATGGCTGCACCGCCTTGTTCGCGTATCCACACCGTTTTTGATCCGGCAACCGGCGGGTTGGACCTGCGCGGTCATGTCCCCGATGCCGCCTCACGCGCGCCCTTGCTGGCGGCCTTGCGGGCGCAGATTGGCAGCGGTCTCGCGCTGCGCGACATGCTGCGGATTTTGCCGGAGCCGCAATGTGGATTGCTTGACGGCATCGCGGCGCTTGGATTGCCCCAATCCGAGGAACAGCTGACCGACAGCGATCTGGTGGGCGAGAATGCACAGGTGCGCGAATATGCGTTCTTAGAAGGCGACCGGTTGACCATTGATCTGATTGCGCCCGATTATCCGGCCTATGTCTATGTCGATTACTTTGATGCGGCGGGGCAGGTGATTCATTTGCGTCCCAACACGCAATCACCGCTGGAGCGGATGGCGCCGGACGCGGTGTTTTCAATCGGGCGCGGGGATGATGTGAACCTGCGCATCGCGCCGCCCTTCGGGCAGGACATTGCCGTTGCATTTACCGCCAGCGTGCCGCTGTATGATGGCTTGCGCCCGTTGGTTGAACCGGCCGCTCCGTATCTTGAAACATTGCGCGGGCTGATTGCACAACAGCGGATGGCGCATCCGGATTTTCGGGGCGAATGGGTCTATCTGTTCGTTGCCACACGGCAAGGCGAGCCGGTCGAATGAAAGTCGCAAGCATATAATCAATGCGGGTACCGGATTGCTCTTATGCGCGTCAGAGTTGCCAGAATCACAAACTCGTGCAAGACTTCAATCACTTTATATATTTTGAAAGCTTGAGGCATGGATTTTGAACGCCTCCTTGCGCCTATTGAGGGTGATAACCCGTCTGGTGTCGAATTGCGGCACGACCTGCGGTTTCACGATCTCGCGCGACTGACCGAACCCGCCGCGCGGGAATTCCGGGCGAACGAGGACGGAACGCTTGGAGATGCGGCGCCTGACGTGGACTGGCACCGGATCATTGGCGACGGCGAAGAGTTGGCCGATAATGGTCGCGATCTTCGGTTGCTCGTTCTGATGAGCCGCGCGCGGTATAATGTGGACGGATTTGCGGGGCTGGGAGAGGCTCTTGGCTTTCTCGCGCAGACCGTCACACAGTATTGGGACAGCCTGCACCCCGCGTTGCGCGAGCGCGACGACCCGCAGGTGGCGGCCCTTCCCCGGCTGAACGCACTGCGCCAGCTTGAGAATGACGCAAACGGTTTGCTGGGCGATATCCGTTTTGGCGTGGTTTTGAACCCGCGTGGCATCGGTCCGGTCACCGGCGACGATTTGGTCGCGGCAAGCCTGAGCGATTTCGAAATGCTGACACGCGCGGCGTCGGGGCTGAGCCAAGGGGAGAAGGATGCGCTTGTCTCGGCGCATGGGCAGCGGAGCAATCGGGTCAAGGCCGCAACCCGCGGCATGGCCGCCGAGGACGGCGAGGGTATGACCGCGCTGATCGACGGTATCACCGCCTGCGAAGCCGGGCTGACCGCGTTGGGCGCTGCGGTTACGGGGGCCGGAAATTTCGGGGACGGGCCGGGTTTGCAGATGCCTGAGCTGATGGAAATACTGGCGCTCGGGCGCAAAACGCTGGAGGCGGCGGTGGGCGCCACCGTTGCGGACGCGCCTGTGGCGACAGACACTCCGGCGGCGGTCCCTGCAACGGCTGCGGCGCAGGCCACAGCCCCTTCGCCCCCCGGCGCGATCAATTCGCGCGCCGATGTAGAAACAAGTCTGGACCGGATCATCGCGTTTTACGAGCGGACCGAGCCGGGCAGCCCGATGCCCCATCTTGCGCGGCGGATGCGGCGGATGGTGGCGATGGATTTCCTCGAATTGATGGAGGAGATCGCGCCCTCGGGGCTGAAGGAATTCCGCAACGTGGCGGGGGTGGACGACTCGAAGAAGAAGTGACGTGACAGGTTTTATTTAGAAACGACTGGAGGTTTTTTTCATGAGTGACAGCAAGCAAAAAGTAATTGAACGCAATCGGGCCCCACGGGTGCAGATTGCTTATGACGTTGAACACTACGGCAGCCCCACAACCATCGAGCTGCCGTTTGTGATGGGTGTTATGGCCGATCTGGCGGGGGCGTCGGAAACGCGCGAGGCGAAAAAGCCGATCAACGACCGCGCCTTCGTAGAGACGGACGCGGGCCGGTTCAGCAAATTCATGGAAGCGCTGAGCCCACGGGTAAAGGCGCGTGTGAAAAACACCATGCCTGCGGCTGACGGTGAAGAGAGCGACGAGGAGCTTTTTGTCGATCTGTCGTTCAAAAGCATGAGCGATTTTGCCCCTGACAAGGTGGCCGAACAGGTGCCGCAACTCAACGAACTGCTGAAGATGCGCAAGCAGCTCGAAGAGTTGCTGAGCTATATGGACGGCAAGGTGGATGCCGAAAAACGCATCGCGCAATTGCTGACAAACGAGCCGCTGCTGGCGCAGGCCGCTGAAAAGGCGATGGCTGCAACCAAAGACGAGGAGAGCTGAGCATGGCTGAAGAAAAACAAGAAGGTGCTGCCGCTGCCGAAGCAGAAGCCCTTGATCTGGGCGAATTCAGCGATTTGCTGGAGAAGGATTTCCGCGTCAAGGACAGCGAAGGCGAAAAGCTTCAGGCGCTGGTGGCCAATCTGGCGCTTGCCGCGAAAGAGCGCGCCGGCACCGCCGCGATTTCCGGCAATGCGGTGAAGTCGATCAAATCGCTGATTGCGGGTATCGACGGGATGCTGTCGACGCAGATGAACGAAATCCTGCATGCCCCCGAGGTTCGCAAGATCGAAGGCAGCTGGCGCGGGTTGCATTACCTCGTGAACAATACCGAAACCGATCAAAAGCTGAAAATCCGGGTTCTGAACATCGCCAAGGACGATCTGGCCGATCATTTGGAAGATTACGAAGGGCAGATGTGGGACCAGTCGCCGGTCTTCAAGAAAATCTATTCCGATGAATATTCGATGTTCGGGGGTGAGCCGTTCGGCGCCATCGTGGGGGATTATGAATTCAGCCACAAACCCAAGGATGTCAGCCTGCTGCGCAACATTTCGGGCATCTGCGCCTCGGCGCACGCCCCGTTCGTTGCCGCCGCCGCGCCACAGCTTTTCCGTATGGAAAGCTGGCAGGAACTGCCGAACCCGCAGGATCTGGAACAGATTGTCTCCAGCCCCGATTACGCAAGCTGGCAAAGTCTGCGCGAAAGCGAAGACGCGCGCTATATCGGGCTGGCGATGCCACGGGTGCTGGGGCGTCTGCCTTATGGAGCCGAAACCGTGCCGGTCAAAGGCTTCGACTTCGAAGAGGAGCTTGATGGACAGCACGACCATTACGTCTGGATGAACGCGGCCTATGCGATGGGCGTGAACATCAACCGCAGCCACAAGATTTCGGGCTGGGGGACGCAGATCCGCGGCGTGGAATCGGGCGGCACAGTGATGAACCTGCCGGTGCACACCTTCCCCACCGATGACGGCTCGACGGCAATGAAATGCCCGACCGAGATTGCGATCGATGACCGGCGCGAGGCCGAGCTTGCCAAGCTGGGCATGATGCCGATCCTGCACCGCAAGAACACGGATGTGGCTGCTTTTATCGGGGCGCACAGCCTGCAAGACGACGAAACCCGCGCAGGCCGTCTGGTGGATCCGGACGCACAGGCCAACGAGCGGCTTTCGGCAAACCTGCCCTATCTCTTTCCCGTCAGCCGCTTTGCACATTATCTTAAAGCGATTGCGCGCGACAAGGTCGGCACGTTCAAAGAGCGGGCAGACATGCAGATATGGTTGAGCGAATGGATCAACCGCTACGTTCTGGCAAATCCTGCCATGGCCGATGACAAGGCCAAGGCGAAACGACCGCTTGCAGCGGCTGAAGTGCAAGTGGACAGCGTCGAGGGCCGCCCTGGCTACTACAACGCACGATTTTTCCTTCGGCCACATTACCAGTTGGAAGGCATCAACGCATCGCTGCGTCTCGTTTCGGAATTGCCTTCCGTCAAAACCTGATTGTGAACCTTATAATATTGGAGAACTGAAATGGCTTTTACAGGATACCTCAAGATTGGTGACATCAAGGGCGAATCCCAACGCGCGGATCACGAAGAAGAAATCGACATCCACGATATGCGATGGAACATCGAACAGGGATCGGCCGCACAGGTCGGGAAGGGCCGCTCTCGTGCCCGTGCGCAAGTCAGCGCGCTTGAGCTGGGTAAATTCGCAGATGCGTCATCGGTCTATCTGGCGCTTGCCTGTATGCAGGGCAAATCCTTTCCCGATATGGTTTTGTCGGTGCGTAAGGACTCCGGCGAGGCGCATCTGGATTATCTGATCATCACCATGGAGAATGTCACCATCTCGAAATACGAGGTGCTTGGCGTGGGTGAGCAAGAGGATGGTCAGATGATCGAAGAGGCCCTTGCCCTCGTGTTCGAAAACGTGACCTACAAATACACCGTACAAGAGGATGACCACTCCGCAGGTGGCGAGCACGAAATCACCTACGACATCGCGGCAGGCGTGTAACCGCTGGCGAGGTGATGCCAGATGGTTAACCGCGATGATGCACCTTCGGTGGCCCGGCAGGAGGCGGTTCAACCGTCCCTGTGGGACAGGCTGGTCGATGATCTGCCGGGCATTTCCGCCGAACATGACGCGCTTGTCCGCGATCTGACCAAGGCGCTCGGAGAGGAGGGCGCCGGGATCGAGGCATTGATTGCCGGTGGCACGCGCGCCGTTGAACAGCGCGCCGGTCTTGACGACGATACCAAACAACTTGCGCACCGGTTGGTTCACCTGTCGGCGCGCAAACGCAGGCTTGAGGAGGGCGGCATCATTGTCACGTCCGACGTGCTGCGCGAAGCGGTGCGCCGCGACATTGAAATGCTCTTCAACATCGAAAGGCTGGAGGCCCAATTCTTGTTGACCGATCGCGAAGCACTGGAACACGAAAGCCCCGCCAGCCAGTTGGCGGCGTTTCCCGAGATCCGTAAAAGTGTTTTGAACTACGGCGTGCCGTCATTCTCGGGGCGTTCGGGTGCAGATTTTGATAAAAACGAACTGGCCCGCGACATTAAGGCGGTCCTTAATACGTTCGAGCCACGGTTGAAGCGTGACAGCGTGAGAGTGCGCGTGCACACCGGCGACAAGATCGGACTGCGGATCGACATTGACGGGGTTTTGCTGCTCTCTCCGATTCCCGAACGCCTGCGCCTGTCCACCAGCGTTGATCTGGATAGTGGCCGCGCCCTGACAGTGCTGGAGGGCCGCTGATGGATCAGGCGTTTCTGGAATACTACGAGGAGGAGTTGTCGCACATCCGCAGCATGGCCGAGGAGTTTGCGGCGCTGCATCCGAATGTGGCGCGCAACCTTGCGCTAGATTCCGTTCCCTGCCCCGACCCTTATGTGGAACGGCTGCTTGAAGGGGTGGCTTTTCTTGCGGCGCGCACACGGCTCAAGGTTGATGCGGAATCAAGCCGCTATGTGCGCACGTTGATCGACACGCTTTATCCCGATCTGGGCGGTCCAGCGCCCGCCATGACAATGGCCGCGATGACACCCGGCCCACAGGTCCAGCGGATGCTGGACGGCCACCTGATGAAACGCGGCACGCGGCTGACATCGGGCCTGCGCGATGGCCAGCAAACGCGGTGTACCTACACAACCGCGCAAAGCGTTCACATGTGGCCCGTCGCCGTCGAACAGGTTGAATACCTTCAGGACAAGGGCGCGCTGTCGCAGGCAGGGGTAAACGCCAACGCCGCGCGCCACGCTGCTGCGGGTATCCGCATCACGCTCAAACGCGACGGCGCGGGGCAGCTCGACGAGCTCTCGCTTAACCAGCTTGATCTGTATTTCGGGGCGGGGACGCGGGGCGGTGCGATCTTTGACGCGGTGTTCGGTTTTGGTGCGGGTTGCGTTGCGCGACCGGCAGACAAAAGCGTCCCATACGAGGCGATTTCGCCCCCGTCGATGGTCGGTGTGCAAGATGACGAGGCGCTTTTGCCCCGTGTGCGCGCGTCGTTCGAGGGCTACCGCCTGCTGCGCGAATATTTCCTGCTGCCCGCACGGTTTTATTTCATGCGCCTCAAAGGGCTATCAGGGGTGGTGCGCCGCACGGGGAACAAGGCGCTTGAAATCATCATCCTGCTGCGCGAAGAGCGCGGCGATCTTGCAGGTATCAGCGTCCGGGATTTCAGCCTGTTTACCGTGCCGATCGTTAACCTGTTCGAGCATGAATGCAACATAGTTGAGTTGCGCCGCAATCAGCCACAGCATATTGTGCAGGCCGACCGTACCCGCCCGCGCGACTACGAAATCTACCGTCTTTTGCGGGTCGAGGACGCCGAGGTGGAGGGGCCGCAGGCGCGGGTCACGCCGCTGTTTTCAGTCGAGGCAGAGGGCGACAGCGGCCACGTCTATTCCGCCGACCGCCGCGCGCGCCGGCCCGATACCGAAGAGGTCCGGCGCGGCCAGACCCGATCAAGCTACATCGGCGATGATTTCTATATCTCGGTCGGTCGTCCAACCCATGCGCGCGCGGCCAAACCGATCCGCAGACTCGATGTGCGGGCGCTGTGTACCAACCGTGATCTGCCGATCCTTGACGACACACCTAAACTCACGCTTGATTCCGGCGATCCGGTGCAGGCTGTTACGCTGCTTTCGCCGATGCGCCGCCCGCGCGCGAGCCTGCGCGCAAGCCTGCCCTCGGGCGCATCCGACGAACGCCAGATCGACGATCTGACATGGCGCTGGATTTCACAGCTAAGCCTGAACCATATTTCGCTGGCCGACAGCGAGGCGGGCGCAGAACCGCTGCGCGCGCTGATCAAGCTGTATGCTGATCGGGGTGACCCGTCGCTGCGCCGTCACGGAACGGCCATAACCGCCGTGCATTCGCGCCCGCTTGTGGAGCGGCTGGAGGTGGCGGGACCGTTATGCTTTGGCCACGGCACGGAAATCACACTCGACATTAACGACGCGCTTTTGACCGGTGGCAGCAGTTTGCTGTTGTCGGCGCTGCTGGCACAGCTTTTCGCGCGCCACACCGCGATCAATTCATTTGTGCGCACAAAAGCGCACCTGACCCAGCAACAGACGGAGGTAACATGGCCGATGACGACCGGCACACGCGCGCTGATCTAGGCACGCCGGAAGCCGCCGCCCGCATGGATTTTTTCGAACTCCTGCGCCAGCTCGAGACCGACGTGCTGCGCTTTGGCCGGGCGGGAGGGGCGGCGCGTGAACCTGCGCGTCTGGGCCAGATCGCGCGCCTGTCCTTTGCCGCAAGCGATGTGGCATCGGTGAGCTCCGCAACGGACGCAAGCCCGCCGCAGATTGCCGTCAACGTGCTGGGCCTGATCGGGCCGGAAGGGCCAATGCCGCTGCACCTGACGCGCTGGATTATGGCGCGCCTGTCAAACCGCTGGTTTGCGGGCGACAGCAGCGGGGCGGTGGCGGATACATCGTTTCTGGATTTTATCAACCTGCTTCAGCACCGCTTGATCGCGCTTTACTGGCGTGCATGGGCGGATGCGCGCCCCGAGATAAATATCGCCCACGGCGAGGGCGGGCGGGTCACCGCAACGATGCGCGCGTTGGCGGGGCAGGGGATGCCGGGCACACGCACCGGTGACATCCGCCTCGACGGGGCCAAGCTGCGCCATGCCACATCTCTGGTGATGGAGGCGCGCAGCCCCGAGCGGTTGTGCGCATTCATCGAGACGGTTCTGGGCGTTCCGGTGCAATTGGCCGAATTTGCCGGTCTGTGGATCGACATTCCCGAACATCTGCAAAGCCGTCTGGGCCAGCAATACGCCGGGCTTGGGAGCGGTGCTGTGGTTGGCAGTCGTGTGTTTGACCGCCAAAGCCATGCCGAACTGCAACTGGGTCCGCTGACGCTCAGGCAGTTCACCGGTTTTCTTGAAGATCCCGATGCATGGCGGCGACTGCAACATGCGCTGGTCTTTGCCGCCGGCAAGGATATCAATTTCGGCCTGCGCCTGATTATCGCGCCCGGCGAAGTGCCTGCTGCGCGGTTGGGGGCGTGCCAGTTGGGCCGCACCGCATGGATCGCGCCTGCCGCTGATGCGGGGTCATCCGACCTGTGCTTTTCCAATGTAACCAAACGGACGTCCGCGCCGCGCGAAAGGAATGCCGCATGAGCCTGCGTTTTGTAATCGAAGCGTCCCCCGTGCCGCAGGCCGAAACCGAGCGGGAGTTCAACGGCGGCCAGCTTTCTATCGGGCGCAGTGCGGATGCGGATTGGCAGATCGACGACCCCAACGCGTTCATTTCGCGCCGCCACGTTGTTATCAGCGAGGAGGACGGGCAGGTGATTGCCACCGATGCGTCCTCGGGCGGGCTGTTTGTTGATAACGGGGCCAACGCGGTGGGGCTGGGCAATAGCGTGCCGCTGACGCCCGGAATGCGCTTGCATCTGGGGGATTTCACCTTGCGGGTCGAAGCGGCTTCGGGTGCAACCAGCGCGCCTGCGCCGCCAAAGGTAGCCCCGCGCGGGCGGAGCTTTTTCCCTGACGACGATGAGGAGGCGGCACCGCCACCCCCCCCGCCCGCGCGCCCCGAGGGTTTGCCCGATCCGTTCGGCCTGCGCAGTGACAGCACCGAAAAACCGCGACACACCGAGGTGGCCCGGACGCCGCGTCCGTTGGATCAGGCCGACCCCTTCGGCCTTGATCTGCGATCAAGCGCTGTGGAGCCGTCGGACACACCGTCCGAAAAGCGCAGCAAAGGCAGCTATTTTGAGAGCACACCGGAAGAGGCTCCCCGCGCGGCGGAGCCTGTGCCCGAGCCACCAGAGGCGAAACCGGATATCTTTGGTATCTGGAACAACGAACCTGCGGCCGGGCCACCGGAAACCCCGCAACCGGCACCGCAGGAGCTACCAGCACCTCCCGAAGCTGAAGCCGCCCGCGCGCCGGAACCGATACCTGCCCCGCCAAAGCCAGCAGCCTCGCGCAATGACGAAGACCTGCGCGATGCGCTGTTGCGCGGTATGGGGCTTGATCCCGCGCAGATGGCCACGGACGATCCGGTCGCCGAGATGGAGCATCTGGGCCGCTCCATGCGCAGCCTTGTCGAAGGTGTCATGCTGTTGCTGCGGACCCGCGCGCAAGAGAAACAAAAGGTCCGCGTGGCGCAGACCATCATCGCCAGCGCCGATGTGAACCCGTTGAAATTCCTTGCCACGCCGGAAGACGCGCTGAGCGCGCTGATCCGCCCGCGCGGCAAGGGGTATTTGGCCCCCGAGGCCGCGATTGACGGCGCGTTTCGGGATCTGGCGGATCATCAGGTCCGCACATGGAGCGCCTTGCAAGTGGCCTTGCGGCGCATGATCGACAAGTTCGACCCTTCGGAAATCGCGAAGGAGATGGACGACGTGGGCCTGCTGGAATCGCTTGTCGCTGGTGGGCGCAGTGCGAAACTTTGGCAGATTTACGAAGACAGGTACCGTGACATCGCACAGACTGCTGAAAAGCAGTTCCTTGGCGATGTCGGGGTAGATTTCAGAGACGCATATGAAAACAGGAGGACGGATTGACATGACCATTTTTGCACGACGCAGTTTTCTGATCACTTCCACTTTTGGCGCAGGTGCACTGTTGGCCGGTTGCATGGGCGAGGCGGCCCCTGCTGTGCTGGCGGTCAGCGCACAAGGTGGCGCGGGCATGAACCCCGGACCCGGCGGCGGTGACCGGCCCGTGACCCTCACCGTGCTGCAACTGGCAAGCGCGCAGGCCTTCGATGCCGCCGATTATTTTGCCCTGCAAGATCCGGCAAGCGCGCTTGGCAGTGATCTGATCCGCTCGGATCAACTGGTCCTCGCGCCGGGAGGGACGGCCACCAAGGCGATCACGATCCAGCCCGGCACCAGCGTGATCGGTGTGGTGGGCGGGTTCCGCACACCGGCGGGGCGCACCGTGCGTTCGAAAATCGCCGCTCCGGGCGCGAATTCGGGGCTTATTATCACTGTGGGGGCCGACGGTCTGGCGCTTTCCCGCGCGTAGGCACGCAAGTGTACGAAAAGGACGGATATGACGGATAGAAACAAGGTTGTCTGGTCGGAGGGGCTTTTCCTGCGCACCCAGCACCTGCAACAGCAGGACCGCCACACGGATTGGTTGATGCGGCGCACCCTCGCCGCGCAGCCAGAGGCGGGCTTTGGCTTTCTGGGTCTGACGCTCGATCCGGTGGCGCTGGATACCGGACAGATTGCGTTGGCGCAGGCCGAAGGGTTTTTGCCCGATGGCACGTTTGTGTCGGTGCCGGACGGGACGCATGACATCGCGCCCGTTTCGGTTCAGGCCAAAACCGAGGCTGGCCTTGTGCATATTGCCATCCCGTCCGAAGCCGCAGGTGCCGCGATGATTGATCCCGCCCATGCCGAACCGTCGGGCGCGCGTTATCGCGGTGCCATGATCGAGGCGCGTGATGCCGTCCGTGACGGGGCCGACGCCAGCGAGATCGAAATCGCGCGGCTGGCTCCGAAAATCCTGCTGCCGGGGGACGAGACGGCGGGTTATGTCACGCTGCCTATCGCGCGCATCGAGGGGTTGAATTCGGACGGTGCGGTGGCGCTGGACGCGGGGTTCCTTGCGCCTGCGCTCAGGATCGAAGCGGTGGCGTGGTATGCGCAACTGTTGAAAGAGCTTGTCAACGGCATGGAGCGTATCGCGGACGCACACGGCGCAATGGTGCTGGGCGGCACCGGTGCCTCGATGGAAAATCTGCTGATCCTTGAGCTGGCCAACAGCACCCGCCCGCGGCTTGCGCATCTGGCAGCGCAAAACACCGTGCATCCTTCAACACTGTATCTTGAGCTGGCAGGGATCGCAGGCCGGATGGCGACGTATGGTGCATCTGCGCGGCGGCTGGGTGATCTGCCGGAATACAACCACGCCGATCCGCAACTCGGCTTTCAGGCGCTTGCCGATACGCTGCGCTCGCTGGTTTTGTCGCTGCGCCACGTCGAGCCGAAATCGCGCAGCTTGCGGGTGTCGCGTCACTCTGAAAATATCTGGACCGTGCGCATCGACAACCCCGAGATCATCGCCAACAGCCGTATCGTTTTGCGGGTGGGCGGGGACATGTCGGAAAAGCTGCTGCGCAAATTTTTCGTCGATCAGGCAACAGTGGGGGCGGCAGACCAGTTCGACACCCTGTGGAAATCGCGGCTGACGGGCATTCCGCTCAAGCCGCTCAACAGCCAGCCGCGTGAAATCCCCTATGACGGGGACCGCCTGTGTCTTGAGCTTGACCGTCAGTCGGAACATTGGGCCGCGCTGGCAAACGCGCCGGGTTTCGTTGTCGGCGTCGCAGGTGATTTCGAGCGCGAGCCGGAAATCGACTGTTATGCGGTAAGCAGGTGATGACATGAGCGCGGATGATCCCTTTGGCCTTGAGAACGACGCCGGACGCACCCGCATCCGGCCCGTGCGGCGCAATTCTGCTGCCGCCCGCCCTGCCGCGCCTCGCGCGCAGGGCGCGCCGGTCAGGACCGCGCGCGCCAGTGACAATCCGCTGCTCAACGCCTTTGCCGCGCTGCTGGGTATGGCCCCCGAGCTTGAGCGCGCCACGGTCCCCGAAAACCCCGATGTTTTGCGCACCCGCCTTCACGAAACGCTGACCCAATCGCGCGATGCCGCCGTTTCTGCCGGTGTTCCCCTGTCGCGCGCGGATCAGGGTGCGTGGTTTGTGGCGGCGCTGCTCGACGATATCGCGCTCAATACGCCTTGGGGCGGCAACAGCGGTTGGCCGCGTATGCCGCTGGTTGTGTCGATGTACGGCAATGTCGACGCGGGAGAGCGGTTTTTTGATCTGGCCGAAGACCTTATTCGTTTTCCCGAACGCGACCCGCAGTTGATGGAGCTTGTGTTCTTGTGCCTGTCGCTTGGTTTTCGCGGCAAATTCCGCCGTGACGGCGGGCAGGGGGTGGCGGCCATCGCACAGCTACGCGGCCAGATGGCGCGCCTTTTGCGCGACCGAGACGCCGCCGAAACGCCGTTGGCTCCGCATTGGAAGGGTGTCGAGGCACAGGATGAGGAAAAGCGGTTTATCGTGCCGTTGTGGTCAATCGCGTTGATCGCTTTGGCGCTGGTCACTGCGATTTATGTCGGCCTTGGCGTGAAGCTGTCAAACCGTGGCGAGCAGTTGTTTACCCTCGCCGGCGTTCTGCCGCCGCCGACGCGCGCCGACATTTTCCGCCCCGTGATCGAAACGGTCGATGTACCCCAACTTACCGCCGATCCGCTGGTGTTCGAGCTGTTGCCGCTGTTCGGCGAAGCCGCGCCCAAGGACCGGGTGGAGGCACTGACTGGACGGGAGGATGTCTCGATTGCCGTGATCGTTGTGCAGGCCACCACGCCGGAGGTGTTCCGTTCTGCCAAGGCCGACCTTAACAAGGAGTATACCGACCTGATCAAAAGCGTCGCTGGCGTGATCGTCGACAACATCGAATTTATCGGCTCTGTCCGCGTTGTGGGCCATACCGACAGCATTCAGGTGCGCAAGTCCAATCCGTTCCGGTCAAATCAGGGCCTGTCCGAAAGCCGCGCCAAAACCATCGCCGACATGTTGATTGCGGCGGATGTACCCGCGGGATTGGTCACATCGGAGGGCAAGGCCGCAACCGATCCCATCGCCGACAACGGCACCCGCGACGGGCGCGCCCGCAACCGGCGGGTCGAAATTGTCCTGCAAAAGAAGGTCTGAGCCATGAGCGTGCTGAAAAAGATCCTCGGTTTTCTGTTCTCGCGCTTTTTATGGTCGCTGATCGGCATCGCAATTCTTTGCACGCTGATCTGGATTTACGGACCGCTGATCAGCATCGGCGACGCCGCACCGCTGGCGGGCGATCTGACGCGCATCGTGGTGATCGGTTTGATCATCATCCTCTGGCTTATCTCGATGTTATTGCGACAGATGCGGGCCGCGCGGGCCAATCACGCCTTTGTTGCAGAACTGGCCGCGCCCGCACCCGATGCCATCGCGCGCCCGGGCGAAGACAACCTCGCCGAGGTACAGGCCAAATTCCAAGGCATTATGGAGCAGATGAAGCGCTCCAAACTTGGCGGTCGAAAGTTTTTGCGCGACATGCCGTGGTATGTGATCATCGGCCCCCCCGGCACCGGCAAAACGACCGCGCTGCGCCAGTCGGGTTTGCACTTCCCGATTGATCTTTCCGACGATCTCAAAGGTATCGGCGGGACGCGCAACTGTGACTGGTTCTTCACCGAGGACGCAGTTCTGATCGACACGGCAGGGCGCTATGTCCAACAGCAAAGTGACCCGGATGTCGATGCGGCCGAGTGGAAAGGTTTTGTTGAGCTGCTGGTAAAACACCGCGGGCGGCGGGCGCTGAACGGGGTGATCCTGACGCTGTCGGTGCAGGAACTTGCCGCAGACGACATTGCGATCCGCGAACATGGTCGCGAAATCCGCAAGCGGCTGGCGGAGTTGCGCGAGGAAACCGGCCTTAAACTGCCGGTCTATCTGATGATTACCAAGGCCGATCTGGTGCCGGGATTTGAGGCCTATTTCGGTGATCTCAACGCACAAGAGCGCGAACAGGTCTGGGGCGCTACGCTCGGCACGGGGGACCGTGTGGATGGCCTCACGGTCGATCGGGAAATGCGGGTTTTGCAAGAAGCGCTCGAAGAGCGGCTGGTTGCGCGCATCTCGGATGATGTTCCGCTGGAGCAGCGCGCCGAGATTTTCCGCTTTCCAAGCCAGCTTGAGCAATTGACCGGCTCTCTGAAAGTGTTGATCGAAGCGGTATTCGGCGAAAGCCGGTATGAAGAAAGCCCGTGGATGCGGGGGATTTATTTCACTTCCGCCACGCAGGAAGGGTCGCCCATTGATCGCATGGTGTCGGGCATCGCAAGCGCGTTGGGCCTGAGCGCGCCGATGCCCGAGCAGCGCGCGCACGGCAACACACGCAGTTTCTTTTTGCGCAATCTGCTCACCGATCTGATCTTTCCCGAAGCCGGCCTTGGCCGTTTTGATCCGCGCGCCGAAGAGCGCCGCCGCTGGATCTGGCGTGGTACGCTGGCGGGTGCGACGTTGGTGACGGTGCTTCTGGCCACCGTATTTCTGTTTTCCTTCCTGCGCTATAACGGCGCGCTGGGAGAACAGGAGCGGCAGTTGACAAACCTCTCTGCGCGGCTGGCCAATGTCGCGGCAAGGCAGGCACCCACCGATCCGCTGGATCTGAATCTCGCTCTTGAAGCGGCCAATGAAACGGCAAATGCGCAGACGTTTGTAAAGGCAAGCCCGCTCACCCTTATCGGACCCAGTGCGCAACCGGAGTTGGCGCAGATCCACACCATCGCCTATGAACAGACCCTGCGAAATATCCTTGAGCCGCGTATGGTTGCGCTGTTGGAGGCAACGATGTGGCGTCATTCACGCGATCCCGAATTTCTGCTGGGGGCGCTCAAATCCTACCAGATGTTGACCGGACAAGCGCCCTATGATGCGGCGTTTCTGGGTCAGTGGTGGCAGATCGTGCTGCCCGAATTTGCGCCTATTGACCCGTTTCCGACTGATGAATCGGTCGATCATCAACTTGCCGCGCTTGTCCGTATGGCAGGCGAAGAAGACAAGATCGGCGCTGATCCGGCCCTGATTTCCGTTGCATTGGAGAGCATCTGCACTATCCCGTTGGCTGTGCGCGCGTATCGCACTTTGCGTTCCGATCCGTTGATCGCCGGTCTCAAAGACTGGATTCCGGCGGAGAAAACCGGCCCTAACGGCGCGCGCGTCCTTACCCGCCTGTCTGATCAGTCATTGCGCATAGGTCTGCCCGGTGCCTTTACCTATGACGGGTTTCACAACGCGGTGCTGCCTCAAATTCCCGAAGTCGCCGCGCAGGCAACGCTGGATCGTGCCGTGTTTGCAGGCGGCTGCTCCGAAAGCGCCGATGCCTCGGTCGAGACGCTGGAGGCGGATATTCTCAAGCTCTATTACGATGATTTCATCTCGCAATGGGACGGGTTTCTGCGCGACGTGCGGCTGACGCCGATTGATGATCTGGTGCAGGCGCGCCAGAATCTCAAGGATCTTGCCTCTGCCGATAGCGCGCTCAAACGGTTGTTGGAATCCATCGTCTACGAGACGCATCTTGCGCGGGTGATCGAGCAGGGCGAGGGTAATGCAGCCGCAAAGAAAGGCGCGCTGAAAGCGGCCTCCAAGCTGGGTAAACTCGGCAAGCTGGTCAAGACCGGCGCAAAGATCGCGCGCAAGACCAAATCGGACGCGCCGCCGCCGGTGCCACCGGGATCGCCTGTGTCCGACCATTTTGCCCCGATCCGCGCAACGGTGGAAGAGGTCGATGGCAAGCCGCCGCTGTTGGGGGATGCTGTTGCCGCGCTCACCGCGCTGTCGAACGAATTGCAAACTGTTGCCGCCAGCCCCGATCCGCAGGCGGCGCTTTTGGCGCGCGGCGGGCTGCCGCAACTGACCGGTGCCATCGCCAACGAGGCGGCGAACCTGCCCGATCCGATTGACGCGTGGATTGCGGGCATCGCGGGCGATACGATTGCGGTGACGCGTGAAGCCGTTATCGCGCAGTTGAACGCGCGCTGGCGGGCGGATGTGCTGCCGTTTTGCACCTCTGCCACATCGGGGCGCTATCCCTTTGATCAATCCAGCGCGATTGACGTCAACACACTTGATTTCGCGCGGCTGTTCGGGGGCGGGGGGTTGATCGACACATACATCAACGACCACCTTCAATCCTATATCGACAATTCGGTGCGCCCATGGAAGTGGCGGGCGGATTTCGGGTTGGATGCCGCGCTGCTCAAACCGTTTGAAAATGCCCGCGCGATGCGCGATGCGCTTTTCCCCGGCGGGGCGGGGCCGGTGCTGGCGTTCTCGCTTGAGCCGACCGATCTGTCCGCCAACGCCAGCCGCGTGACGCTGAATGTGGACGGTCAGGTACTGAGCTATTTCAACGCGGCGGCGCGGCCCGCGCCGATGACATGGCCGGGACCGGACGGCACCAACATGATCACGCTCAGCTTTGCGCCGGTGAATGGCACTGCCGAACTCATCACGTCAGAGACCGGTAGCTGGGCGATCCTGCGCCTCATCCGCAAGGGGCGTCTGTCTACAACAGCGCTCCCCGAGGCGTTTGATTTGCGCCTGTCAGCGGGTGGATTTTCGGCCAACTTCAATTTGCGGGCGAACTCGGTCGAGAACCCCTTTGATCTGAAAATGTTCTCGGGCTTTTCCTGCCCGCGCGGATTTTGAGGCTGCGGTGGGGTTTTTCGGAAAACTGCCTGTGGCGGGGGATTTCGTTGCGCGTGGCATTCGGCCATCCGTGCGCCGCGCCGTCGACCTGTGGTTAACCACGCATATGTCCGACTTGGCGGCAAATGCCCGCCACTGGCCCGAAGGGGGGGTGCGCGCGGTGGTCCGCCTTGACGGCGCGCCGTGGTTACTGGTGATCGAACCCGGCGAGGATGCGTTTGGCCGTTCCTTTCCGCTGACCGCCTGTGTGTTGCTGAACACGGCAGATCGCACAACTGCGGATGTCTGGGCAGATGCCGCTTGGGCTGTGCTTTTGACGGCGCTTGACACCTACGCGACTGCCGATGCCTTGCACGATGCCCTTGCGCAGATCGCGCCGCCGCAGTCAGGTGAAACGCCCCTTACGGCACCGCTGGTTTGGTGGGGGTGCAAGCCCGGCGGACCACCGCAAGAGCGGTTGGCGCAGTTGGCACAGATCAGTTCTGCTTGATCTTGCTGCCCTTCATAATGATGTCGCCGCCGGCATCCACGTTGATCTTGCCGGACCCCTTGATCGTCAGATCCTTGCCTTCAAGGAGGATCGTGCCATCCTTCTTCATCTGGAACTTGGCATCACCACAGACGAACGTGATGCTGTCCGCCGCGGTGACGCTGATCTCCTTGCCCACTTCCACATTGAGGTTCTCGCCGATGGTGAACGACATGTTCTTACCCACCGTGAACGTGCTGTCTTCGCCCGCCGACAGGCTGTGATTGGCGGTCACGTCGATGCCCTGATCCGCGCCGATCTTGACGGTCTGGCTTGCGCCGATCTCCCAGCTGTCGCTGACACCGATGTCATGGCTTTGGGCCGCACCCACCGACATCTGGCGCATCGCCCCGATGCTGTTGATTTGCGCGGCCCCGACAGTGCGCGTCTCTACGGCGCCGACGTTGTCTATGCGCGCAACGCTCACCGTGATCGTCTGGTTCGCGCCAACGCTCTGGCTGTGATTGAGGCCGATGGTTTCTGTTGAATTTGCCCCGATTGCGATGGTTTCATTGGCGCCGACAGTGAGGCTGCGGTTGACGCCGACGGTTTCGGTATCGTTGCTGCCGATGTTCACATCGCGGTTCACGCCGACGGCTGTCGTCTTGTTGTTGCCGACCGTCTCGTCGCGGTTTACGCCTACGTCCTGCGTGGCGTTGTTGACGACAGTTTCGGCAAAGTCATTGCCGATGTGGCGGCTCTCGTTGTTCTTGACCAGCTCGTTATGGTCCTTTTCCGCCTGAAAATAGACCTCCTCCGAGCCTTTCAGATCTTCAAAGCGCAGCTCGTTCCAACCACCGCCGCCTTTCGAGCTTTCGGATTTCCACCCCGACTGTGTGGCATTGGCAGGCAGGTCATAGGGTGGCATCTGTTCTGCGTTATAGACCCTGCCGGTGATGATTGGCCGGTCCGGATCACCGTCCAGAAAATCGACGATCACCTCTTGTCCGATGCGCGGGATCTGGATGAACCCGTAACCTGCCCCCGCCCATGCCGAACTGACCCGAATCCAGCAGGTAGACGTTTCGTCTGCGCCGCCCAGACGGTCCCAGAAGAAATGCACTTTGACGCGGGCATATTCGTCGGTGAAAATTTCTTCGCCGGCAGGCCCGACAACGCGCGCGGTTTGCGGGCCTTTCATCACGGGCTTGGGCGTGTTGCGCGCGGGGCGGAACACCGTGTCGGACGGCACCAGATCAAATCTGGTCATGATGCCCTGATCCCTCTCGATCTGCGCGTTTGCCGCGTATTGCCCGTCAAGGATATCGTAATGCGCCGACAGGATCATGTAGCCCTGGTTTTCGTCCTCGCGCGGGTGATCGTAGAAATCAAACAGATGCCCCGCCCAAAAGCCGATCGCGGTGGAGCGCGCCTTCACGCGGTATTGCAGCGCGCGGTTTTCATGCAGCCGCCGCTTGGCGATCTTGTCACCGGTTGCGGTCTCCATGTGATTGCCGGGATAGCTATAGCGCTCTTTGGTGTCGTTGCTATGCACATCACCCTCCAGCGATCTGGCGATAAGATCGGCAGAGGGGGCTTCGAAGTTGTAATCGGTCAGGGTATGTTCTGCTGTGACAATGCTGTCGGTGCGGCTCAGACGGGTGATCACCCCTTCACCTTCAAGGGCTGCCAGCTCGTTCGGTTCGAATCTGAGCGTCCCGTCCTGCCCCCCCGGTTGCAGGGTCGATATTTCGTCGCTCATCACCAGCGTGTGCTTGCCCTCCTCGAACTCGAAATAATAAAACACGCCCTCGTGCTCCATCAGCCGCTGGAGGAAATCAAGATCCGTCTCGCCGTATTGCACGCAATATTCCCGCACATCGAGCGCGTTGGCCTGTAAATCGAACCGGTAGTCGGCAATGCCGTGTTCGTCGAGAACCGACGAAATGATGTCCTTGACCGATTGGTCCTGAAAAATCCGGTTGTCGGTCGATTTGGAAAGAAGCCAGAGACCCGGCCGCAGGACGAGACGATATTGGAACATATCCTCGTCGTCGTTCCCCTCAAAGCGGAACTGGTCCACCATGCCGTGAAAAAACCGCGGTGTCAGGTCTGCGAGGCTGTCGGGAGGGACGACAACGGTGACCATTTCGCCAAGCAAATCAGCGCTTTTAATCTCGGGATCATAGCTTTGGGCAAGAATGTTGTATTCGAAACAACTGCTCACATGGTCCGCGCCGGTCAGATGCTCGAACAAAAGCGCATCTACTGCCCCGAACGGGCCGTCCATCGAACCCAGCGGGGTCATTAAATATGCGGTGCGGTCTAATGCCATTCTTTGCTCCTATGGAGAGAGAGCGAGTCGAAAAAAGAAAAATAATACGCTTACTATACAGTGATTTTGCCACAGCGGGGCGGAAAAACAATCACAACGCGGGCGGGCATTCCAGCCCCTGCATCGCCGCGCGCACCGATACAGGGTTTAGTTCGGTCTCAAAGCGCATTTCAAGGAACACGCGGCCCGCGTCGCTGCGCAGATCCAACAGTATTCTTTGGCCCCCGTCGCGCTGGCGCAGGCGCAAACCGTCTATCAGCCGCATCAGCCCCCAAGGGCCGCCGTGAATGATCCGCCCGCCCTGCGCGCCCTCGCGAAAGCTTACCTCGATTCCGATATCGGGCTGCGGTCCGGGCCAGCGCAGAGCGGCGGGCGCACCCGTTGCGCGGACCGGCTGTGCCACGCCGCCAATCGCCACCATCGTTTGGCCCCGCTCGGCCAAAGCTGCCAACGTCAGATCGAAATCAAGCTGCCCTTGCGCGCCAAACAGCCCTTGGGACACCTGCGTCGCCCGTTCCAGAAACTCCGCGCTTTGGGGCGTGACACCGGCAAAACGCGCCTCGGGTTTCCAGCGCCACGGGCTTTGCGAGGTTTCCAGAAACGGGGCCGCATTCTGTCGCACAAAACTGCTGAGAGCGCCTTGCGGTCCCAACAGCGCGGCCAGATCGGCGGGGGCGGCGTCCGGCCCTTCGGCAAATGGATAATGCGCACCAAGCGTATCGCGGCACAGCGGAAATACCTGCTGTTGCCAGATCCGCGTCAACGGGTTGGATGCCTGCCCCTGCTCGGATTGGGCGGATTGCGCCAATACGTCCTCGGCGATTTGCACCACGATGCGCGGCGCGCTCTTGAGCGCCGTAATCGAACGTGCGCGATCCTGAATGCTCATCAAGCGCCGGGTGCCGCGACTGGCGTTGATGTCAATCGCACCAAGCGCCACGTTTAACTGTGAAAACAGCCGCGAAATTTCGGTCATGCGGCCCTGTTCGACGTATTGGATCATCGCCCCGAATTCGCGCGCAATGGCGAGTTGCTGCGTATGGCTGCGGGCGCGATCGGTGCCGCCGACCTGCACCCAGACCTCGCGCAGCAGGCGGGTCAGCGGGTTTTCCGGCTGTGCCAGCGCGCCGGACACGATAATGGCCGTTTCGCGTTGTGCAAAGGGGCGCACCCGCAGATCGGCGAGCCAGATTTTCCATGCCGCCAGTGTTTCAACATGCAGCCGGTCCATTAAAAGATCGGGTGAGTTGTTTTGCGCCGGTAGCGTACGTCCGGTGATGAGGGGTGCCACGTCGCGCGCACGCTGCACCGCGCCGCCCACCGCGAAATCGCGCGCCTCGTTCCATCCTGCCGACGTGACCAGACCGGGGATGCCCTTGTTTATGGGGAGACCCGAGCGGCGCACGGCGACCGTCTCAAGCGCGCCGATTTCGACCGTCGGTTGCCACACCGGCAACGCGCGCATTCTCTCCGAGCGCGCAAGCTCAAGCCACGCGCGGTCAGGTTCGGGCACTTCGGACGCAAAGGTGCGGGCCTGATCCATTACCGGCGTGTCGCGCGGTGTGATGTCGGGGGAGGGGCCAGCCAGAAGGCGCACGTGCGAGGCCAGTCCGTCAAGGTTTGCTGGCCCCCCGTTGTCCTCCAGCCAACCTTGCAGATAGGCAACGCTCCATGCGTCGTCCCCCGTCAGCACCGACCATGCCCGCAAAGCGTCATACAGGACAAGCCCGTCACCCTGCGTTGCCAGAACCTCTTCGATGCCGTCCGCGATGGCCTGCGGCACATGGCTGTCAATTGCGGCCAGGTACACCGCGTCAGCGTGGCTTTCGCCATCACCCAATGGCAGCCGCACAATCCGGCGCAGCGGCGCGCGCGATGCGGCGCGCGAAACGCGCGCGACGGCGGCACGCATATCCCCCAACCGCTGCACCAGCGCGGCGCCGTCCTGGGGGCGGTCCAGCCCGATGTTGAGCGCCTCGGCGTCAAAAGCAGCGATCAGTCTGGCGTGAAAACGATGCTCCAACCAGCCCGCATACCCCGCCAACCCCAACACCAGCACAAGAAGGTAGGCGGCGATCCGCAGACCCCAGTTGCCGCTTTCAATACGCTTGTGGGCGTGGCGGTGATCCTCGGCGCGCGCAAGGATGCCCGCCAGAAACCGTTCCAGATCGGCGAAATCCTCGCCCTGTTTCGCTGCCGTTTCACGAAAATCGCGGATGCGCGAAACCGGCATGTCATGCCCGTCGAACAGTTGCCGCTGCGCCAGCACCGACCACGCGCCCAGCGGCAGGCCCGCGACCGTGCGGGCGCGCACGTCAAAAAGCATGGCCAAAGCATAGCGCGCCGGTTTGATGGCAGCGGAGGCCACACCTGCGCGCGCGGCGTCCCGTTCGAAATCTTTCAATGCGGCGGCGGCGGCGTCCACAACCGCAGGTGCGCCAGCGCGCGCGCGCCGCTCCATATCGTCAACCAGATCCAGCACCGGACGCGCCGCAAGATCAAGCGCTGTGAGAGCGGGACGCGCCATCCGCTACAACTTGCCCTCGGCCTGCCAGTCGCGCAACGTCTCGACGCCGACTTCGAAGTGCATCGAATCCTCGCGGTTATAAGTGGCCCCCCAATACCAGCCTTCCGCGTTGAACAGTTCGGCCAGCAGCAAAAGACCGAACTGGGTGCCGCCGTCGCCAAAGCCGTCCAGCCGCCCCTGAAGCTTTACGTCAATCGCCGTGCCCCATGAATGGTTCGACCATGACGTGCTGGATCCGCGAATAAGCCGTGCACAGAGCGCCCCGGCCGTGCCGAGCGCGTCGTGGATGTCCGGCTCGCTTTCTTTGAGCTGCGCCACGATCCTCTCAAGGCTTTCAAGCGCCGGTTTCAGCATTGTCACCCTGATCGGGCCAACCTGCCGCGTCTCCAGCAGCGCCTTGAGGTGCGGTTGCGTGACGCCACTGCAATTCACCGTCTTGGTGCTGCGCGGCACGCCCAGAATTTCAAGCATGATCCGGTTGCGGGGTTGGGTGATGCCCTTGTTGAAACGCGCCTTGGCCAGCTTCATCACTTCGGTCATCGCTTCGGTGCCGTCGTGTACTTCTTCTTCGGCGAGCGGCGGCGTCAACACCATTGGCGCAGCACCTAGTGACATAGGAGTCGCGGTGGCCCCAAGCGCGACCTCCTCGGCGAGCCGCTTCATCTCGGCCTGCGCGTCGCGCAGCTCCGAGCGCAGCGTATCAATTTGCACGCGCAATTGCGCTGTCTGCGCCTCGTTACGTTCCAGCCGTAATTCGGTGCTGCCATCTGCGGTTTGCAACAGCGCCCCCACAACAGCCACCGCAATACCCGCCATCACAAGGCCGATCGCGATGATAATAGGACCGATCAGCGTACCTTCCCGCATTGCTATCCCTCACCTGCGAAAACCGAAACGACAGAAACATTATCCGGTGCACCGCCGTCGAGGGCGGCAATCACCAATGCATCGCACACCGCTTCGGGCGTGGTGGCGGCCAGCATATGCCTTGTGATCGCCTGATCATCCAGACAGGCGGTCAAGCCGTCGCTGCACAAAAGCAATCTGTCGCCAGCAACCAGCGGCACAGAGGCTGCGTCGATCTCGACCTCCGGCACCACGCCGATGGCGCGGGTGATCACATGGCGTTCGGGGTGGTGCGCGCGCTGGTCATCGCCCAACAGACCCTGATCCACCATGTCCTGTACCACCGTATGATCGCGCGTCAAAAGCCGCAGTGACCGGTCACGCAACAGATAGGCGCGGCAATCACCGACCCAGACGATGGTCGCGGTAGAGTTCTGCACCAACATCACCACGACCGTTGATCCCATCTGCCCTGCTTTGGCGGATCGGGCCAGAATATCCGCGTTTGCTTCACAAAGCCGCGCGCGCAGCGCCTGCGCGGCCCTTGTATCGTCCAGAACATGGGTCAGTTTTTCGATTACGATATCGGAGGCCACATCACCGTGACCGTATCCGCCCATGCCGTCCGCAACCGCCCAAAGCACACCCGAAGGATCGGTCAGGATTGAATCCTCGTTGCGCTCGCGAACGAGTCCTTTGTGCGTCAGACCGGCCCCGAAAAACTGGGGTACTGCGCCCGGAAACAGCGGTGGCACACGGGTTATTGGCGCGGGCATCTTTTCCCGCCGATCAGTTCGGTTCCGGTCCCACGAGACCGGAACCGTTGAAAATATACATATGAACTCTCAAAATAGGCTGCTTTTAAACTGTTTTGATGTTACCTTAGGTTAGGTGCCTCGCAAAATCATTTTTATCATAGGTCCAACTCATGCGCATTGCCTTGCCCGCCGCCCTCGCTGTTTTCAGTCTGCTTGCCGCCCCTCTTGCGGCGCAAGAAGACCTATCTGTTGACGCGCTGACCAAGATGTTCGAGCGTCAGAAAGAGGCATTCAGCGAAGCCAGCTCCAACCCTCTGGGCCAGTCTCGCGGGCTCAAGCTTGTCACGGTCGAGGATGCTGCGGCACCCGGAACGGCGACCACTGTAACGGCACAATCGGGTCAGGCACCCGCCGACCCGAACAAGCCTGTTGTCGCGACGCCGGTGGTGTTCGGGCAGCTCGATCCCGAGTTGCAGGTCAACCTGCGCATTACGTTCGGCTTTGATTCCGCTGCGCTTTCCGATGCGGAGAAACCCAAGCTCGACAAGATGTGTCAGGTTCTGCAACAGAGCGACATCAATCTTGTGCGCATCGTGGGTCACACCGACACGTCAGGATCGGCAGAATACAACGAACGTCTTTCGACTCTGCGCGCGCAGGAAGTCGCGCGGCATCTGACAGACAGCTGCGGAATCAGCGCGACACGGCTTCAGACCATCGGCATGGGCGAACGGTTCCCCGCCAACACAGCAAACAGCCGCGCCGATGAAAACCGCCGCGTTGAATTTCAGGCATTGAGCTAAAGCCGAACGGGCCAGAGGTTTCATTCCGCCAAAGGCGGTATTTCCTTTCTACCATACTCACGGCGTCCCTTGCCCTGCCGGCATGGGTGCCGGCTTCTATGTCGAAGGTGAAAGCGTGATTTGCTGCTGCCTTCGGTAAAACATGGCGTAACAAGGGAGCCAGGTGCGTTGGGCCCGAGCGCCCCGTTAACAAAATCACATCCGAATGAAATGTCTGACTTCAAGGGGGGCGCCTGTGCGCGGGGCGGCGCCTGGGAATATGTCTTGACCGAAAAGCTACCACACAGTAGATATACTGAAGAGTAGCTTTAATATCCAGACAGGTTGCACGCTGTGCTGTGCGACCTGTCCTGCAAATGAAAAGGATCGGACATCATGACCGGCAAGGCCATTATCAGCGATGTGAAAACATTTTCGTGCAGCAATTCCTGGCGGAATTATTATTTCCTGAAAGTCACGTCCAAGGACGGGTTGTCCGGCTGGGCCGAGTTCGACCAGAACTTTGGCTCGCCAGGGGTGGAGGAAATCATCACGCAGATCGGCCATCGTTTGATCGGTCAAAGCGCGATGAACCACGAGCATATCCGCGAAGACCTGCGCAACGTGACGCGCCCCGGTCAGGGCGGTGTCGTCGGGCAGGCGCTTGGGGCGATTGAAAACGCACTGCTGGACCTCAAGGCCAAGACGCTGGATGTGCCGTGCTATACGCTGTTGGGCGGCAAAATCCGCGATGAAATTCGCGTGTACTGGTCGCACTGCGTTTCCTACCGCACCCGGACCGAGCATTTCAGCCCCCCGATCACCGACATCGAAGGGGTGAAACAGATCGCCCGCGAAGTGGGCGAGCGCGGGTTTACGGGCTTGAAGACCAACCTGTTCCGCTATGATGAAAACGACAAGATCAGCGGCTGGGCCCCCGGTTTTGGGTCACAGTTCGACCCTGCGCGTAATGTGGAGCGCGGTCTGCGCAAGGATCTGCGCCGCCATCTGGAAACCATGCGCGAAGCGGCCGGACCGGATATTGATATCCTGCTGGACCTGAACTTTAACGCGCGCACCGAAGGCTATATCGAGCTGCTGCGCGAAATCAACGATATGGATATCTTCTGGGTCGAACTGGACACGCTGGACCCAGAAGCGATGGCAATGATCCGCGACAAGAGCGCCCATCCGATTGCGGGTCTTGAGACGTTGATCGGTTTGCACCAGTTCCTGCCGTTCTTCCGTGCGGGTGCTGTGGATGTGGCCATCGTGGACACGCCGTGGAACGGTGTGTGGCAGTCGATGAAGATCGCCGCCGCTGCGGATGCCTATGAGGTCAACGTGGCCTGCCACAACTTCTATGGCCATCTGTGTACCATGATGAACGCGCACTTCTGCGCCGCTGTGCCGAACCTGCGGATCATGGAAACGGATATTGACCGGGTGTCGTGGGACAAGGATATCTTTACCCATGTGCCGGAATTCAAAGACGGCCATCTGATCATGCCCGACCGCCCCGGTTGGGGGACAGAGCCGATCGAAGAGGCGCTGCTAGACCACCCGCCGGTCGAGCAGAACATGTACAAGCGCGTTCCTGTGAACCGCGTCACGACCTGATTTTACGCTGAACCGTCCGGGAGGGTGACTTGAATGGCTGAAATTAACGAACCTGTGGACGTATTGATCATCGGCGGCGGCGCCTCGGGTGCCGCCGTTGCATGGAGCCTTGCGGAAACCAAGATGCACATCGTTTGCCTTGAGCAAGGTGAATGGAGCAAGAACGAGGAGTTTCCAAGCACCGGACGGGATTGGGAAGCGCGTCAATATGGCGATTTCTCGATCAGTCCGAACCGGCGTAATCTGCCGGCGGACTACCCCATCAACGAAGACGATTCCCCGATCAAGGTCGCGAACTTTAACGGTGTGGGGGGCGGTACGATCCTGTATGCGGGTCATTTCCCGCGATTCCACCCTTCGGACTTTCGCGTCAAAACTCTGGACGGTGTGGCCGACGACTGGCCGATTGATTACGCGACGCTTGAGCCGTTTTTCGAGTTGAACGACAAGATGACCGGCGTTGCCGCCCTTGCGGGTGATCCGGCCTATCCGCCGAAACCTGCCGTGATGCCGCCGCTGCCACTGGGGGAGTCGGGCGAGATTATCGGCAAGGCGATGAACAAGCTGGGCTGGCACTGGTGGCCGTCCGATGCCGCGATCAACACACAGGAATACGAAGGCCGTGCGCCCTGCATCAATCTGGGCCATTGCGGATCGGGCTGTGCGCAAGGCGCGAAAGCGACGACCGACGGCACCTATTGGCCCGAGGCGATCCGCGCACGGGTTGAAGTGCGCGACCGTTGCCGTGTGCGCCGGATCGAAACCAACGAAGATGACATGGCAACAGGCGCTTATTACGTCGACTCTGACGGGGTCGAGCGGTTCCAACCTGCCGAGATCGTTATCATTGCGTGCAATGGTATCGGCACGCCGCGCCTGCTGCTTAATTCCGCATCGGAACGGTTTCCCGACGGGCTATGCAACTCCAGCGGGATGGTCGGCAAGAACCTGATGTTCCACCCCTATTCACAGGTGCGTGGCCATGTCGACGAAAAGCTGGAAGGCTATATGGGGCCGCGTATCGGCACCTGGAGCATGCAGTTCTATGAGACCGATCCCGAACGTGATTTCAAACGCGGATACTGCTATCAGTTCTCGCGCGGGTATGGGCCGGTTGCGACGGCGGTGAACGGCATGGCCGACGGGTTGATCCCGTGGGGCGCGGGGCATCACGATGCTTTCGGGCGAATGTTCGATCACTCTCTGGGCATGCTCGCAATCTGTGAAGACCTGCCCGAAGAGATCAACCGTGTTACCATCGACCCCGACCTCAAAGACAGCGACGGCATTCCCGCGCCCAAGATCACCTACAGGTTAAGCGAGAATTCAAAGCGGATGCTGGAGCATTCCGTGGCGCGCGGCACCGAAATTCTTGAGGCTGCGGGTGCGCGCGACATCACCTCCAAGTCCCTGTTTGTCGGTGCCGGATGGCATCTGATGGGCACCGCACGGATGGGCACGGACCCGAAAACATCTGTTGTCAATGAATGGGGGCGCAGCCACGATGTGCGCAACCTGTTCATCGTGGACGGCAGCGTTTTTGTGACCTCTGGCGGGGTGAACCCGACATCCACGATTCAGGCGATTGCGCTGTATATCGCGGACCAGATCAAAACCCGTATTTATGAACTGTTCGATTGAGCCATGATAGATAATTCAAACGATACCGCTTTGACATTTGACGCCGCGCAGCGCGAGGTCTTGCGCCTTGTTGCGGGTGCTATCATTCCACCCGCGCCGGAGCGCAACATGCCCGGTGCCGACGATCCTGCCATTCTGGACGATATCGTCGCGTCGGTCGGGCGTGATGCGGACGATATGCACAGGGCGTTGGGTTTGCTGGGTGCGGCGGGACAGGGGGATGCATTGCGCGAGACGGCGCCGGGGTCTGTTCTGGCGCAGTTTCGCGAGGCGCATCCGGCGCTTGCCGGTGTTCTCTCGCTTGCGATTGCACAGTGTTACTACCGTGATACGCGCGTGATGGTTGCCATCGGAATGGAGCCGCGCGCGCCCTTTCCCAAGGGCTATCCGTTGAATCAGGGCGATTGGTCGCTGCTGGACCCGGTGCGCGCCCGTGGCCCAATCTACCGCGCGGCAAAAGAAGAAGGAACACCCACATGAGCACGGACACAGCCCGACGCCCGCGTCGTGCACGAACACAATGGGGCGATCTTGCCGTCAGGTGGAGCTTCATGCTGCCCACCATCGTGCTTTTGATCGCGGTTCTCGCCTATCCGATCTGGTATACGATCGAGATCAGCTTTTCATCGTTCGATATGATGACATTCGGCGCGGGCGAATGGATCGGCTGGGAAAATTATGCGTATGTGATCGAGGACTACCGGTTTTGGGAGTCGCTTTGGGTCACGCTCGTGTATCTGGTTTTTGCGCTGCCGATCCAGATCGTTCTGGGGTTCGGCATTGCCTATCTGATCAACGCCGAATGGGGCGGGCGCGGGTTGCTGCGGGCGCTGTTCATCATTCCGATGGTGGTGGCACCCGTGGTTGCAGGCGGCATCTGGCGGATGCTGCTTGACCCGATCTGGGGTGTGGTGAACTGGGCTTTCGGTCTGGTGGGCCTCGGGCCGTTCGACTGGTTCGGTGATCCCAATCTGGCGATGGCCACGATTATCATCATCGACACATGGCGCTGGACTCCGTTCATCGTTCTGATCGCAACCGCCGCCCTTCTGGCATTGCCGCGTGACGTCTTCGAGGCGGCCAAAATCGACGGCGCGGGCCGGTGGGCCACGCTTTGGTCTGTCGCGCTGCCCTTGTTGGCCCCCATCATCGCAGCAACTTTTGTGATCCGTTGGCTGGGCGCGGTCAAGATGTTCGACATCGTTCTGGCGTCCACCCTTGGCGGGCCGGGCAAGGCGACCAGCGTGATCAACCTGTTTATCTACGAAGAAGCGTTCCGGTCTCTCAACTTTGCGGAATCCTCCGCAATGGCGATGATCGTTCTCGTCCTGACGATGCTGCTGACGGGTGTTTTCCTCATCGGCAGCCGCAAACTGGAGAAAATGTATTGACCAGCATCGACACATCCACCCCAAGGCGGCGGCGACGCTCGTTGAGCCACGGTGCGCGCATCGCGGGGGCCATTTTCATCAGCGTCCTGTTCCTGTTTCCTGTTTTCTGGATGGTCCTGACATCGTTCAAGGAACAGGCAGATATCTTTACCACGCCACCCAAACTGTTCTTTGATGCCACAGTGCGCACCTATACCGAATATTTCACCCGCGCCGACATTCCTCAACGGTTGCTGAACACCGTGATCGTTGCGACGGGGGCGGGTATTCTGTCTATCGTGGTTGGCACGTTGTCGGGGTATGCGCTGGCACGGATCAGGCTGCGCGGGGCTGCGACCTTTGGCGTTCTGATTCTGATGTCACGCGGCGTGCCGCCCATCGCGCTTGCGGTGCCGATGTTTCTGGTCGCGCGCAACATGGGGCTGACGGACAAACACATCACCCTGATCCTAGCCTATTGCACGTTCCTGATCCCCTACGTCATGTGGCTGATGCGCAGTTTCTTCGTTTCGCTTCCCAAAGAGCTGGAGGAATCCGCGATGATCGACGGGTGTTCGCGATTTGGCGCGTTCTTCAAGATCATCGTGCCGATTTCGATGCCGGGCATTCTGTCGACGCTGATCTTCAGCATCATCCTTGCGTGGGAGGAGTTGTTGTTCGCGCTGGTCCTGACAAGCCGCGACGCCGTGACGATCCCCGTGGCGATTGCCGGAATTGCCGGTGACACAGAGACGGGTGCCAACTGGGCCGCGCTGACTGCGGTGGGCACGATCACCGTTATTCCTGTCGTTGTCTTTGCGCTGCTCGTCCAGAAATGGCTGATTCAGGGCCTTGCTGACGGGGCAACCAAGGGGTGAGCGCCCCACGTTTTTATTCACACATGCCATCTGGCGCACCCTCCCCAAGGAGTTTTTACACATGAGCACACTCGACATCAAAGACGTGCACAAGTCATACGGCGCGATCGACGTTATCCACGGCATCTCACTGAATATCCAGGACGGAGAATTTGTGGCGCTTGTTGGCCCGTCGGGCTGTGGCAAGTCGACATTGCTGCGCATGATTGCCGGACTTGAAGAAGTCACCCAAGGCGACATCGCAATCGGGGAGCGGACCGTGACGGATCTGCCGCCGAAAGCACGCGACATCGCGATGGTTTTTCAGAACTACGCGCTTTATCCGCACATGAATGTGCGCGACAACATGGGTTTCGCGCTCAAGCAGCGCCGCACGCCGAAGCCCGAGATCCGCCAGCGGGTCGACGATGCGGCACGCATACTTGGCCTTGAGGCGCTGTTGGACCGTAAACCGCGCGCCCTGTCGGGTGGTCAGCGCCAACGTGTCGCCATGGGCCGCGCGATTGTGCGCAATCCCAATGTGTTCCTTTTTGACGAACCGCTGTCCAATCTCGATGCCAAACTGCGCGTGCAGATGCGCTCCGAAATCAAGGAACTTCACCAGCGCCTTGGTACGACGACGGTTTATGTGACGCATGACCAGATCGAAGCAATGACATTGGCCGACCGTGTTGTCGTGATGAACGGCGGCGTGATCGAACAGGAAGGGCCGCCGCTGGAGTTGTATGACCATCCGAAATCCGTGTTCGTCGCAGCGTTCATCGGGTCTCCTCCGATGAACTTCCTTGAGGGGACAATCCAGAACGGCGATGTATTCAAGCTGGACGACGGCACCGCACTGAAACTGCCGAAAGGCGATCCAAAAGGACGTGAGCGCATCACCATGGGCGTGCGCCCCGAGCATTTCGAGCTGACGGATGCCGGATGGCCCGCGACTGTTTCGGTGGTCGAGGCGACCGGATCGGAGACGCAGATCACCGCGCGGATGGCTGGAAAAATGATCCGCGTTCTGGTGCGCGGACGCACCGATGTAAAAGCGGGCCAGACCATTCATCTAAAGGCGTCACCCGAGCTGATTCACATGTTCGATCCCGCGCCGATCCCCGATGTCGCGCTGGAAGAGGATTATTGACAGGCGATAAAGTGAATTGTTGACATATGCGACTGAGTAGTAGCTATTACTGATAAGTAGCATGGTATGAGTATCACGATTCTACCTGCCGGGGGGAGGCCCGGAGAACCGAGTATAACTGAGGAGGAGATCAGGAATGCAAATCACCAAGAGAATTTCCAGCCCCAAAGCATGGCTGGCCGGCACGGTCTTGGCGCTTTCTGCGGCTGGCATGTCACCCGCAATGGCCCAAGAGGGTCTGGGAACCCCCGAAGAACCGATTGAGCTGCGTTTCCTGGCGAATGAATCCTTTGCCGCCACATGGCAAAAGACGCTCGTGCCGGAATTCAACAAAATTTATCCCAACATCCATGTTTCCATCGACGGTGTTCCCTACCCGGAGCATCTGGCCAAACTGATGCTGGACGCGACCAGCACCAGCCCTGACTACGACCTGTTGCTCGTGGATGATCCGTGGGCACCGCAGATGGCGACAATTGGCGCGCTCGTCGATTTGAAAGGCCCCGAGATGTCGGCGATGACGTCCGATGATTACGACTGGGACGATTTCCACCCTGCGCCGCTGGCATCCGGCCAATGGCAAGACAAGCAATATGCCGTTCCGGTCCGTGCGAACATGCTGTTGATGCTCTATAACCGTTCGCTTTACGAAAGCGCGGGCGTACCCGAGCCGACGCCGGAACTGACATGGGGCACGTTCTTTGAACAGGCACCAAAGCTGGTGCAGGACACCGATGGTGACGGGAATGTCGATGCATGGGCGGTACACACGTTCTTTACCCGTGATCAACTGACACCGACCATCTGGCAAACGATTTTCAACTCGAACGGTGGCAAGCTTCTGGATGAAGACGGAAAACCGGCGTTTAACGACGAGATAGGCGTGGCCGCGTTGGATACACAACGCCGTTTGCTTGATTATGCCCCCCCCGGTGCGCTTGGTCATGGTTTCTCGGAATCACTTCAAACCTTCCGTCAGGGTGCAGCGGCTTCCATGTTCATGTGGGGCAGTGTCTATAAGTCAACCGCCGGTGGCAGCGATGCGACAACTCTGACCGAAGACGAAGTAGGCATTCAGGTTATGCCCGTGGGCAGTGTAAGCGCCGGCGCGCATCGCGGTGTCTGGAGCCTTGGCATCAATTCCAAGTCCGAACACCCCGAAGCGGCATGGACGTTTTTGCAATGGATGTCCTCCAAGGAAGGCGAGGCCCTTAATGCGCGCGTTGCGGGGTCTTTCCCGTCGCGTCTGACCACGCTCAATAATCCTGCCGAACCGTGGGCTGAGCCGCTCTATAAGGCGATCGAAAACGCCTATGATGTTGCCAACCAAGGTAAGATGTGGCGCATCCGTAGCCCAAAATCCGACGCGGCCCAGCAGATTCTGGCCGATGAGATTGCCCGCGCTCTCGCCGGTCAGGCGACCTCGCAAGAGGCGTTGGATACGGCGGCGAAACGCATGGTCCGCGCCTTGCGCTGAGCTGAAACGACAGGCGGTCCACCTCTCGCGGATCGCCTGTCGCGACCACACTCAGGTTACATGAACCTCCCAAATTAACCGAAGGCACGACGGCTTGGGCCGCACGCATCTGTGCGATTGCTTTGTGCCGTGCCCTGAACCCCGAGAAAAGGATGAGAATATGTTTTTCAAGAAAACGATTGCCGCATCTGCGATTGCGATGTTTGCACTGACGACTGCCGCCGCAGCCGCTGATTATACGATGAAATTCGCAGTGTCGCACCAGGCACAACCGAACCACTATATGTACACGGCTCTGGAGAAATTCGCCGAAGAAGTCGAAAGCAGGTCAGACGGGCAAATCGCGGTCAAATTCTATTGGGGCGGCGCTTTGGGCAAGGTGGAATCGGTCCTTGACCTTGTCCGCGAAGGCCATGTCGAGGCAACCATAGGCAGCGACGGCCACGCCGCCCCTTACTATAAGGAAATTCAGGTTCTCTCAGTGCCTTACCTGTTCTCAAGCCGCGCCGTGGCCTGGGATGTTCTGGGCGGTGAGTGGGGGGATGCCTTTGCCGACGAGATGGGCAAGAAGTCCGGCTTGCGTCCGCTCGCCATTATGGAAAACGGGGGCTATCGCCATTTCTCGGCGACAACGCCGCTGAACACGGTTGATGACATGGCCGGTCTCAAGATCCGGACACAAAGCAACGCAGTGCATATGAGCATCGTCAAGTCGCTTGGCGCGTCCCCGACCCCGATCTCGTGGGCGGATCTTTATACATCGTTGCAAACCGGTGTTGTGGACGGGCAGGAAAACTCTTTTGCGACCTTCCGTTTGCCACGTCTGGAAGAAGTCCAGAAGAACATCATCATGGATGGGCACGTCTATTCGATCTCCAACCTGTTTGTGAGCGAAAAGTTCTATCAAACCCTGCCCGATGATCTGAAGACGGTTCTGCACGAGGCGGCCAAAGTCGGGCTGGATCTGAACCACACCCTGTCAGTTCAAAATGAAGAAACGGACCGTGCGTATCTGGAATCGGTGGGCGTTAACATCGTTGAACTGTCCAACGAGGAAAAGCTGCGGTTCCGCGAAAAGACCCAAGGCCCCGCGCTTGATCTGATCCGTGAACAGGGGATCGACCCCGAGTTGCTGCAAAGCCTGCTGGACGCGGTGGATGCCGCCGAAGCACGCCACAACGATTGATGAAAACGGCCCGCATCCAGACGGACGCGGGCCCATCCCAACCCCGGGGAGGGACGCATGGAAACGTATACTTCTGCAATCCGCATCGCGTGCACCGTACTTTCGGTCGCAATGCGCGTGATGCTGGCGGTGATGTTCGTGATCTTCATTTCACTGGTTATCACACGCTATTTCTTTTCGTACTCCCCTTCGTGGTCGGAAGAAATCTCTAGATTTCTTTTGGTCTGGATCAGTATGCTGGGGGCGGCAGTTCTGGTCGTCTATCAAGATCATTTCGCGCTGCACATGCTTGTTCAAAAGCTGAGCCCGCGCGCGAAGCTGCTTCATTCGCTGGTTGTGCAGATCATCATTCTGGTCGTGACGGCGGTGGTTTTCTATCACGCCATCAGCTTTGCCAATTCTGCGCGCGATGTGATCGCGCCGGGCAGCGGTATGTCGATGTTCTGGCCTAAACTCTCAATCCCGGTGGGGATGGGGCTGATGGTCTTGTTTGTGATGGTGTCGATCTTTGACACCATCCGCCTGATCACAGGAGCAAAGGAGTCGTTCTTGCCACCGCAGAGCTTGTTCATGGATAACACCTTCCGCCAGGTCGACCCGATTGTTGAAACCGAAGGACCGGTGGTCCAGCCAGAAAGCCGTTTGCCATGACATTGATCATTATTTTTACCGCCCTGATCCTGCTGGTTCTGGCCGGACTTCCCATCGCCTTTATCATGCTTATCCTGTCGGGGGTCTATTTTCTGACCGGGCCTGTGCCGGGTTTCATCACGCTGTTGCCGACGAAGATCTTTGAAGGGATGGACGTCATTATCCTGACGGCGATCCCGTTCTTTCTGCTGGCCGGTGACATCATGGGCAAATCGGGGATGGCCGACCGGTTGATGGATTTTGCCAATGAATTGATCGGCCGTGTGCGCGGCGGTCTGGCGCATGTGAACGTCATGGTCAGCCTCTTGTTTGCCGGCCTGACCGGCGTTGCGGTCGGGGATATTGCGGCGCTTGGTAAACTTGAAGTGAACGGGATGGAGCGCGCAGGTTATCCGCGTGCCTTCGCGGCGGCGGTCACCGTGTCTTCGGCGTTGATCGGGCCAATTATCCCGCCCAGTGGTATGATCATTCTGTATTGCGCGATCATGGACGTGTCGGTTGGCGGTATGTTCCTTGCCGCGATCGTACCGGGGGTGCTGATGGCGTTGGGGGACATGCTGTTGATTTCGTCTGTGGCGAAAAAGCGCAATTTCCCCAAGGTCGATTCCCCGTTCTCGCTGGTGGTTTTGTTGTCCAAAGGGCGCCACGCGATCCTTGCTGTTGCGCTTCCAGTCATCCTGATCGGCGGTATCGTCGGTGGCATCGTAACCCCGACCGAAGCGGCGGCGGTCGCGGTGATCTATGCCTTGATCGTGGCGGTTTTCATTTACCGCACCATGACGCTGGCCTCGCTGTGGCGCAGCTTTGCCAACGCCAGCTTTGAAAGCGCGAGGCTGATGTTTATGATTGGTGCCGCCCTGACCATGTCATGGGTTTTCGCGCTGGAGGACATGCCGGCCAAGTTCGCGATGCTGTTCGGAGGGAGCGACACATCGCTGCTTTTGTTGCTCTTGACGATCAACGTCATGTTCCTTGTGTTGGGAATGATCATGGAACCTTCTCTGGCCCTGATCCTGTTCGGGCCTATCGTGGCCCCCGTCGCCTATGCCGCCGGTCTGGATCCGCTCCAGCTGGGGGTCATGTTGCTGGTTAACGTCACGGTCGGGTTGGCGACGCCCCCGGTGGGCAATGCGCTATTCGCCATTTCGTCGGTGGTTACGGTCGACATGGGCAAGCTGATCAAAGAGCTGCTTCCGTTTCTTGCGATCAAGTTCGTGATGATGGTCCTGATCGGTTTACTGCCGTTTGTGACGCTTGCGGTTCCGCGGTTCTTTGGTCTGAATTGACGTAACGTACAAGCAACAATGACGGAATGAGTCTTGATACATAGCTACTATACAGTATAACTACTTTGTAGTAGGTTTTATAAAAGCCAATGACTTCCTGTGCGCAGCGGCACGTTCGCTGCGCCAATAGAATACTTCACCGCCGACAACCGGCCCGGTTACGAGGAAAAACCATGAATCTCGAATATGACGCGGATGATCTGGCCTTTCGGGCAAAGGTGCGATCCTTTATCGAGGAAAACCTGCCTTGCGATGTGCAAGCCAAGATTCTGAACCACAAACGGCTAAACCGCCAGGATTACAAAACATGGCACCAGATCCTGCACAAACAGGGCTGGATTGCACCTGCATGGCCTGTCGAATATGGCGGCGCTGCATGGTCACCTGTCCAGCGCCACATCTGGGAAGAAGAAACCACCCGCGCCGGTGCCCCCAACATTATCAGTTTCGGTGTCAACATGATCGGGCCTGTCCTGATGGAGTTCGGCAATGAGGCCCAGAAGAAATATTACCTTCCGCGCATCCTGAGTTGTGAAGACTGGTGGTGTCAGGGCTATTCAGAGCCGGGGGCGGGGTCCGATCTTGCGTCTCTCAAAACCGCCGCCAAGCGGGTTCAGGACGCAGACGGCCACCACTTTATCGTCAACGGCCAAAAGACATGGACGACACTGGCACAACACGCCGACATGATCTTCTGCCTCGTGCGCACCGATAATTCGGGGCGCAAGCAGCAAGGCATCTCGTTCCTGCTGATCGACATGAAGACGCCGGGGATCACCGTGCGCCCGATCATCACGCTGGACGAAGATCACGAGGTTAACGAAGTATTCTTTGACAACGTGAAAGTGCCTGCCGAAAACCTTGTCGGCGAAGAGCACATGGGCTGGACCTATGCGAAATATCTGCTGAGCCACGAGCGTAGCAATGTGGCCGAAGTGGGCCGCTCCAAGCGCGAGTTGCGGTTTCTGAAGAAGCTGGCGATGTCCTATACCAGCGACGGCAAGCCGCTGCTGGATGATCCGCTGTTCGCCCGCAAGGTCGCCATTCTGGAGGCCGAGTTGATGGCGCTGGAGATCACCAACCTGCGCGTTGTGTCGGCCGATGACGGCAAGTCCGAGCCGGGGCCGGAAGTGTCCATGCTCAAGATCGTCGGCACCGAGGTCCAGCAACGGTTGACTGAATTGATGGTACAGGCGGTCGGTCCATACGGCCTGCCGTTCGATACCGATTTCCTCGAAGGCGGCAGGGAACATGCCGTGACCGGTCACGATGATGCGGCCCCGTTGACGGCCTCTTATCTCAACTTCCGCAAGGCGTCGATCTATGGCGGCTCGAACGAGGTACAGAAGAACATCATCAACAGAATGATATTGGGGCTTTGAAGTAACATGGATTTCAATCTGACGCAGGAACAGACACAGCTTTCCGATACGCTTCGGCGCTGGACAGAAAAAGAATATGATTTTGAAACCCGCCGTGAGATCATCGCGTCGCACGAAGGGGTCAGCCAAAAAGCATGGAGCGGACTGGCCGACCTTGGCCTAATGGCCCTGCCGGTGCCAGAGGCGCTGGACGGGTTCGGCGCAAGCGGGCCGGATATGTTCGTTGTCATGCAGGCACTGGGCAAGGGTCTCGTCATCGAGCCATATCTGGCGACGGTTTGCGGCATCGAGTATCTCAAGCATGATGCGGATAAATTCACCGATCTGTTGCAGAAAGCCGCAACCGGTGAGGTCCGTTTCGCCTGCGCTTTGGGCGAGGCGCAATCGCGCTTCAACCGTGCCGACGTGGCGATGACGGCCAAGGCGGACGGTGCGGGTTATATCCTTAACGGGCGGAAGACCGTTGTCATCCACGGGGCGCAAGCGGATCATCTTATCGTCTCTGCGCGCACCGCCAATGGGACGCGCGAGCGCGATGGTATTTCCCTGTTTGTCGTGCCAGCGAACGCCGATGGTGTCTCACGCAGCGATTACCGCACCATTGACGGCATGCGCGCCGCCGATATCGACTTTGCCAATGTGCGCGTCTCTGATGATGCGCTGATCGGTGCCGCAGGCGAGGCATGGCCCCTCATCGACGCCGTGTCGGATTATGCCCGTGCGTTGATCTGTGCCGAAGCGGTGGGGATCATGCAGGCGGTCTATGAAACGACGCTGGAATACCTCAAGGCCCGGCGTCAGTTCGAACAGCCGATCGGCGCATTTCAAGCATTGCAACACCGCATGGCCGAGATGTTTGTGGAGGTCGAGCAGGCCCGCTCGATGGCAATGTTGGCAGCCAGCATCGCAGGGTCGAACAACCCCGAAAAACGCCGCCACACAGTATCCGCCGCTATGATCCGGGTTGGACAGGCCGCGAACCGCGTGGGAGAAGAGGCGATCCAGTTGCACGGCGGTATTGGCATGACCAACGAAATGCAGGTCGCGCACCACTTTAAGCGATTGACTGCATTCGGTGCCATCTATGGCGATATTGATCACCACATTGCACGCTTCACACAACAGCCGGGTTTTCGTAAAATCGGTTAAAGTACCCCGCAGGGCGCGCCAATATGCGCCCTGCATCAGGAAATAATGCTGTATCTCTTTGCCTTGTTCAGGGTTTTCGCTTAATCAACCTAACTTGATCGAAATATAGCGACTTTGAATAAAGGCATGACATCGATGGCCAAAGCAACAACGAAAGACGCAGCAAGCAGGCGTGCCGTCCGAAAGGCGGAAAACCACGAGACGAAGCAGAACCAAATTCTTGATGTTGCCGGAGATCTGTTCTTTCGCCAAGGCTACGCCAATACCAGCATTGATGAAATAGCCGCAGAGCTGGGCGTGGGTAAGCCGTTTATCTACTATTATTTCAAAGACAAGCAGACCATCTTCGAAACGCTTTGCGTGGAATCCTCGAAACTCACGCACAAGGCATTCTCCGAAACCGAAGAGGCGGGTGCAAGCGCGTCGGTGCGGCTGTCACGCGGCCTGACCGAATTGATTCTGCGCTATCTGCGGACATTCGCGGGCGGTGCGCTATACTACAAAGAACCAAGCGTTCTGGCGGGTGAGGCCAAAGAAATAGTGCGCCAGAATGCGCTGTTGCTCCATGCTGATCTTCTCAAAATCCTCGAAGACGGCCGCGAGACTGGCGAGTTCCAGTTCGAAGATACCAAACTGACCGCGCTGATGATCGGCGGCTCTATCGGGTTCATGTTCAACTGGTACCGTCCCGACAGCAAAATGGCGCCTGAAGACCTCGCGCAATTCATGGTGACGAGCCTGATGAAGATCGTCGTCGTGCCGGACGCGCCAGCTTAAAACCCGCCTAGCCCGTGATTTCGGCATATCCGTTCGACAAAATGTTCTGGCCCTGACCATCGACAACGTCGAAGGAGATTTGCCGCGTGCCGTCATTTGCATCGGTGGCGCGGTGGCGCAAGAACAGGTCGGCCCCGACCAGCGCCTTGCCCGTCATGCGCGCGCCCAAACGTGACAAACGCGCCGGATCACCGCCGCCAAATTGACGCACGATTTGCAAACCGGCGGCCCCCCAACTGCAAGAGCCATGTAGCAACGTATCATCCAGTCCGGCCTGCCGCGCGGCACTGCGTTCGGTGTGGATCGGGTTCCAGATATCGGCCGCTTCGGTATAGAGATGCGGCAAGGCGCGACTGACGTTCAGCATCGGTTCCGGCGCGGTCGTGAAATCATCGCCCAAAGCGGCGGGGGCGGGGGGTTCAGCAATGCTGCGGTCGGGGCCTTCAACCTTGTCGCCCAGAAAGATTCCGCAGAACCAGCTTTCTGCCAAGGCTTCACCCGTGTCGCGCACAGATGTATCCAGACGCACGGCGATATAGGCCCCGATGCGGGTTTGACGCAGCACGCAGATCTTGCCACGGGTTGTCACATGCTCACCCGACCGCAGAGGTTTGAACACGGTTGAATCCTGCTGGACGTGAATGCAGCGCCACATCTGGGCATTATCAGCCCCCAAAACCTCGCGGTAGGGGGGGCCGTTCATCACCTGCCATTCGGGCGAGATCACATAGGTCGGCAGGCCAACGATACCGCCATCGCGCAAATCGTTGAGGTAAACATCTTCCGTCGCGCCAAGCGCTGCGGCATAGCTCATCAACCGGCGGGCCGTCATATGGGTTTCTGCGGGTGTGATTTCGGTCCCGACAATCTCGGACCGCAGCAGGTTATTCAATGTTATCCCCTTTTCGCCCGCTCAGCGGCCTTTGAAAAACGCGTCGAGCGCGTCGCCATGTGCATCTGTGGCCTGACAGGTAACGTATTGTTCCAGATCCATATAGCTGACGGCGTGATTCAACGCATTGGCGGCCTGTCCGATGGCGTGTTTGGTCATGCGCAGCGGCGCGCCGGGAATGCCAAGCAACCTGTGCGCCAGCTTTTCGGCTGTGGCCTTGGCCTCGCCAGATTCAGCGATTTCATCGACCATGCCCCAGGTGTGGGCGGTTTGCGCGTCGATGTTGTCGGCCAACATCACCAGCTTGCGTGTGCGTGCGGGGCCGACCAACGCGACCAGACGTGGCAGGCTTTGCCAACTCATGCTCATTCCGTTGACCAGTTCGGGCGCGCCCAATACCGTTTCGGATGTGGCGACGCGGAAATCGCAGACCACGCTGAAAGCCAATCCGCCGCCAAGGCAATATCCTTCGATGGCGCAGACGGTCACGGCATCCAGCGCCTCCCAGGCGGCGCAGGCGCGCGCGCCGATGGCATGCACCGCCAGCCGCTCTTCTGTGGTCAGGTCGCGGTATCCTTTTATCTCATCTTGTTTGAGATTCATGCCCGCGGAGAAATGCGCATCGGACCCGCAAACGACTACGGCACGGATTTTCGGGTCACTCTGGATCTCGTTCGCAGTGGTCCAAAGCTCGTGCAGCATCGCGTAGGACATCAAATTGTATTTACCCGCGCCCGTAAGGCGCACAATGGCCAGATCGGGTTGCGGGCGGGTCATTTCGACATGATTCATTGTCTTCGTCCTTATGTCAGCGGCCAGAGGTGTCAGCACGCCGGCCATTATTTGCGAATTGCATGATTTTGTTCAAGGGCGTCGGGGGCGGGGCTGTTGTGTTTGCTGATTGCATCCCCGTCGGTGAACCTGTCACGCAACTTGTTTTTCAAAACCTTGCCCGTCGGGCCAAGGTCGATCGTTTCGACAAAGCGCACGTCGTCGGGCATCCACCATTTCGCGATCTTGCCGTCGAGAAATGCCAGCACGTCGGCCTTGTCGATGGTGGCCCCCGACCGCGCAATCACGACAAGAACCGGCCGTTCGCTCCATTTAGGATGCGGGATGCCGATGCAGGCCGCCTGTTGCACGTCCGGGTGCAACTGTGCGACGTTTTCCACCTCGATCGAGCTGATCCATTCACCGCCGGATTTGATGATGTCCTTGCTGCGATCGGTGATCTTGATGTAGCCTTGCGGGCTGATCGTCACGACATCGCCGGTCGGCAGCCAGCCATCCTGCAACGCGCTTCCTTCGGCGTCCTTAAAGTAGGAATCAATGACCCACGGGCCTTTGACGAACAGGTTACCTGTTGTCTTGCCGTCCCACGGCAATTCGACCCCTTGATCGTCAAGTAACAGCATATCAATGCCAAACACCGGATGGCCCTGTGTTTCGCGCAGCTTTTGCCGGTCTTCTTCCGGCAAATCGGCATGTCTGGCCTGCAAGGTGCAGATCGTACCCATGGGCGACATTTCCGTCATGCCCCACGCATGGATCACATCCACGCCATGCACCTCGCGGAACGCTTTCATCATTGCGGTCGGGCAGGCCGAACCGCCGATGTTCATGCGTTTGAACGTGGAGAACCCCAGCCCGTTTTCCTTGATATGGTCCAGCAATCCATTCCAGACGGTCGGCACACCGGCGGAGAATGTGACGCCTTCGCCCTCGATCAGCTCATACAGAGATTCACCGTCCATCATCGGACCGGGCAGGACCAATTTCGCCCCCGCCAGCGCCGACGCATAGGGCAGACCCCATGCGTTTGCGTGATACATCGGCACCACCGGCATGATCGTGTCGCGCGACGAGATGTTAAAAGCGTCGGGCATGACCTCGGCGTAGGAATGGATCATCGTCGAGCGGTGGGAATACAGCGCCCCCTTCGGGTTTCCTGTGGTTCCCGACGTATAGCACAGCGCCGAGGCTGCGGTTTCGTCGAATTCGGGCCACTCATAATCATCGGATGCGGCGGCCAGAAAATCCTCAAAGCAGATCAGGTTCGGGATGCCGGTTTTCTCGGGCATCTGCGACGGATCGCACATCGCTACAAAATGCGTGGCCGACGGGCACTCGCCTGCGATAGTTTCGGCCTGTTTTAGAAAGGCCAGATCAAAAAGCACGCACTTCGCCTCGGCGTGGTCTGCGATATAGGCGATCTGATCCACATGAAGGCGCGGGTTGATCGTGTTCAAAACCAGACCGGACCCCGGAATCGCAAAATATGCCTCAAGGTGGCGATAGTTGTTCCAACCCAGCGTGGCGACCCTGTCACCGATCGTCAGGCCCAGACCCGCCAGCGCATTGGCAAGCTGGCGCGCACGCCTATGACAATCACTGTAGGTATAATGGTGTATGCTTCCATCTTCGAGCCGGGAGACAACCTGTACATCGCCAAAATACCGGTCAGCATTCCTGATCAGCGACGAAATAAGCAGGGGGCGGTTCATGGTCCGTCCCGAAATTGGGCTTTTTACATAGTCAGACATATTCGGGCTCCCGCTGCTGCTTTGATCAACTGTGTGCAGATGTCATGTGATCTCGCACAGGCGGGTCAAGACAAACCTACCATTGGGTAGATACTACTAATTAGTAAGCGTTTGGCAAGCGGTTTCTCGTACCATTCTCAAAATGGCATTGCCAGACACACGCCCGGACAGAAATTTCTAGCTTTCAAAGGGGGGAAGAGGTGTCGGCGGGGCACGATGGCGCCCCGCCGCAAAGATCACTTTCGCGCTCGGAATTAGTCGTTGGACCAGCCGGATACGGCCTTGATCTCGCAGAAGTCTTCGATGCCATAGGCCCCGCCTTCACGGCCGTTGCCCGACCGCTTCATCCCGCCAAAGGGAGATCCGGCACCACGGCTTTCGCCGTTCATCTCGACCATGCCCGAGCGCAGTTTTTGAGCAAGCCGGTTACGACGTGCGCCATCCTGCGTCTGGACATAGTTGGTCAGGCCGTACTCGGTATCGTTGGCCATCTCGACGGCCTGATCTTCGGAGTCGAACTTCATGATGGAAAGAACCGGCCCAAAGATCTCTTCACGCGCGATGGTCATGTCGGGTGTCACGTCGGCAAACACCGTCGGCTTGACATAAAATCCACGGTTAAGCCCTTCGGGACGTCCGGTGCCGCCGGCAACCAGCCGCGCGCCTTCGTCGATACCCTTCTGGATCAGATCCTGGATCTTGCCCCATTGAACCGCGTTAACCACGGGACCGATGTGGCGGCCTTCCTTGTTTGCTGCGCCGACTTCGACCTTGCCTGCGGCTTCGCCCGCGCTTTCGACGGCTTTGTCATAGGCATCTGCCTCGACCATCATCCGGCTCGGCGCGTTACAGCTTTGACCGGAGTTCATCATCATCGACATCACGCCGCGCTTGACGGCCTTGTCGTCCGCATCGGAGAAAATCAGGTTCGCCCCTTTGCCGCCCAGTTCAAGGTGGACTTTCTTGAGCGTGTCAGCCGCGTTTTTGGAAATCGCGATACCGGCGCGGGTGGAGCCGGTGAAGCTGACCATGTCAACGTCGTCGTGACCTGTCAGTGCCGTGCCGACGCCCTGTCCGTCGCCGTTCACCATGTTGAAGACACCGGCGGGGAACCCTGCTTCGTCCATCATTTCGGCAAACAGGATCGCGCTCAGGGGGCTTTCTTCGGATGGTTTAAGCACCATCGTACAGCCCGAAACCACAGCCGCGCCAACCTTCAGCGTGACCTGGTTCATTGGCCAGTTCCAAGGCGTAATCATCGCGACAACGCCCACCGCTTCGCGAATGATGCGGTCGTTGGGCGCATGTTCGCCAAGTGGTTCAATGAATTTGAACTCCTTCGCCGCTTTGATGAAGTTTTTCATGTGGCTGTAACCGGCGCCCCACTGCGACGAGCGTGCCAGATCAATGGGCGCGCCCATTTCCAAGCTGATCGCCTGTGCCATCTCTTCGGATTTCGTCTTGTAGATGTCTGCCAGCTTTTCCAAAAGCGCGATGCGCTCCTCGGGCGGTGTCGCCATCCAGCCCGGCAATGCTTTTTTCGCGGCGGCAACGGCGGCGTCTACATCGGCCTGTGCGCCCAGCGAGATCACTGCGCAGGGTTCTTCCGTCGAAGGGTCGATGACTTGATGATCGCTGGCCTTTTGCGGTGCGACCCATTTTCCATCGATATAGAAATCACGTTTCTCGATCATGGGTATATCTCCGTATTCTTGATTACGTTGTTGCAGCCGTCATGTGACGGGCTCTGGTGCATCATGTAGAGTGTTATCACAGACGCCAACCTCATTTTCCCGAAAAATCAGGTTTTCTCTTTTCCTGAAAATGCGCGACGCCCTCGGTAAAGTCCTCGCTCTGGATGCTAAGGAACATTTCCTCGTTGGCCTGTGTAATCGCTTCGCCCAGTGACTGATAGGGGGCTTCCCACAACTGGCGTTTCATCACGCGCACAGAACGCGGCGAAACCTCTTGGGATAGCTTGGTGGCGAGCGCGCGCGCCTCGTCCATCAGGGCGTCGGGCGCAACCACACGGTGAACCAGATTCATCGCCAGCGCCTCGTCCGCGCGGACCTTGCGCGAGGTCAGCATCATATCCATCGCGTTGGTATGGCCCACAACGCGCGGCAGAATCCAACTGATGCCATGTTCTGCGATCAGGCCGCGCATGACGAACGCGGTGACAAAGACGGCCTTGTCCGACGCGATGCGGAAATCACTGTACAGCGCAAAAATCAGGCCCAGACCCGCCGCCGCGCCGTTGATCGCCGAGATCACCGGCTTGGACACACCGGGAAAGTAGGAATAGCGCGCCTGATAGTCCGCACGGCGGTTCATGTCATAAGGGCGCATCCATTCGCGCGCGCTGATGTCGTCGGGTGGCAGCACCTCAAGTTCGTCCATGTCCATTCCGGCACAGAACGCGCGGCCATTCCCCGTCAGGATAATCGCGCGCACGTTGTCATCCAGATCGGCGGCGCGCATCGCATCATAAAGCTCGCCTTCCAGCACTTTCGTCAGCGCGTTCATCCGCTCGGGCCGGTTCAGCGTGATCGTCGCCGTATGACCGTCCACGTCGTAGGTGATTTCTTTGTAGTCCATCAGGTATCTCCAAAAATCAGTTGTTTCGCGCCTTGTGGTTTCAGCAAACGACAAACAGGGCCGCGGCACCCCCGGTGCGGACTTACGCTTGTCCGTCTGCGCGACGGGACAAAAGCGGGGCAGGCGTGAAGTAATCGTGCGTGTCGTCTGTCTGCTGGCCCAGTTCGACCAACCGGTCGCGCAGCTTGGCCAGGCCGATGGTTTCGGCCAGATGCATCGGACCACCGGTAAGCGGCGGCCAGCCATATCCGGCGGTCCAGACCACATCGATGTCCCCGTCACGATACGCGATCCCTTCGTCGAGAATCTTGAACCCCTCGTTGATCAGCGGATACAGCAGCCTGTCGCAGATTTCGGCGTTTGTTATGTCACTGCGACGGGTGATGCCGACCTGCGCGGCAAGATCGGCAGCGATCTTGTCCACTTCAGGATCGGCAATCGCGGTGCGCCCGTCATAACGGTAATAACCAAGGCCCGTTTTCTGGCCGTTGCGGCCCAATGCGCCCAGCTTGCGCACCAGCGCACGGTAGGCCGGATCGGCGGGCAGCGCCCCTTCGGCCTCGCGTTCGTTCAACACAAGGGCGTTCACGTCAACGCCGGCCATGTCCATCATGCGGCACGGTCCCATCGCCATGCCGAACCCTTCAAGCGCCGCGTCGATCTGCGTCGGCGTGGCCCCCTCCATCAACAGAAAATCCATCTCGCGCAGATACCCTTCGAGCATCCGGTTCCCGATGAAGCCGTAGCAAACACCCGACACCACAGCGACCTTGCCGATCCTGCGCGCCAGCCCCATGACTGTTGCCAGAACATCCGGTGCGGTTTTCGCACCGCGCACCACTTCGAGCAGACGCATGATGTTGGCGGGGCTAAAGAAGTGCATACCCAGAAAGTCGTCAGGGCGGCCCGATGCATCCGCAATCATGTCAACGTTCAAGGTCGACGTGTTGCTGGCGATGATCGCGCCGGGTTTGCACACCTCACCCAGTTTCGCGCAGACTTCCTGTTTGATGCCCATGTTCTCGAAAACAGCTTCGATCACCAGATCACGGTCGGCCATTTCGTCATAGCTGGTCGAGCCTTTCAACAGGCCCATCCGCTTATCCATTTGCGCCTGCGTCATGCGGCCCTTGTCGATGTTGGCGCTATAGGTGCCGCGAATTTTGTCGATGCCGCGCGCCAATGCGCCTGCGTCGATTTCCAGAAGCGTCACGGGCATGCCCGCATTGAGGAAATTCATTGCGATGCCGCCGCCCATGGTGCCCGCACCGATGATTCCGACCCGTTCGATGGCCCGCAGGGGCAGGTCTTTTTCCAGATTGGGGATTTTGACAGCGGCCTTTTCGACAAAGAACAGATGGCGCAATGCCTTCGACTGCGCACCATTCATCAGCTTGAGGAATTCTTCGCGCTCAAAAACCAGCCCCTGATCGAAATCCGCATCCAAGACGGCAAATTCAATGCAGCGTGCAATCGCCTTGGGCGCAGCGGCGTCTGGCGCGCGGCGCAGCACTTTTTTCAGTGCGGTTGCGATGGCCTCCGGGGCGTTGCCTGCGTCCTTGACGGGCAAATCGCGCACACTGCGCAACCCGTCGGGGCGTCCGGCGGCATCCAGCGCCAACGCAATGGCATCTTCCAACAGATCGCCTTTTGCCACGGCGTCGATCAACCCGACACCAAGCGCGTCGAGCGCCCCAATCATCCGGCCGCTGAGGATCAGATCAAGCGCCACAGGCACCCCGACAAGGCGTGGCGCGCGCTGTGTGCCGCCACCGCCGGGCAGGACACCCAACGTCACTTCGGGAAAACCCAGCTTGGCATCCGGCGCGGCAATGCGGTGATGACACCCCAAGGCCAGCTCCAACCCACCGCCAAGCGCGTGACCGTGGATCGCGGCGACGACCGGCTTGCCATAGGTCTCCAGCGAGGCACAGATAACGTTCAGGTCCGGCTCCGAAACTTTGCCCGATGCGAATTCAGTGATGTCCGCACCACCGCAAAACATCTTGCCCGCCCCGATGATAACAACCGCATCGACCGCATCGTCGGCCTTTGCCGCAAGCAGCCCGGAATTGAGGCCAGCGCGCAGGGACGTCGACAAACCGTTGACCGGTGGCGCGTTCAACATAAGAACCGCGACACCGTCACGGATTGAATAGTCTACCGGATTGCCTGTGTCAGTCATGTCATGCTCCCGCCGCGCTGCTTGCAACCATTCAGTAGGCGCTACTACTTGGTAGCATTGCTTGCAATAAGATTTATTGGCAGGCAACGGTAGTCCCCCACTTTTAGCAGGGTCCAACCATAGAACCTAAGCGTTCATTTATGCTTCATAGCAGGTGTGGTGCCGCCAATGCCCATGTCGGGACGCTTGTTGTAAGTGCCATGTCGTGGTCTGATCCTGCGCCTCCCCGATGGTCGAAAACATCTATTGCCCCACACATCCGGTCACGATCCGGTCAGAACTGAAACTCTTTTGCGCGTTTACCGTTACTTCAATGACAACGCAGAAACCCGAAATGCAAAAGGAGATGGTGTGATGACTACAAGAAGGACTCTTTTACTGGGTGGCGGGGCTGTCGCGGTCGCCGCTGTGGGTGGTGCGCTGTTTTGGCGCCAGTCGGGTGCGATTGCCAAAGGCAGTTTCGAAATCACCCGCAGCGCAGATGAATGGCGCGAGGTATTAACGCCTGCGCAATTCAAAGTCCTGCGCGAGGCGGGAACGGAACAAGCGTTCTCCAGCCCGCTAAACGACGAGACGCGCGAGGGCGTGTTTTCCTGTGCGGGCTGCCAGCTTGAGAATTACACATCTGACGCCAAATTCAAAAGCGGAACCGGCTGGCCCAGTTTCACCGCCAGTCTGGACAATGCCATCGTTAAACAGCCTGATCGCAAACTTCTCGTGGAACGGACCGAGGTTCTTTGCCGCCGTTGCGGGGGCCATTTGGGGCATGTTTTCGATGACGGACCGGCACCAACGGGCAAACGGCATTGCCTGAATGGTCTGGCGCTTGAATTCACACCCGACGCGGCGTGAGAACACCGGCGGCTTTCGATTGAACCCTTTGGCGATCAGATCTCAAGAAACGATGCTATTTCATCCTGTTTGCCCATGGCATCCTTATAACCGAGATCCATCAGCGCGCCGGTGTATCCCGGCTCGAACATCAGGTAGCTGGGTAGCCGGTCGTCTTTGCCCCACGACCCCAGACTGCGCAGCAAAAGGCGGATAGAACGGGGCATTTCATTGATGTGCTCGGACGCAACCACGCGCAGATCGCGCGACGGGGCGATCATCAAGGTGTCGATCACCCTTAGCGGCGTGTCCTTGCGCACCTTGTCGGTCATCCGCGACACAGTGTCATTGATCCGGCAAAGCCGTTCGTGATCGGCGTCGAGGTTGTCGTTGAACATGATATCAAGCGCATGTCCCGCCATTTCGCCAATTGAGGGATACCCCGGATCCTTGCCTTGTTGTGGCCCGATCCCGGGGTCGCGCACGCTGATGATAAAAAGCCGGTCAGCCCCCATGCGGATGGGCGCCGAAAAAGGGGCAGTCAGGCGCAATGAACCGTCGCCATAGTAATGATTGTCCACTTTGACCGCGGGAAACACAAACGGCAGCGCGGATGACGCCATCAGATGATCGGTGCCGATTTCATCCCTGACCCCGATCCGCTTGGCGCGCTGCCATTCGTTTATGTCGTCGCGCGCCATGAACCATGTAACCGCCTGTCCGGCCTCGTAACTTGACGCAGTGATACAAAGCGCGTCCAGATTGCCGCGCCGGAGTGTGCTGTGCAGATGCTGCCAATCTGTTTCACGCGCCAGCAGGGTGCGCAGCGGCGCGTTGTTCAACAGCGAACAAGGTGCAGAGACCCCCAGCGCGCCAAAGACGATCGACCAAAGCCACCGGAGGCTTGTCGCGGCGATGGCAGTTGCGTGGGTGTGGTAGATGTCGTCGCAATGCAGGCCGCGCCACAGCTTTTCCAGATGCTGGACACTGCGCCGGAAATCGCCAGAGCAGGCGGCGAGGGGGGCGGCATTGATGGCCCCTACCGACGCGCCCGAGATGATTGGGAACGGGTTTTTGCGGGTAGTTACGATTTCGGCCACGGCTTTAAGCACACCGACCTGATAAGCGCCCCGCGCGCCGCCGCCTTGCAACACCAGCCCTGTCTTCATTTTGTTTTTGGCCTTACGCGTCATGTGTCCGTCCCGCAGCCGTTGCCGACTTCGAATATTCAATTATGCAATTGTCCCGCCCACAACGCCAACTGATATCTAAACCTGAAAACAGGATTTCACCCTGCCGATTACCCTGATCCAGGGCAAAACAATTTGTCGTGTCGATGTCATTCATAAGAGAGCGGCTCTTCGTATGGAAGATGCATCCAACGGCTGTTCGATCCATCAACAATATCCCGTGCCTCACGAATAATCGAGGTCACAAGGGCATTTGCAGCTTCGAATCGGTCAATCTGGCCCGTGATCTGGCCCGCAAACATCGAAAGATTGGTCGGCCCTCTTCTTCGGTGATCTGGGCGCGCCCGATTGTTGCAGAATAGCCGCTTGCCCAACCCGTCTGTCATCTCGTGGGCAAGAACACGAACCGGTGATCCCTTTGGCCAGTTGATCGCAAAAGCGTCGGTGTGAGGCGGGAGGTCATGTTTGTTTTTCCAGATACGCCTTCAGTGCCACGGCATTATTGTGCTCTTCATCTTTCGCGCCAGAAACCAGCGTGACACGGCCATCGGCAAGCCGTTCGCGTATCGCCGCAACGGCATCCTTATTTTCATCAAGTTCCTTTGCGTATCGTTCTTTGAACCCCTCCCATTTATCTGCATCATGGTCGAACCATTCACGCAAATCGTCGCTGGGGGCGATGTCCTTCATCCACTCATCCAGCTTTAAATCATTCTTCGAAACGCCACGCGGCCAAAGCCGGTCAACCAGAATCCGCTGTCCGTCCGTGTGTCCCGGCGTGTCATACGCCCGCCTGAGCCAAATACTACTCATCCCCCGCGCTCCCGAACCGCCAGCCGGTTGCGTAAATCCGGATCATCCTGAAATGGCCAATAGAGGTTCATAATTGTCTCCTTCTGCGCGAAGCATGATGCGCAGGCGTAGGCCGGGCGGTCGGATGGTTTATGGGTCATGATTGAATATCACCATTGGCTGAAGTTTAGTCTATTCATAGCACGATACCGAATGATTTTTACGAGTCTCTCTCCATCCGCTGTGCCGGTCATTGTTGTTACGCAAGACGGCTTTTTCAACCTCCATGATGTTGTGCCAGCGACCGGATCACGCGGTCGGCCATTCCGGCGCAGCGGGCGCCGTCAAACGGAAAGATGCCGGAAAACCCTCCTGTGATGTTTTTGCTCAACTCCGAACGCAGGAGACGGCGGGCGCGGAACAGTCTGGTTTTCACCGTGATAACATTAATACCGAGAAGGGTCGCCACCTCCCGCGTCGTCAACTCCTGCACGTCGCGCATAATGTAGGTCAGCCGGAAAGGGTCAGGCAGCGCGTCGATCGCCGTTTCGAGAAGCCGGCGCACTTCAACGCGCGCAAGTTCGGATTCGGGGGTTGTCGGTGGGGGTGTCATCGAATTAGGCAGGTCTCCATCAAGAGCATTCCGCATCCCTTTGCGATACTCGGTAAGGTCCACAACCGGCTTTTGCCGGCGCAGTCGGCCATAGGCCTCGTTCATGACAATCCGGGTCAACCATGTCGAGAACGCCGCCTCGCCGCGAAATGTCTCCAGCTTGGTAAAGGCGGCCAGATAAGCCGATTGTACCGCGTCCTCGGCTTCTGCGTCGTTATCCAGCAAGCCGCGCGCGACCCTGAACAATTGCTGGTTGTTGCGTTGCACAAGGGCGCGCACGGCCTCCGCGTTGCCGCCCCGCGCCAGCGCGACCAATTCCGCGTCACCTTGCCCCGCGAATGCGCTGCGGTTTCGAACTGGTTCTGAACGTCCATCATTTGTCACTCGAAACGCTTCCCTGATCCAGGATATCGGGGATTGACGGGAAGGCATCAAGAATCCCCTGATCCAGATCGCCGTGAGGGTAATCGTTGAATCCGGTCTGATCCGGTTCTGCGACGAAGATGCGTCCAACCATGCCCGACAACTCATGCGGGATGCAAAAATAATCGTACACGCCCGCCACTTCAAATGTCACCTCAAAGCTCTCGTTCGGCAACAGGTAGTTGCTGTTGAATGGCTTGGCGCCCTCGGGGATACGGCGCGGATGATCATCGTTGTCGGGCGCATACGCCGTGGCGGTGTGTGAATTGCTCTTGTCCTTGTTGGTCCAGCGGACGGTTTGGCCGGGCCTGATCAACACACCGTAGGGATTGAACCAAACCTTGGAGCCATCGGGGCGCCCCTGCATCGCGATCTCGACCACCGGACCGCCAATCGCAAGCCCGGGTGAGAGGGTGAGGACGGCAGCCATGCCACCGCTCCCCCAAAGAAATTGCCTGCGTCGCATGTTATTCGGCTACGCTGGCTTCGTCGGCGGCAGGGATATGCCACAGCACGATATGCTCATGTGGTTCGGCAACACCGGGGTGTCCCGCATTGAAATAGATATCCACATGGTCGACATCGCCGCCGGGCGCCGCAAGATTGTCAAAGCTCGTGTCGGCATTCATGTCCTTGATCGGGATCATATAGATGGTGCTGACCAGCCTGCCATCATGATCATAGGCAACAAACGGGCCCGCAGGCAGCGATGCCGGATCGACAAAAAGCTGGCCGATGCCGGGCAGGAAATCCGGCAGTTTGACCAATTCGCTGACCTTTTGATAGGGCACTTCTGGTGGGGCGGTGGAAACTGCGTCATCGGCACCTTGCGCGAAGACAGGCAGGGCAACTGCGGTAGAAATGGCCGCAATGGCGGCAAACAAACGGGTCATCTTGTGTTCCTTTTTCATTTTTTCAGACAGCCTGTGAATGGCGTGTCTAAAATATTGGATGCAAACGACGCAGAAAGGTTCCTGACAAATTTGCGAATTCTGCTTTTCTCACTTCGAACGCATGGAACCGGACCAGTAGTTGCGTCACGGTTCGAATTTTTCCGAAACGCGTGAACTCGGGCCTTCGAGCTGGAACTTTCGCCCTGCGATTCTGGTTGCCCAAGAAATGGAGGGTTAAGGAATGGCAATTTTCAAAATCGGCGATCATGTGAAATGGAATTCTGAAGCGGGGCATGTGACCGGCAGGATTAGCAAAATTCACACCAGGGATTTTGACTACAATGGACATCCCAGACGCGCGTCAAAGGACGCGCCGCAATACGAGATCGAGAGCGACAAGACCGACCACATAGCCGCCCACAAAGAAGGCACATTGACTAAAATAGATTGATGGCAAACGGATTTCGCACGGTTGGTCACTCGAATCGCAGCTTGGCTGAATTCACCGGTATTTTGCAGCAGGCAGGTGTGCAGCTGGTTGCAGATGTGCGCAGCTTTCCACGATCGCGCACCAATCCCTGGTTCAACATCGACAGCCTGCCGGACACCCTTGCGGCCTGCCAGATCGGGTATCGCCATTTTCCTGATCTCGGCGGGCGGCGGAACGTGCAGCACGCCATTCCAGATGCCATAAATGCGCGTTGGCGCAATCGGAGTTTCCACAATTATGCGGATTACGCGCTGTCGGATCAATTCGCCCGCGCCTATAGCGAGCTGGTCGAGCTGGGCCAACACCGTCTTATTGCCATCATGTGTTCAGAAGCTGTCTGGTGGCGTTGTCATCGCCGGACCATTACGGACTACCTGCTGTTGAACGGGCATGAGGTTCTTCACCTGATGGGAAACGGGCGTGAAGAAACCGCCAAGCTGACTGCGGGAGTTGAGCTGACGGCAGATGGTCACGCCGTTTATCCGCCCGTGACATAATCCGTCCCTGCATCAATCCCGAGCGGCGGCTTTGAGAGCGAGGCGCAGGGGCGCTTCTTTAATGGGCATTGACAATACCTATTATGCAGGCAGATACTCGGAAATGCAAACATCGAATATGTGACGGCTTTAGGTGCCGGAGCGCCCATCGGTCGTTGTGCGGACACATCACTGCAAGGCACGCCATTTCATTTGGGTGCGGAAAAGAGTGAGTCTATGAAATGCCATCTGACGCTAAAGCAAATCGAACCTGTCACGCGTGATACGCACCATTTGGTCTTTGATCGACCCGAGGGATTTGAATATTCTCCCGGACAGGGGGTGGAGCTATTTTTGCTCAAGGACGGCTGGGAGGCCAAAGGGCGGCCATTCACCCCCGTCACGCTGTCGGATGACCCGACGCTGGAATTCGTTATCAAATCCTATCCCGACCATCATGGGGTTACCGAACAGATCGGCAAAATGAAGCCGGGTGACGAGGTCGAGATGAAAGGCCCATTCGGCGCGATCTCGGACAAGGGGCCGGGTGTTTTCATTGCGGGTGGCGCGGGCATCACGCCAATGATCGCCATACTTCACAAACGCCTGCACGATCACGGAACGCTTGTCGGATCGACATTATTATTCGCCAACAAGACGGAAGATGACATTATCTGGCGCGACAGGTTCGAGGCGATGGAGGGACTGACAACCGCGTTTGTCGTGGACGAACCCGGTGCCAGCGTCCCGCAGCAAAGGCTTGATCGCGATTACCTGCGTCAGTTCGTGAGTGCCGACAGCCGCTGCTATCTGTGCGGCCCGCCACCGATGATGGACGCCGTCCGCAGCGCGCTGAACGATCTGGGCGTAAAGGAGATCGTCGAAGAAAAATTCTGAGACAGGGCATGCCTATGAATTCATCACGAAAACAGCGTCCTGTTTCCCTGATCAGAACCCCCGCCCCGCGACTGACCTAGACCCGTACTTGCCTCAAGGAGACTGTGATGACCGAAGCGACAGTGCAGCCGAGCGCAGACGATGATCCCCGTGGGTTCTTCACCCGCTGGTTCATGTCCACAAACCACAAGGACATCGGCATTCTCTATTTGTTCACGTCGGCCTCTATCGGGCTGATTGCGGTGTTGATGTCGGTCTTCATGCGGCTGGAGTTGATGCATCCGGGTGTGCAGTACATGTGCGCCGAAGGATTGCGGTTCTGGCCCGATGGCGTGAATTGCACACCAGACGGGCACCTGTGGAATATCATCGTTACCTATCACGGTATCCTGATGATGTTTTTCGTGGTCATTCCTGCGCTGTTCGGCGGTTTCGGCAACTATTTCATGCCGTTGATGATCGGGGCGCCGGATATGGCGTTCCCGCGGCTCAACAACCTCAGTTTCTGGCTCTTTGTCGCAGGTGCCGCCATGGCGATCACCTCTTTTTTCGCACCGGGTGGTGACGGGTCACACGGCGCGGGGGTCGGCTGGACGCTTTATGCGCCTCTTTCGGTGCGCGACGGCGGCGTGTCGATGGATTTTGCGATTTTCGCGATCCATATTTCGGGCGCCAGTTCGATCCTCGGCGCGATCAACATGATCACCACCTTCCTTAACATGCGTGCTCCGGGCATGACGCTGTTCAAGGTGCCGCTTTTCGCGTGGTCGATTTTTGTCACCGCCTGGATGCTGTTGTTGTCCATGCCGGTGCTTGCGGGTGCCATCACCATGCTGCTGATGGATCGCAATTTCGGCTTTGTGTTCTTTGATCCGGCTGGCGGCGGTGATCCGGTGCTTTATCAACACCTGTTCTGGTTCTTTGGTCATCCAGAGGTCTATATCGTTGTGCTGCCCGGCTTTGGCATCATCAGCCATGTCGCCGCCACCTTTTCGCGAAAGCCGCTTTTTGGCTATCTCGGAATGGTCTGGGCGTTGATTGCGATCGGGTCTCTGGGCTTTATCGTCTGGGCGCATCACATGTTTACTGTCGGCATGAGCCTCCCGCAGCAAAGTTTTTTCCAGATCGCATCAGTAATGATTGCCGTGCCAACAGGCATCAAGATTTTCTCGTGGATCGCAACCATGTGGGGCGGCTCGATCCAGTTCAAGACACCCATGCTGTTTGTCGTCGGCTTCATCTTCCTGTTCACAATCGGCGGCGTTACCGGCGTTGTCATCGCACAGGCAAGCGTGGACCGATACTATCACGATACCTACTATATCATCGCGCACTTTCACTATGTCATGAGCCTTGGTGCGATATTCGCATTGTTTGCCGGTATCTACTACTGGTTCGCAAAGATGTCGGGGCGGCAATACCCTGAATGGGCAGGCAAGCTGCATTTCTGGATGTTCTTCATTGGTGCCAATCTGACGTTCTTTCCACAGCACTTTCTGGGCCGTCAGGGCATGCCACGGCGTTATATCGACTACCCCGAAGCGTTCGGTTTCTGGAACACGATATCAAGCTGGGGTGCGCTGCTGTCCTTTGCATCGCTCCTGCTGTTCATCGGAATTGTCTTTTACACCCTGCGGGCGGGAAAACGCGAAACCCGCGCGAGCTATTGGAATGATTACGCCGATACGCTGGAATGGACCCTGCCGTCGCCAGTACCGGAACACACTTTCGAGATACTTCCCCAGCCGGACGACTGGGACAGAAGGCCGACCGAGTGACATCACCGATCCAAGGGGGGCCTCACATTAACGCACAAAGACGAGGGTTTTTCCGCCCCCCGTATGGGCGCAGTTGCAATCATGAACATCAGCTTGTTTGTTGTCCGGACTTGCGGCAAGATCGCAGGCGCAGGCTTGAGAGCCAAGGCGTCTCTGGCTAAAGCAGACCGATAATTACCGGACCGTTAACGACACGCTTGGGTGGGGTCCCGACACATTGTCCGCCTGCCAAGGCAAGTCAGCGCGCCAGGAGCCGAGCCTTGGCCGCGCAACGGACACAAGGAGAGAAATGATGACGAACGACAAGGGGAAACCCACCACAACTGACGCGGGCCGTCCCGTGGCCAGCGATGAACATTCGCTTACGGTCGGTGCCGATGGCCCAATCGTGTTGCACGATCATTACCTTATCGAACAAATGGCCGCGTTCAACCGCGAGCGTATCCCCGAGCGCCAGCCACATGCCAAAGGCGGCGGCGCGTTCGGCCGTTTCGAGGTGACGCAAGACGTCAGCAAATACACACGGGCGGCGGTGTTCCGACCCGGTGCCAAGACCGACACGTTGATCCGGTTCTCAACCGTTGCGGGCGAAAGCGGCAGCCCCGACACATGGCGCGACCCGCGCGGCTTTTCGCTGAGGTTCTATACCACCGAGGGCAACTACGACATGGTCGGCAACAACACGCCGGTGTTTTTCCTGCGCGATCCGCTGAAATTCCAGCACTTTATCCGCTCGCAAAAGCGCCGTGCTGACTCTGGCCTGCGCGATCATGACATGCAGTGGGATTTCTGGTCCCTGTCGCCTGAATCCGCACATCAGGTCACATGGCTGATGGGCGATCGCGGTATTCCGAAAACATGGCGCCACATGGATGGTTTCTCAAGCCACACGTATATGTGGGCCAACGCGAACGGTGAAAAGTTCTGGGTCAAATACCACTTCAAGACCGATCAAGGCAATGAATTCCTGACCCAGGCCGAGGCCGACAAGATGGCCGGGACGGATGCTGATTACCACCGGCGCGATCTGTTTGATTCGATCAAGAACGGCGATTATCCCAGCTGGACCCTGCACATGCAGGTCATGCCGTTCGAAGATGCGCGCACCTACCGCTTCAACCCGTTTGATCTGACCAAGGTTTGGCCGCATGCGGATTACCCTCTGATCGAGGTGGGCAAACTGACCCTTGACCGCAACCCGACCGATTTCCACACCGAGATCGAGCAGGCCGCATTTGCGCCGAGCAATCTTGTACGCGGGATCGGCCTTAGCCCCGACAAGATGTTGTTGGGCCGCGGCTTTGCCTATGCGGACGCTCATCGCGCCCGATTGGGTGCGAACTTTGCGCAGATCCCCGTCAACCGGCCCCTGTCTCCGGTCAACAGCTATAGCAAGGATGGCGCGCTGCGGGTCGATAACGTCTCGGATCCGGTCTATGCGCCGAATTCCTATGGCGGGCCGCATGCCGATCCGGCGCTTACCGATGATGCAGGATTGTGGCACGCCGACGGCGACATGGTGCGCCAGGCCTACACCCTGCGCAAAGACGATGACGACTGGGGGCAGGCGGGAACACTTGTGCGCGACGTCCTGGATGACGGCGAACGCGACCGGCTGGTCAGTAACATCGTGGGACACCTCAAGGGCGGTGTTTCGGAACCGATCCAGAAACGGGCCTTCGAGTATTGGCGCAATGTCGACAAGACACTCGGAGACCGGATTGAAAAGGGCGTCAAGGAAGGCTGATTACGACATAAAGTAATCAGGTTTCCCCGCATTCCGGCCCTGCGCATTGTTCAAGATGCGCAGGGTCAATCCGGCGTTTCGATGCGGCGCGTCCAGTCTTCCGTGCGCCCGTTGCGAAGCCGTGCCTGCGCAAGACGACGCCAGCTTTCAGGGAGGCCGGGAAGCGCAGCAAGCTCGGCCAGATCGGGCGCGTTCAACCGGTCATGGTAGAGAAGGTGCGAAACGCGTGCGATCGGCCAACCGGGGTGCGGCCTGAGTTCAAGGGTCGCATTCTGCATGGCGCAAAGCTCACCGGGTTCGATCACGCGGAAATACCAGCCGGTGCGACCGCTCGACTGAACCAGTCGCGCCATATCGGGGTGATCGAAGCGGAGGTTCAATCGCCAGCACGGCTGCCGCCCCTGACTGACCTCAAGAAGCGCATCACCAAACCTCCATCGGTCGCCGAGACAGATATCGGACTCTGCCGCGCCTTCAACGACCAGATTTTCCCCGAACGCGCCGGGGCGCAATAGCGCCGCCCGTTCTGGCAAATCCGCCGCCCAGAGCGGGTAGTTGGCCGCGGCGTAGGCGTGAACAGCCTTGTCCGGCCCGCCATGATGGTCGCGGTCGCCTTGTGCATCACCGTCGATCCCGTCAGTTTGCACGAGGATCGGACCGGACACCATTTGCTTGTCGATCCCGCTTGGTACATTTTTCGGGCCAAGCGGCTGCACCCGCCCGATACGAATTTCCGGAACAAAGAAGTTAGTCATTGCTGCTCTTTCGTCTAAATTGGTATCGACTGTGTCGTACAATTGTCCGGGGCCATGGCGGGCGAAAATCAATATCAGTCGCGGCGACCCGACTGCATCGCACCACAAAAATCCCTCGAAAACAAATCTATGTTTTAACCTTCGTCAATCGAAACAGCCTCTGGAACAGCTATGGTGTCCGGAAACGTGCTGTCTGCACGGGCGGTTTATAATCAATCTGGACCGTACCAAGAGCCAGTTTTTAAACGGAGATACAAATGTACAAGCACATTCTGGTTGCAACTGATGGCTCCGAGCTTGCCCTCAAGGGTCTTGAACATGGCTTGACCCTTGCCAAACGGCTCGATGCGAAAATTACCATCCTGACCGTTTCCGAGCCCCTGCATCCGAGAGAAGCGCGTGCGGCCCAGCAAGCCGGAATTAGCAATGCCGCTACCCGCTATGATCAACAAATAGATAGTCTCATGAAGGAGCGATTTGCGGTCATCGAAGAGCGCGCACGAGAACACGACATCGCAGTAGACCTGACGCATGAAATTGATGATGTGCCGGCAGAAGCCATCGTCAGATTTGCCAAGCTCAAGGATTGCGATCTTATCGTCATGTCCTCACATGGTCGGCGCGGCATCCAAAAGATGCTAATCGGAAGCCAGACATCGGAGGTGTTGGTCAAGACGGCCATTCCTGTGCTGGTTGTCAGGTAGGTTGCAGACGTTCCCGCCTGAAAGCACAGGACCGCGCGCGTTATCGGTCCTGTTGCTGTTCATCAAAGGTCTCTTAAGCTGTCGCATTTGCGGCCCATTTCGTATACTCTACCTCAAACACAAAAATGCTTGTGATTTTCGCCATTTCAATTCGGGTTGATACCTTTGTTCACCCGACCCTCGAAAGGTGACATAGAATGCGCGAATACAGTTTCGGTGACCGTTTTGAAAAACCGGGCAAATCGGCGCTGCGTTTTCATGATCTCTATGAAGCGTTGGAATTTTTGCGCACAGCGGCGGCCAATTTCGATACACTCGTCGCGCTGCGGATCTGGGCTGGGAGGCGCGGCTCTGGCCCGCGACCTGATCGGGATCTTCTGGATTACGCTGCCACCTGCCTTGTCTCCGGGGAGCTTACTGTCGTGCCATTGATCAGATTCACTTATCGTGGATCTGTGACCGGCGCCGGAGGGGGTGCTTCACGCTCACTCAAACAATTTCCGACGGCAGAATCCGGCCAACCCCACAGCGCGCCGCGTGAAACCAATGTGCAGCCGGCCGCACCTGAACCCCGATCCGTGCCACAGACCAAAGTAGATGTATCGGCAAAGGTCGCAACGCTATTGGCCGCCGCAGAAAGCGGAGCGCCTTTCTGCGAACAATGCGAGCAGGCAAAACCATGAGCGCGCATTTGACCCAGCAAGCTGAGGTGCCTGAACCGGAAGCCGCCCGTTATGCGGTGATCGACCTTGCCAGCACCCAAAGCCTCCGACCAATCATCACGGCGCTCAAGCCCGCCGCAGCCGAGCCGCTTTTCGCCCGGTCGTTCGCACCGGAGCTGTTAGAAGTCGGGCCATGGCTGGTGCGGCTTTCGAAGACATCAGAGATCGCGCGCGCGCTGACCCGCATGGGCGCGGATGTTCACTGGGGGTACTTCATCTACACGACTGTCGATATCGCCTTGTTGTGCCAATCGCTGCGGCGGTTCAATCTGGCACGCATACCGGACATGCCGGACAAAATGCTGTTCCGCTACTGGGATCCGCGCGTGATGCGTGTGTTTCTTGAGGTCGCGAGTCACGAGCAACGTGCGCGGCTGTTTGAGGGCATCACTTGTATAGAGGTGGCTGGCGTCAACCATTATGCCGATATCGACGATAATTGAAGCCGCCGCATAAAACACCGGACGCCCACGGCAGCATTCCCCACACAAACGATATGTGCTAGCCTGCACTCGCGTTATATGTGTTTTTCCTTCTCATCATCATCGTCATCATCTTGCGCGCGATCCACAAGTGTCTGGTCCCCCTCCTGCACCGGACGGGCACCCATGATAATTGCCGTAAGCTGCTGTTGCAAAAAGATATTATCTGGTAAAGCCTCTGATAAGTCTTCCTGGACCGTCTCCGCATCGAGATCAGTGGCGCTTCTCAATTCGCGAAGTAGTGCGACCCTGCTCTGGCGCAGTTCTTCATCTCTCCAGAGGACTTTCGCCAAGTTGCCCGTTACATAGCTCCAGAGAACATCTTGACCTATCTCATCCCGAACCACTTTATCACCACCGCGGGCCAGTTCGTTATGCTGAAAGCGCGATCGTTTGGGAATGAGTTCCTTTTGCTTGATCTCGGTAACATCGTATTTTTTGCTTGCGTCACGCTTGTGAAACACCTTTGCGTCCTGCAACGGCACGAGGCAGGGCACCCGTATCTCCGTTCGAACAAGATCCTTCAACAGGTTGTTGAGCTGAAGTCCGGTTTTAAACTTCGGTAGCGCCAAATTCATGCGACGAAATTCGACAAGAAGAGTAAGCGCCAGCCCTGCGCGGCAGCCCAACGTGCCGCAGAACACTTCATTGAGAAAGCTACACCTGACAAAAGGTTCGTCCTTCTTGGTTTGGCGCAGGCTTCGTACCGCATTGTCTATCTTTGTACTTTTCGGGTAGTTGAGTAGCCATTCGCGGCGGATGGCCTTGTCATTTTTTTCCCCCTTCATGTCGAGAACGAGACGTTTGGTTTTCCCGGACGTCGGGTAAGTGGATGTTCTTTCCTGTGAAAAGGGACGCCCTTGATCGTGTAAGGAAATACAGACCTGAGGGCCGAGGCTGTTGAAGGGAATGCAAAACCGGTAGTCACCATAGCGCGATGACCCGGCCTGCACGCCATCACTACATTCCAGACGCCCGAACATATAGTCGAGGTGGCCAAAGTTCACGTTGAGTGTTTTTAGTTCATCCTCGTCCTCCATATCGCCGGTTCCGGCGGTAAATGCCGCTTCCTGGCCGGACACATTCGGCGCAAGGAGAGCCCAGGCGTTCACGGCGGCCTCTGTCGCCGTTGCATGTTTGAAGAACAACGCCGCATCCCGGAATTCCCTGAAAAACTCAAGCTCCCCGCCGCGCAGACGGCCATCTTCATTTGCGGCCACAAGTTTCGCCTCAAGCTGTTCCCAGAACCACGTGTCGCGCGCATTCACTGCGTCAAAGCTGTTTCCCATCTTGCGGCGCAGGGTTGCCGGGTCCGGTTGATCCGCACCGAATGACAACAGCCACCAGTCGCCGTTGCCAACATCCTGTCCGTCCTGAGTGAGCCAATGATCCATTTCGAGATCTTGGCCACAAAGTTCCTCGGTCAGATCCCAAAGATTGCACATGCTCAACTCAACGATCGTGGCCGGCAATTTAACGCAATCCAACGCCCGCTTCATCAGGTCGTAATAGAGAGCGCTGGTCGAACCGTCATTTATTTGTTCGGTAAATGCGGGAGACTCCATCGTTCGCGCCCAGATATGTTCCTGATCTGCAGTCCACTGTTGCAGAAAATGATCCAGCGGCCTTTCGCCGCCTTCCTCAAACCGGTCGGGGACCGGAACACCCTCCCATTCGCCTTCTGCTGTCGCGATCATAGATTTAAGGATCACGATGCGGCTGTAGACAAAGCGTTGCAGCGTCACGGTGAAATGGTTGACGGCAACATCACCGCCCCGGAACTTCAGCCCCACAATCCGGATCATTTCGGCCAGATTCTCGATGTCCGAAGGGGGGCGATCCCGGAACAATACGGTGACGCCCAACTGCATGATCTTTATGTGCGCTGCGGCTATGGCCTTATCATCTTTTTTCTCAAGAATGAGTGTCTTGTATCTCTCAAGTGCTTTTCCGACCTTGTACGATTTGCCCGGCCAAGCACCAAATGTCTCTATCCAGTTGTCGAGAACCAGAATAACCAATTCAATGTCAATGGCAGTGGTTTCCGCCTCGTCGGTGCAATTGCAGTAGTCTTGCCGCTCGCCCTTTCCCTTGCCATCTCTGCGGGAAATAGGTTTCTTGCATGTTTCGCAGACTTCATCAATTTCCATAGCTGGAAGGCTCCATCGCTTTGTGGAATACCAGAATGCTTTTGCAAGCCTCACGCGACACCGGCTCTTGATTGAAACCAGCGCCCCGCAAAATCCGGATCGACCCGCCGTTTTGCGCCTTCACAATCCCGCACAGGCTTTGACAGGATGGCCGCCGGACCACATTGCGCATAGCGGCGGCGACCATGGTGGTTCCATATCGCTTTCTGCGGAACGGTGCCGCAACGGCATAACTCAGCAGACCATCGTTCCCGCCCGCGCGCCACCGCACCGATACAATTCCAACCGGACGCCCTTTGGCATTTCGCCCGATCCAGTCTTGTGTGCCACAAAACGCCCGATCCATCAGCCACGCAAGGGTGAGCGGCCGCGTTGACCAATCCGAACTACCATAGGCCGCGACAATGTTTTGATCCCGCGACATCGCCATCAAAAAGGCCACATCACCCGAACCCACCCGCGTAAGGGAGAGTGTCGGGATGTTTTGCTCAGCACAAATGTGCATCACTCAGAACTTTGCGCGTGTCGTCGTCCATTTCGCCGGTAACTTTCAGCTCATTGTCTCTTTGAAAACGCGAGATGGCATAAATGGTGGCGACATCGCGCTTTCCGGTGATCTCGTCCGGCCCATATCCGAGGTTTCTAAGCCGCGACTGAACCCCTTCGACCGTGTCCAGCGGCATCAGATGACCCAGCATCAGGTCTAGCGATTCTTCATCGCCGGCCTCGTCCGTTAAAACAATCTCGGCCTCCCGCGCTTCTGGTGGTATCCATTCGGTGATTGCACCGCTGCTGTCCAAACGTCCGGATCGCCCGGCACCGTCGACCGTCAAGCGGTATGCCCAATCGGCCTTGGGTTCGCCTTCCCGGTCAAGAAAACGGATTTCCAGTTTTTCCGGAACGCCTTTACGTCGAAATATATGCCGTTGGTCGCACGCAAGCGATTCCTTGCGCAGTTGTTTGTCGGGGATTACGATTTCGTCCAGCTTGCTATTCAAGATGTGGCCGCTTTCACGCGCCTCTCGCAGCTCCCTGTTTTCCGGTTCGTCCCAAAGCGTCTGTGGAAAAAGGCCATGTTCCTTCGAGAGGCTGGAGATGCAATCTCCTGCTTTTATTTTCCGGCGCACTGGCATGGAGGCTCCTCAAATCAATATGCGAATAGGACAACAGCCGCGAGGATCGGGAAAAGCTTGTTGGAGTATCCGTTACGCCCTGAAAACCACCGAACATGACCCCGGAAAATGATTTTGCTAACATATCAGTTGAGCGCTATTGACGCAACGTCAACCTGTTGAAGCGCACAATCAACCAAGGCCTGATCCGGTGCCCTTGGAATCCAAAGGCACCCAGGCACCACGATCAAGATCGGGAAAGCAAACTTCACATTGACCGGCGGGCGAGGCCCATTCGATACGGGCAATTCCATCCTGATCGAGCTTTCCCTTAACTAAAGAGTTGTCGGGTAGCATGATCTCGTAACTTTCATCGGGGATTCCAATGTCGTCTTCTCCCAAAAGCTCGATTTCTATCCAGTGCCTATCTGGATTAAGGCAAGGTTGAATGACCTCGCCGTCCGTGGCTGCCGCAAAATGTGCCAATTGCGATTCTGAGAACGTAATCATCAGCTTCCCCTGCGCTATGACCGTTGGTTCAAATCTCTCGGATAGGCTGCAATCCTAGTCCTTTGCGCACCTGATTTACAAGCTATTTTCGGTGGCCAAGGGTAACGGGCCATCCGTGTCTTCCCTGACGACCGGTTTTGTAAAGCACCTGATGCCTGTACAGACAATGCCTGACTGGGCGCTGTGCCGACAAAGAACGAACTTCGCATTGCGTGGTGCAGCCATAGCAGGCGGTGAACGCCAAGCGTTGCTCTTTGTTGATCTCCAGATCACCGGTCGTCAGCTCCATACGGTATTCGGGCGCGGGCGCATTGCCATAGATCGGATGCAGAAGTTTTTCGCCCGGACTGCCCGACAGACCGTGTGCCATCTCTTCCAGTGGTTCCGAATATCCCGCGAAAAAGGTTGTGGCGACGCCGCCCCTAAGCATTCTGCGACGTAACCTATCCATGGGACGGAACTCCCTTAACATCAGTGGAAACAGGGGTCTGGGTGCCAACCAATGCGGCACACCGGGGAGTGAAAACATCAATCAGCATCAGAACGGCCAGCCACAGGCCAAAGCTGCCGACGATACCGCAAATGCACCCAGACCCGTCAGCACAATCAGCCAGCGCGGGCTGTCCCAACGGCCCAACGTCACAAAATGCGCAACCAGCCAATAGTACCGGATTGAGCAGGCCCGTCGTTCAATGGTTCAAGCCAGACCAGCCACGCCAGCGCAAGAGTGTGCACAACAAAAACGGCATCACAATCGAGCCGATGAACATCCACGTCCACGGCGTAAAATACGCATAGAACTGCCAGAAGCCCAGCGGTTGGTGCAGGTCGGCCAACAGCGACACAGGGGCAACAATGGCCGCAATGACAGCCGCCCGACGGGCTTCCACCGCCTGCTATGGCTGCACCACGCAATGCGGTGTGCGCGATGCTTGCCAAAGGCACAAACGCGGCTCCGGCAGTAACGCGGGCGGATTGGGTCATGAAAAGGCAGTGGGCGAGACCCATAGGGACTCGCTTTCGTGTGTTGTCTGTTTCTGCTCTAGGGGAAGGGTAATCCAAGGAGACCCTAGATGACATCTTCATCTCCCGCCTTGGTCTGATTCAAGGCTCGAACATGTCAGACGATGCCCTATTTCGCGGGCCCGGATCGCACAGCCCATTGGAATTATGCTATCATTCCTGTTCTTTTATATTAATGTTCTTAACGACACTAAACACGGGATTTTTAACGGAGCACGAAACCGGATGGATCAGAGAATTGCACTTATCACCGGTGCCGGCAGCGGCGTTGGCCGTGCCTGTGCCGAAACGCTTGCCCGTGACGGGTTTACGATGGTTTTGACCGGACGGCGCCACGCGCCGCTGGAACAGGTCCGCGCAACGCTGGCAGGGCAGGGACATCTGGCAATTGCGGCAGATGTCAGCAGCGAGGCGGATGTCACCGCGCTGTTCGAACAGATCGAACAACGCTTCGGACGTCTGGATCTGCTCTTTAACAACGCGGGACGCAACGGGCCTGCGGTCGAGATTGACGCGCTGTCTGCCGATGACTGGAACGATATCATCGCGACCAATCTGACCGGATCATTCCTGTGCGCACGCGCGGCGTTTGGCCTGATGAAACGACAGATGCCGAAGGGCGGGCGCATCATCAACAACGGATCCATTTCCGCGCATGTACCGCGCCCGCTGTCGGCACCCTACACGGCGACAAAGCACGCGATCACCGGCCTGACGCGGGCGCTGTCGCTGGACGGGCGCAAACATGACATCGCCTGTGGTCAGATCGACATTGGCAACGCCGCCAGCGAAATGACCGAGCGGATGACAGACGGTGTGCTGCAACCGGACGGAACCCGCGCCCCGGAGCCGCGCATGGACGCCGACAATGTGGCGCGCACACTGTCCTACATGGCGGACCTGCCCGCGTCGGCAAACGCAATGTTCGTGACGGTGATGGCAACCAAGATGCCCTTTGCCGGACGCGGGTAAGTCGGCTGCGCTAAAGCACCTTGCCGGGGTTCATCAGGTTAACCGGATCAAGAACCGTTTTGATCTGTTGCATCAATTCAAGTGCGACCGGATCTTTGTAACGGCGCAATTCGGCGCGTTTGGCCAGTCCGATCCCGTGCTCGGCAGAGAACGACCCGCCCATTTCGTGCACAATATCATGCACGATGCGGTTAAAGGCGGGGTACGCGGCCAGAAAATCCTCGTCCGACATATCTGTCGGGCGCGATAGATTGAAATGCAGGTTGCCATCGCCGAAATGCCCGAAGGGGCAGGGCCGCAGGCCCGGCATATACGTCATACAGGCGGCTTTGGCCGTGGCGATGAAATCCGCCACCCGCGATACCGGCACAGATACATCGTGCTTGATGGAGGCACCTTCGGGTTTCTGCGCCTCCGACAGATTTTCGCGCAACGCCCAAAGCGCATCCTTCTGCGCCTCCGATGCCCCGATAACGGCATCAAAAATCTCTTGCGCATCGAATGCCGCCTCAAGGGCCGCCTCCATGCGGGTGTCCAGATTGTCATGTGCGTTGGCGCTGGTCAGTTCGATCAGACAATAGGCGGGATGTACCTGCGCCATCGGATAACTACAGCCCGGCGCATGGTCGACCACCATTTTCAGGCCTGCCCATTCGATATATTCAAACGTGGACAGCGTATCCGCGTTCGCCCCCCGCATCCGGCTATAGAGCTTCAACGCACTGTCCGGCCCGTCACAGGCCACCAGCGTTGTTGCGCGTACAACCGGCTTTGGAAACAGCTTGAGCACCGCCGCAGTAATAATGCCCAACGTCCCTTCGGCACCGATGAACAGGTTGCGCAAATCATAGCCGGTGTTGTTCTTGCGCAGCCCGTTAAGGTCGTTCAGCACGCGACCATCGGGCAAGACGACTTCGATGCCAAGCACCAGTTCGCGGGTGTTGCCATAGCGCAAAACGGCGGTGCCGCCGGCGTTTGTCGACAGGTTGCCGCCAATCTGGCACGAGCCCTCGGACGCAAGCGACAGCGGGAACAGCGCACCCGCTTCATCCGCCGCCTGCTGGATGCTGGCCAGAATACATCCTGCCTCAACGGTCATGGTCGCATTGGTTGCGTCGACCTCGCGGATGCGGTTCAGGCGCTGTGTGCTCAGGATCATGCCGCCATCCGGCACACCGCCACCCGCAAGGCCGGTATTCCCGCCTTGGGGTACAATCGGCACGCCCGCTGCGTTGCACAGGCGCACGCATTGCGCGACCTCGGCGGTGGAAGCAGGGCGCAGGATCGCCAGCGCAGTGCCACAAAACAGCCCACGATCCTCGACCAGCCGGGTGGCCATGTCGGACGGATCGGTCAGCACATGTGCCGCACCAATGGCGCTTTTCAAGCTTTCGATCAGGCTGTCCCCGCCACCCGTTCCTGTCGGGGTGGCGGGGCGCAGATGTGTCGCAGACATTTCGGGCTCCTTGTCGCGGGATCAGGCGTCGGCTTTTTGCCGTGCGGCTTCGCGCAGCTTGCCGATTGTTGTGCGTGTCGAGATCTGTTCGGGGTCCGTCACCAATTCGATCAGGGCGGGCCGTCCGCTGGCGCGCGCCCGCTCGAACGCGGCGGCAAAATCGGCTGTTTTTGTCACCCGTTCCGCGTGTGCGCCAAGACCCTCGGCCATCTTGACAAAGTCCTGACCTTTCAGCGTCGTGCCCGATATCCGTTCGGGGTGGTCGCGTTCCTGATGCATGCGGATGGTGCCATAGATGCCATTATTGAACAGCAACACGATGGGCCGCCCGCCGTATTGCGCCGCCGTGGCCAACTCGTTTCCGCTCATCATAAAGCCGCCATCGCCGACAAACGACAGTACCAGCCGGTCTGGCGTGGCGATGGATGCCGCCACAGCGGCAGGCACCGAATAGCCCATTGCGCCGCATGTCGATCCGATGATCCGGCCCGGTCGCCCGAAACGCAGATATCGCTGCGCCCAGCCGGTGTGATTGCCCGCGTCCAGTGTTACAATCGTGTCGTCGGGCAGGCTGTCTCGCAGTTGTGTCAGGGCCACGCCCATGTCCAGATCCCACGCATCGCCGTTCGGCGCATCGGTGTCGGTCATGTAGTCGCCATGCAGCCGGTCGCACCAGTCGCCCCACGTTTCGGAGCGCCCCAGATCAACGTCGCCAAGCGCCGCTGCCACGCAGGCAGGTGCCGCCGCAATGCCCAGATCAGGCGAATAGACGCGCCCGATCTCATCGGCATCGGGGTACACATGCACCAGCCGCGTTTGCGGGCTGGGCGGGATCATCGTGGTGTAGGTCTTGGTTGTCATTTCGCCCAGACGCGCACCGATCACGATCAGCAAATCCGCTTCGCGCTGGTTTGCATACAGCGTGGGCGCGGTGGAGGTGCCGAAATCACCGACAAAGCAGGGCGAGAGATTGTTCACGATATCCTGACGCCGGAACGAGCAGGCCACCGGAATGCGGTTTGTCTCGGCAAAGCGGGTGATGGCTGCGGTGCTCTCGTCCGACCAGCCGGAGCCGCCCAGCAGCAAAAGCGGGCGTTGTGCACCCGCGATTTCCGTTTTGAGCGCATCAAGGCTGGCGGTTGAAAGTTCGGCGTGTGTGGCGCTATAGGGCCGCGCATCAGCTACCTCGACGGCATCTGTCAGCATATCTTCGGGCAAGGAAATAACGACAGGGCCGGGCCTGCCCGAGGTCGCCACGCGAAACGCGCGGGCCATGTATTCGGGGATGCGGCGCGCATCGTCGATCTGGGTCGCCCACTTGGCAATCGGGCCGAACATGGCGCGGTAATCAACCTCCTGAAACGCTTCGCGATCGGTGGTATCGCGGGCGATCTGGCCCACAAGCAGGATCATCGGTGTGCTGTCTTGTTGCGCGATGTGCACCCCGATGGCCGCGTGGCAGGCACCGGGGCCGCGGGTGACCATGCAAATCCCCGGCGTACCCGTCAGCTTGCCATAGGTTTCGGCCATGTTGGCGGCCCCTGCCTCATGGCGCGCATTAATCAGGGTGAACCGGTCTGTCACATCATGCAGCGCATCCAGCACCTCAAGATAGCTTTCGCCGGGGACACAGTAGGCCGTATCGGCGCCGTGAATCAAAAGCTGATCCACAAGGACTTGTCCGCCGGTGCGGCTTTTAATGGTGACGTTCTTCTGCATGTGGTTTCGCTCCGTATCGCTCATCAATTCAGTTACTTGTTGCTGCGGGGTCGGTGACATCACGGTATCTAATCTTTTGCAACGCAAGGATCACCCCCGCAATGACAAAGCCCGCCGCCGTCAGCCGCCAATCGGGATAGATCAGGCAAAGCGACCCGATAAACAGCACAATCGAAAGCACAGAAGGCAGCTTGCCAAAGAAGTACCGCTGCAACGCTGCGGCCAGAAGGATCACCCCGACTGTGGCCTGTGCGATCACGATCGTGATGTGCATGACACTGCCCTGCATCAGGATTCCAGGTTCATACACGAACATGAACGGCACGATAAAACCGGTCGCGCCCAGCTTGACCGCGGCCCAGCTCGCCTCGACAATCTTGGCTTGCGACAGGGTGTTGGCGGCATAGACCGCCATTGCGACAGGGGGGGTGATGGCCGACAGGATCGCAAAGTAGAACACAAACAAATGCGCCGCTTCGACCTGCACACCCAGCTTGACCAAAGCAGGCACCAGCAGGGCAACCTGCACGATGTAGGCGGGTGTGGTGGGCATTCCCATGCCCAGAATAATACCCGCAACCATCGACAGGAGCAGAGCGATAACCAGCGTGTCCTGCGCCGCTTCGATCACAAAGTTGGAGAACGTCAGCCCGAGGCCGGTAATGTCGATCACGCCAACCACGATACCGGCACAGGCACAGGCCGAAGCAATCGCCAGCACGTTACGCGCGCCGCCTTCCAGCGCGTCAAGAATATTATCTACGGTCACATAATGACGCGTGCTTTTGCGCAAGGCCGCGACCGGCACCACCGACATGATCCCGCAAAGGGCGGCGTAAGGGGCAGAGTAGCCCATCATCAGCACAGTGACGATGATGACCAGCGGCGCAAACAAATGGCCCCGCTCCAGCAATACTTCTTTCAGCGGCACCTGATCTTCTTTGGGGACTGAACCGATGCCTTTGCGCTTTGCCTCGAAATGCACAGCAGCAAACAAAGCGATGTAGAACAAGATCGCAGGCGCCAGCGCGTATTTGGCAACCGTCAGATACCCGACACCCAGATACTCGGCCATGACAAAGGCCGCAGCCCCCATCACCGGCGGCATGATCTGCCCGCCGGTAGAGGCCACCGCCTCGACCGCGCCGGCAAACGCGGGCCTGAAACCCATGCGCTTCATCAGCGGAATGGAGAAGGTGCCTGTGGTCATCACGTTGGCCACGGCAGAGCCGGAGACAGAGCCGAACAGCCCCGATGTCACACAAGCCACCTTGGCGGGGCCACCAGCCTGACGGCCGGTAATCGCCACCGCGAAATCCATAAACAATTGCCCCACACCCATTTTCTCGACCAGCGAGCCGAACAGGATGAACAGCACCATGTAGGTCGCCGAGACGGCGATGGGGATGCCGAAAATACCTTCGGGCGTCATGAACAGCTGTTCAAGGATCACCGAGGGCAGCGTGGACGTAAACACCAGCCCGTAGGCCATAAACAGGATCGCCGTGATCGGCAGCATAGGCCCCAGCATCCGGCGCGTCGCCTCCAACAGCAGCACGACAAGTGTGATACCGACAACGATGTCGACGGGCATCAGCGGATCAACATACAGAAAGCGCTGCGTGATATAATTGAGGTTAAGCGAGGGGTACAGCGCCGCACCGCCCGCGATCAACCCGAAGACAACGTCGTACCAGCGCGGCACATCCGTGCGGAACCCTTTGCGATCAATTGTCAGATAGATCAGCAACAGCGCCAGTGCAACGTGGACACCGCGCATGATGTAGGGGTTTGGCGGCCCGACGAAGGCAACATACAGATGCCAGAAGGCCATACCTATCAGCAAAAGCCGTGAAATTCGGGCAATGATCGGCATTTTGTCCATAATCACAGACAGTTTCATAAAGACATCCCGCGCCTAATGAGTGTGGAGCAAACTCCTGGACCGCTGCGGCGTTTATCGACGCAGCGCAGGTCTGAATCCCGGACGGCGCGCGTGGCCCCGTCCGGGCTGAGTATCAGCAGGCGCTGATCACATGCCCGATACGCCGCGCTCGGCGTAGAACGCTTTGGCTGCGGGGTGGAACGGCACACCGATATCGGTTGCCATTTCCTCGACCGTCAGATCAGCCATTGATTTGGTCACGGCGCCAAAGCTCTGGCTGTTGTCTGCAACCGCAGCCAGAACGGCCGTCACGATCTCACCGTCATAATCGCAGGGCGCGACCATATGGGTGTCATAGCTGATCGCATACACGGTCTCGTCAAAACCCGGATAAACGCCGGCTTTCACTTCGCGGCGCTGGAATGCGGCGTTTTTGTCCTTGAAGAATTTAAAGGTCTCTTCGTCGATGTTGACCAGAACGATCTTGCGCGAAGAAGCCAGATCCATCACGGAGCCTGTCGGCATGGACGAGCCCAGCGTAAAGAAATCGGCCTGACCGTCCTTCATCTGCGAGGCAGAATCAGAATACGATGTATTCGCCACACTATCGAGATCGTCAAAGGTCAAACCCTCCGTCGAGAGCAGTTCGCGCGTCAGAAATTCACCGGTATTGCCCAACTGTTGTGTGGTCAGGCGTTTGCCTTTCATGTCGGCCACCGTTTTGATGCCTGAATCGGCCAGTGCGACGACCTGAAAATACTGTGGATACAGAATGCCAAGGTTACATACGTTGGTGGTCGCCTTGCGAAACGGCTCTTTGCCGGTGAGGCTGTCCACGGTCGAGATCGAGTTGGCAAAAGCGATCCCGAAGCGGCCCGCATCCACGCCGACAACGTTCGACACGCCCGCGCCGGGCGTTACGGTGATGCTCATCTCAGGGTTTTCGCGCTCGACAATGGCTTTTATCGCGCCGCCGACCGGATACCATGATCCGCCCTGCTGACCTGTTGCCATGACAAAGCTCTGCGCATGTGCAGCGATCCCTGTTGCAGCAAACAGGATGGTTGCCGCCGTCGTCTGGCGGATAGCTTTCTTAAGCAGTGACATAAATGACTCCTTCCAAGTTCTGATTCGAGCCGGTTCGGCCATCCCGCTGCCGTGCTCCTCCCGTCTTGGCGCAATTGCACCAAGTTCTAGACAGAGTGTGCCGGATTATTCACCCTGTCAAATAAAATTACACCTTTTGCCAACATGGGAATTTGCTGTAATGCTGAATGCAGGCATAAATCGGGTCAGCCGCCTGTTGCGATACCATTGACAGCTTATAAACCAGCGGTCCTAATTCCCGCGAAGGGGACAAATACGATGAGCACCATATTTCAGACCTCAGTTGCCCTTGTCCAAGGCACCACGCTCAGCGATCAGGTGACAGCCGTACTGCGCCAGAACATCACCAACGGCATCTGGGACGTAGGCGCGATGCTGCCCTCCGAGAGCGCGTTGGCGGACAATCTGGATGTCAGCCGCACGGTCATTCGCGAAGCATTGTCACGGCTCAAGGCCGAAGGCATGCTGGCCAGCCGGAGGGGGCGGGGGGCATTCGTCGCAAGCAACCGGCCGCGCGCGGGGTTTGCCATCGCCGAGCAGGATGTGGAGAGCCTGCGTAACCTGTCGCAGATTCTCGAATTGCGCATGGGCCTTGAGATCGAGGCAGCCGCCCTCGCGGCGCTGCGCGGCAAAGAGGATGCGCACGCCAATATCGCGGCGGCGGCCAATGCCTTTGAGCGGGCCAGCGACGGGGGCATGGCGGGGGTGACCGAAGGGGTCAGCACAGATTTGCGGTTTCACCGCGCCATCTGCGAGGCCACAGGAAATGACTATTATCTGGGTTTGTTCAATTATCTCGGGGCCAGCCTGAAAGAAACAATTCTGGCAGGCCGCCTTCAGGCGCTCAAGCGCGGCGGTGAAAGCCATGGTGCGATTGCGGAACATCACGGCATTGCAGCCGCGATTGCCCTGCGTGATCCCGTGCTTGCCCGCGACCGGATGCGCGCACACCTCGAAATGTCCAGCGTCCGGTTGTTGGGAAGCCTGCGCTCCGCCGAAGGTTGCGCATCATGACGCTGCCCGCCCTCCTGCACGAAGCGTTGATCGCGCCGCACACCCTTACAATCGCCCTCAGCGGTGGCATTGACAGTTTGACCCTGTCGGCAGCAGCAGCGCAGGCGCGCGGCCCCCGCAATATCACCCTGTGCCATGCGGTATCTCCGGCGGTCCCTGCCGCCGCAACCGCGCGTGTGCGCCAGTTTGCACAAGATCACGATCTGCCGCTCAGGATCGTGGATGCGGGCGAGTTTGCGGACGCGTCTTATCGCGCAAATCCCGTGAACCGCTGCTATTTCTGCAAATCAAATCTGTACGGCAAGCTGTCACAGTTCGGGCAGGTTGTGGCCGCAGGGACAAACCTCGACGATCTTTCCGACTATCGCCCGGGCCTTCAGGCCGCAGACGAACACAGCGTCCTGCACCCTTTTGTAGCGGCACACATGACCAAGCAGGATGTCCGCGCATTGGCGCGCACCCTTGGCCTTGGCGATCTGGCAGAGCTGCCCGCCGCGCCCTGTCTGGCCAGCCGGATCGAAACCGGACTGCGGGTTGAACCTGCGGACCTGCGAATCATCGACGCGGTAGAGGAGGCGTTGCGCCGTGAATTGGGCGATGTCACCTTACGGTGTCGCCACATGCGCACGGGCTGGGTTATCGAAATTGCGCAGGATGAATATGCACGGATGAGCGATGCGCAGCGGGCGGACATCAGTGCGCTGGTCGATGCCCTGACCCCGCCCGGTCGACCCGTCACACTGCGCCCGTATGAAAAAGGAAGCGCCTTTGTCCACGGATGAAACAGGCCCCGATAGCCACGCAAGCGTGACTTTCGATCGCAATCGCGGTGCCCGCATCGGCATTCCCGAAGCCGTGCTGTGCCAGTATAAATCAGCGGAGCAAATCACCGCAATTCTTGGCGATGCTGTGACCGAGGGCCGCCGTCTTTTGATGACGCGACTGCTTCCCGTACAGCACGCCGCGCTGCCCGACGAGCTGCAAAGGGCGCTCGATTATTGCGCGGTGTCGCGCACCGGCATTCTGGGGCCGCAGGGGCCGCTTGAAACCGCGCCGAAGATCGCGCTGGTCAGTGCGGGCACGTCTGACGCGGGGCCGATGGCAGAGGCGCGGCGGGTGCTGGCATTCGGCGGAATGGATGCGACCGAAATCCCGGATGTCGGAGTGGCAGGTCTGTGGCGGCTGTTGGCGCGCGAAGCAGTGCTGCGCGACATGGATGTGGTGATCGTATTTGCCGGCATGGATGCGGCGCTGCCTTCGGTCGTGGCCGGACTGGTGCCGGGGGTTGTGATCGGCGTGCCGACGTCGGTGGGATATGGTGTGGCCACGGGAGGGCGTGTTGCGCTCGATTCGATTCTGGCCAGTTGTGCACCGGGTGTTACTGTGGTGAATATCGATAACGGCTACGGTGCCGCTACCTCTGCGCTGCGCATGGTCAATATGATGCGCCGTCACAATACGGAGGCGTAGCGGATGGAAATACCGAAATTCAAGATCAAGAAACGGCAAACACTGGCCGATCAGCTGTACGGGCAGATTCTGGAACAGATCGTTTCAAACGAGTTGAAGCAAGGCGAGCGGTTGCCATCGGAAAACCGGATTGCGACAGCCTTTGGGGTGTCACGCCCTGTCGTGCGCGAGGCGCTGCGCAAACTACAGGAGGACGGTCTGGCAGAAGCGCGGCGCGGGGTCGGTACTTTTGTGCGCCGCCGCCCGCCCGAAAAGCTCATTGAGTTTACCACCGCAGGGTCTGTTGCGGGCCTGATGCGCGCGATGGAAGCGCGGATCACGATCGAGCAGGCCACCGCACGCCTCGCTGCCCGACGGGCCAGCCAAAAAGATCTGGCGCAGATCGAGGTCAGGTTGCAGGAGCTGGACGCTTCGATGCAGTCGCGAACGCCTTCGGTGGAGGCAGACTACCAGTTTCACCGCGCCATTGCTGCGGCTTCGGGCAACGAAGTATTCATCCAGATGCTCGATTGCACCCGCGAGGCCATCGAACAAGGCATCGACGTGGCACAAAAGCTGACCCGCGAAGGATCGCAAGCGCGTCTGGATACCGTGATGCGCGAACATAGCCAGATTCTGGAAGCGATCCGCGCAGGCGATAGCGAGGCCGCCGGTGTGTGCATGTCCTACCACCTGCTACAGGCGCGCACCCGCATCACCGATCACGCCAACGCCACCTGACCGGCGGCGGGCGCAATATCAAACCACCATGCAGGCGTCCTCGATGCCTTGCCCTGCCTCAAAAGCGCGGATGTTTGCGGCCCAATGGTTGACCATACGCGCCAGATTATCTTCGGTATGCCCGCCGATGTGCGGCAGCGTCACCACGTTATCCATTCGCAGCAGTGGATTGTCGGTGTTCACGGGTTCCTGCGCAAAGACATCCAGCGCAGCGGCGGACAAGTGGCCACCGTTCAACGCGGCAATCAACGCGGCTTCGTCCACCAGCCCGCCGCGCCCCGTGTTGACCAAAACCGCACCCTGTTTCATCTGTGCCAGTTGCGCCGCGCCGATGGTGTGACGCGAGGCATCCGTGAGCGGCAAATGCAGGCTGAGAATATCGCAGGACGACAGAATCTCGTCCATCTGCGCAAAGCGGGCATCGGCGGTGTCCATCGGACCAGAGCGGCGATAATACATCACATCACAGTCAAACCCCGACAGCCGCCGCGCCACGATCTGGCCGATGGCACCATATCCAATCAGCCCAACCGTCCGTCCGTTAAGGTCACGCGCGCCCGGAAACAGCGCGCTCACGGTCCATTTGCCCGCGCGCGTATTGATGTGGTGCTGCGGAATCCGGCGCAAGGCCGCGATCATCAGACCAATCGTGAGGTCTGCGACCGTGGGCGCATTCACACCCGGACTGCGCGCAACCGGCACTTTCATTTCGCGCGCGACGTCCAGCGGGATTTTATCGGTGCCAGTGCCCCATTGATGCACCAGCTGTACCGCGTCCGCCGCGCGCAAAACCGCCGCAGGCAGCCCCAGATTGCGCGACACGATATAGCGCGCGCCGCTGACCGCCGTCCTGAAATCCTCCTCCGAGGGGGATGCGGCAAATTGCAAATCAAGCCCCTGCGCAAACCCGCGCACCTTTTCCTGCATCGCCTCCGACATCGGATCAAGCACGGCCACCGGCCCGATCAGCGCGCCCTTACCCTGCGCCACAGCGCCGGTCACGCCTTGACCGTTTCGATTAGATCATCAGGCAACAGTGCCTGCGGCAGGTTCTGATAACATACCGGGCGCAGGAACCGGCGGATCGCCATCGTTCCCACAGACGTGGCGCCAAAGTTGGTGGACGCGGGATAAGGGCCGCCGTGCACCATGGCATCGCAGACCTCGACACCCGTGGGAAATCCGTTCACCAAAACACGCCCTGCCTTGCGTTCGAGTATGGGAAGCAGGGCGCGGGCCTCTGCCACGTCGGCGTCATCCATGTGCAGTGTCGCGGTCAACTGGCCTTCAAATCCTTTGGCAAGCGCGCGCATGTCTGCCTCGGTCTCGACCCGCACGACCAGCCCGAGCGGGCCAAACACCTCGTCACCAAGCGCGTGATCGTTGAGGTAGGTTTTTGCATCCGTCTCGAACAGGTTGGGGCGAACGCTGCGGCCCTCGCTTTGCGTCTCTACAAGGGTCTGTACCGCGTTGTGTCCCGCGAAACGAGCGGTGCCCGCGCGGTACGCGTCGGCGATGCCATCCGTCAGCATGACCTGCTCTGCCGCTTGCTCAAGCGCGGTTTTCGCCGCGGCGACCAAAGCATCCCCTTCGGCACCTGTGCGTACCACCGCGATGCCGGGGTTGGTACAAAACTGGCCCGCGCCCATTGTCAACGATCCGGCCCAACCTTCGCCGATGGCAGCACCGCGTGATTTTGCGGCATGTTCCATCACGAACATCGGGTTGACTGAGCCAAGCTCACCGAAAAAGGGGATAGGTTCGGGACGCTGTGCGCACAGATCAAACAGGGCGCGCCCGCCCGCCAGTGATCCGGTAAACCCGACAGCCTTGATCAGCGGATGTTGCACCAGCGCGTGGCCCACATCGCGCGTATCACTGTGGATGAGCGAGAACACACCCGGATGAATTTTGCATTTTGCAATGGCCGCATGTATCGCCTCTGCCACAATCTCGGCGGTGCCGGGGTGGGCGGGGTGGCCTTTGACGACCACCGGACATCCGGCGGCAAGCGCGGCAGCGGTATCGCCACCTGCGGTCGAGAAAGCGAGCGGGAAGTTTGACGCGCCAAAGACGGCAACCGGTCCGATGGGCCGTTGCATCAGGCGGATTTCCGGACGCGCCATCGGTGCGCGGTCGGGCAAGGCGGCATCCGTCCGGCGGTCAAGATAGTCACCGCTGCGGATGTGTTCGGCCATAAGCCGCAACTGACCGGCGGTGCGCCCGCGCTCGCCCTCCAGACGGGCGGCGGGCAGACCGGATTCGCGGTGACCGATGTCCGTGATCTGCTCTGCGCGCGCCTCGATCTCGTCGGCGATGGTGTCCAGAAATGTCGCCCGCTCGGCACGGGAGGCGTAGCCATAGCTCCAGAAAGCCTCCTCTGCCGCCGCGCAGGCGGTGTCTACATGGGCAGGTGTGCCAAGCTGGAATTCATGGCGCTTCCCGCTTGCCGGTGCGTTGGAAAATGTCGCGCCGCCGCCAACCCAGTCGCCTGCGATCAGGTGTTTGCCGTGCGGTTCGAATGTATCGGAATTTGCGGTCATGGAGTGTTCCTTTTTAAGGGTTGTTTCAACGAGACATTATGGAGGCGCCATCAATGCCTCAGCCCGCCGGTTTCAGATCGCGCACCATCGCATCCATATGGCGCGTCATCAGCCACGCGTCCCCCGCGATGGCGACGAATTCAAAGCCTTGATCGAAGTAGCCGCGCGTAGCATCGTGGCCATACCCGAGGATACCCGCAGGCACCCCCGCATCATGAATCAGCGCGACCGCCTGTGCGATCCTTTCTTGCACCGCCTTATGCATCGGATCACCGGCATGACCCATCGAAGCCGCCAGATCACCGGGGCCGACGAATATCGCATCGACACCCGGCACAGCGGCAATGGCGGGAATATTGTCCACCGCTTCCGAAGTTTCCACCTGTACGATTACGCACAAGGCGTCCGCGTAGGTCTTGAGGTAATCGGATTGGCGGGCATAATTATTGGCGCGGACCGTGGCGGAGATACCGCGCACGCCCTGCGGGGGATAGCGCGTCCATGACACCGCGCGCGCCGCGTCATCGGCGCTTTGGATCATCGGGAACATCAGGTTGCGCACGCCGATGTCCAGCAGCCGCTTTGTCATGGTCTGGTCTGCGACCGGCGGGCGCACGATCACCTCGACATCCGCGCCTCCCGGTGCGCTGCCAGCCGCGCGCAGATGGTCGGGGATCTGGCTGAGGTCGTTGGGAGAATGTTCCATGTCCAGCAACAGCCAGTCGATCCCGCTGCCTGCGGCAATTTCTGTCACCGTAGGAGCACAAAGCGAGAGCCAGAAGCCCGATTTCCGGTTGCCCGGAGTCAGGAATTTTTTCAGCGTCACATCAGACATATTGCGCGCGGCCTTTCAAAATGTATCGACATCCCATCTGATACGGTAATATATTAGTTACGACAAGCCATGTGTTTCAGACGCACGGCCTGTGTAAACTGCAAGAACCGGCGAGGATCACGATGACCCAGAAAACGATGAAAAGTGCGGACCAACTGCGCAGCACGCGCTGGTTCGGCCCCGATGATCTGCGCAGTTTCGGACATCGCTCACGCATGATGCAGATGGGGCTTGGCCCCGAAGACTGGGAAGGGCGCCCTATCATCGGCATCCTGAATACCTGGTCGGAAATGAACCCCTGCCATCTGCATTTCCGCGACCGTGCAGAGGACGTGAAAAAGGGCATTGCACAGGCGGGGGGGCTGGGCGTCGAGATCCCCACCATCTCCATCGACGAGAGCTTTACCAAGCCGACCTCGATGCTTTATCGCAACATGATCGCGATGGAGACGGAAGAGACGATCCGTTCGCACCCCCTTGATGGTGTCGTTCTGATGGGCGGTTGTGACAAATCCACCCCCGGTCTGACGATGGGCGCAATCAGCGCGGGCCTGCCGTTTATCTTTTTGCCTGCGGGGCCGATGCTGCGCGGCAACTATGCAGGGCGGCCGCTGGGGTCTGGATCGGATGCGTGGAAATTCTGGGATGAACGCCGCGCGGGCAATATATCCAACGATGAATGGGTAGGGATCGAAGGCGGCATCGCGCGGTCTTATGGCCACTGCATGACAATGGGCACCGCATCGACCATGACCGCAATCGCCGAAGCGATGGGCCTGTGCCTGCCCGGTGCGTCCTCGATCCCGGCTGCGGATGCGGGCCACAAACGGATGAGCGCATCTTGCGGACGCCGCATCGTGGACATGGTGTGGGAGGATCTGACGCCCGACCGCATCATCACCCCCGCCGCCGTGCGCAACGCCGCCACCGTGGCAATGGCGACAGGGTGTTCCACCAACGCGGTTGTGCATCTTCTGGCGATGGCGCGCCGTGCGGGTGTGCCGCTGGAGCTGGATGATCTGGATGCGCTGGGGCGCACCACGCCGTTGATTGCCAACATCCGCCCCGCCGGCGACGAATACCTGATGGAAGATTTCTATTTTGCCGGCGGTCTGCGCGCATTGATGGACCAGCTTGGCGACAAGCTGGACCGTGCGGCGATAACCTGCACGGGCAAACCGCTGTCAGACGGCATCGCAGGCGCGCCTGTATATAATGACGATGTGATCCGCCCACTGTCCAATCCGGTCTACCGCGAAGGCTCGCTTGCCGTGCTGCGTGGCAACCTGTGTCCGGACGGTGCGGTCATCAAACCCGCCGCCTGTGATCCAAAATTCTACCTGCACGAGGGTCCGGCGCTGGTTTTTGACAGCTACCCCGAAATGAAGGCCGCGATCGAAGATGAGGATCTGGACGTGACGCCCGATCATGTGCTGGTTCTGCGCAATGCAGGCCCGCAGGGCGGTCCCGGCTTTCCCGAATGGGGGATGTTGCCGATGCCCAAGGCGCTGCTGAAACAGGGGCACCGCGATATGCTGCGGATTTCTGACGCGCGGATGTCGGGCACGTCTTACGGTGCCTGCATCCTGCATGTGGCCCCCGAAGCCTTTGTCGGCGGGCCGCTTGCCCTGTTGAAGACCGGCGATACCGTGCGCATGGACCTTGAGGCCCGCACATTGGATATGCTGGTGGACGAGGACGAGATCGCCGCCCGCCGCGCGGCATGGGTCGCCCCCGAACCGCGTTTTGCACGCGGCTGGGGGTACATGTTCCAACGGCATGTCGGGCAGGCCGATCAGGGATGTGATTTCGATTATCTGACGACACAGTTCGGCGCCACGGCGGGCGAACCGGACATTTACTGAGAGGCTGCACATATGGCACACGACCTTGAAAAAGCACTTACAGGGATCTCGGGGATTCTGGTCACGCCATTTGACGAGGCTGGTGAAATCGCCCCGCAAAAATTGGTGCCGGTCATTGACCGGGCGGTTAACGCGGGGGTGCATTTCCCGGTGGTCAACGGCAATACCGGCGAATTCTATGCGCTAACCACGGACGAGGCCTGTACCATGGTGCGCGAGGTTGCCGGAATGCTGGACCAGCGCGCGCCGTTGCTGGCGGGGGTGGGGCGCGGCTTGCGGGATGCCTGCGCACTGGCGCGCGCCAGTGCCGATGCGGGTGCGGACGCGCTGATGATTCACCAGCCGCCCGATCCTTTCGTCTCGCCGCGCGGTACGGTGGATTACGTCAGGGCGGTACGCGATGCATCCGGTGGCCTGCCGATCATGCTTTATCTGCGCAACGACGCGATGGGACCGGAGGGCATCGCCCGCCTGTGCGAGATCGAAGGCGTCAAGGGTGTGAAATGGGCCACCCCTCATCCGCTTAACCTTGCCGCTGCCATGGACGCCTGTCCGGATGACATCGTCTGGGTCTGTGGTCTGGCCGAGGTCTGGGCTCCGCCGCTTTATGCTGTGGGCGCGCGGGGATTCACCTCGGGTCTTATCAACGTGTGGCCGGAACGGTCGGTGGCGATCCACGCGGCGCTGGACGCGGGCGACTACACCAAGGCAAACCGGTTGATCAAAGACATGCGCATGTTCGAGGACATCCGCGCGCAAGAGCAAAACGGCACCAATGTCACAGGCGTCAAGGCGGCGCTGATGGCCATCGGTCAGGACTGCGGCCCGACGCGCGCGCCGTCCGCATGGCCGCTGACCGAACCGCAGAAAAAGGCGCTGGATACCTTCATCGCCGATAATGATCTGATCAATTTGAAGGAGGCGGCAGTATGACCCCTGACACCCGCGAAAAGCTGATGAACGTATCCGTGGCCACGCTTGCTACAGCATTGTATAAACGGGGGTTACGCAATCAGGTGGTGCAGGGCGTAGGCCCTGTATCGCGCAAGGGGCGCAACATGGTCGGCCCTGCATTTACGCTGCGCTACATGCCCGCCCGCGAGGACCGCAACCAGTTGGTAGAATTTCGCAATCCCGACCACCCGCAGCGCGTCGCCATAGAGACCTGCCCCGAAGGCCATGTTCTGGTGATGGACAGCCGCAAGGATGCCCGCGCTGCCAGCGCAGGCGACATCCTGATCACGCGGCTGATGATGCGCAAGGCGGCCGGTGTGGTGACGGACGGCGGCCTGCGGGACGCGGCGACGATTGGCGATCTGGATATCCCCTCGTATCACGCGCGCCCTTCCAGCCCGACAAACCTGACGCTGCACGAGGCGATTGAAATCAACTGTCCCGTCGGCTGTGGCGATGCGCCCGTTTTTCCCGGCGATATCGTCGTGGGTGACGATGATTGTGTCATCATCATCCCCGCCGGAATCGTCGAAGAAGTGGCGAAAGAAGCGACAGAGATGACCGCCTATGAGGATTTTGTGGTCGAGCAGGTCAAAGCCGGTGCGGGCATCATCGGGCTTTATCCCGCGACGGACCCTGCCAATCTGGAAAAATTCGCGGTGTGGCGCAAGGCCAACAGCCGCTAGATCACGGCTTTTCCGGCGCGAAATAATCGGGGAAGGCCGCGCGTTTTTCGGCCATCCGGTCAACGGTGCGTTGCAGGTGACGGCGCAGCGCATCCATCGCACGATCAGCATCTGCTGCTTCGATCCCGTCCAGAATTTGCGTGTGCCCTTCAATCACGGCCTTGTTATTCACCATCCGGCCAGCGGCGTCCGTGTCGTCCAGTTGCAGGCGGCGCAGCCGTTCAAGATGGCCCGCATGGCTGCGCATGATGCGCTGGCTCTGGACGTGACCGGCAGCAAAATACAAGGTCTGGTGGAAGGCCTCGTCAAGCTCCTGAAAGGTGGACGTTTCATCGGCCTGATTCCCGATGCTTGATTGCAATGCCACGATGCTGCGCAGGCGGGCCAGATCGCTGTGTGCAATGTTATGCGAAAGCTGGCGCACCACCTCCGTTTCCAGCGCGATGCGCATAAACTGCGTCTCACGGATTGCGGCGGTATCAATGGACGTGACCAGCGTGCGCGATTGTGGAAATATCTGCACCAGCCCCTCCTTGGCCAACTGCTGCAAGGCGTCGCGCAGCGGTGTCAGGCTGACACCGTGGGTTTGCGCCAGATCGGCGCGCAACAGCGGTGTGCCCGGCGGCAGCTCAAGCCTGACAATTTGCCCGCGCAGATTGGCATAGACACCACGTCCGGTCGGCCCTCCCTCGAACAAGGCAAGATCGGGATCACCACCAAGGATGCTTCCCGATCTTACCTTCGCGGCGCTGCGCTGTTCCTTGCTGGATTCATTCATTGTGACGACTCTTTATTGCTGCTAAATCTAATATATCAGTTTAGGGGCGCAAAACCGAAGCCCTTTTTCTTGACGGGCTGTATGGCCGGATACGGATCGACAAACAATGCAAGACGGCAACAGTGCAAGGGTGAAACGTGACCCGCAGTATCAAGGTGATGTATCACGCCGGCGGTTCTGACGGGTTGAAATCAAAGGACATTTGGCATGCCTCCTAACTATTTGAAACTGATTGAAAATACACCGCTGCCGCGTGTTGCGCTTTGTCGGCAGACATTTCCCGCCACCCGGATTGACGATCCCGCCGCTGCCGTGGCCGCCGCGATGACAGCACCATGTGTGGACAAAATCAAGCCGGGCATGTCCATCGCCATCACCGCAGGCAGCCGCGGCCTTGCCGTATTGCCCGAATTGCTGACGGCCATCGTGGCACAGGTGCGCGCGCGCGGGGCGATGCCTTTTGTCGTCCCCGCGATGGGCAGTCACGGCGGCGCCACCGCCGAAGGGCAAACCGCGCTCCTGGCCAAGCTGGGCGTGACCGAAGACGTGATCGGATGCGAAATCCGGTCCTCGATGGAAACAGACGAGATCGGGGTGCTGGACAATGGCATGTCCGTTCGCATGGACCGCCACGCAAACGCTGCTGACGGGATCATCCTGTTCAACCGGATCAAACCGCACACCTCCTTTCGTGCGCCCAACGAAAGCGGGCTGGCCAAGATGCTGTCGATCGGCCTTGGCAAACAGTCGGGTGCCGAAACCTGCCATTCGCGCGGGATCGACAACGTGGGCATCTTTGTGGGTAAAATGGCGCGGATGAAGCTGGCCCGCTGCAAGGTGCTGTTTGGCGTTGGCACAATCGAAAACGCCTATGACGCGCTGTCGCGTGTGGAGGTTCTGGACAGTGACGGCATGCTGGAGGCGGAAGCCCCTCTGTTGCAGGAAGCAATGGCAAACATGCCACGTCTGCCCGTCGGGCCGCTGGAGGCGCCCACCGCCTCGGGACAGCTTGACGTGCTGGTGGTAGACGAGATCGGCAAGGAGTTTTCCGGCACCGGTATGGACCCCAACATCACCCACCGCTTCACCAGCCCGAAGATGGAGGTGCATCTGCATATTGCGCGGCTGGCCGCCCTTGGCCTGTCACCGCAAAGCAACGGAAACGGCAATGGCGCGGCGCGGGCCGATGTCATCACCGCGCGGCTGGAGGCGGATTTTGACCGCGAGGCCGTTTATGCCAACGCTCTCACATCGCAGGTTGTCATTCAGGCCAAGATCCCGATGGTTATGCCCTGCGATCGTACGGCCATCCAGACGGTGGTAAAAACCTGTGGTGCAGCAGATATCAGCCGCGTACGGCTTTTGCGCATCCCCAACACGCTCAAGCTTGAGTATCTTTACGCGTCCGAAGCGATGCTGCCGGAGTTGCGCGAGCGTCCCGGCCTTGATGTGATTGGTGATCTCGAAGAGATGCTATTTGAAGAGGGGCGGGTGATGAACGCATGGCCAGAGGCATGATGATGTCGGGGCAGGGGTTACACATACACCTTGATCCTGTCGGAGGTGCGGCGGGCGATATGTTTATCGCAGCCATGCTGCACGCGCTGCCCGATCTTACCGACCGTGTTATGGCCGATGTCGCCGCAGTGCTGCCGCCCGCCGTAGGGCAGGCGCGCCTGTCCGATCATATGGCTTCGGGTATCACCGCGCGCCGCTTCGATCTGGTTCTCACTTCGGACGGAAGCGCGGCGCGCCACGGTCAGGACACGACCTATAGCGGGATGCGCGCACTTCTGGAGGCCGCCGATCTGTCACCCGGCACGCGCGATTCCGCCTGCGCCATCCTGCACCGCATCGCACAAGCGGAATCGCGCGTGCACGACATCCCCATCGAGCGCGTCCATTTCCACGAAATCGCCGATTGGGATTCGCTGATGGATGTAACGGCGGCAGGCAGCATCTGTGCTGCGCTCGCGGGTGCGAGTTTCAGCCTCGCACCCCTGCCAATGGGCGGTGGGCTGGTGGACACCGCGCACGGTAAACTACCCGTGCCTGCCCCCGCGACCGCGCTGATCCTCGAAGGGTACGACTGGCACGACGATAAAATACCCGGCGAGCGGGTCACACCAACCGGCGCTGCGATCCTTGCACATGTGACCGGCGGCACCCACGGACACCGCCCGCCGGGACGGCTGCGCACAACCGGATCGGGGGCTGGCAGCCGCGTGATGGCGGGGCTGCCGAACATCCTGCGGGCCAGCCTGTATGAGATCACGGCGCACGGTATGGCCCGTGACAGCCTGATCCAGCTGGCCTGCGACATCGACGATATGACCGGCGAGGAATTAGGCGCGGCCGTTGATGCGTTGCGCTTGTATGCGGGGGTTGTGGATCTCATCGTGATGACCGGCCAAGGCAAAAAATCGCGCCCGGTGATCCGGTTGGAGCTGCTTGTCATCCCCGAACAGGCCGAGGCGGTTGCAGCACGGGTATTTGATCTGACATCAACGCTGGGCTTGCGCCGCACGACCGTTGAGCGGCTGATCCTGAACCGCGCGACAGAAACGGCAAACGATGGCACCCGCCGCAAACGCACACACCGCCCCGGCGGACATGAGACGCTAAAAGCAGAAAGCGACGATCTGGGCAAAGCCGACACACTTGCAAACCGTCGCCAGCGCGCCGCGCGTGCCGAGATGGATGATGACGGGTAAGGCCCTGAATTCACACCTTGCAAACATCGAGATGGTAGCGTGATTTACGGACCGGAAATATTCTACGAGACGTTATCAACAACTAGGTAATATCTAGAATAAGGCGAATCGTATGGGCATACTTAACATAAGATAGATTATAATAATCTTTCCGTGTCGCCGGGGTCCGGCAATCCTGATTACTCCGGCCCCGTCATGAAGTTTTGTAAAACTTCATGACGGGGAGCGCTGGGTCTATTATCGCGGATAAAATCAGCACCGGCTGCCCTGAGCGTCAAAGAATATCCGGTCGCCCGCATCCCATTCCAAAGACACCGTTTCCCCTTCGCGCGGCGGCGGCGCGGCGGCGTCTTGCCGGACGGTAACACGCGTTGCGTCGGGCAGATCAATGTGCACCAGCGTTTCGGCCCCGAGGGCTTCGGTATAGAGAACAGTGCCTTGCACACCAGACTGCGCAATCTTCACATGCTCGGGCCGGATGCCAAGCGTTGCAGCACCCCGGGGCGCATCACCCGCCATTTTTGCGGGCAGAAAATTCATCGGCGGCGACCCGATGAAGCTTGCTACAAACTCGGTTTGCGGATTGGTGTACACTTCCAGCGGCGCGCCGATCTGGTCCGCGCGGCCTGCGTTCATCACAATCATGCGATCGGCCAGCGTCATCGCCTCGACCTGATCATGCGTCACGTACAACGACGTGACGCCCAAACGCCGCTGCAACTGTTTGATCTCCAGGCGCATCTGCACACGCAGCTTGGCATCAAGGTTTGATAGTGGTTCGTCAAACAAGAATACCGAAGGTTTACGCACAATGGCCCGCCCCATCGCAACACGCTGGCGCTGTCCGCCGGACAACTCGCGCGGGCGGCGCTTCAGATAAGGTTCAAGTTGCAGCAAAGTCGCCGCCTCCCCTACCCTTTCAGCAATTTCTGCCTTCGGCGTGCCCGCGATCTTCAGCCCGTAGGCCATGTTGTCGAAAACCGACATATGCGGATACAGCGCGTAATTCTGGAACACCATCGCGATATCGCGGTCCATCGGTTCAAGTTCGTTGACGCGGGTGCCGCCAATCTGCACCTCGCCGCCCGTGACGGTTTCCAGCCCCGCAACCATGCGCAGCAAGGTGGATTTACCACACCCCGACGGGCCGACAATCACGATAAGTTCGCCGTCGGCGATGTCCAGATCAATACCGTGGATGACTTCGGTCTTGCCGAAACTCTTGGTAATGCCCTTCAGGGAAACTGTTGCCATGTGTTATTTCTCACTGTCTACAAGGCCGCGAATGAACAGCTTTTGCATGCTGATCACGACGATCACGGGGGGGATCATGGCAAGGATGGACGTGGCCATAATTACCGGCCAATCGGCAGTATCATCGCCGGATGGGAACATTTGTTTGATGCCCATAACAATCGTGTTCATCGACGGATCAGTAGTGATCAGCAGCGGCCACAGGTACTGGTTCCAACCGTAGATAAACAGGATCACGAAAAGTGCTGCGATGTTGGTACGGCTCATCGGCAGCAGGATGTCCCAGAAAAACCGCATGGGCCGCGCGCCGTCAACGCGGGCCGCCTCGGCCAGCTCATCCGGTACGGTCATAAAGAACTGCCTGAACAGGAAGGTCGCAGTTGCGGAGGCGATCAACGGGAATATCAGGCCCGAATAGCTGTTGAGCATCCCGAAATTCGCAACCACCTCGTAGGTCGGTACAATCCGCACCTCGACGGGCAACATCAGCGTCATGAAGATAAGCCAGAAGAACAACCGCCGCCCCGGAAATTTGAAATACACGATGGCAAAGGCAGACAGCAACGAGATCACGATCTTACCCAGCGCAATTCCCAGCGCCATGATCAGCGAATTCAGCATCATCCACGCAACCGGCGCATTGACGCCGGATACCAGCGCCCTGCGATAGTTCTCGAAGAAATGCCCGCCCGGCAACAGTGGCATCGGCGGCTTTACAATCTCGGGCTGCGTCACGGTCGAGGCGACAAAGGCCAGCCAGATCGGAAAGAAGATGAACAACAGGCCGATGATCAGCCCCAGATGGGTCATCCAGCGGCCCAGCCCGCGTTTTTCAACCATGCCCGAATCTACACCAGCCATCAGTAATGCACCCGCCGCTCGATGAACTTGAATTGCACGATGGTCAGCGCCCCAACGATCACCAGCAAGATCACGGATTGCGCCGCGGACGATCCCAGATCCTGTGCCACAAACCCGTCCGAGAATACCTTGTAAACAAGGATCGTCGTTGATTGCTGCGGCCCGCCGCCGGTGATGGTGTGGATCACGCCGAAGGTTTCGAAAAACGCATAAACGATGTTCACAACCAGCAGGAAAAACGTGGTCGGTGACAGCAACGGCCAGACGATGGTGCGGAACCGTGTCCAGAAGCGCGCGCCATCAATGGCGGCAGCTTCGACCACGCTGCGCGGGATGGCTTGTAATGCCGCAAGGAAAAACAGGAAGTTATAGCTGATCCGCCCCCAAGCAGAGGCAACTACAACAAGGCCCATCGCCTCTTCCCCGTTCAGCACATGATTCCAGTCATATCCGAGCACGCCCAGATACCACGTCACCACACCGACGCGGGTGTTGAACATGAACAGCCACAACACACCTGCCACCGCAGGGGCCACAGCATAGGGCCAGATCAGCAATGTGCGATAAACGCCCGATCCCTTGATCAACCTGTCCGCCAGCACGGCCAGATACAACGCCACGCCCATCGACACGACCGTCACCAGCGTCGAAAACACCGCAGTTGTGACAAAGCTTGCGCGATAATAGGAATTGCCCAGCAGATATTCGAAGTTACCCAAACCCACCCATTTCATGGACAGGCCAAACGGATCCGGGATGAACAGCGACTGATAGACCGCCTGCCCCGCCGGATAGAAAAAGAACACAGCCGTCACCACCAGCTGCGGCAAAACCAGCAGGAGGGGCAACCAGATGCCTTTGAATGTTACACGCTTTTCCATTGGTGGTGCCGCGCCCCGTGACAGGGCGCGGCGATCCTTTAGCGGTTGGCTTGTTCGAACCGGCGCAGCAACTCGTCGCCGCGCGTTTTGGCGCTATCAAGGGCGGCTTGTGCATCCTTGTCACCGGCCCAGACGGCTTCCAGCTCCTCGTCGATAATGCCACGGATCTGGTCGAACGACCCCAGACGCAGACCTTTGGAATTCTCCGTGGGTGCGTTGGCGGTCATCTGGATCACGGCGATATCGGTGCCGACGTTTTCGTCATAGAACCCCTGCTCACGGGTCAGATCGGCCGCCGCGTTGGTGATCGGCAGATAGCCGGTGTCCTGATGCCACTTTGCCTGAATTTCAGGTGAGGACAGGAAGTTCAGAAAATCGGCAACGCCTTTGTACTCCTCGTCCGTCTGGCCTTCCATGACCCACAAGGATGCGCCACCGATGATGGTGTTCTGCGGTGCGCCGTCAACGCCGGACCAATATGGAAGCGGACGCACGTCAAATTCAAACGTGGCCTCGTCCTTGATCCCCGCATAACCGGCGGAGCTTTCGGTAAAGAGCGCGCATGCGCCGCTGCGAAAATTCGCTCCGCTTTCATTACGCCGGCCCGTGTAAATGAATTTACCGTCTTTTGCCCAGTCGCCCATCGTCTGAATGTGCTTGGCCTGCACCTCACCGTTGAACGACAGCTCGGTTTCGAGACCGTCAAAACCGTTGGCTTTGGTGGCAAACGGTACGTTGTGATAGGCGCTCAGGTTTTCCAGATGGATCCAGCTTTGCCATGCGGTTACCAGCGGACAGTCATTACCCGACGCTTTAAGCGTGTCGAGCACGTCGCCCACCTGCTCCCATGTGCTTAGGTCGACATCGGGATCAATATCCGCAGCCGCCAGCATGTCACGGTTGACCCACAGCACAGGAGTGGACGCGTTGTAGGGCAGCGACAGCATCTGGTTGTCGCTTGTCGTATAATAACCGTTTACCGATCCGATAAACGCATCGGGGTCAAAATCGGCGCCCGCGTCGGCCATCACTTCATAAACCGGTTTGATCGCGCCCTTCGCGGACATCATTGTGGCGGTGCCGACCTCGAACACCATCAGGATATCAGGTTGCTGCCCGGCGCGGAATGCGGCGATGCCCGCGTTCAGCGTCTCGGAATAGTTGCCCTTGTGCGAAGCCGTCACGACATAGTCGGACTGCGCGGCGTTGAATGTCTCGACCTGCTCGGCGAGCAATTCACCAAGGCGGCCCGTGAAGGCGTGCCAGAATTCCACTTCGGTCTGGGCAAGTGCCGGAGCGGCCGCCATCATGGCCGTGATGCTGGCCAACATTGTGTTTCGCATGATCATTTCAATATCCCCCATTAGGTTACTTTGCCCAACCTAGGGGGCGGGCGGCGGTGCTGGCAACTCCTGTTTCGCTTTCCCGCACAAAACCTACTTTGAGCGGCTGGCAGCGGAGGTTCAAATCCGCGCCACAACTCATAACTCTCTGCCTTCCGCGCACCAGAACCGCAGGAAATCCTGGTCCAAACGTGGGACATTTCGGGCTGCGGGGTGTGCTGTTCTAGGTACTGAAGGATAAAGTCTTCGGCGAAGGTGCCGTTGGTGCTTAAAAATTACTGCGGTCCAAAAGTGTCTGCCCCGATTCTTGCGACAGGCGGCCCTCACGAACCGTCAATCAGGGCAACGCCGCATCCTGTGTGCCAATATCCCAGAAAAGACCCGCCATCACCGTGATCGCACTTTGGCAGACCGATTTGAGGACATGCTCGTTCGGGGCGTGCTGGTTGCATCCCAGATAACTGTGCGGCACCCAGACCGTCGGCAGGCCAAGAATGTCGGCGAAACACTCGTTTGGCAGCGATCCTGCGAGGTTGGGCAAAACATGCGGGGCAATGCCGGTGGTGCGGGTCAGCGACTCTTTTACATAGCTCACCCAAGGGTGGCCTGGATCAAGCCGCGTTGCAGGGAAAAAGCCGCGCTCGTGTTGGATGATTTCCACCTTCTGAAACCCGTTTGCATCCAGATGGCGGCGCAAGGCCGGTAGCACGGCTTCAGGATCGGTGCCCACGACATAGCGCAGTTGGCAAGTGGCGCGCGCCTTGTCCGAGATCGCATTTTGCGGCGCTTCGGGCACCCCGCTTTTCATCGCCAGCACGGCGAACGAATTCCAGCCGAACACGCGCTCCGCCGGGGTCAGGCCTGCTTCGCCCCAATCCTCGTCGACCGGCGGATTGCTGTCTTCGGTGACCGGCAATCCGTCAAGGGCTTCCCGAACGGAACCGGTCAGGCTGTCGGGCCGCCATTCAGGGATCTGGATCTGGCCGCGTGCGTCACAGATCGTGGCAAGCGCATGCGCAAGGATCATCGCCGGATCGGCCAGAAGACCACCCCAATTGCCCGAATGATGCGCGCCTGTGCGCAAATCAAGGCTCAGATCAAACGAAAGACCACCGCGCGCGCCCATGAACATGGTCGGACGGTCCGGTTTCAGGCGCGGCCCGTCCGACGCAATCAACACGTCAGCAGACAGCATCTCCTTATGCGCCTTGATAAACGTGGCAAGGCCGGGAGAGCCGATTTCCTCGCTTGTTTCGATGATGAATTTGACGTTGAAACCAAGCGCGCCGCGCTCGGCCAACACCGTCTCTAACGCGGCGATATTCACCAGATGCTGGATTTTGTTATCCGCCGCCCCGCGCCCGTACAACCGTTCTCCCACCTCGGTGAGAGTAAAGGGGGTAAGCCCGTCGTCCCACTGATCCGTTTGCGCCCATGTCACATCGCCGTGGCCATAAGTCAGAACCGTTTTAAACGCAGGATCTTCGATCCGCATCCCCACCAGAAGCGGCCCGCCATCAGGGTCGGGGTTGTCATGAAGGGTGCAATCAAAGCCCGATGCACGTAGTCGCGGCGCAATCGCGTGTGTGAGATAACGCCCAAGTTCGTCGCGCTGCGCGGGGTTCTGGCTTTCGGTTTGAAACGCCACAAGTTCCGCCAGATCGGTCTGCAATGCGCCGCTCTCGAAATACGATGTGGCGCGGGCGATGGCGTTGTCGCGGCTCATGGTGTGACCTCTTCTTCGTTCACGGCATCGCCCCAAGGCGACATGATTTCGGTGCAGCCCGTGTTTTTGCCCCCCTTGCGCATCACACCCGCAGGGCAGGCAAAGGCATAGGGAAACACCGCCCGCTTGGTTGTTGTCACCGCATAATGCGCACGCAAGGCTTCGATCACCTCCGCAGGCAGGCTGTCGTCGGCCACGACCGTATCGCCGCCGGAGGCATCAATGCGCTGCTGGTGAAAGGCGGCTCCGATGTCCATGGCGAAATCCGCGACAAAGCTGCCCAGCTGTGCCATCGCCGATACGATCTTACGACCGCCCGACGCGCCAAAACCAAAACGCGTGTCGCCCTTGCTGCCCAGCACGGGGCAGACGTTCATCAGGCATGGCTTGTCGGGGGCCAATGAATTGGGGCGGCCCGCCTTGGGATCGAACCACATCACGCCGTTGTTCATCAAAAATCCGGTGGACGGCGATACGACACGGCTGCCAAAGATCGACAACAGCGTTTGCGTCTGCGTCACCATATTGCCCTTGCGGTCCACAACCGAAAAATGCGTGGTGCATCCTTCGTTGCCGTGGGTTTCCCCGTCGTGGCCCATTTCGGCCAGCCGCGTGGCATACGCGCTGTGCAGCCCGTCGGCATAGGCGCGGTAGGCGGTTTTATCAGGCGCATCGCCAAATTGCTGCTTTTCCATCACGCCAAATGCCGCGCGAATCGTCGGCCCTGCTGTCAGTCCCGGCAACACATCGAAACGCGTGCCGCGATAATCAAACGTCAGCGGGTCGCTGAACCACGCATTATAGCGCTTCAGATCGTCGTGCGAGAGGCTCCCGCCCTTGTCTTGCATGTCCTGCGCCATCATCCGGCCTAACTCGCCATCATAAAGCGCGCGGTGCCCTTCATCCGCGATCACTTGCAGGCTGTCGGCCATGCGGCCCATCTCCAGCCGCTTTTCGGCCAGTGCGGTCCAGCCCGATACCGTGGGCCACTGGCCATCCTCAAGGAACAGCGCCGCAGCGTCCGCATCTTTCGCCAAGACCCGCGTAGAAGACGCAATGATCAACGCCGCGTACCAATCCACCAACAGCCCTTCGCGCGCAAACGCGATGGCAGGGGACAGCAGATCGGCCCAGGGCATTGTGCCAAAGCGCGCGTGCATCTTGCCCATCCCATCGACAAGCCCCGGCACGGCAACGGCGGTGGCCCCGTACACATTGCGGTCCCCCTCAACGTTGTCCCACGGGAACAAATCGCTCGTCTTGCCCTGCCCGCTGAGCGGATAATCGGCGGGGTCAAGGGCCGCAGGAGAGCGCATACCGTAGTTCAGCGCATAGGCGCGTTCCTCGTCCGCGCGCCACAGCATCAGGCCACCGCCCCCCGCAGGGCCGCTCATCCATGGCTCAAGAACACCGATGGCAAAAGAGGTGGCGATTGCCGCATCGACGGCATCCCCCCCCGCAGCAAGGACTTTGGCACCCGCCTCGGCGGCAAGGCGGTGCTGTGCGGACACCACACCGTGTTCCGTTTCGATGACCGTTTTGGTGGTTGTCTGGGTGCGGGAAAGGTTCTGACTCATGAGGTTTTATCCTTTGGTTCAGGCGGTCGTCATCGCCACGTCTTCATCATGCAGGTGACATTCCACCAGCCCTTTTGCGTCCTGCACTGCGCGCGGCGCGCGGGTTTCGCACAGCTTTGTTGCGGCAGGGCAGCGGGGGTGGAAATAACACCCCGAGGGGGGATCAATCGGGTTAGGGTAGGCCATGCCCAGATGCGTTTCAGGCACGTCCATCGACGGATCGGGCGTCAGCACGGATTTCAGCAAAGCCTGCGAATAGGGGTGGCGCGGCGCATCAAACAGATTGGCCACAGTCGTCTTTTCCACAATCCGGCCCAGATACATCACCGCAACTTCGGTGGCGAGATGTTCAACCACCGCCAGATTGTGGCTGATAAACAGGTAGGTCAGCCCGAATTCACGCCGCAAATCGCCCAGCAGGTTGAGAATCTGGCTTTGCACCGACACATCAAGCGCCGATGTCGGCTCGTCGCAAATCACGATTTCGGGCTTCATTACCAAGGCGCGGGCGATTGCGACGCGCTGTCGCTGACCACCCGACATCTGGCTGGGATAGTTCGTCAAAACGCGGGCCGGCAGGCCCACCACATCCAAAATTTCACGCACCGCCTTTTCGCGGCTTGCCTCGTTGCCAACGCCATGCACCCGCAGGGGCAGCGCGATAATGTCCTGAATTCTCTTGCGCGGATTAAGCGAGGAATAGGGGTCTTGAAAGATCGGCTGGATACGGCGCGCCAGCGCCAATCGGTCCTGCCCGCCCAAGGCTTTGCCATCCACCAGCACCTCTCCGGAGGTTGGCGCCTCAAGCCCCAGCAGCACCTTGGCAAGCGTGGATTTACCACAGCCGCTTTCCCCCACAAGGCCCAGCACATCGCCTTTGTTGAGCTTCAGCGTCACATCGTTAACGGCTGTCAGCGGCTTTGGTGTGCCGAACAGGCCCTGTTTGATCTTGTAGGTCTTGGTCACATTGCGCAACTCAAGCACAGGAGTATCGGTCATACGCTGGCCTCCACGGATTGGGGGGTGTCGTCGGCCTCGGCAAAGCCGGTGGGGCTGATGCAGCGGAAGGAATGGCGCACGCCCGGCGCGGTGTGGACGGGGATTGCGTCGCGGCAAGCGGGCGTGGCATGGGCGCACCGGGTGCGAAACGCGCAACCGCTGACATCCCCGACAAGCGATGGCACAATGCCGGGGATGGTGCCCAATTCGGTGCCCCGTTCGGTTTTTCCGGGCAGGGGAATGCACCGCAACAGGCCACGCGTATAAGGGTGCGAGGGGGCATCGAAAATCGCCTGCGTCGGGCCGGTTTCAACCAGCTCACCGGCGTACATCACCGCGACCTTATCGGCCACCCGTGCCACCACGCCAAGGTCATGCGTGATCAAGATCATCGCCATCCCGAATTCTTTTTGCAGATCCACCAACAGCCGCAAAATCTGCGCCTGAATGGTCACGTCCAGCGCGGTTGTCGGCTCGTCCGCGATAATCAGATCAGGACCGCACATCAGCGCCATGGCGATCATCACCCGCTGGCGCAGGCCGCCCGACAATTGGTGCGGATATTGCGTCATACGGCTTTCCGCAGAGGTGATTCCGACTTTTTGCAGCAGATCAATCGCGCGTTTACGTGCGTCTGCCTTGGACGCATTGCCATGCAGCGTCATCGCCTCCATCAGTTGATCCCCGATGGTATAGGCCGGATTGAGCGAGGTCATCGGTTCCTGAAAGATCATCGCCATCCGCGCACCGCGCAGCTTGCGCATCGCGCGCGCGGAGGCGCTTAGCAAATCAACCCCGTCGAATTCCATCGTCGTGGCCCGCGTCTTGATCGACCGGCCAAGCAACCCCATCAACGCCAACGAGGTCAGCGATTTGCCCGACCCGCTTTCGCCCACGATGCCCAACGTCTCGCCGGGTTTGAGATCAAAACCGATGCCGCGCACCGCGTGCAGCGTGCCGGTGCCTGTGGGTATGTCGATGGTCAGGTTTTCCACCGTCAGAATGGGTTTGTCGGTCATAGGATCAGCTCCGGTCTTCGGGGGCGGTCACATCGCGCAAACCATCGCCCATCAGGTTGATGGCCAGCACAAGAACGAACAACACAGCACCGGGGATCATCACCAGCCACGGCTCGAACAACATCATGTTTTTACCCTCCGACACCATCAACCCCCACGACGGCGTGGGCGGCTGCACGCCCAGCCCGAGAAAGGACAATACCGCCTCAAGCAGGATCGCGTGGGCCATTTCCAAGGTCACGACAACAATCAGGTTGTTGGCGATGTTGGGCATGATTTCGGACCAGATGATGCGCGGCGTCGAGGCACCAATCGCGCGGGCCGCCGTAACGTAATCGCGCCTGCGCACCTGTAGCGTCGAGGCGCGCATCACAACGGCAAAGCGGTCCCACAGCAGCAGGCCCAGCACCACGATCACCACCTGAAGCGAGCCGCCCATCACCGCCACAACCGCCAGCGCCACCAACACCACCGGCATCGCCAGGCGCACGTTGATCAGGAAGGTCACAACCGTATCGACACGGCCGCCAAAGTATCCCGCCGCCACGCCCATCGCCGTGCCGATCACGCCCGAAATCGTGGCCGCGATCACACCGATCATCAGCGACACGCGCGCGCCGTAAATCAGCCGTGAAAGATAGTCGCGCCCCAGATGGTCGGTGCCCAAAGGATGCTCCCACGTCCCGCCCAGAAACACCGGCGGTTTCATCCGTGACATCAACGCCTGCGCATAAGGATCATGCGGCGCCAGCAGCGGCGCAAAGATCGCGATGAACAGCAGGACCCCTAAAACGCCAACCCCGATCAGCAGCCCCATATGGCCGAAAACGCGCCCGCGCAGGCGTTGACCCGGCGTGGGACCGACGATTTCTTGCAACAGCGGATCGACGGTTTGGTCAAGGTTGGTCATTGTCATTTCAACCCGTCCTCATTCTTGGATCAAGCCACGCATTCAACACATCCGCAAGGAAGGTGAACACGATATAAAACATGGAAAACACGAGGATCAGCGCCTGCACCGTCGGCAGATCATTGCGCGAAATGCTTTCCCACGCGAGGTATCCCGCGCCGTGCAGCGCAAAGATGGACTCAACCACGATAGACCCACCCAGCATAAAGCCCATCTGCACCGCAGCAAGGCTGACCACCGGAATGATCGCATTGCGCAGCGCGTGTTTGAACATCACACGCCCCTCGGATGCACCTTTGGCCCGCGCGGTGCGGATGTAATCGGAAGACAGAACCTCCAACATCCCGCCGCGCGTCAGACGCATGATCGCGGGCATCGCGTAATAGCCCAGCACAACCGTCGGCATGATAAAGTGTTTCCAGGTGGCTGTTCCGGATGCGGGCAACCATTGCAGTTTGATCGAAAAGGCAACAATCAGGATCAGGCCAAACCAGAACGACGGCAGCGCCTGCCCCGCCACCGATAAAAACAACGCAAAGCGGTCAATGATCGAATTGGGCCGGATCGCCGCCAACACGCCCAGCGGAACCGCCGTCAGCAAGGCAAAGCTGATCCCGCACAGGCCCAGCAGCATCGTGACCTGCAAACGCTCTGCCAGAAGGCTCGCCACCGGCAATTTGAAATAATAACTCTCGCCAAAATCACCCCTGAGCGCATCCATCAGCCAACTGGAATATTGCACCAGCATCGGGCGGTCAAAACCATACAGCTCGCGGATCGCCGCAACGTCCTGATCGGTTGCGGACTCACCGGCCAGAGATGCCGCAGGATCGCCGGAAAGAAACAGCAGCGTAAAACTGATGAAGGAGACGGTGAGCGCCACGAGCAATGCGAGGCCCAGCCGTTTCAAAATGAATTTCAGCACGGAGGAGTGTTCCTTTTTATGGAACGGGAGCAAAGGAGATATGCGAAAATGCGGGCCACCGTCACCGGCAGCCCGCCAAGGATCAGATCAGTTCCACGTCATCGTGGTAAAACGCAGCACCTCGTCCGGTGTGGGCGTATAGGAGACGTCGTTGTTGAACACATAGTTGGTGTTGTACGAGAACATCGGCACCCAATAGGCCTGCTCGGCGATCCGCTTGAGCGCTTTGGAATAGTTCTCCGTGCGCACGGCGGGGTCGGTCGAGCTGTCGGCGATGGCCAGCGCGTCGCGCACTTCGGGGTCGCGCGCATCGTCCAGATCGCCAAACTTGAAGAACTGGCTGGTGATCGCGGATGTGTCGTTGATCGAATAAGAGCCCCACGTCTGGAATGACACAGGCGTGCCCTCGGACGCGCGCAATTCACGCAAGGCCGAATATTGCAGCATGTTGAACTCGGTCTTGATCCCCACCGCGTTCATGAAATTGGCGATTGCCTCGGCATAATCGCGGTCGCGGTAGGCGTAGAACCCCGTGGTGAACCCGTCGGGATACCCGGCTTCGGCCAACAGCGCCTTGGCTTTTTCCGGGTCGTAGTCATAGGTCATCACGTCTTGCTCACACCCGAACTGGCTGGGGAAGCAGGCGGATTTCACGACTTTGCTTTCACCCTTGAGAAGCGCATCCACCAATGTCTGGCTGTCGATGGCATGGGCCACGGCCTGACGCACTTTTTGCTTGGTAAAGGGGTTGTCAGCCCCCGTGCGACCCGCCGCATCCAGCGTCAGATACCCGATGCGCATGGTGCTTTCATTCAGCACGTTGAACTGGTCAAGCTCGCTCATCTTCTCGGCCTGATCCGCAGGCACCTGCCAGATAAGATCAAGCTCACCGTTGAACATTTCCGCCAGTTGTGTGTTCACATCGGGAATGGTGCGAATGTCGATCTTGCCGATGGTTGGTTGGCCTTTGGGGCTATCGTGATACCCCTCGTATTTCTCCAGCACAAAGTGTTGGCCGGGAGTCACTTCGATCACCTTGTAGGGGCCGGTTCCAACGGGTTTAAGGCCCATGCCGGTCGGGCCTGCCTCGGCGTAATACTCATCCGGGTACATCGAAACCGGACCTGACAGAAATTCGATCGCCGCCGGGAACGGTTCTTTAAGGATAATGCGCACGGTATAGTCATCGACTTTCTCGGCGGACTTCATCCAGTTCACGTTGCGTTGTGTCTTCGCTCCGTTTTGCTCATCCGCCACGAAATTGACGGTATAAACCACGTCATCCGCATTGAATGCCTCGCCGTTGTGAAAGGTCACATCGTCGCGCAGTTTAAGTTCGAGCGTGACATCGTCGATCCATGTCCATTCGGTCGCAAGGTTGCCCATATACTCGTTCGTTTCAGGATCACGGTAAATCAGCCCGTCCCAGACTGCGCGCTGCAATACCACACCTTCGCGCGACGAGTTGAAGTAGCTGTCGACATTTTCCAGCTCTTTGGTAAAGGCCACCTTCAACGTATCGCTGGCTTTGTCCGCGTAGGCGGCTCCCGCCACGGTCATCGCCAGAACGGCCGCTGTGGATTTCAAAACATTGAGCGTCATGCTGTCTCCGTTTCCGTCCCTGTCAGGACACTTGTGATTTTTCTTGTATTATATAGTAATATTTAGAATTGTTTGGTAATAAGATTACCGTAAAATCCCACCCGCGAGTCAAGCAAAACTTTGCCCGCAACCGGCCAGAGGAGGAGCCATTTCATGGCGGAAAAGCAAAACACGCTTTATGTGGGATCGCTGGCAAAGGGCATAAAACTCCTGCGCGCCTTCGACCAGTCAGCCCCCGAAATGACCCTGAGCGAGCTGTCCCGGCGCACCGGTCTGGAAAAAAGCGCAACGCAGCGGTTGGCCAATACGCTGCACCTCGAAGGGATGCTGGACAAAGACCCAAAGACCCGACGCTTTCGCCCCTCCCACGCGTGGCTGGAGCTTGCGTATGCTTATTTCTGGTCCGATCCTCTGGTCGGGCTGGCCATGCCCACGCTGATCGAGTTGTCGCAGCGGTTCGGGGTTACGGTCAATCTGGCGGAAATTTCCGGCGATCACATCCTTTACGTCAGCCGTATTCCCGGGAAAAGCAGCCAGTTCGCCACCACCATCGTTGGCCGCCGCCTGCCCGCTTTGAATTCTGCCGCAGGCCGCGCAATCGTCTCGACGTGGCCTGCCGAAAAATGCGACGAGGCGATCAAAAACTGGACAGTCCAACAATTCACGCCGAACACCGCGCTGGACCGTGACAGCATCCGCGTATCTTTGGAGCAAACCAGACGACAGGGCTACGCGATCACGCAGGACCAGATGATTCTTGATCAAACCGGCGTGTCCGCCCCCATCAAAGGCCACGACGGAGCAGCCTTTAGCGCCGTGCAATGTTCGTTTCCCTCGCGGCTGTGGCCGATGGAACGGATCGCACAAGACGCCCTGCCCTACATTCTCGAAGCGGCCCACGCGATTGTTCCCCAGATGCGCAGCTCGTTGTAACCCCGATTCTTTGTAACATGATCAGGCTGCTGGCGAATCTTGCCTCGCCTGCCGCTTCGCGATACCACAGGGGCACATCCCCAGCCCCTCCTCGACCGAAAAGCCCGCCCCATGCACAGCCAGACCCCAGATCCAGTCGATCTTTTCGTTATCGGCGGCGGCGTGAACGGCTGCGGCATTGCGCGTGATGCGGCGGGGCGCGGCCTGCGCGTGACGCTGGCCGAAATGAATGATCTTGCCTCCGCCACCTCCTCCGCCTCGACCAAACTGTTTCACGGCGGTCTGCGCTATCTGGAATATTTCGAAATCAATCTGGTGCGTCACGCACTGGCCGAACGCGAAGTGCTTCTAAAGGCGATGCCCCACATCAGTTGGCCGATGCGGTTTGTGCTGCCCTATCACCCCGACATGCGGTTCGAGGGCGAAACACCCGCCTCCAAAATCCTCAACACGGTGATGCCGTGGATGAAGGGGCGCAGGCCCGCGTGGATGATCCGGATGGGTCTGTTTTTGTACGACACCCTTGGCGGGCGCAAAATTCTGCCCGCCACGACCACGCTCTCCCTGCCGGGCACGCCAGAGGGTGCGCCGCTTGAGGAGCGCTTTGAAAAGGCGTTCGAATACTCCGATTGCTGGATCGAGGACAGTCGTCTTGTGGTTCTCAACGCCCGCGATGCGCAGGCCCGCGGTGCCGATATCCTCACCCGGACACATGTGATTTCCGCCACCCGCACTGACGGGATGTGGCAAATCGAAACCGATGGCGCGCACGGCCCGCGTACCCATCACGCCCGTATCCTTGTGAACGCAGGTGGCCCGTGGGTGGGCGACATCATCCGGACCAAGGTGCATGTAGACTCCTCCGAAAAGGTCCGGCTGGTCCGGGGCAGCCATATCGTGACCAAACGGCTTTTCGATCACGATAAATGCTATTTCTTTCAGGGGGCAGACGGACGCATCATTTTCGCCATTCCCTACGAGACCGATTTTACCCTGATCGGCACCACGGATGTGGAACACCATGATCCCGACCAACCGCCCGAATGCACGCCCGAAGAACGCGATTATCTGATCGCCTTCGCCAACCAGTATTTCAAACGCGACATCACCGCGCAGGATGTTGTCTGGACCTATTCCGGCGTGCGCCCGCTGTATGATGATGGCGCGACAAGCGCGACAGCGGCGACGCGCGATTACGTCTTGAAACTGGATGAGGCAGGCCCGCCAATCCTCAATATCTTCGGCGGCAAAATCACGACCTATCGCAAACTTGCCGAAGACGCGATGGAACGGCTCGCCCCGCATATTGACGGGCTAAAGCCGCATTGGACCGCAGGCGTGCCCTTGCCCGGCGGTGATTTTGCGGTGGCGGATGTAGGTGTTCTGATCCAGCGGCTGCGCGACGATTTCCGGTTTCTTGATGACCGCTGGGCGCGCCGCCTGATCCGCGCTTACGGCACCGATGCCCGCACGGTGCTGGATAACGCCAAAACCGCCGACGATCTGGGCCGCGATTTCGGCGCGACCCTGCGCGAAGCCGAAGTCCGCTATCTCATGCAATATGAATACGCCCGCACCGCCGATGACATCCTCTGGCGGCGCTCGAAACTGGGCTTGCGACTGGACAAATCCGCCGCCACGGCCCTTGATACGTTCATGCAATCAGAGGGACCGACACCGGATGACAGCCCACCATATCCTGGCCATTGATCAAGGTACCACATCGTCGCGCGCGTTGGTTTTCGACGCGCGGATGCACGTTGTCTCAACCGCTCAGGAGGAGTTCAAACAACACTTTCCGCAATCCGGCTGGGTGGAGCATGACCCGCAGGATTTGTGGCGCTCCACCCTCTCGACCTGCCGCGCTGCGCTTGAAAAAGCGTCGCTTGCGGCCACCGGTATTGCCGCCATCGGCATCACCAACCAGCGCGAAACAACCGTTGTCTGGGATACCGAAACCGGTGAACCGCTGGGCCGCGCGATTGTCTGGCAGGACCGGCGCACCGCTGCAATGTGCCAGACGTTGCGCGATGCCGGGCATGGCGATCTGATCACCGCTCAGACCGGTCTGCTGCTTGATCCCTATTTCTCGGGGACCAAACTGAAATGGATATTGGATCAACATGAAGGTGCGCGCGACCGCGCCCGCGCAGGGACATTGAAATTCGGCACGGTGGACAGCTTTCTGATCTGGCATCTGACGGGCGGCTGTGCCCACGTCACCGATGCGACCAACGCCGCGCGCACGATGCTGTATGATATCCACCGCGGTGAATGGAGCGCGCAGATATGTGAAGCGCTTGATATCCCCATGGACATGCTGCCCGTGGTCAAAGACTGCGCCGCCGATTTTGGCACCACCGATGCGGCGCATTTCGGCGCGCCGATCCCCATTCTGGGAGTCGCAGGGGACCAGCAGGCCGCGACCGTCGGGCAGGCTTGCTTCAAGCCCGGCATGGTGAAATCCACCTACGGCACGGGCTGCTTTGCGCTGCTCAATACCGGCGATACGCCGGTCGCGTCGCAAAACCGGCTGCTCACCACCATCGCCTACCAACTTGACGGCAAGCCGACTTATGCGCTTGAGGGGTCGATTTTTGTCGCCGGTGCGGTGGTGCAATGGCTGCGCGACGGGCTGGGCATCATCAATGACGCCGCACAGACCCACGCGCTTGCGCAACAAGCCGATGCCGCACAGGAGGTGATCCTTGTGCCTGCCTTTGTGGGCCTTGGTGCGCCGTATTGGAATCCCGATTGTCGCGGAGCGATCTATGGATTAACCCGCGCCGCTGGCCCCGCCGAAATGGCGCGCGCCGCATTGGAAAGTGTGGGCTTCCAGACCCGCGATCTGCTGGAAGCGATGCGCGCCGATTGGGACGACGGGGGCGCCGCCCCCACCTTGCGAGTGGATGGCGGCATGGCAGCAAGCGATTGGACGATGCAGTTCCTGTCCGACATTATCAACGCGCCGGTGGACCGCCCCAAAGGGTTGGAAGCAACCGCGCTCGGCGCGGCGTGGCTTGCGGGGATGCGCGCAGGCATCTACCCCGACATGGCCGGGTTCACCGACAACTGGGCCGTAGAGCAGACCTTTACCCCGTTGATGGACGAAACGACGCGCAGCGCCCGATACGGCGCATGGGGCCGTGCGGTGCGCGCCACACTGTCTGTCTGAAATGGGCATGGTAAAAGACGCCGAACCTTGTCATGATCAGCGCCAGTGAACTTTACAGGCCATACGATGACAGCCAGCCCCAACGTCCCCAATCACGAGCTTGTTTACCGCGCGGCGCGCGATCTGATCCTGTTCGGCGAATTGACGCCGGGCCAAGCGGTTACGATTCAGGGCGTCGTTGACCGGCTGGACGCAGGCATCACGCCCGCCCGCGAAGCGATCCGCCGCCTGACCGCCGAAGGCGCGCTGCGCGCCAGTAATAACCGCCGCGTTGTGGTACCGGAACTGACTATGGACCAGCTTCAGGAACTCACCTATGCGCGCACCGGAATTGAACCGCAGATTGCCCGCCTTGCCGCAGTCGCGATGGAACCCGCCGATATCGACGCGCTTGAGGCGATTGACGGGCAGGTAAACGCGGCATTGGCCGCAGGCGATATCCGCGGATATTTAAGCCACAATCACGCCTTTCACTGGACCCTCTATGCCCATTCGGAGGCTGAAATCCTGATGGCGACAGCCGCGTCCCATTGGCTGCGCGTTGGCCCGTCTTTGCGGGTCATGGTGATGCGCGTCGATGCACGGCTTTTGCCGGATATGCATCAGGTCGCCATCGCCGCGCTGCGCGACCAAGATTACGAAGCCGTCGGCGAGGCGATACATCAGGACATCCTTCAAGGCCATGCACATATCGCCCAAGGCCTTGAAGAAGCTCTCTAACAGGCGCAATAGAGCCTACTTGAGGTGATATTCCTCGATCACCGCAACCTCATCCTTCGATCCGAGAATGACAGACACGCGCTGGTGATGGCCAGTCGGCGCCACGTCGAGGATCCGCCCCGTTCCGGTTGATGACGCGCCGCCCGCCGCTTCGACAAGCATCCCCATCGGGTTCGCTTCGTACATCAAACGCAGTTTCCCCCCCTGCCCCGCGTTTCCGCTGTCCTTGGGATAAAGGAACACACCGCCGCGCGTCAAAATACGATGCACGTCCGCGACCATCGACGCACACCAGCGCATGTTGAATTTCTTGCCGCGCGGGCCATCCGCTCCGCGCAGGCAATCGTCGACATACCGGCGCACAGGCGCATCCCACAGATCATAGCGTGAGGCGTTGATCGCGAACTCCTGCGTTTCGGCAGGAATCGACATCGCGGGTTGCGTTAGCAAAAAGGCCCCATTGCCGGGGTGATGGGTGAACCCGTCGACCCCCTGCCCCGTTGTGATCACCAGCCCCGTGGATGGCCCGTAAATCGCATAACCCGCCGCAATCTGTTCGGTGCCTTTGATCTGTACCGCGCTGTCGGTCGTTTCAATCGCCTGCCCCAGCCGCACAATCGAGAAAATCGTCCCGACAGATAGATTCACATCCAGATTGGAGGAACCATCTAGCGGGTCATAGTACACCACGAAATCACCCGCCTGCGGGGCTTCCTTGCGCCAGTTAACCTCGTCCACCTCCTCGGACACCAGCGCCGCCAACCGGGGGTTACCGCCTACCTGCGCCTGAAAAATCTGGTCCGAAATAACATCCAGCGCCTTTTGCGCCTCGCCCTGTACGTTCTGCGTACCCGCGCCGCCCAGATTGCCCGCAAAAGCGCCGTGCCGCACCTCGTCCGAAATCATCCGGCACGCGGTTGCAATATCCTCGATCAGAATCATCAAATCGGTGTCGGTGGCTTGGGCCATCAGGTGCTGGCGCAACGTCATTTGTGTCATGGATCTTCCTTTGTGTGATCAACCGGAGGTGCCGGCGTCAGGTGTTCGTTTTATCTGCAACCAGATCGGCCACGGCTTGGGCCAGCCATTCGGGATCAATCCCCTCGCCCGTCTTAAGCGTGACCGTCAGCCCACCGCTGCTGGCGCGTTTCACAGCGACCTGGACGGTGCCGCTCTCGGCTTTGCTCACGGTCGCTTTCGGTTTTGGCACGGGTGCTTCGGGCGCTTTACCGCGCAGCCGTGGAATGATCTCGCGAAAGGCACGTTTCGGCGTGTTCGCAATGTCGACCTCCGCCACAATCCGGTCATGCAGATCGACACAGGCACGGCCCAGAGATACGTCATTCTGACTCACCGATAGGCGCTGCGCAATCTCCTGCTGGGACAGATCGCCAAGCGCATCGGCGATAAGACCAACCGACAGCAATTCCTCGAACCCCGAGAGGTTCTTGCGCATGGTGTTCTCGTGAAACCGCTCCTCAAGATCGGCAAGCGCGGCCTCCCCCTCGACCGTGGACAAAACCGCGATCACCTTGCGATTAAGCCGCTGGCACGCGGCCAGACGCCGCCGCCCGGATTGAATGATAAAGCTGTCTGCGGTGTCCAGCGGATGATCGTGATCGGGCTGCCACGCCGGATTTTCAGGGCGCACACGGATCGCCTGCGTCTGACCACGCCGCGCGATATTGTCGACGAGGGCCAAAAATTCGGGATCGTTTTCCCATTCACCCAACCGGTCGCTGCCGCTTGGGTCCTCGATCTGGGAGGGGAGAAGTTCAATGGCGACAGTGCCGTTCAGAATCCCATCGCTGATCGTGGCGCGGGTATCTTCCAGCCGCTGGCGCAGCATGTTCATCGCCGTGCCACCCCACATGCCGCCCATTCCGGGCTTGCCCTCTTCACCGATTTCATCTTCCAGCGGCACGGTCGTAGCGTCCAGTTTGCGTTTGCGGGCCATCAGCTCCACCTTTCCTTAATGAATTCCTCGGCATATCCCCGCGTTGGCAGATGCGGCAAGACCCGCGCCACCAAGCTGTCGTTTACCGCGTTGGCGTTTGCCATGAACGCCTTGGCCGACGCGCGGCGGGTGCGGGGGGGCAAATATTCGTAGATGCTTTTGTATTCCTCCGCCGCGTTGGCGATGGCGTCCGAGCGATTGTACCATACCTGGCTGATCTCGCGGGGGGAACGGCGGTACAAATCAAGGATCTGGTCGGTGTCCTGATTGTTTTGCTCCTGCACGATTGTCGGCAACACCACATGATTACCATTACCGATTTCCAAATCGGCCTCGAACCCCATGATGAATTCCAGATACTCGCCAATGTTGCCGATATAAGTGGCAAGCGTGGCTAGATCGAACCCCTTCATCGTTTGCGGGATCACCACACTATCCGCCGCAATCAGGCCATTCAGCTGCATCAACGTCAGCGATGGCTGCTGGTCAATCACGATAACATCCAGCGACTCGTTCAGCGCAGCATCAAGGCGCGCGGGGTCGAACGCGCCATCGGCATCACGCAGATCGCTTACCGGCGTGGCAGGCGGGTGGGCAGCATCCCACTGCGCAATGGCATCACGTAAAACGCGGTACACTGGCACACCGCCACGCTGGGACAGAAAGAACAGGCTGATGTCACCGTTCTGGATGTTTGCGCCGCCAGGGATCAGTCGCACGCCGGGCCACGGCGTTGGCCGCCAAATAGCGTTCAGCTCTTCTGGGGAGCGGCGCGTAAGCTCTGTCGCGCCGGGATCATCGACTCCCATGAATTCGGCCAACGTTGGTGTGTCAGGTGCGAACAGGGGTAAATCGGCATCCGCAAAATACAAGCTTGCAGTGGCTTGGGGATCCGCATCAATGATACCCACCCGCAAGCCATAAAACAGCGAGAGATATTGCGCAAAATGCGCTGCTGTCAGTGACTTTCCGGTGCCGCCCTTTTGCGCGCCAAAGGTGATCACCTTAAGCGGATCACCCTGCTGACGCCAATAAAGATGATCGCGCCGCGCACCCGGTCGGCTGGCAAGGATGCCGCGGATCGTCAGGATCTCCGATGGCGAAAAACTGCGCTCGCGCCCCGTCCGCTCGCCTTCGGGGTAATGCGGCTCATCTTTGGCGATGCGGGTCAGATACGTCACATCGACGCCCAAAAATTCTGCCACTTCCGTTTGTGAAAAGCGGCGGGCGACGCGGCTGCGCATGGTCAGATCACGCTGGAGCTTGGTGTTTACCTGCGCCATAACGCGGCTCATGTTGCGAATGAACTGCTCGAATTGTCCGTAGGCCATTGTTATTATATCCGCGGATATTTCTATGCGGCGACTTTGGAGGGGAACGCCGCCGAGGGCAAGCGCCCCCGGTAGAGTTTCCACCGTCGCAGATAGGATTTCAGGAGTTTCTGCTCAGTCCCTGCGTCCGAAATCGTAGGCAAGGAGCGGCACAATCGGGTGAGTTGGTAGAGATTGGGCGATTTCCTCCAGTGGGGCTGCCATTCAACGTCCAACGCTTCAAGCAGAGCATCAAGTGCGGCCCGTGAGCCAAGCAGGGGGGCGAGCCCGTCTGCCATATCAGGCGGGCAGCGACCCGTCAGCCCCTTTTTGTGCAGGAATTGTTCAAGGGCCGCGGCAATATCCGTGGATATAACGCGGGATGCCGGACGTATTTGCTTGTCGGCGGCGGTTTGTGTCTCGGCAAGCAAAGCTTCGGAAGGCCAGCTTGAAAAGTCGGGGTAGGGGGCTTTTCCTACAGCCACTTTCCAACCCGAAAGCAATTTTGAGGCGGACTCACTTTTTGGAACGGGTTGTTTTATATGGTTATGATTTTTAGTTTTTAACGGGCGTTCAACCTGCTGAACGGTGCGTTCAGATTTTTGGCGGGTGCTGCCAAGACCTGCGCGCCATTTCTTCCAGAAGGTGACAGTATAGCGCAGGCGATAATTGTACCCGTTCGCCATCTTTTGTTCTTCGGTGAAAAGCACGTCAACACTGCGCAGCTCTGCAATATAGCCGGATACGGCGGCGCGCGAGCGGCCAAGGCGGCGGCCAAGTTGCGCAAGCGAGGGCCAACATTGACCCTCGGCGTTCGCCATTCGGCACAGCTCGGCCAGCGTTCGGAAGGCTCCGGGCGATAAATCGAGGTCGAATAGCGCGACGGGAAAGGCGACAAACCCTTTGTTAGGGTCACAATCAAGAATTTCGGACATAAAAGCTCCTTGCACCGCAAGCAAGGCTTGCGGCGATTCGGCTGCTTTGGTACTGTCGGGTGTAAGCAAGCGGACAGTGTCAAAGCGGACATTGACGGAACGGGCTCGTATGGCTGCAACCATGCGGGCCCTTTGTTTTTAAGGGAAAACTGGGATTTGCTGCGCCTCCATCGTGGTTTCATGCTGGCCCGTCCTGCCCTGCAATTGCAGGTTCGTTGGATGGGTGGTCTGCCTCAGAAAGGGTGTATCCCCTCTTAGTCCCTGTATTAGGTCACGAATTGCTCTAAATGCAATGACTAATCTGCTGAAGGCCGAACTGTAGCGGGTGCGCGCGCCGTGGATCGTAGCGCGGAACCGCATGGGCAAAGGGGATGCAAACGATTAATATCCCCTAACGGAGGACTAATATGAGCAGATGGATCGCGATCAGGACGCAGGCGCGGCAGGTGCGTGTTTGGGTGATGGACGCACAGAAATTGATGGCGCGCCATGTTGTCGCGCGCGGTGGATTATCCCTGACCGGGGTGATGGATGCGATACGACCGGAAATAGAGCCGTATATGCAGGCTGGCGCGGCTATGCCGGTGATCTGCGCGGGAGCGGGCGACACGCCTTCGATCCTGACTCCCGCAGCACCGCAACCGCCACAAGCGATGCCGCCCCATGATCCGCGCCTCGCGCTATTTGTGCTGCCCGGTTTGAAACAAGCCCGGCCAGCGGATGTTATCAGGTCCGGGATCGTACAGATCGCAGGGTTCATCGCCGCACATGAGGGGTGGGACGGTGTGCTGTGCCTGCCTGAAACCCGCTCCCTGTGGGTGCATATCAGCGCCGGAGAAGTTGTCAGCTTTCGCAGCTTTATGACGCCCGAGATTTCCGACCTTCTAATCACCCGTTCCAGCCTCGCGCCGCTGTTGCAGGCCAAGGACTGGAACGCGGATGCTTTCACGGAGGCGTTGAATGATGCCATGTCACGCCCCGAAAATCTCGCGGCCGCTCTGTCGATGCTTCAAACGCAACAGCCAGACTCTGCCACAACCCGCGCACGGGTGTCGGGGCTTTTGATCGGAATGGAGCTTGCCGCGGCGCGCGCCTATTGGCTGGGGCAGAACGTGGCCATCGTCGGGGCGGGTCCGCAGGCGGCGCAATACCGCGCCGCGTTGACGGGGCAGGGGGTGCCGACCGTGATAACCGACAGCGAAGAAATGAGCCTGCGCGGATTTATCCGTGCCTATGAGGAACTGAAACAATGACCGCAAAAGTATTTGATGCCACGCAATGTCTGCTGGGGGAGGGGCCGTTGTGGCACCCCGAGCGGCAATCGCTGTTCTGGTTTGATGTGATGAACAAGCGCCTTTATGGGGAAGGGCAGGTGCGCCAGTTTGGTGAATCTGTTTCGGCTGCCGGATGGGTGGATCACAATACGCTGCTGGTCGCCTCCGAGACACAGCTTTTCACGCTTGATCTCGAAACCGGCGCACAGGCCCATGTTGCTCCGCTGGAGGCGGACAATGCAGTGACCCGTTCCAATGACGGGCGCGCAGATCCGTTCGGCGGTTTCTGGATTGGCAGTATGGGGCGGCGCTTTGAAAAAGGCGCAGGGGCGATCCACCGCTATTATCGCGGCGCGGTCGAGACGCTTTATACCGGGATCACCGTTGCCAACGCGATCTGTTTTACCCCTGACAAGAAATGTGCCTATTACACCGACACCCCGACGCAGCAGGTGATGCGGCAGCCGCTGGACGGCGAAGGCTGGCCCGAAGGCGCGCCAGAGGTGTTCATCGACACCCGCAAAGAAGGGCTGTACCCCGATGGTGCGGTTGTCGATGCCGCAGGGTGCTTGTGGGTTGCCCAATGGGGTGCTGCGCGGGTGGCGCGCTATGGGGTGGATGGCACATTTATGGGGGCGGTAAGCGTGGCTGCGCGGCAGGCAAGTTGCCCGGCCTTTGGCGGGCCTGATCTGTCCACGCTTTATATCACATCGGCGGCGGTCAAGCTGGAAGGCCCGATGGAGGGGCAGACATTTGTCTGCGAAACCCAAGCCACCGGCCAGCGCGAGCACCGCGTCATTCTTTAAGCTGTCAGCCTTGAAGGCCCAAGCGGGTTTGCAGCCGCGCCGCTGCGTCCAACGGCAGTTCGATGTGGTCAATGTATCCCATGACCGACCCGTAAGTCGCGTCGATGTAGGACAGGAAACCGGCCATCGTGCTGGCCGGGCTTTCCAGTAATCTGGCATAGGCCTGCACGTCGCCGCCGCGCGCCCGTGAGGCGGCCAGAAACTCAGCCACCAGATCGGGGATCAACTGTTCCGTCATGGCATAGTCGGTGATGATGTCACGCGGGGCCACGCCAGCGATCCCCAAAAGCAGGGCGGCGATGATGCCGGTGCGATCCTTACCGGCGGTGCAGTTGAACAAAACCGCGCCTTCGCGGACCTCGGAAATCCGGCCCAGAATCTCGCAAATCGCAGCACCGCGTGTTTCAATCGCGGTGACGTAGAAGCTAAGCAGCGGATGCCCGTCGGGCGCATCGCCCTTTGCCAGTTCAGCAGGTGAGAGCGACCCGAACAGCGGCAAATTGACAAAATCAACGCCGGGGTGTGCGGCGAATTGGCTGGGCGCTTCCATCACTTCGGTCGGGGTGCGCAGATCGACGACCTGCCGCAGCCCTTCGAAATGAAGCCGCGATGCCTCGCCTTCCTCAAGCCGGTGCAGGCAGTCGGCGCGCAGAAAATGGCGCCACGGAATTTCGGTTCCCTGCGCCGTGGTATACCCGCCCAGATCCCGCAAATTGTGGGCTCCGCGAACGGTCATGTGGCGTGCCGGCGCGCTCATTTATAAATACCTGTCATGGTCCGAGAGATAGTGCGCTTTCATCGCGGCTTCAAGATGGGACCAGAGCAACGCCCTGCGGGGCGCCTGCAAATGCGCGCGCGAGGTCATATATGGGCGATTTCGGGCCCGATTCACGCGAATGCCGGTGCGGTCTACAGAAATTCCTTGCAAAGAACCACACCGCGCGGGTTACACTACGTCAACCGGCCCGTAATTTTGGGCCACCGCGCCTATTTGTGTCTGTTTTTGTCCGAAGTCATTGCTTGGAGTACGCCTTATGGTGATCCGAAACCTGCGTCCGAAAACCGTAACGTCAGCTGTGTCCTGCGCTCTTGCGGTGGTTCTGACGTTGGCAATGCCTACCGCAGGCCGCGCGCAAGACAGCAACACCGCCAGCAGCGTAACGCCCGACAGCTTTCAACCGCCGCTGCAAAAGCTTGACGGGGCAATCGTGTTTTCGGGCGCGTCCAGCACACAGGCACCGCCGGGTGCCGAGAAGATCGGTATTACCCTGTCGGGCGTGACCCTGCAAAATGCGCTGCCGCAGATGGCGGATGCCAATGCGGCGCTACAGGCGCGGCTGACCGGCGGGCGCATCGCCGTGTCAGAGCTGTTCAATGCGGTCGGTGCATTGGAAGAAGCCTATGCCAACGCGGGCTTTGTGCTGGCACGGGTTGTGCTGCCACAACAAAGCTTGCGCGATGGCGGTGTTTTGACGGTCGTTGTTGTGGATGGCTTTGTCGAGACGGTGGATAACGCCAATGTGCCGCCCGAGGTGCAGAACCGGATTGATCAGCTCACCGCGCCGCTGGTCAATCGCAAAGGGCTGACATTGGCTGAGCTGGAGCGGCAGTTGCTATTGGCGGGCGATACCGCCGGTGTCGCACTTGGCACGACGTTGGGGGCGGGGCGGCTGCCGGGCGGAACCGTGCTGACGCTTGATCCTGAATTCCAGAAGATCACCGGCTTTGTCGGCTTCGACAACCATGCCTCGAAAGAGCTGGGGCGGCTGACGTTGAATGCGGGCGTCGAGTTTAACAGCCCCTTCGGATACGGTGAAACATTCTATCTGCGCGCATCGGGCGCGCCGGGTAATTTCTTTGACAGTGATCCGCGTTACCGTGTGCTTGCGGGCGGTTTTCTGGTGCCACTGGGGCCATCGGGTCTTGTTTTGAACGGCGAACTCACCACCAGCGACACAACGCCGGATGATGATGTCGCGCCGACCCGGTCGAATTTCGACCGCCAGTCGCTGCGTTTGGTTTATCCGGTGGTCCGCTCGCGTCAGCTTAACATCACCACGCAATTCTCGATTGACCGCCAACAAGACAGCCAGGATCTGATCGCGGGGGCGAGCACGCCGATCTATGACGACAAGACAACTGTGCTGCGCCTTGGGGGCAGCGCCAATGTCATTCACAAGGACGGTGCATTCACGGATGTGGGGGTGGTCCTGTCACGGGGCGTCGATGCGTGGGGCGCGCGCAGTGCGGCGGACGTGGGGGGCGGCACGCCGCTATCGCGACAGGGGGCGGATGCGGAATTTACCAAGCTAAGCTTCTCCGGCTATCACCAGCGCGCTTTGAGCGAGAGCATTATTTTATCGGTGACAGGGCGCGCGCAGATTTCGTTTGGTGATGCGCTTGTTACTGCGGAACAATTCGGCCTGTCGGGCGCACGGGAACTGTCGGGCTTTGACTCGGGTGATCTGCGTGGTGACAGCGGCTGGATCTTGCGCGCCGAAGTCGCGCACCAGACAAAAACCTCGGTCGCGAACATGCCGGTTATTTTAAGCCCGTATGCCTTTGTGGCAGCGGGAGGTATTACAATCGAACAACCCACCGCGCTGGAGCGCGGGCACGAGAACGCCCATTCCTACGGCGTCGGGCTGGATATTTTTTCACAGACAGATTCACGTTTCAGAGCAAGTAGTTTGAGGGTCGAAGTGGCCAAAGGAGAACGGGATAATGGTTCGGATGACACGCGTTTCAGCATTTCGGGTAATTTCCGCTTCTGAGCATTGGGGATCTACCCGCCTGGCACCGCTGACCCTCGTTATACTGGGTCTGCTTCTGCCGCATATGGCATGGGCCGAAAATGTGCTGCCGCAGGGCGGAAGCGTGGTAAAGGGCAATGTCACAATCTCGACGCCGGGCGCGGGGCGCATGGTTCTCAATCAGGGCAGTGAGCGCGCGATTGTAAACTGGAACGGGTTTTCGATCGGGCGCGGCAATACGGTGGATATCCGGCAGCCCGGCACCTCCAGCGCAATCCTGAACCGTGTGACCGGCGACACCACCAGCCAAATTCACGGACGCCTAAGCGCAACAGGGCAGGTGTTTGTGGTCAATCCCAACGGGTTGTTTATCGGCAAGCAGGGCGAGGTCCACGCGGGCGGCGGATTCGTCGGATCGACGTTGGATACAAAAGACGACGATTTCATGGCGGGACGGCTGCGCTTTGACGGGGTGGACCGGTCGGCCGCGGTGGACAACGCGGGACGTATCATCATCGGGCGCGGCGGTTTTGCGGCGCTTCTGGGCGGGCGGATTTCGAATTCGGGGCTGGTCATGGTGCCGATGGGGCGGGTCGGCTTTGGTGCGGGGGAACGGGTGACGCTTGATCTGTCCGGTGACCGGTTTTTACAGGTTGAAATACCCTCCAAAGGTGGCGACGAGATGCGCGCGCTGATCGAGAACTCCGGCACTGTTTCGGCAGACGGCGGCCTGATCGAGATGCAGGCCGCCACGGCGCGGCATGCGGCCCGCCACGCCATCAACCTCTCCGGCGTGGCCGAGGCGCGATCGGTCTCTGTGCGTGACGGGGCCATCGTGTTGGGCGGCGGCGCGGGCGGACGGGTCACCGTTTCGGGCCGTGCCACGACACGCGCGAAAAAACCACGCCGCCCCGCCATTGTGGTGGCGCAATCCGCGCGCCCTGCTGCGCGGCCCGGCGGCGGGGATGTCACCATTACGGGGCGCGATATCTCGCTTGTCGGGGCCGAGATTGACGCCAGCGGCGGTGGCGGAATCGTCCGCATCGGTGGTGACTATCAGGGTGGCGGCACCCTGCCGCGCGCGCTGTACCTTGGCGTGGACGCCGACAGCAGGATCACGGCGGATGCCGGAGCAAAGGGCGACGGCGGTCGTGTGATCCTGTGGTCCGATATACGCACCGGATTTGCGGGCAACATCTCGGCGCGGGGCGGCACGGTTGCGGGTGACGGTGGCTTTGTGGAGGTCTCCGGCAAACAGGAGTTGGCGTTTAACGGTCTGGTTGACACGCGTGCGGAAAACGGCGCGTTCGGCACCTTGATGCTTGATCCCTACAACGTGACGATCAACGATCAGCCGACCTCCGGCGGCACACTTGCCTCAACAAGCTTTACCCCGATAGACGATAATTCAACCGTTTCCGTTACCCAGCTTGAAGACAACCTGTCGCGCAACAATGTCATCGTGACAACGGGCAGCCCGACCGTCGGAACGCAGAACGGCGATATCACCGTAGCCGCGCAGATCGATTGGACCGCGCCTACGGTTCTGGCGTTTCAGGCGGCGGGCAACGTGATTCTGAACGCGGGCATCGACAACGACAACTCCGGCAGCGGATTCCAGATCAACGCGGGTGGCACGATCACCACGGGTACGGCGGGGACGGTCAATGTCGGCACCTTCCAGCTTCTCAACGGGAACTGGACGCAAATCGGCGCGGTGCTGCCAGCGTTTGATGCGTATGATTTTCAACTATCCCAAAATACCGACACCGGATTTTTGCGCGCCTTGGGCGGGACCGGCACGGCGGCTGATCCCTACCAGCTGACGGATGTGTACGGCGTTCAGGGAATTGGGTCGCAGGCGCTGTTGACTGAAAATTTTGCGTTGGCAGGCGACATTGATGCGTCGGGAACGGATGGTTGGAACTTTGGGCAGGGGTTCGATGCGATTGTGGGGCTGGGCGCGGCCCCCTTCCGGGGGACGCTTGACGGTCAGGGCAACAGCATCAACAATCTGACCTCCACCGGCTTTGCCGGAGGGCTTTTTGCGCAGACCAACGGCGCGGAAATCAGGGATCTGACGCTGGAGGGCGTCGCAATTTCGGGACGTGGGCAGGTTGGCGGGCTGGTCGGGCAGGCGGTTGATACGATCATAGACACTGTCACGGTCACCGGCTCTGTATCAATGATCGGAGGCGAGGATTCCGTGCCGGCCTTTGCCGATAACGCCGGTGGCATCGTGGGCAACATGCAAGGGGTGTCCGGCACGCTCGACAACAGCACGTTCACGGGAGACGTCAGCGCCGACAGTGCTTCCGTTTCCGACCTTAATCTGGGCGGGCTCGTGGGCACCAATTTCCTCGGGACAGTGTCGAACAGCACCTTTTCCGGCACTGTTGACGAGACAGGTAGCACGCTCGCCACCCGTTCCGTTGGCGGTGCGGTGGGTGTGAATAGCGGCGTGATTGATAACGTCGGCACCTCGGGTGCGCTGACCTCAGACGGCACTGGCGGCTCGCTTTTTGTCGGCGGGTTGGCGGGTGCCAACCAGTCCATCGAAGGCATCAGCAATTCCACCAGTGCAATGCCGGTCACGGTTGTGACGTCCGCCGATGATGCGATCTATGGCGGCGGGCTTGCGGGGTACAACATCGGCTCCGTGACCGGATCACAGGCAACGGGGGACGTCTCGGTAACGGCAGGTGGCGGGAGACTACAGATCGGTGGCCTCATCGGTTACAACGACAATAGTACCGTGCGCCCGGTCGAAAACGTCGCGGCCTCGGGCAACGTGGTGGTTGCAACCTCCGCCGCGTCCGAAACCACGCTGCCTGCGCAAGTTGGCGGTCTTGTCGGGACCAACTATGGCCCCATCGACGCGGCCACTGCATCGGGCGACGTTTTCGTGGTCTCTTCGCTTGCGAACTGTGAAATCGGCGGATTTGTCGGCTATAACGGGCCTGCCATCGAAGGCAGCGGACCCGGCGCAATCTCGGCAGCGTCAGCGACGGGTGCTGTGGCTTATTCTACCGATCTGGACGGCACCGTCGGCGGATTTGCCGGACGCAATGCCGGCACAATTTCGGACGCCTTTGCCGCCGGAGACACGGGGCTGTCGATGACAGCCTTTGGCCCCGGCTTTGACGAGGCTGGCTATGCATCCTCAGTGGGCGGCTTTACCGGTACCAATTCCGGCACACAGACCCGCACAGCGGCCCGTGGTGATGTATCCGGACAGACCATCGCTGTGCCTCTCGCCGTGGGCGGCCATTCGGGCGCGCAGGCGTTTGGCACGACACTTGATTCATATGCCAGCGGGGATGTTGCAGCCGCAAGCACGGTGCAAAAAACCGTTGGCGGTCTGATTGGTGAGATCACTTCGGGAAACATCACCAACACCTATGCCAGCGGTGCCGTGTCCGAGGCGGGGGATGGCCCCGCAGCTATCGGCGGGCTGGTTGGAGCGAACACAGGCGGCACAGTCGCGGCTTCCTATTGGGATGTGAACACTTCGGGTCAGGCCGATCCGGGCGACATCACCCGCGGCGCGGGTTTAACCACGGCAGAGTTCGATGACACCTCGGGCTTTATCGTGCGGGCCGAAGCCGAGGGGTGGGATTTTGCAACTGTCTGGGCGCCGGGAACGGTCGGTCGCTATCCGTCGGCTTACACCATCGACAGGGTGGTCTTTGCGACGCCTGATACGTTGTCGTTGACATACGGAGACACGCCAACCGCCACCGGCGTCGTCAATGGCGGTCCGGGTGTTTTTGTCTTTGCCGATACCGGCGAGACGCTGGATAGCACGCCGGTCTTTAATACCCCGGTTTTCGTAGACAACACGGTGGGTGCGCAGGCATTCACGCTGGATAGCACGCCGCTGACCAGCTCGACCGCGCAAAGCTATGCGGTTGTAGCGCTGCCCGGAATTGCCAATATCAGCCCCGCGCCGCTGGAATTGACGGTTAACGATGCGGCCAAAACCTATGGCGCGGCGTTGTCGTTTGACGGGACGGAATTTGCGGTGACCGGCGGGCAGTTGTTCTTTGCGGACAGCGTCGATGCGATCACCATTGCGTCGCTTGGGGCGGCGGCGGATGCGCCTGTGGCGGGGTCGGATTATGCGATTACCGGCACGGCTCCGGTGGGCGGCACGGGCGTGGGCAACTATGACGTGAGCATCCTTGACGGGGCGCTGACAGTGGCCGCCGCACCGCTGGAATTAACGGTTAACGATGCGGCCAAAACCTATGGCGCGGCGTTGTCGTTTGACGGGACGGAATTTGCGGTGACCGGCGGGCAGTTGTTCTTTGCCGACAGCGTCGATGCGATCACCATTGCGTCGCTTGGGGCGGCGGCGGATGCGCCTGTGGCGGGGTCGGATTATGCGATTACCGGCACGGCTCCGGTGGGCGGCACGGGCGTGGGCAACTATGACGTGAGCATCCTTGACGGGGCGCTGAC
>CANMZB010000016.1 GCA_947502265.1 uncultured Sulfitobacter sp.
AACCTCGGTGAGCCATCAACATTTGCCGTAAGGGGATGGCCCGCAAAGGCCGCCCTTTTGGTCGTCTTATGCGGCTTCAGCTTGCGTCGAGCAATACGTTGCCGAATTCTTCACGCAGCTTGTTTTTCTGCACCTTGCCGGTGGAGCCGATGGGCAGTGCATCGACAAAAATCACCTTGTCGGGGATCTGCCAGCTTTCTACTTTGCCTTTGTAGAAGGCCAACAGCTCTTCCTCGGTGACTTCGCCGTCGACATTCTTGATCGCGACGATCACAGGGCGTTCATCCCATTTAGGGTGATGTGCGGCGATGGCGGCGGCGTTGGCAATGGCGGGATGCGCGATCGAGATATTCTCGAGCGTGACTGTGGAAATCCATTCGCCGCCCGACTTGATGATGTCTTTGGAGCGGTCACGGATGATCATGAACCCTTCATCGTTGATGGTGGCCACATCGCCGGTATCAAACCAGCCGTCCATCGTCAGTGCGGACTTGTCCTTGCCAAAGTAGGTGTCGACGATCCAATGACCCCGGACCTGCAATTCGCCCTGTGCGGCACCATCATGCGGCAGGATATTTCCCGCCTCGTCCACGATGCGCAGATCGACGCCAAAAGGTGCGCGCCCCTGCCCCAGACGTATATCGGCCTGTTCTTGTTCGGACAGTTTTGTGTGGCGTTGCAGCAACTGGTTGACGGACCCCAGCGGCGAGGTTTCGGTCATCCCCCACGCGTGGATCAGCTCGGTACCGTATTCCGCGAACAGCGGGATCATCGACGGTGGCAGCGCCGAGCCGCCAACAACGGTGCGCTTGAGGCTCGGGATTTTCGCGCCGGTCTCTTTCAACGCGGCCAGAAGCCCCATCCAGATCGTCGGTACGCCCAGCGCCAGCGTTGTTTCCGTGTCCTCGATCAGTTTGACAAGGCTCTTACCATCAAGGTTCGGCCCCGGCAGTACCAGTTTACAGCCCGTCTGTGCCGCGATGTACGGCACGCCCCACGCGTTGACGTGGAACATCGGCACCACCGGCAGAACCGTGTCCTTGGCCGAGATGTTGATGCTGTCAGGCTGGTTCCCCGCAAGCGAATGCAGCACGGTCGAGCGGTGCGAATACAGCACGCCTTTGGGATCACCCGTGGTGCCGGAGGTGTAGCACAGGCTCGACGCGGCATTTTCATCCAGATCGGGAAACGGCTCGCTTGCATCGCCGGTCTCAAGGAATTCATCGTAAAACAGAATGCCCGGAACCGCTTCGGCGGCTTCCTCGCTGCGCGGGCCCATCAGAATGATGTGTTTGGTTTCTTTCAACGCCGGTTTCAGTTTTCCTGCCGCCGCGACAAAGGTGGCGTCGATGAACAGCACCTGATCCTTGGCGTGGTTGATCACATAAACCATCTGCTCGGGGCCCATGCGCGGGTTGATCGTGTGGCAAACCATGCCACCGCCCGCGACGCCAAAATAGATTTCAAGATGGCGCCGGTTGTTCCACGCGATTGTACCGCAGCGGTCGCCCTCTTTCACCCCCAGCTTGCGCAGGGCAGAAGCAAGCCGGTGTGCGTTTGCGGCAACCTCGCCCCATGTAGAATGCTCGATTCCGCCAGCGGTTTCGACCGATACGACCTCGCCCTGCGCATGGAAGCGCGCGGCGTGATCAATAAGGCTGCCGATGGTCAGCGGCATGTGCATCATTTGTCCAAGCATAAGGTAATCTCCTGTTTTTAGTGTATTTACTGAGCGGCAATCGCCGGTGCGGCCTGTGCTTTGATCAGGTCCGCGGCGCGTTCCGCAATCATTATCGTGGGGGCGTTGGTGTTGCCACTGGTAACGGTCGGCATGACAGAGGCATCAACAACGCGCAGGCCTTCCATCCCGTGAACTCGCAAGTGCGGATCAACGACCGCCATGCCGTCGCGCCCCATCTTGCAGGTGCCTACGGGGTGATAGATTGTATCTGCACGGGTGCGGATAATTTCCTCCCATTCGGCATCTGTCATATTGTCGCCTGTGCCAAACAGCTCTTTGTGGCGATAGGGCCGCAGGGCGGGCGCGTTCATGATCTCGCGGGTCATTTTCGCCCCCTTGATCAATGTCGCCAGATCGCTGTCTTCGGCCAGAAAGTTCGGATCAATCAAAGGGGCCGCCATCGGATCGGCGCTGGCCAGCGTCACAGTCCCGCGCGATGCGGGGTGCAGCACGCAGACATGGCACGAATAGCCATAGCCCGGATGCAGCTTGCGTGCGTGATCGTCCACAATTGAAATGACAAAATGCAGCTGGATGTCCGGACGATCAAGGCTTTGATCCGTTTTGAGAAACGCAGCCCCTTCTGCAAACGGCGTCGCAATCATGCCGCGCCCCGTCTTGCGCCATTCCAGCATGTGTTTGACCAGATTAACCGTGCCACGCGCGCCAATCCCGAAATTATCGGTATCTTTGGATTTATAGCCAAGGGTGAAATCCAGATGGTCCTGAAGGTTCTGCCCCACACCGGGAAGTTCATGCACCAGATCAATACCATGCGGTGTGATGTCTTGCACACGGCCAATACCCGACAACTGCAACAATTGCGGCGAATTGAACGCACCCCCGCACAAGATCACTTCGCGGCGCGCGGACACTTGTTGGTCCCGCTTGCCCTTGCGGTAATGTACGCCCGTGGCGCGCCTGCCCTCCAGCGCGATCTTTGTCGCGTGCGCGCCGGTGATGACCGTCAGGTTGGGCCGGTCCATCACCGGATGCAAATATCCCGCCGCCGCCGAACAGCGCTCGCCGTTGCGGTTTGCCTTGTGGAATTGGGTCACCTGATACAGACCGACACCTTCGTTATCGCCGGTGTTGAAATCATTTACCTCGCGGTGCTGCAATGCGCCTGCCGCCTCGATAAAGGCACGGGTGATCGGGCGCGGGCTTTTCTGGTGGGACACTTCAAGCGGGCCGGTGCCACCGTGCAGATCATCCGCGCCGTCCTCATGGCCCTCGGAACGCCTGAAATACGGCAGAACGCTGTTCCAGTCCCAACCGTCACAGCCCGCCTCGGCCCAGCCGTCGTAATCGGCGCGGTGGCCACGCACATACAGCATGGCATTGATCGCGCTCGACCCGCCCAGCGCCTTGCCGCGCGGCTGATAGCCTTTGCGCCCGTTCAACCCCTTTTGCGGGACAGTCTGGTACGCCCAGTTCGAAATCTTGCCATGTCCAGGCAGGATCGCCACAACGGCTGCCGGCGCACGGATCAGCAAATGCTTGCCGGTGCCGCCCGCTTCAAGCAGGCAGACAGTTACCGCCGGATCTTCACTCAGCCGTGCCGCAAGCGTGGCACCGCCCGATCCACCGCCGACGATCACATAGTCATATGCCATACACCCTCCCTGCGCTGCGCGACGGATTAACATCCGCCACACCTCCCTGCGCGAAAATAAGCCAAAAATCGCGCGAAGTGTCCATGCCTATTGTCACGTCAACCCGCCAGTGACGTACCGTTTGAAAGACAGGTAAACAGCCCGGTTGACATACCTGACAAGTTCACTCAGTTATAGCAAGCGTCAAGCCACCCCCCGATTCAGAGGGAGGGAAGCCCGACATCAGAAATGTAAGGACTCCCTAATGCAGCCATCCCGCCAGACCGCGACACCACGCGCAGATGAACACCCACGCCGGAACACACCAGACATTTACGCCCTCGAAGTCCTGCTGGTCTCAGACGCAGCAGAAGGCGCATGGGTCGAGTGGGTGTTTGACCATGCACGAGCGAATGGAGGCCAGCCATCATGAGCATCCATTCGGCACCACCCAAAAGCCCGCCCGGAAAAATATTGCCAATCTATGCCGCGCGCGACCTGACCGAGGGCGGCGATCTGGCTCAAATCGTTCTGGATGGCCAAACCTATAACCTGCGGATTACGCGCGCAGGAAAACTGATCCTGACAAAATGACCGGATCTACAGAAAAGCGTAGCGCATCGCGCGCGTAAAACATCACATCTGCTAACACCAAAGCGCAGCCAATCCGGGCAGCGGTATCTTAACACCTGCCCAAAGACGCGAGATGGTGGTGCCAATCCCCCCGTTGAAAGCGGGAGGATTGCCACAACAGCCTGTCATGATGGACTATGACCGGTATGAGGATCAGGCGTTCAGGTCAAAAACCTCTCCGCCGATCTGTAAATTGATCTCGTCCTGTCCATCGCCATCAATCAAAGCCCACAATATCTGACCGGTTGGCCGATATATTACAAAGCTCTCGGCGACATTCGCAACGCCGGCGTCATCCTTGAAGGCAGTGTTGATCTGGAACTGCGCTGCCGTGGCGTTGGCACCACCATAGACCAACACGTCCCCTTCCGCGCTGTTATAGTCCTGGATGAAATCGCTGCCGTGGTCGCGGACGCCAAGGTGAAAGAATTCGTCCGCGCCCGACCCGCCATTAACCTGATCATATCCGAAGCCGCCGTTTATGAAATCGTCTCCCTCGGAGCCAAAAAGCAGATCACCAAGCGCAGAGCCGGTGATGCTATCGTTACCAGCGCCGCCAATCACGGTATCGCCACCAAAACCGCCCGATATAACATCATCGCCTGCGTCGCCGCGCAGCTCGTCGTTGCCATAGCCGCCGTAAATCGTGTCGTTGCCGTTGCCGCCAAAGATGTTGTCACGCCGGTCGTTTACGCTTTCACCACCGATCAGCAGGTCATTGCCGTCACCGCCTACCAGATTGTCAGTGCCGTTGTCACCGCGCAGCGTGTCATCTCCGTCCAGACCGAAAAGCGTATCATTACCCCCCCGACCGGCCAGCACATCGTCACGATCAGTGCCCGTCAGACGGTTTGGCCCCGCATCGCCCGTCAGATTGACACCAACATCATCGCCCGGATCGTTGAGCAGATGGATGGTGAACGTTTGCGAGGTCTCCGCGCCGTCCGGATCACGCGCCACAACTTCAATCGCGTGGCTCTGGGCGGTCTCGTAATCCAGACTGCTCACCGCCTGAAGGACATTTCCTTCGACCTTGAACCGTCCGCCCGCATTATTGCTTAACGTGAAGGTCAGCGCATCATTGTCAGGGTCTAAGGCCGACAGGTTGCCAATCTCCGCATTGGCCCCTGCGTTCTCGCGCAAGGAGGCAAAGCTCAGCTCGATTCCATTGGGCGCCTGGTTGGTGCTGTTGACGGTGATGCTGACCCTTGCGTCATCTGTTCCGCCGCGGTTGTCCGTCGCGCGGTAGACAAAGCTGTCGCTTCCGTTGAAACCGGCGTCCGGCGTATAGGTGAAAGAACCGTCTGCATTGAGGCCAAGCGCGCCATTTTCCACATCCGTAACCAGTGTTGCGCGTTCCAGCGTGCCGTCATCGGTGTCATTGCCCAACACCCCCGGACCGCTGACGGTAAGGCGGTCATTTTCGTCTACCGAATAGCTGTCGGCATTTGCGTTTGGATCCACGTTTGGCGCGTCATTGTTAAGGATGCGCGCAATCCCGACGTTGTCCTCATTACCAAATATCGGGGCCGTCGTTTCGAGCCGCAAAAAGAACGTTTCTGCGCTTTCGACGTCAAAGTCGCCTGCCACATCCACCGCGATGGATGTCACTGTCTGGCCTGCTTTGAACGTGACGCTGCCTGACGCGGCAGTGTAGTCGCTGCCAGCCGTGGCGGTGTCATCTGCGGTGGCATAATCCAGCGTGATGTCATCGGTGAACGCCTCGGAAAGCCTCACCTCGAACACCGCCTGCTTGGTGCCGCTGTCACCTTCCATGAGGATCGGATCAGACACAAAAAGCGCACGATCCTGCGCAGATCCGTCATCATCAAGGAACACGCCCGTCGCCGTCAGGACCGGCTCCCCCCCCGCAAGAACCGCACCAACCGGATTGCTGAATTCGAGGGTGAAATTCTCGTCAAATTCATCTGTGCGGCTATACTCGCTGCTCCCGTAGTTGATCGTCGCATGGGTCTTGCCCGCCGGAATTGTCAGCGTGTAGGTATCGGCAGGATTGCGGACCCCGAAGTCACTTGAATCAACCAGCGCTGATCCATCCGCCACCGCGCGATACTCAACGGTAACGTCGGAAAGAGACGTCTCGGAGAGGTAAACATCAAAATACAAATCACCGGATTCGCTTGCCGCGCTTGGCAGAGCGGAAATTTCCGGCAGACTATCGGATGTATCGTCGTCCAACAGCGTGGCGATACCGGCAGAATCCTGGATGTTGTTAAATATCGGCGCTTTGGATTCGAGCACCAGAGAGAAGTTTTCAGCCGTTTCAGCCGTCGTATCGCCCATGACGTCCACCGCGACGGATGCCAACGTCTGGCCTGCTTTGAACGTAATACTGCCTGACGCAGCGGTATAGTCGCTCCCCGCGGTGGCGGTGCCATCGGCGGTGGCATAATCCAGCGTGATGTCGCTGGTAAATGCCTCTGACAGCCTCACCTCGAACACCGCCTGCTTGGTGCCGCTGTCGCCTTCCATGAGGATCGGATCAGAGACGAAAAGCGCACGATCCTGCGCAGAGCCGTCATCATCAAGGAACACGCCTGTCACTGCCAGAACCGGCTCGCCCCCCGCAAGAACGGCACCTACCGGATTGCTGAATTGAAGCGTGAAATTCTCGTCAAATTCATCGGAGCGGCTATATTCGGTACTCCCATAATTGATCGTTGCATGGGTTTTGCCCGCCGGAATGATGAGCGTATACAACTGCTCGGGATTACGGGCCCCGAAGTCACTTGAATCAACCAGCGCCGATCCATCCGCCACCGCGCGATATTCAACTGTAATATCGGAAAGAGACGTCTCGGAGAGGTAAACATCAAAATACAGATCACCGGATTCGCTTGCCGCGCTTGGCAGTACAGAGATCTCCGGCAGGCTTTCGGATGTATCATCATCCAAAATCGTGGCGATACCGGCTGAATCCTGAATGTTGTTGAAGATAGGCGCTATAGATTCGACCACCAGCGAAAAGCTTTCAGCCGTCTCGGCGACCGTGTCGCCCGCAACATCCACTGCCACAGACTTTACGGTCTGGCCCGCGCTGAATGTGATGCTTCCCGACGTTGCGGTATAATCACTGCCTGCGCGCGCAGTCCCATCCGCAGTGGCGTAATCGAGGGTGATATCGTCTGTATACGCCTCTGACAGGCGCACCTCGAATACCGCCTGCTTGGTGCCGCTGTCACCTTCAAGGATGATTGGATCGGACACGAAAAGCGCACGGTCCTGCGCCGACCCGTCGTCATCCTGGAATACCCCCGTCGCAGTCAGGACCGGCTCTCCACCATCCAGAACCGCACCCACCGGATTGCTGAGTTGGACACTGAAATTCTCGTCGAACTCGTCAGCACGACTGTACGGGGTGCTCCCGTAGTTGATTGTCGCACGGGTCTGACCCGCCGGAATGGTGAGGGTATACAAAGCCTCCGGAGACCGCGCCCCGAAGTCGCTCGAATCAACCAGCGCCGATCCATCGGCCACCGCGCGGTACTGTACGGTTATATCCGAAAGTGACGCCTCCGAGAGGGTAACGACAAAGATAATGTCAGCGGATTCAGACGCGGACGCGGATTCAATTGAAATTTGTGGAGTCATTTTGATTTTCCTTAAAAATTTGGTGATGGCCCTTAATTCGATCCCTAAACCGTGCCCGCTAATTCAGGCGCGTAAAAGTGATCCGTGCCTCCTGCGTCGTGGGCATTTTCGCCCTTATTTCGGGAACCGGAGGGTCGGATATGCGAAAAGAGATACCATAGTTTGACGAATTTGTCGTTAGTCACGAACGATAGGCACGATCAATCCATTGACCGGCACGGCGACAGACCATTCGTGCGCCACCCTGTGTGTAGAGATTTCCCTGCGCGAGAGGCACAGACCAGCAGGCATCAGAAACGGCTGTACCATACGCATGCCAGCCAAAGGAGTGCGATCCGACCGGTGTGCGGGCAACACATGGCGATGCAGGCCACCGTCTGTTGCGATGCGTACACGCGATGTCAAACTCGGCGCAAAACACCGCTTCCGACCTTGCGAAAACACCGCTATCACGTCACGACTGGCGCATGACAATGTGCATCTTGGAGGAGGAGTTAAGATGAAATCCCTAATGAAATCGGCAGTTGCCGCATTTGCCCTTACAACACTCGGTTTTACGGCCGCATCCGCCGAAACCCGCATCACCTACAAGTCGGCAAAAGCCGGTTCGTCATACTACCAGATGGGCGTTGAACTGGCCGAGGCCATGAAGGCCGGCACCGACGGCTCCATTATCGTCACCATCGAAGAAAGTCAGGGGTCTGTCCAGAACGTGATGGAAACCAAGGCCCGCGGCGGTGATTATGTCTTTACCACACCCCCCGCACTGGTCCGCCTCGCGCAGCAGGGTAAGGCGATGTTCGAAAACAAGAGCGATCCGAAATTCGCAGAGATCCGTGCGCTTTTCCCGATCCCTTCGCTGACCATGCATTTTGTCATGTCCAAAGACAGCGGCGTAACCGACCTTGCGGGTATCGAAGGCAAAACGATCCTGCTTGGCAAAGGCTCGTTTGGCGCAACTGAGGGTGAGAAATATCTCGGGCTGTTCGGTCTGGCCGATACGGTCAAAATCGCGGATGCAGAGCTGTCCAATGCGGTTGCCGCGCTCAAGAACGGTCAGATCGACGGTTTTGTCACCGCCGGTTCATGGCCCGCCCCCAACGTGATCGAAGCAGCGGCGTCGACCCCCGTTACCGTTCTGTCGATGACCGAGGCACAGATCGCACAGACCAAGCGCACCACATTGGTCATTCCCGCAGGCACCTATGCCGGTCAGGATGCCGATATCCAGACAACATCGCTGCCGGTTGTGGCCTATACGACCACCGCGATGGACGATGATACCGCCTATGAGCTCACCAAAACATTCTGGGAAAGCAAGGCAAAGCTGGGCGGCAATTCCCCTTGGTGGAATGGCGTGAACGAAGGTCTGATGCCCACAATCGAAGGCACAATCCACGCCGGCGCGCAACGCTACTATGACGAGGCAGGCATCGCCCTGACCGACGCGCAAAAGTAACGTTCCCCTCACAGGTCGGGTGACGCATCCGGCCTGCACTTCCCCAATTCAGAGACCGCCCCCATGAACATGCTCCCCCAAGGACGCCTGAGCGCTGCTTTCTGGCTGCTGCTCGCCACCGCTCTGGTGGGTTATCACCTCGCCCTTGTTTTTTCCGGTCTGGTCCCGAATCTGGTCAGCCGCCCCTTGCACATGGCCTTTATCCTGCCTTTCGTTCTTGTGCTGGGTGCCACCAGCCGCGCCGGTTGGATCAGCGGCATCATCCTTGCCGTTACCGGCGTGGCCGCCGCTTTGTGGGTGGCGTTGAACAGTGATCGTCTGGGCGATCAATACGGCTTTCTCGAAAACAACTTTCAATTGGGCGTTGCCGTGGTGCTTTTGGGGATCACGCTGGAAACCGCGCGCCGTGCCATCGGCTGGCCGTTGCCTATGGTCGCGGGATCGGCCCTGCTTTACGGGCTGTTCGGCCAATATATCCCCGGCCAGTTCGGCCATTCCGGCACCCCGACCAGCAGCTTTATGGGCACGCTCACAATTGCCGAAGGCGGCATCTGGGGGTCACTCACCGGTGTATCCGTCGGGGTGGTGTCGATCTTTGTGATCTTCGGGGCGGTGTTGAATGCGGGCGAAGCGGGGCAAGGGTTCATGAACGTCGCGGCGGCAGCGGCGGGACGTCTCAAGGGCGGGGCCGCAAAGGTCTCGGTGATCTCGTCCGCGCTCTTTGGCTCGATCTCCGGCTCGGCCTCTGCCAACGTCGCCTCGACCGGCGCGGTCACCCTGCCCGCGATGACAAAGCTGGGCTATCCCAAAAGGTTGGCCGCGGCGGTAGAGGCCGTCGCCTCGTCCGGCGGGCAGATCATGCCGCCCCTCATGGGGGCTGGTGCCTTTGTGATGGTCGAGCTGACGGGCGTGCCTTATACCTCCATCATGGCGGCGGCGATCCTGCCTGCGTTTCTCTATTTTCTGGCCGTCTGGGTCGGGATCAACGCCTATGCCAGCCGGTTCGAGCTGAGAGGCGTTGACGCTGCCGACCGGCCTGCGCAGCGCGATGTAATCGTAACCTCGCTGTTTTTTCTCGTGCCTTTCACCGTGCTGCTCTGGGCGATGTTCGGCGCAAGGTTCACGCCGGAATATTCCGCAGCGCTTGCGATCCTTGCGGGTGCGCTGTTGCTCCTTATCAACGGCGACTTGAAATGCCGTCGTGACCAGATCATCGACCGTTTCGTATCCGCAGTGATGAACGCGGCAAAGCAGGTGTCGATGATCGCCTCGATCATTCTGTGCGCCTCGATCATCATCGGAGTGCTGTCGATCACCGGTCTCGGGGTCAAGATCACCTCGGTTATTCTCGAAGGATCGGGCGGGTTGCTCTGGCTGTCTCTGCTGTTAACCGCGCTGGCCTGTCTGCTTTTGGGGATGGAGGTGCCGACAACCGCAGCCTACGTCATCTGTGTATCGGTCGCAGGCCCCGCATTGATACAATTGGGGCTGGAGCCGCTACAGGCACATCTGTTTGTGTTCTGGTTCGCGCTTTTGTCCACGATCACACCGCCGGTTTGCGGCGCGGTTTTCATCGCCGCCGGCATGATCGGTGAAAACTGGCTCAAGGTTGCGCTGACGGCAATGGCGCTTGGCGTTGGTCTTTATCTCATTCCGCTTGGTATGGTCGCGAACCCCGATATCCTCAGGCTCGCTGATGCGCCCGTTGCCGCGCTTGTTGCGACGCTGCGGATCGCGGCGGGGCTGATGCTTGTATCTTACGGATTGATCGGGGCGCGCAGGATCCTGAGCACAATCGTGATGGTGGGAACGGGGCTGGTGGTTGTGTTTTCAGGTGTGTTCATCTGATGCGCTGAATCGCCCATCCATCGCATCAAACATTGCTCCCTCAGGCTGCGGTAACCGCTTCAAGCCGCGCGCCCTGAAAGCCCGCGAGACACGCGTCAATCTCTGCGCGGGTTGCCAACAGACACGCCGCCGTCGAAAGCGCATCGGCAAGGGCCGCAGACGGGGCGGACACCGTGATTTCACGCCAGCTTGAGGGGGATGGAAAACCTGTACGCGGATCAAGAATGTGACCCATCTGTGCGTCGGTGTCAAAAGTGGTGCCAAGCGGCGCAGAGGTGGCAAGCGCGCGCGCCACAAGCGGCACCTCACCGCCTGCGGCAAGTTTGACAGGCCAGGCACTCCCGTCGGGATGCGTGCCAAGGGCGCGGAATTCGCCGGTGTCGATCAGAATGTTCGTCAGCCCCTCGCCGCTGAGCATTTCGGCCACACGATCCGCGATATACCCCTGTGCGATCCCGTTCAGGGTCAACGCCATGTCCGGCTCCATGACAATGTTCGCCGCATCGAACGTAATGCGATCCCAACCAACCAGCGCGCGGGCTTTGCCGACGGCATGATCATCGGGCAGCCCGCCCTGTGCAGACGCCACTGCATAGCTGGCCCAAAGCGGCTGGATCGTGGGGTCAAACCGCCCGCCGCTCGCCGTATGAACCGCGCCCGCCAGTGACAGGCATTCCAGCAGCTTGAACGGCGGGGACTGCAATGCGCCTGCGCGGTTCAACCGGGACAGGGCGCTATCCGGGCGATACAGGCTAAAGATGTCCTCAAGGCGCGAAATCTCGGCTGCGACCCGCGCACTGATCGCCTTGGCCTCTGGATGCGCGAGGCGCAACGTGGCGCGCGCGCCAAGTGCGACGCCCTGCCATGTATAGACCGGTGCGGCATGGCTTAGGCCGGGCAGCGCAATTGCAGCGGCGCTGATGGCAAGAAAACGGCGGCGATTGGTCATTGTTTTACTCTCCGGTTTTGCGCGACAGATCGCGCAGACGTTTTTCAAAATCTGTATCATTCGTTTCGCCGTCAAGATTGACAGGAGCGAGAACGGCGCTGTCGGGTATGTCCGACAGGCGCATGACATTGCCGCCATTGGTACGGGCAAAAAGGGCGGCTTTTTCAGGGTCCGAAAATGGCACAACTTCCGGCGCGCCCATCCCGCCGACAACACGCGCCCCGACGACATAGGTTGCGTCCTCTGCATCAATCCAGTTCGCAGCACCGGGCGCGTCCCATGTGGCCTGCGCCACCCCCATATCATTGACCCAGACCGCCAGAATTTCATGGCTTTGCTCGGGCATCCGCATATAGGCGACCACGTCGCGCACCTGACTGAAAAACAGCGGCGCGCCGGGCAGCCCTGCCAGATGCGCCTGTGCTTTGGGGCCATCATGCTCAAGCAGTTCCATCTGGCAATAATGTCCGACAGCTGTTTCCGTAAGCGGCAGGGCGGACGTGTCCTGCGCATCTTCGTCCTTGCAAGCCGTCAGCGCCAGCGCGAGCAGCGGGATCAGCAGAGCTTTCATGGCTCGACCTTTCGAAAGGCCAGCGCAGCCAGACCCAACGACACCAGCGGCCAGATCGCAATCGAGAGCAACGATTGCCATTGCGGAATCGCATTCGCGGCTCCGCCAACGCCGGACGCTACCGCAGTGGCATGCGCAGCGGTCAGGTTGAACAGGCGGAAGGCATCAGCAGGATTGGCAAGCAGAGCGATTGGAAAAACCCTGGTTGTGAACGTGCCGCCACTGTCCGCAACAACGGCCGCCAGCAGGCCCAGATCATACAGCACCACCAGACCCAACCACAGCCCGATGGCCAGCCCCGCAGCCCCCGAGACACGGCGCGCCATTGAAGACAACGCATAACCGACCCCCAGAAAGGTGGCCCCCAGCAGGGTGGATGTCCACGTCAGCCGCCACAAAGCCCCCAAGCCCGACACCGCCGCCGGATCAGCGGCAATAGTGACCGCCGCCGCCGCCCCGTAACCCGCAATGATTGCGATGATCAGAATGGCCGTGTGCGCCACAAGCTTGCCTGCCAGAACCTCCCAGCGGGCAACCGGATAGGTCAACAGCAACGGCAATGTGCCGCGCTCGACTTCGCCCGCGACCGCGTCGAACGACATCAACAACGCCACCAAAGGCACCAGATAGACCGACAAGGATGTCAGCGACGCCACAACAGCCGACAGGCGGTCCGTTCCAAGCGCGCCTGTCGGGGCCGATCCCGCAGCCGACAATACAAGTGAAAACACGACCATCAGCAGCACAGCAATCAGCACCCAGCGGTTGCGCCGCGCGATGTGGATTTCTGTTGTCGCAGTGGCAAGGATGCGGGCGATCATTGGCCGTCCCTCCGGCTGAAATGGCTATAGATGTCTTCAAGACTGGGTGGAATAACGTCCAGATCCGCGACCTTGCCTTGCAATGCCGAAATGCGGGCCAGCGTTTCCAGCTTCTCGTCCTGCGCGCACGTAAGATGCAACGCGCCGCCCACTCGGATCGCGTCCGGCAAAGCGGCCATAATATCTGTGTCACACCCGTTAAGCGGGGTAATCTGCATCGCAACCGGCAATGCCGCCTCGCGCCGCAAGTCGGGCAATGTGCCTGTTGCCACCATCCGCCCCCCCGACAGGATAAAAAGCCGGTCGGTGCGCGCCTCGACCTCGGTCAATGCGTGGCTCGAAAGCAGGATCGCCGCACCCTCTGCGGCCAACCCATCCAGCAGTTCATAAAAATCGCGCCGCGATACCGGATCAAGGCCGCTGGTGGGTTCGTCAAGCACCAACAGGTTGGGATGCCCGATCAACGCCTGTGCCAACCCGACACGCTGCCGCATCCCCTTGGAATAAGTGCCGATCCGGCGCTTGGCGGCAAATCCCAGTCCGACCCGCTCAAGCAGCTCCATCGCGCCCGTCGGAGCCAAATTGCGCAACCGCATGTAATAGGTGATCTGCTCCAACCCCGTCAGCGCAGAGTGGAATGCCACGTTTTCGGGCAGATAGGCGACCTGCGAGCGCGCATGCGCCTTGCCGGGCGGCGCGCCACACACCGAAATGTCGCCACTGTCGGGCGCGATCAAACCCAGTATCACCTTCATCAAGGTGGATTTTCCCGCACCGTTATGGCCAAGCAACGCCACGCGTTCGCCGGGCTCTACGCGCAGCGAAACATCGGTCAGGGCTTTAAACCCGTCAAACGTCTTAGTGAGACGAGAGATCGTTAACGTCGATTGCATCAAAGTCACTTTCATTCCGCCGCGTGGCCGCTTCGGCCTCCATGGCGCTATATTCGGGTGGAACATTTATCGTGGGCGCCGCCATCAACGGCGCGCTATCGACCACGCCACCGGGCAACGTGGCAGGAAAGCTTGATTGCGCCCATCGGATAAGCTGTACTGCGGGCGCACCGGTCAACAATGCAGCGGCGGGTTGGGACCACAAGATGTGATCCATCAGATCATTCGGGCGAAAGGTGCTGTCGGCGATGCCGTCCCCATCAAGGTCGAAACCGGGGTGGTCCGACCAATAGTTGCCACGGCCCTCAAAGCTCCATTCGATATCGCGGGTGCCCACATACTTCACCTGCGTCCGGTTGCCGATAAAAGCATTTCCCGTCAGCACGTTACGCTCGGACCCTGCGGTAAAATGGATGCCCATGTTGCAGCCCTCGAAACGGTTGCCGTAAATCAGGTTTTTGTGCGCATTATAGATAAACGTACAGCGGTCCGCCCCGCCACGCACCAGATTGCCGGATACATCGGCGTTATTGGCATAGTTCAGCATCACACCATGGCTGACATCGGACAGGCTCAGGTTGTCTTTTACGATCACCTTGTTGGAGAACATAATGGCATACCCCAAATGGTTGCCAATCGAGACGTTCCCGGACACTTCGGAGTTGTTGGTATACATATAATGCACGGCAAAGCGCAGGTCGCGGAACAGATTGTTGCGGTAGGTGCCGGTGCGCGACGTATTGGAAAAAATCCCGTCACGGCCCCAGCGCACAGAGTTGCCCTCAATCACCGTGCCCGGAGAGTTCCAGACATAAATCCCGTTGCCGCGATCATTCATGCGCGGGTTTTGCGTGCCTTCGATGGTGTTGCCGCGCACCATGGCATCGTGTCCGCCATGCACATCAACACCGTGCAGATTGCCCAGCACGCGGTTATCCTCGACCAGCGCGCGGTCGGCTTTCTTCAAAATCTTGATACCGGCATCCAGATCCTGACTGCTCAGGCCCGAACCGGTAACGGTAAGCCCCTTAACCGTAACATCAGGCGCGTCGATGGTGACAACGGTGCCTTGCCCGATGCCGTCAATCACCGCCGCGTGAGGCCCGATCAGCGTCAGCGGGCGGTCAATGATGATCGCGCCTTCGTAGCGGCCCGGCTCAAGGATCAGCACATCGCCGGAGGTGGCTCCGGCGATGGCTTTGGCAAGGCTCCCCTGCCCCGGCTGCACGTTGACCTCCGCCGCCCGAAGGGGCAGCGCAACCAGCAGTGACAGCACAAGGATCAGAGAGCGCAACATGGTTCAGGACGCCTTTGGTTCAACAAACATACGACCGCGCATTTCCATGTGCAGCGCGTGGCAGAACCACTGGCAATAATACCAGAAGACGCCCGGTTGTGCCGCCACAAAGGTGACCGAAGCGGTGGCTTGCGGCGCGACTTCCATCGCCACACCGTGGTTGCCCATGGTGAAACCGTGGGTCAGATCGTCGATGTCATCAAGGTTGGTAACATAAACCGTCACCTCGTCACCCTGCTGGACGGTGAAGGATTCCAGCGCAAAGTTGGGTGCCTGGCTGGACATATAGACCCGCACCTTGTTGCCGTCGCGGATCACGGTATCCTGCCAATCGTCCAGATCAACGCCGTCCGCTTCGGCCTGCGTGCGGGCATCCGCCCACATCGGATCGTTACGATCCCAAACCGATTTCGGGTTCACCTTGGACGGATCAACCATAATCGCATCGTGGGGTTCGGCAAAAGTAGGCCCGTCGTGGATCAACGTCAACTTGTCGCCGTCAATCGCGAACAGTTGCTCGTTCTCGGGTTTGAGCGGACCAACATTAAGGAACCGGTCCTTGGAGAACTTGTTCATCGTCAGGTAGTATTTGCCCGACGCTTCAAGTGTTTCCCCCATCACGGTCGAGTTGTGACCGGGCTGGTAATGCACATCTTCCTTGCTGATGATCGGATCGACATCTTCGCCATTGTAAAGCTGAACCGCTTTCGCGATGTCCCAAACCACAACCTGGCTGTCGAGAAACAGCGTAGTATAGGCGCGACCGGTCCCGTCAAAGCAGGTGTGAAGCGGCCCGAGACCCAGTTCAGGCTCTGCCACAACAACGCTGCGCGGATCGGCGTCTTCGTCAAATACTGCATCCAGTTTGCGCACGTCGATCACCGACACGGTCGGGGACAGCTTGCCCGCAATGCACAGGTGGATCTTGTCTGGGGCCATGTTACAGCCGTGCGGGTTGTTCGGGATCGGGATATAGCGGGTGTATTTCTTGTTTTGTCCCTTGCGTCCGTCCAGAACCTTAACACCGTTCAACTCAATGAAATCACCGGCTTCGATGCCTGCTTCGATCTCTTTGATATTGAACACCACAACGTGGTCCATATCGGCTTCCGTCATCTCGGGCAGGGTCATGCCCATTTCCGAGTTATACGACGTCGAGAAGGCATATTTGCCGTCATAGTCGCAATCGGTGTTGTCGAGGTTACCCGACACCATCACCTGCCACGCCACTGTCATTTCGTCAGCGTCCACAGCGGTGTAGAAGTTTACATATTTCTCCGGCTCGTCCAGAATTTGGCCATCGTTGACCATTGGTGTTTCGTCTTCGCCGTTACAGAAGATGTAATCGGTACGGGGCCAGCGCTGCGGACGCAAACCGTGGATCGCCTTGGCGTTGGGGATCTCGATGATCTTGTCGCATTTCATCACGTCACACCGCACACGGGCAACGCGGGTGTTGGCCTTGTCGTTCATGTACAGGAAGCGCCCGTCATATTTGCCTTCGGTGAAGGACATGTGCGGGTGGTGCAAATCGCCGTTTGGCGGGAACTCGTGACCGTTCGCTTTCAGGTATTCCTTGGTTTTGGGCAGCAGGCCCTCGGTCAGGATTTTCTTGGACTCGTTGGTGATGCCCCAGCCGGTCGCCGAGCAAGTGTTGAACACCGGAATACGCATCAGCTCGCGCATCGACGGAATGCCAAGAATGCGCATCTCGCCGCACTGGCCCGAGGACCAGAAGCCATAAAATTCGTCAAGCTTGCCCGGACCGACTTCGGCACTGGCCGCGGCGCGCGCGCTTGTGGTGCCTGCCAGCGTGGCGGCCCCAACAGCAGCAGTTCCTGTCAGCATCGCGCGCGTCCCGAATGCACCGGCAACAGCGGCACCTCCGGCAGTGGCGCCCAACAGGCTCCGGCGCGAAATCGGTAGTTTCTTTCCCTCAGACATTACATATCCTTTCAGGTATGGGTTTAGGTTGCGGGTTGGTTCGGATGCCCCGAAATATCACGCGAAAGATCAGGGGCTGCGCCGACTTTGGCGCGCCGCTTCATCTTCTTGATGACAACAGGGCAAGTTGTTTCGGACTGGTACAGCACCTGACAATGTAGACAGTTGATGCACTCGTTCGGGTTGATTTCTCCGGTCGGATGGATCGCCTGAACCGGGCACTGGTGCGCACAGGTCTGGCACGGGTTGCCGCATTCCTTGTAGCGTTTAAGCCAGTCGAACATGCGCAGGCGCGCAGGAATGGCCAGCGCCGCGCCCAGCGGGCACAGGTAGCGACAAAAGAAGCGTTCGACGAACAATCCCGCGACCAGAAGCGCCCCGACATAGGCCACAAACGGCCATGCGCGTACAAAGTTGAGGATGATCGCGGTCTTGAACGGCTCCACTTCGGCGAGGCGCTCGGCTTGCTCGATGCTGGTCAGCGACACGCCAAACAACCCCAGAAAGATCATGTACTTCAGCGGCCACAGGCGTTCATGCAGGCCCCACGGCAGCGTCCATTGGGGGATATGCAGGGCACGCCCGATGCGGTTCAGCAGCTCTTGCAAGGCCCCAAACGGGCACAGCCAGCCGCAATAGGCTCCGCGCCCCCAGAACAACAGCGCCGCCGCCACCGCAAACCACAAGATAAAGGTCAGCGGATCAAGCAGGAATGCCTGCCAGCTAAAGCCCGAGATCAATGAGCCGAACAGCGCCATCAGGTTGACGACCGACAGTTGCGCGTTGGACATCCAGCCCAGATAGACCAGCGTGACAGTGAGGAACGACATCCGGAACCAGAAGAACGCGCGTTCGTTGCGTGTCGCCAGCCCTTGGAAGAAGAACACCGCCGTTAGCAGGGTCAGCATGACGCCCAGCACGATAATTTCGGTGGTTTTACCTTCCCAGATGCGTTTCCAAAGGGCTTGTTGCGCGTCCAGTTCGGACTGGCTGGTGACCGTGGCAATCGCCGCAGGCACGTCTGGTGCAGGCGGTGGTGCGATTGCACGCATGTATTGTGGCGGCAACTGATAACCCAGATCGAAAGTGGTAAAGACCTTCTCGATCGCGCCGACCTCGCGCTGCGCCAAAAGCTGGATGCGAAACGGTGCCGTTGGATCAAAGCCGCTGTCGGCGGGGATCTTGAACATGTCGGTTTCGTTGAAAACCGGCGCGCCCTCGGCAGCGATGGTGTTGATCCGCTTGTGCATCCGGTCGCGGAACCGGACCGAGACATCGTCCTGGATCAGAACAATCCGGTCAAAGATCCCCCCCCGCACATAGCCCGACCCTTTAAAGGAGTAGAGCCCGCGCCCGAAAATTCCGATGGCGTGGTCGCCCTCTTCCAGCCATGTATCCAGATTTTTCGCAACCGCATCGCCCAGCAGCGCCTTGGCAATAGAGGGGTGCGACAACAGGGCGACCTGCATTTCGATATACGTTGTCTCGGGTGCTTCGGTCAGGGCGCGTTTTGCGGCGCGCGGATCGTCCATCGCGGCAAACGCATCGTTGACCTGCCCCACATCCAGCGACAGCCGGCGCAATGTGCCGTCCCCTTCAAGCGTCATCCAGTCAGTGGACGCAACCGCATCGGGGTTGATTTCGAACTTCGGCCCGGCACCGGGTTCTTCAACGGCCAGCCCGCCCAATGCCAGCTGGCGGACAACTTTCAAACCGGCGCGAATAATCGAATCGTCGATCACCATAATCGTTACTGTCGCGCCCGATATGATGTCGAGTTCATGCGAGGAGCCGCCGGATTCGGCCTCGGCCACCAGATCAAGTCCGCGATAGTTTGCGACCAGCGCCTTCACCTTTGCATCGGGAATGCCGATCAGAACAATCGGTTCAGAGTGTTTGACCAGCTGCACGCCGATCACCTGCGCGTCGTCATCAACAGCGACCATGGTGTGAATGGGTTTGCCCGAATATCCGGTGGTCGAGACGTAATCGGATGTGACAAACGCCCAGCCGATCCGTTCGCCCCCCCTGAGAACCTGCACCGCTGGAATATCCGCATGGGTCGCGCCAAAGGCGTCGGCCCCTTCGACCAATTCCCCAACCTCGACGTCGGGCAAAAGTTTGGAGAGAACAGATTGCGCCGCTGCCGGAAGCCCACCAAGAAGCATCGCAGTGACGAAGAGCATAATTTTAATGAGATATCGGGGAGTCGTCATGCGTTGGCGTCCTTGAACAGAGGTCGCCCGTCGCTGCGCATTTCATGACTGATCACAACAAGATCAGTCATGATCAAGTCCTGCGTCATGAGCATCAGAAATTGCCGTGCCGGAGGGGCACGCGGCAAGGGGCGGTTATTTGGTTTTAAAAAGACGGGGTTTTGGCGGGGGGCGAGGACCGCCGGGATGTCGAGCAGCGTTAACCACAAATTCGCGCCAAGAGACGCATCCTGTGGCGCGCCGATCAATTGGCAGCAGGTCAGACAATCATAACAGTTTTCAGCAGGTTCGAATGGTGTTTCGCCGATGTTGACACGCACTGTTTCGAGAGTGCCGTTGGCGCATATTTCCATAGTAAAGACGTTGCCACCACCGCCTGTCGCAGCCATCGCAAACGGCCCATACAGGGTGACGCATACAATTAGTAGCAGCCGAGGCAAAAGAGAAAGCGCGCGTTTCATATCGGCTGCTTATCAATGATCCAAACGTAGTCCTTTGATCTAGCGCAAAGTCTGTCAACTAAATCAAGATTCACGAGATCATTATTTAACGGCCCTTGTCGAAGGCACGCGGGTCACAGAGCGCTTACCGAACGGCAAATCATGTTAGTGATGTGCAGGAGCCGTCTCATATGGCAGTCGCCCCCCCCCCCGATGCGGCGTCGCAAAGCGTCCCGCGCAAAGAACTCGGGAGCCCGGATTGGCCACTTTGCAGCCAATCCGATTTTCTAATTTCGACATTCACCACCAAAGGCCGACCTTGCGGCGGGTCTTTACCGGAATGACACTATGCGATCTCAGGCGTTGGCAGGCTTGCCGCCGCCACCGGCACCGCTGCGCCGCCGACGGCTTGCACCAGCGGGCTTGGCACCACCGCCACCCGCACCTTGGGGACGGCCACCGCCGCCCTGCCCGCGTCCGCGTCCACCGCCGCCGCCACGTCCACCGCGCCCCTTTGGCTTATCCGGAATTTCCATCGCTTCCCATGGACGCCCCGACGCCACGGGAATCGAGATTTTCATGGTTTTCTGGATGTCTTTCAGCTCGCCCATCTCGTCGGGTGCGCAAAAAGCGATCGCCGCCCCGTCTTTGCCTGCGCGGGCCGTCCGCCCGATGCGGTGGACATAGTTGTCGGGCACATTGGGCAGCTCATAGTTATAGACGTGCCGCACGTCGGGAATATCAAGACCCCGCGCAGCCACATCTGTCGCAACCAGCACGGTGATTTCACCGGCTTTGAACGCTTCAATCGCGCGGTCACGCTGTCCCTGGGATTTGTTGCCGTGGATCGACGCCGCCTTAAAGCCCGCCTTGACCAGATCCTTCATCAGCTTTTCACAGCCGTGCTTCGTGCGGCCAAAGACCAGCGCACGTTCATCGCGGTGCTTGTCCAGCAGCTCGATCAACAGCGACTTTTTCTCGGCCTTGGCGATGAAATGCACCTCTTGCGTCACCTTGTCCGCCGCCTTGCCGGGAGGCGAAACTTCGATGCGGATCGGCGATTGCAGATAGCTGTTGGCAATCTCGTTCATCAGTTTGGGCATCGTGGCGGAAAACAGGAACGTCTGGCGGCTTTTCGGGATCACCTGACTGATTTTACGCAGATCATGGATGAAACCCATGTCCAGCATCTGGTCCGCCTCGTCGAGCACAAGGAAAGTCGCCGCATCAAGGCGCACCGCACGCCGGTCCATCAGGTCCAGCAGGCGGCCCGGTGTCGCCACCAATATATCCACACCCGGCGAAAGACGCTTGATCTGGGTGTTGATCGACTGCCCCCCCACAACCATTGCTACCTTCAACGGCGTTCCCTCGGCGTAGGCGCGCAAATGCACGCTGATCTGGGTTGCCAGTTCGCGCGTGGGGGCAAGCACCAGACCACGCACATGCTTGGGCAAAGGTCGCCCCTCCATCTCAAGCATCCGGGCCACAAGCGGGATACCGAACGCGGCTGTTTTGCCGGTACCGGTCTGTGCCAGCCCCATCACGTCACGGCCATTCATGCCATGCGGGATCGCCTGTTTCTGGATCGGCGTCGGCTCTTTCAGCCCCATCGCCGCAAGTCGTTTTACCAAGGCTGCGGGCAGCCCCATCATATCAAAATCGCTCATCTCAAACTCACTTCTGGCGCCACAGACAAGGTCCGGGCGCGTGTATCGGGTGCGCAAAAAACGGATCGCAGGAACGGGCCAATTGCCACGATCCTGTCCGGATGCGTCTGGCCCCACGCGTGATTTTGGGAACAATGGGCGGCCTCGGCTAGCAGATCATATGATATGTGCTGCACCTGCTCACGCGGCAGAAGGCGTCGCCTGAGTGTCAAATGAGGCTTGGCGGCGCAGAAGTCAACGCCTGCTCTGGCCATCGGCGTGGCACCATCCTATGTCTCACGCAACGTAAGAAAAGGATTTCCCATGCCAGACCGCGCGATACCGACCCGCGACCGCCCGCTTCTTGCCGTGCTGATCGACGCTGACAATGTCCCCGCCAAACATGCCCAAGCTATTCTGCGCGAGATTACCGCCATCGGAGAGCCCGCGCTGCGGCGTGTTTATGGCGACTGGTCAAGCGACCGGTTGAAGCCGTGGAATGACAAGCTGTTGTCGCTCGGCCTTGTGGCGGTGCAGGAAACGGCAAACACCAAGGGCAAGAACGCCTCGGACATCGGGCTGGTGATTGATGCGATGGACATCTTGCATCAGGGCCGGTTCGACGGCTTTGTGCTTGTCTCATCCGACAGCGATTTCACCGCCCTTGCCAACCGCTTGCGCGAGGACGGATTGACGGTGATTGGTATCGGCGAGAAAAAAGCGCCCGAAGCGCTGCGCAATGTGTGCAACCGGTTCATCTTTATCGAGAACCTTGACAGCGAAGACCGCGCGCAAAAGCAGATCAACGAGAAATCATCGGCCGCCCTGCCCCTGATCGCCAGCGCGATGGGAAAAATCGATCAGGAGGACGATTGGTATAACCTTGGCCAGATCGGCCAGACGGTACAGGCCGCGCATCCCGATTTCGATACCCGCAGCTATGGTCACGGCAAGTTGTCGGCGCTGGTGCGTGACATTCCCGAACTGGAAACCCAAAAGGCGGGCGCGCGTCTGCTTGTGCGGCTCAAAAAGTAGAGCCGCGCGCCATCAGCGGCAAAAGCACGCTGAGAACGAACAACCGCGTGATGTGACAAGCCGCGACAAATCCGGGAACCACGCCGAGCACCACGCCCATGGCGATCATTGTCTCAAGCCCGCCGGGCGCAAAGGCGACCAATACATGCGACGGCGGCATCCCGAGCGCCACAGCAACCACAAACGCCGCAACCGCAGCGACAACAACAGCGATCACGGTAATCGCCAGCCCCGCGCCAAGGTTGCGCAGCAAATCCGCCGCGCGAATGTCCGCAAAGCGCGTCCCGATCAACGCCCCAAGCGCCAGATAGGCCGGCATCACCAGCCAGTCGGGCATACCACCGCTTTGCAAACCAGAAAGCTGCCAGCCCCCCGACGCAAGCATCGCACCGATCAGCAGCGGCGCAGGCACGCGTAACCGTGCCAGCCCCAGCGCCACAATCCACGCAGCCCCCGCCAGCAGCCCAAGCGTCCACAACGGCCAGCCCGCGCCCGGAGGTGCAAGCGGGCCGGACATATCAACCCCGAAGGCCACGGCGACAAACGGCACAACCAGCGTCAGCAACAACAACCGCACCGATTGCACTACTGAAATGCGGATCACATCCTGCCCGCTGCCCTCGGCCATCGCGATTACAAAACTCAGATGCCCCGGAGATCCCGCCAGCAGCGCCGCATAGGGCGCAAAGCCAAAACCGCGCACCAGCAAAAAGCGCGAGGCCAGCATCGTGATCCATGTCACCAGAAATATCCCCGCAAACGCCAGCGGCCAGCGCAGCATCGTGGCCACCGCATCAGAATTAAATCCGCTGCCCACGGCCATGCCCAATAACATGAAACAGGCATCGCGCGCGCGCGGATCAATCCCGACGGGAAGGCGCGCAAGCCCACACAGGCTCACTGCCACGGCGGGGCCGGTCAACATGTAGACGGGCATGTGCAGCGCCCGCGCAAGCCACGCGCCAACCAGCGCCACTGCCAGCGTCAGACCCGTCCGGGCCATCGAAGATCGTATGTCGCGCGGTTGCATGGCCGCAGGGCTATCACCCCACCTCTTGCACAGCCAGCTTGAAAAGCGCATCACGCCTTCGAAACAACGGGTTGGAACAGGCACATGGACAATCTGCGCGGCGCGCTACTGATGGTATTAGCCATGCTGGGCTTCGCCATTGAAGACAGCTTTATCAAATTGATGGGTGACTCGCTTCCCGTGGGGCAAATCCTCGTGGTGCTGGGGTCGGGAGGCTCGGCCGTTTTCGGGGTGATTGTATGGATGCAGGGCCGCGCCCTGTTCGAACGTGCGATGCTCAGCGCGCCGGTTCTCATCCGCGCGGTCGGCGAAATCATTGGCACGGTCTGTTTCATCAGCGCTATCGTTCTTACGCCACTGTCCTCCGCTTCGGCCATTTTGCAGGCCACACCGCTGGTGGTCACTTTGGGTGCCGCACTATTCCTGGGCGAATCCGTCGGTTGGCGCCGCTGGGCCGCGATTGGTGTGGGGTTTTTGGGCGTGGTGATAATTATCCGGCCCGGTCTTGAAGGGTTCTCGCCGCTGTCACTGTTTGCACTTGGCGGCGTGTTCGGCCTTGCCGCCCGCGACATCGCCACGCGAAAAACCTCCGCCGCACTTTCCACAATGCAACTCAGCTTTCTGGGATTTCTGGCCATCATCCCCGCCGGGTTGCTCGTTCTGGCCGTGACCCGCGCGTCATTTGTTGCCATGGACGCGCGCGACTCTGCTCTGATGGCGGGCTCTATCGGGTTTGGTGTCTGCGCCTACTACGGTATCGTTGCGGCCATGCGCGTGGGAGAAGTCAGCTTTGTCACGCCGTTCCGCTATGCGCGGCTGATCTTTGCGCTGGTCATCGGCATCGCCATTTTCGGCGAGGAACCCGATCTGCCAACCCTGCTGGGCGCTGCGATCATCGTGGCATCCGGCATCTATACCGTCTGGCGTGAGCGCAAACAGGGATTGAAAGTCACGTCCAAGCCTTTCAAAGCCTGATCCCCGCCGTTAAGACACCCGCAATAGATACGATTGTCCCAAGGAATAATACCATGAGCACGATTATCGACATCCACGCGCGCGAAATTCTCGACAGCCGCGGCAACCCCACGGTCGAGGTCGATGTGACCCTCGAAGATGGCACAATGGGCCGCGCGGCAGTGCCGTCGGGGGCGTCGACCGGCGCCCATGAAGCCATGGAAAAGCGCGATGGTGACAAAAACCGTTATATGGGAAAGGGCGTACTGGAAGCGTGCGCCGCCGTGAACGGCGAGATTGCCGAAGCGCTTGTAGGGATGGATGCAACCGGTCAGGTCGATCTTGACGAGGCGATGATCGAACTCGACGGCACACCGAATAAATCCCGCCTTGGTGCGAACGCCATTCTGGGGGTGTCGCTGGCCACCGCAAAGGCAGCAGCGGAATATTGCGGCCAGCCGCTTTATCGCTACGTTGGCGGCACGTCGGCGCGGATGCTGCCGGTGCCGATGATGAACATCATTAACGGCGGCGAACACGCGGACAATCCCATCGACATTCAGGAATTCATGATCATGCCGGTTTCGGCTCCGAACATCCGCGAAGCCATTCGCATGGGTGCCGAGGTGTTTCACACGTTGAAAAAAGAGTTATCCGATGCGGGCCTTGCCACCGGTGTGGGCGACGAGGGCGGCTTCGCTCCCAACATCAACTCCACCAGAGATGCCCTTGATTTCATTTTGAAATCCATCGAAAAAGCCGGATACAAACCCGGTGAGGATATCTATCTGGCGCTCGATTGCGCGGCGACGGAGTACTTTAAGGACGGCAAATACGTCCTTTCAGGCGAAGGCAAAACACTCACGTCGCAAGAAAACGTCGACTACCTCAAGGCGCTGGTAGATGACTACCCCATCATCTCCATCGAAGACGGCATGTCCGAAGATGACTGGGACGGATGGGTGGCCCTTACCGCCGCAATTGGCGACAAGGTGCAGCTTGTTGGCGACGATCTGTTTGTGACCAACCCCGCCCGTCTGCATGATGGCATTTCACGTAAGGCCGCCAATTCGATGCTCGTAAAAGTCAATCAAATCGGCAGCTTGACGGAAACTCTTCAAGCGGTCGAGATGGCGCATCGCGCAGGGTTCACCAACGTGATGTCGCACCGGTCGGGTGAGACAGAGGACGCGACCATCGCCGATCTTGCGGTCGCCACCAACTGCGGCCAGATCAAGACAGGCTCGCTCGCGCGTTCCGACCGGCTGGCGAAATACAACCAGTTGATCCGCATCGAAGAAGCATTAGGCGAAACCGCACAATACGCAGGCCGCAGCATTCTGCGTTGATCCACGGGGGCAACTAGACCCGCACAAAAAAGGGAGGGCAAAGCGCCCTCCCTTTTCCGTTTATAATGTCCAAGTCAGTCCCAGATATCGTCGTCGATCTCGGGAAGCGCCTTAAGCTGTTCTTCGGTCAGGTTGGTGACGTAGGCATAGCTTTTTGCGTCATCGATGGCGAAACGCACACTGTCGAGCGGGATAATCACGTCACGGTCTCCGATGCCGAGAAACCCGCCCACTTCGGCCAGAAGTGCGACCATTTTGCCCTCACGGTCCAGCAAAATATCATCAATTTCGCCGACTTTCGTCCATGAAGTATCGACTGCCTGATAGGCCGTGCCGCCGGACCAGACTGTGTCGCCTTCAGCAACGTCCATCCGATAGATCGCGCCGTCCGTAATCTTGTCAGCGGGGACAAAAGACATCGGGTCCATGTGTACTTCGGCAAAAGCGGATGTGGCGGCGAGGGATAAAAACGTGCCTGTGATCAAAGATGTCGTCAGTTTCATCTGGAAACTCCATTATAGTTCATTCACAAACATAACGCCCGACATGCGATTTTAGGTCCGGCAAAACCATTCTTTTTTCGTCGAATATCATTTCACCCTCCCTGCGGTCTTCGCAGGCAACATCCGCCACACCAAAAAGTATTTGGAGTTAACACGTTAATGCCTGACGCTACGATTAAAATTCGCCCCAACACCCTGCCATCCGATCTCGATGCGGTCAGAGCGCTCTGCTGGGATTACCGCGCCCACCTTCAAAACCTGTCTGACACCGAAGCCGGGCTGGTGGCGACATTCTATCCCGAACCGAAATATCGCGCCCTTATGGAGACGCTTGAGACGGAACATGCCCGCCCGCAGGGGATCATCCTGCTGGCAGAACTGAACGGCCAGATCATCGGCTGTGGTATGTCACGCGCGATTGACCCGCAAACCTCCGAGATCAAACGCCTCTTTGTCACAGCCGAAGGGCGCGGCCACGGCATCGCGCGGCGTCTGATGACGGCGCTGATGGATCAGGCCCGCGATGACGGCTATGCCCGTGTCGTGCTCGACACGTCGCGCAACCTGACCGCCGCGCGCGCGCTATATGCCGCCATGGGCCTGCAAGAGCGCGGACCCTATCAGGACATCCCCGCGCACGCCCTGCCCCATCTGATCTTTTTCGAGGCGCTGCTGTGACGGGTTAGCCCGCGCCGGACGCCGATGGCACGCTCACCGTGCCGCCGCCGACCGCCGCCGCAACGCCGGTGGTTGTCGCGCAGGACGTGGGCAGCCCCCGCGCCACGCGCACGGCAAGATAGGCAAACGCCTGCGCCTCCAGCATATCACCGTCCAGCCCCGCGTCTTCTACCGGAACGACAGGGCAATCCAGCGAGACTTGAAGCATCTGCATCAACACCGGGTTGTGCCGCCCGCCGCCCGTCACCAAAAGACGGGACGGGGCAACGGGGCAATGTTGCATGGCTTCGGCGACACCCGCCGCACACATTGCCGTAAGCGTGGCTGCTGCATCCGCATCGGACAGTTCGTTTACCAACGCGACCATCTCGGCAAAATCGTTTCGGTCAAGGGACTTGGGCGGCATACGGGCGAAATACGGCTCGGCCAGAAACAGCTCAAGCGCGCCGGTTTCCACGGTGCCGCGCCGCGCCACTGCGCCGTCCTTGTCATAGGACAGACCCAGACGCGCCTGCATCAGATCGTTCATGGGTGCGTTGGCAGGGCCGGTATCGAAGGCCAACAGCGCACCGGTAGCCTGGGGGGCGTCGATCGACGGGTCCACCCACGTCAGATTGCCCACACCGCCCAGATTAAGAAACGCAACCGGCTCGGACGCGCCAATGTAACGTGCGCAGGCGTGATGGAAGAACGGCGCCAGCGGCGCGCCTTCGCCGCCAAGCTCCACATCAGCCGAGCGGAAATCCCACACCACCGGCACCCCCAGATGGTCCGCCAGAAGCGCGCCATCGCCCACTTGAAGCGTGCGGCGCACGCGCGGCGCGTGGGCAAGGGTCTGACCGTGAAAGCCGATCAACGCCACATCTCGGTAGTCTTCCAGCGCTTCAAGATGGGCCTGCTCGATAACGCGGGCCGCTGCGTCCACATCCGCGCCCGCCCACTGGCCGAAACCGGCGGCGATGGTTGCGCGCTCCTGTGCCGAATAGCCGCGATAGGACGACCGCCCGAACCGCGTGATCGTATGCCCGTCGGTTTCCAGAACCGCCACATCCACCCCATCAAGCGACGTGCCTGACATGGCTCCGGCCGCGCGCACGACACCTGTTTTCGCAATTGCTTTGCCCATTTGTTCCCCGTCCGCATAATGGCGTCTTTTCCTTTGGCACCACTGGGCCTATAGATGCCCCGCAACACGACCGAAGGGCAAGCGCCATGACATACCACCCCAAATCAGAATTCATCTCTTTGATGAAAGAACGCGGCTTTCTCGCCGATTGCACCGACTATCAAGGCCTTGACGAGGCGTTGGCCAAAGGCGCGCAGCCCGCTTATGTCGGTTATGACGCGACCGCGAAATCACTGCATGTGGGCCATCTGCTTAATATCATGATGCTGCGCTGGTTGCAGAAATCCGGCAACAGGCCGATCACCCTGATGGGCGGCGGCACCACCAAGGTGGGCGATCCCAGCTTTCGGGCGGATGAACGCCCCCTGCTGACTCCGGACCAGATCAACGCCAACATCGACGGGATGCAGCAGGTCTTTGCCAAATACCTGACCTACGGCGATGGGCCGTCCGATGCGTTGATGCTCAACAATGCCGAATGGCTCGACGGGTTGAATTACCTTGATTTCCTGCGCGACATCGGGCGGCATTTTTCGGTCAACCGGATGTTGTCCTTTGAATCCGTCAAATCGCGCCTCGACCGCGAGCAATCGTTGTCGTTCCTCGAATTCAACTACATGATCCTGCAAGCCTATGATTTCATGGAGCTGCACCGCAGGTACGGCTGCATCCTGCAAATGGGCGGTTCCGATCAGTGGGGCAATATCGTTAACGGTATTGATCTGACGCGCCGCGTAATCGGCGGTGAGGTCTACGGCCTGACCTCGCCGCTGCTGACCACATCCGACGGCAAGAAAATGGGCAAATCCCAAGGCGGCGCGATCTGGCTCAACCCCGACATGCTTTCGCCCTACGAATTCTGGCAGTTCTGGCGCAACACCACCGATGCCGATGTGGGCCGCTTTCTCAAGCTGTATACCGAATTGCCGGTCGCCGAATGCGAACGTCTGGGCGCGCTTGAAGGGTCCGAAATCAACGCTGCCAAGATTCGTCTTGCGAATGAGGTCACGGCCCTGCTGCACGGTGCGGAGGCTGCGGCAAATGCCGAATCCACCGCACATGAGGTATTCGAAAAAGGCGGCGTGGGCGATGACCTGCCTTCACTGACGCTGACGCGCGATGAGGTGGGCGATGGCATCTCCATTGTTCAGCTGATTGTGAAATCGGGTCTTGCCGGATCAGGCAAAGAGGCCAAGCGCCTGATTTCCGAGAATGGCGCGCGGATCAACGATGAACCGCTGGACGATGCAGGACTTATGCTGGACGCTGCTGCGCTTTCCTCTCCGGTCAAGCTCTCGGCGGGTAAAAAGCGGCACGCGCTGGTCCAAATCGGTTAAGACCGCGTTAAACCGCCCTTAACCAAAACGGGCGCAGTCTGGCGGGCATGTTCGATGCCACGCCAGACACCCCGGATCGCTCCTTGATGCAAGACCGCGCCTTTGCGGCGGCGCTGCGGTTGTGCGGGGAGAATCCTGTCACCCTGCCCTCCGGCCTTGTGCTGCTCAGCCGCCGGATTGCGGGTGTGCCGCTGTTGATGCTGCCACGCGCAACGCCACCACCGGATTTACATGTGCAACTTCGCCAGGCGGGCTTGCATCGCCGCCCGTTGATCCTCTCTCCCGAAACGCCCTGTGCCTTGCCGCGCGCGCTGCGCATTGGTGCCTCACAGCAGATGTGGCAACTTGATCTGGAGGTTACGCCTGAAGTGTGCCGCGCCGCGCTGCATCAAAAGTGGCGTCATCAGCTTGTGCAGGCGGAGCGTGGCCCGCTGCGGATTCGCCAACGCCCGCTGACGCCCGATCATCCGCTGCTGCCCGTTGAGGAGGCGCAATCGCGCACCCGTCGTTATCGTAACTGGCCCCGCGCGCTGACAGCTGCCTTTGCGCAGGTGGCCCCCGGTCAAACGCAGATATTTACCGCCCTGATGCGCGGTCATGAAGTGGCCCACATGCTGTTTCTGACCCATGGGAGCCGCGCGACCTATCATATCGGCCACACGACCGCTGCCGGACGCGCCACCCACGCGCATAATCTGCTGTTGTGGGAGGCGTCTCTATGGCTTGCCAGCAAAGGTATCACGCGCCTCGATCTGGGCCGCTCAACGCCCGAAAAAACCGGCCTTGAGCGGTTCAAAGCGCGCACAGGTGCGCGGCGCGTGACCACAGGCGGGACTTGGCTGCGCTGGAACCCTCTTGCACAGGGTCACGTCCCGTGATCATTTGAACACCTGTTCGATAAGGGAGCTTTCGCGATGCAAATGTCCACAACCGCAGCTATAATTACCGGAGGGGCTTCCGGCCTCGGCGAGGCAACCGCGCGCCATTTTGCCAGCCAAGGCGCCAAAGTCACGCTTTTGGACCGCGACACCGAGCGCGGCCCGACAGTTGCCAAAGAGATTGGCGGGTATTTCATCGAGACCGATGTGACCGACGAGACTTCGGTCGAGACGGCAATCGCGCAAGCACAAGAAAAGATGGGCGCGCTTACTGTTGCGGTCAACTGTGCGGGCATTGCCATGGGCATTAAAACAACGGGCCGCGACGGGCCGCATCCACTGTCGGCGTTCCAGAAAACAATCGACGTCAATCTGGTCGGCAGCTTCAACATCGCGCGGCTGGCGGCCACCGCGATGACAAAGAACGCGCCGGACAGCGATGGCGCGCGCGGTGTGATCATCAACACGGCCTCTATTGCTGCGTTCGATGGGCAGAAGGGGCAGGTCGCCTATGCCGCGTCCAAGGGCGGGATTGTCGGCATGACATTGCCCATGGCGCGCGATCTTGCCAAGGACGGTATCCGCGTAATGACCATCGCACCGGGTATTTTCGCCACGCCAATGCTGAAAGGACTACCGCAAGAGGTGCAGGACAGCCTTGCCGCCGAAGTGCCGAATCCTCCGCGTCTGGGCGATCCGTCCGAATACGGACGCATGGCGGCGTTTATTGTCGAAATGGGATATCTCAACGGCGAGGTGATCCGCCTTGACGGCGCGCTGCGGATGCGGTGAACGGTGGGCCGCGCGACTTATTGCGCGGCCTTCTCCTCCAGCGACAGCCATTCTTCCTCGGCGACAGACAGCTTTTCATGCCGATCCAGAAGCGCATCCGTCGCCTTTTGAAACTTCACCGGATGATCGGTGAAAAGCGCCGGATCGCCCATCAACTCTTCGAGCTTGGCAATCTCCGCCTCAAATCGTGCAATCTCGGCAGGCAGCGCTTCGAGGCGGTGCTTTTCGGTAAAGCTCAAGCCTTTCTGCGGCTTCACCTTCTGCGTAAGCTTCGAAACGTTAGCTTTTGATTTTACAACACTTTCCGAGAAATCATCTTGCCCGCGCTGCGACAGGTAATCGCTCCACCCGCCAGCATAGACAGTCGCGCGGCCATCGCCTTCCATCGCAATGGTGGTGGCAGCAACACGGTCAAGGAAATCACGGTCGTGGCTGACAAGGATCACAGTGCCGTCATAGGTGCTTAGAAGCTCCTGCAACAGGTCAAGCGTTTCAATATCGAGATCGTTTGTCGGCTCGTCGAGTATCAGCAGGTTGCTTTCACGCGCCATCAGCTTGGCCAGCAGCAGTCGCGCCTTTTCGCCCCCCGATAAGGACCGTACAGGCGCGCGGGCCTGCCCCTCGTCGAACAGGAATTCCTTGAGATACCCCACCACATGTTTGGGCATGCCGCGCACCATCACCTGATCGGCCTTGCCCGAAACACGCATATCGGGATCGCCGGTCAAACTGTCCCACAGCGACATATCGCCGTCCAGCTGCGCGCGCGCCTGATCGAACAGGGCAATCTCCAGATTTGTGCCCAGCTTAACGGTGCCGGTGTCCGGTTCTTCGCGGCCGATCAGCATATTCAAAAGCGTCGTTTTCCCCACGCCATTCGGCCCGACAAGCGCAATGCGGTCACCGCGTTGAACCTTCAGCGAGAAATCACGCAAGATCACCTTGTCGCCGTAGGTCTTTGAAATTCCTTCGGCTTCAATCACCTTGCGGCCGGACTTGGGGCCTGCTTCCAATGCCATCGCGGCGGTGCCTTGGCGGTTGATCTGCCCCGCCCGCTGGGCGCGCAGATCTTGCAACGCGCGCACACGCCCCTGATTGCGCTTGCGCCGCGCCGAGATGCCTTCAACCGCCCACCGCGCCTCTGCCTTTATCTTGCGATTAAGCTTGTGGCGCTGCATGTCCTCTTCTTCCCAGATCTGGTCGCGCCATGCCTCGAATTTGTCGAAACCGATTTCCTGACGGCGCACAGTACCGCGATCAACCCAAAGGGTCGCGCGGGTCAGCGCGTTCAGGAATGCACGGTCGTGGCTGATGATGACATACGCCTTGCGGGTGGTTTTCAACTCGTTTTCGAGCCATGCAATCGCTTCGATATCCAAATGGTTCGTCGGCTCGTCGAGCAGCATCAATTCAGGCTCTGACGCCATCAGCCGTGCAAGGGCCGCGCGCCGCCGCTCCCCGCCCGAAGCGGTGGCAACAGGGCGGTCCGGATCAAACTTCAGCCCCTCGCCCGCGCGCTCCACCTTGTAAAGCTCGCCGGGCTCCAACCCGTGCGTGGCGAATTCACCCAGCGTCTCGAATCCCGTCAGGTCGGGATCCTGCTCCATATAGCCGACGCTGACACCGGCGCCCGCGATCACATCGCCATTATCGGCTTCGACCAACCCCGCCATGACTTTCATCAGGGTGGATTTACCCGACCCGTTACGCCCCACAAGGGCCAGACGATCGCCTGTCTGGACCACTAAAGAGAGGTTTTCAAAAACTGGATCTCCGCCAAAAGTAAGCGAAATATCGGTGAGCTGTAAAAGGGGTGCACGTGCCATGGCAGCGGGCTACTCCGGCGGGCGCGAAAGGTCAATCAGACAAGCGCGCGCAACAGACGTTTGCGGCTGGCAGGGATCGCGCCGATCTCGAGCCCCGTAAACACATGCAGCGTACCCATCTGCTGATCCACCACCGCATGATCGCTGACCCAGCCCCCCATCATCAGATAGGTGCGCAACAAGGGCGGCATGCCCGCGTTGCCCTTGCGCACATCCGGCTTGCGCCGCAGACGAACCCCATAACGGAACACATCGGGTGCCTTGACCCGTGGCAACCAGCGTTTTGGCGCAAGATGGCGCGCCTTGAGCAGGGCAAAGGAATCAAGATAGGGATCCGTCTGTGTTCCCGCAAAAGACGAGCAGCCAAAAAGCAGTTGCACGCCCGTCGCATCCACATAGGCCGTCATCGCGCCCCATGCGATGCGCAAAATGTCAGGATCGCGCCAGTCGGGATGGATGCAAAAGCGCCCCAGCTCCAGCATCGGCCCTTCATAGCTTTCCAGCGCATCCAGATCATAGAACTGCGCGGCATAGCTGTCGCGGATGCCCCGCCCCGACAGCAAAGCCAGCCTGTAGGTGCAGACAAGCGCACCTGTCGTGTTGTCGAAGACAAGCACATGCATCGCCGTTTGGTCAAAAATGTCGTGCGCGCCCCCCGCAGCACCAAAGCACAGGCTGCGCAGGCCTTGCGCCGCGCGCAAGTCAGCCGCCCCTACTGCGGGGCGGGCAACATATCTGCCTTTGTAAAGCGGTATCATGCGAATCTCCGCGCGCGGGATGCCCGTGGCAAGCCTAGCGCGAAAACCGTGACAATCTTGTGAAATCAACCAGCCATCGCAGCCGGATTGAACCGGCCGAGGCCACCGAGCAATCTGCGCAGGAAGTTGGAGTTGCTCACGCCCGTGGTGGTGACACGGCGCGCCAGCGGCACGACCTGACCGCGTTCAAGCCCGAAGTGTTCGATGTTGGTGACAACGCCGGCGCCGTCAAAGCTGATCGCGACAACTTCGCGTTCTACTTCCTTGGAGGCAAGCGCCCCGAATGTGCGCCGGCGGCTGCGCACATAATAGTAACCGCCATCATTGATCACACCGGAAGTCACCGGAGAGCCGATCGTTTCTTCGACGGAAACGCGGGAATCGACGCCCACAACGATCTGATCCAGATCTTCTTGCGGCGGGACATAGCCATGATTGATATATTGTGGCGCACAAGCCGCGAGCCCCCCCGCGAGCGCTGCCGCGACGAGGATTCGGCGCAGACAAACCTTGTAAGTCTTGATACCCATGGTGCTGCCCCTTGCCCTTAACTTGCTTGGCTTTTATCCCGCATATACCAATTGCGCCCTCCGGTTCAAGAAACGAAAGCACCATATCATGTCGCCAACCCCTCCCAGCGCCACAAGCCTGCGTGTTGCCGGCCTGTCTCAGGCCGCGCCCACACCGTTCTCCCTACGCCCCAACGCGCCCGAGTTGCGCACCATTTCCAAGGCGCTTGGCCTTGACGGACTGCGTAAACTGTCCTTTCAGGGCACCATACAGCCTTTGGGTAAATCCGACTGGCAACTCACCGGCACTCTTGGTGCCACAGTGGTACAGCCCTGCGTGGTAACGCTTGAGCCGGTCGTCACCCGCATCGACACAAACGTTGTGCGCACGTTCCAACGCGATTTCGAAGAGATTGACGCGTCCGAAGCTGAAATCGAAATACCCGAGGATGACACGGCAGAGCCACTGGGCGCGTGGATTGATCCCGCTGCCGTGATGATCGAGGCGCTGGCGCTGGAGTTGCCGGAGTACCCGCGCAAGGCCGACGCCGCGATTGAGCCGGTGCGCGTAACCGAGCCGGGTAAAACCGCAATGACCGACGAGGACGCCCGCCCCTTTGCCGGTCTGGCCGCGCTGAAAGCACAGCTTGGCAAGGACGAGGACAACTGAACGCCGTGCGCCACCCCATTTCAACACCGGCATTTGCACTGGCACTTCGAGACTGGTATTTCGACATTGGCATTTCGGCAAAATCCGGCTTGAACCTTTGCGGTTTCGCAGTATTTTGCTGCATTCCCGTGATTTAGCGTTGGACAAGCGACAGGCCTTTGCCTAAACGCACACCACGCCCGTATGGGAGTTGACCTGAAACACGGCCCGCCGCACCCGATGTGCTGCATAGTGGCCCCGAATACAAAGGCACCAGACATGGCTGTCCAACAGAATAAAGTCTCCAAATCGCGCCGCAACAACCGTCGCTCCCACGATTCGCTGGTCGCTGCGAACCCGAACGAGTGCTCGCACTGCGGCGAGATGAAGCGCCCGCACCACATTTGCGTGTCCTGCGGCCACTACGATGAAAAAGAAGTTATTGCGCTGAACGACGAGATTGATCTCGAAGACGACGCGGCTTAAGCTGCGCGCGATCCAGAAGACAATCAAAGGCGTTCGCAGCAGATGACGGCCCGGACCGATCACATAGACGCGAAAGCCCGACGGACTCTTATCTCTGTCGATGCGATGGGGGGCGATCAGGGGCCGGCAGCAGTTGTTGCCGGTTGCCTTATATCGGCCAAAGCAAATCCCGACATCGCCTTTATCCTTCACGGCCCCAAGGCCGAGCTGGACGCGTTGGTTACCAAACACAGCAAGCTTGCGGCGCGGGTCGAAATCCGCGACGCGACAGGCGTTGTCAGCATGTCTGACAAGCCCAGTCAGGTTGTCCGCTCGGGCAAGGACACCTCCATGTGGTCCGCCGTAGAATCGGTGCGCACAGGCGATGCCAGCGTCGCGGTTTCGTGCGGCAACACCGGCGCGCTGATGGCGGTGTCGATGATCCGGCTGCGCAAGCTGCCCGGTGTCAACCGACCTGCGATTGCGGTGCTTTACCCCTCTTCCAACGCCCAGGGCTTCAACGTCATGCTTGACGTGGGGGCCGATATCCGCGCCGATCCGGATGACCTGTTGCGCTATGCGCTGATGGGAATGTCCTATGCCCGCAACGGGATGGACCTCGACACACCGCGTGTCGGCCTGCTCAACGTGGGCACCGAAGAACACAAGGGCCGTACCGAACTGAAAGAGGCGCATGATCTGATTCGCGATCACGCCAAAGAAGGCGGTTTCGAATTTGTCGGATTCGTCGAAGGCGGCGATATTTCTGGCGACCGCGCCGACGTCATCGTCACCGACGGATTTACCGGCAACATCGCCATCAAAACCGGTGAAGGCACGGCAAGCCTGATCGGGCGCCGCCTGCGCGAAGCGTTCAAATACTCAATGCTCTCGCGCCTTGCCTCGCTGCTGGCGTATACGTCGCTGGTACGGCTAAGCAAAAGAATCGATCCGCGCCGCGTGAATGGCGGCGTATTTCTGGGCCTGAACGGCACTGTCGTCAAATCTCACGGGTCTGCCGATGCTACAGGCGTTGCCGCAGCGATCAAGTTGGCGGCACAACTGGCGGAGAACGGCTTTAACGACAAGCTGGCCGCGCGCGTTGCCGCGGCTCTGCCCTCTGAGGAGACATCAAGGGAATGACTATCCGCGCTGTTGTAAAAGGGGTCGGTCACTATCTGCCCACCCGCGTTGTTGAAAATGCCGAATTCGAAGCTTCGCTCGAAACAACAGACGCGTGGATTCGCGCGCGCTCGGGGATCGAGCGGCGTCATTTCGCCAGCGACGGGGAAACCACATCGTCCATGGCAACGGAGGCGGCGCAAAAGGCGCTCGATATGGCGGGTCTCGGGGCATCGGACATCGACGCGCTGATTCTCGCCACCTCCACCGCCGATTTCACTTTCCCCTCCGCCGCGACCATGGTGCAGGCACAACTGGGCATGAAGAACGGCTTTGCCTTCGATATTCAGGCGGTCTGCGCCGGTTTCGTCTTTGCCCTCGCCAACGCAAACGCGCTGATCCTTTCGGGACAGGCGCGCCGCGTGCTGGTGATCGGGGCTGAAACCTTTAGCCGCATCATGGACTGGACCGATCGCAGCACATGCGTGCTGTTCGGTGATGGTGCAGGCGCGCTGGTCCTGGAGGCCGAAGAAGGCCACGGCAGCACCGAAGATCGCGGCATTCTGTCGACCGATCTGAACTCGGATGGCAGCTACCGCGAGCTTTTGTATGTGGATGGCGGTGTGTCTACCGGCACCACCGGTTATTTGCGGATGCAGGGCAATCAGGTGTTCCGCCATGCGGTAGAAAAACTTGCGGCGACGGCCACAACCGCGATGGAGAACGCAGGCGTGACCGGTGCAGACGTCGATTGGGTCGTCCCCCATCAGGCCAACATCCGAATCATTCAAGGCACCGCGAAAAAGCTGGGCCTGCCGATGGAAAAAGTCGTGGTAACCGTTCAAGATCACGGCAACACCTCTGCCGCCTCCATCCCTCTTGCCCTGTCTGTGGGCCATGCGCGCGGACAGATCAAACAAGGTGATTTACTTGTTACCGAGGCGATTGGCGGCGGGCTTGCCTGGGGTGCGGTTGTCTTGCGCTGGTAACTGATCATCCGGCCAACATCATGATCTTATTGACGTGAAGGGCAAAATTGGCCAAAGTCAGCCAATATTTGTGGGGAACAGTATGACAGGAAAGACATTGACGCGCATGGATCTCAGCGAAGCTGTTTTCCGCGAAGTAGGTTTGTCGCGCAATGAAAGCGCGCAATTGGTTGAAACTGTGCTTGACGAAATGTCAGACGCATTGGCGCGCGGTGAGCAGGTCAAAATTTCCTCGTTCGGGACATTTTCGATCCGCGACAAGTCTGCCCGCATCGGCCGCAATCCCAAAACCGGCGAAGAAGTGCCGATCAATCCCCGCCGCGTACTGACCTTCCGCCCTTCGCATCTGATGAAGGACCGTGTGGCGGACGGCAACAAGTCCTGATCTGATGTCCAAATCGCCAGATGCTTTTCGCACCATTTCCGAAGTCGCTGACTGGCTTGGCATTCAGGCGCATGTCTTGCGCTTTTGGGAAAGCAAATTCACCCAGGTGAAGCCGATCAAACGGGCCGGCGGACGGCGATATTACCGCCCCGCCGACATGCTGCTCCTGGGCGGCATCAAGAAGTTGCTGCACGATGACGGGATGACCATCAAGGGCGTCCAGAAAATCCTGCGCGAGGACGGCATGAGCCATGTGTCGGCTCTTTCAACACCGCTTGACGAGGCAGACGCACAGATCACTGCGCAAAATACCGCCCCCATGATGCCTTCAATGCCCGCCACACCGGAAGCCCAAAACGTCGTGTTACCGTTCGAGCCGGTCAGGGAACCCCCTGTCGCGGCACAACCCGAACCAACTGAATCCGAGCCTTCAAACGACAAAGCCGAAACCGGTGATGCCGCGCCCGAACCTGCACAGGCAGAGTCCGAAGCCGGGATACCCCATGATGTAGAAGCGGGTGAAACAACGTCTGCGCCTCAGCCCGCTGAGGCTGAGGCTGAGGCTGAGGCTGAGGCTGAGGCTGAGGCTGAGGAAGCCGTGTGCGTAACGCCGCCCGATGCAAGCGCAAAAGCGCCGGTCGAGCAAACGCCGAGCACAACACAATCCCGCACGCCAGCGCCCCACGACACGCATGGCACCCCCTCCGGGGAAGCGGCAGCGTTGGAGCAAGAAGACACCCCCGCCGAACATGCCATGTCTCCCCTGCCCGACTTTTTGCAGCCCGCGGAAGAACCGCACGATGATCCAGCGGAACAGCCCGAAATCCCTGCCCAAAAGGAAGAAGCGGCAGGCGAGGGCAACGCGCCCTCTGAAGATGCTCCTGCTTCAACGCCTGTGAGCGGAGAAGCCGTTGCGGCCACGCACAGCCCCCCCGAAACACCGGAACCCAAAACACCGGAACCTGCACGGCCGCGCGACATCGGTATGCCTGATGTCCAGCCCGAGCAAGAGATTCACGCCTCTCCCGCCGTTTTGACGCGCCTCATGCGCGCCGGTGCAGTGGATGCCGAAACAGCACAGAAAATGCAGCCGCTTCTGGCCCAGTTGGCCACTCTGCGCGACAAGATGACCGCGCGGGGTGGTTCCGAAAAATCAAATCCGTAAGCATAAGGCGTCTGAGGGAAATTCCCTCTTGCGCCGCCACGGATATGCGGTATGAACCTCCCCATGTCGGGCTATGGCGCAGTCTGGTAGCGCGTCCGTCTGGGGGACGGAAGGTCGCAGGTTCGAGTCCTGCTAGCCCGACCACGACATATTCAAAACGCTCGCACCGCTCACGGTGCGGGCGTTTTGCACATCAAAAGGACTGCTCTTCATGGCCGGCGTGCTCCCGAACCAACTCCTTGAGACTATGATCACCAAAGGCCAGATCGCAGCAAGCCCCGCCATAGATCCCGCACAGATCCAGCCCGCGAGCCTCGATCTGCGGCTTGGCACCGTGGCGTACCGCGTGCGCGCATCGTTTCTGGCAGGGCACGGCGCAAAGGTGGCTGACCGGCTCGAAGAGTTCGAGATGCACCGCATTGATCTGAGCCAGGGTGCCGTTCTGGAAAAAGGCGCGGTTTATGTCGTGCCCTTGATGGAACGGCTGGCGCTTTCAGACGATATCTGTGCCGTCGCGAATGCCAAAAGCTCCACAGGACGGTTGGACCTGCTGACCCGCACCATTACCGATGGCGGGACAGAGTTTGACCGGATCACAGCGGGTTACACCGGTCCGCTTTACGCCGAAATCTGTCCGCGTTCGTTTTCGGTGCTGGTACGCCCGGGCATGCGGCTAAACCAGATCCGGTTTGGCAGCGGCGATACCGTGCTTGATGATGCAGCCCTGCGCACCCTCCACGGCAAGACGCCGCTTGTTGACGGGCCTGCGGTGATTGACGATGGTTTGGGGTTCTCTGTCGATCTGCGGCTCAAGGGGACGACGCTGGTCGGCTACCGCGCCAAGCCGCACACCGGCGTGATTGATCTGGACAAGATCGGCCATTACGCGCCCGCCGACTATTGGGAAGAAGTTCACAGCAACAACGGACAGATCATTCTTGATCCGGGTGCTTTTTATATTCTGGTCAGCCGCGAAGCGGTGACAATTCCGCCCGAGTACGCGGCTGAAATGGCGCCCTATCTGGCAATGGTCGGGGAATTTCGCGTGCATTACGCGGGCTTCTTCGATCCCGGCTTTGGGTATGACGCCGCAGGCGGGGCCGGATCACGCGGTGTGCTCGAAGTGCGCTGCCACGAGGCCCCCTTCGTGCTGGAGCATGGTCAGATCGTGGGCCGGCTGGTGTACGAGCGGATGGAACAAGCGCCAACGCAGCTTTACGGCGCAGGCATCGCCTCAAACTATCAGGGCCAAGGGTTGAAACTGTCCAAGCATTTCCGCGCGCCGTAACGGCGGCATCCTTAAGGGCAGTGTTGTTAAGGGCAGGTGTTGTTATGGGGGCCAGCCCCCGCCCTTGGCCGATGGCCAAGGCCTCCCCCGGGATATTTACGGCCAAAAGAAATGGACAAGATCAGAACTTGTTGACGCGGCGTATGGCTTTCATAGCCCGTTTCGCCTGACCCGCCTGTTGTTTGCCTTGGCGGCGCGCGCGGCGGTCGGCGCGAATTTGCTGCTGTGTCGCGCCCGGTTGAACAGGATTTTCATAATCGTCAATCTGAGGTTGATCCGCATTTTTGCGCGTACGCACCTGTGCGGCGCGGTCAAAGCCCGCATTGATCCCCTTGTTCAGCAGTTTCCGCATTACAAGGCGGGTAACCATATTGATTATCTGGTTCATATCTGTGCTCCCGATATCGGTGGCGTTGCTACCAGTATAGCGAAAATTGCGGCGATTGTTGGATCAATCCTCGAAAAGTTCGCTTTGGCCTTCGGTCGCCTCTGGTTCCTCCTCGGTGTCGCCGGGGGGCGGGAACGCACCGGAGAGGGGGCGGTTTTCCAGAAGGCCTGCGGCGCGCAGTTCTTTCAGGCCCGGCAGATCGCGCGCGTTCTCAAGGCCAAAGTGATCAAGAAAACCTTCGGTGACGACGAAGGTGACCGGGCGGCCCGGTGTCATCTTGCGGCGCCCAAAGCGGATCCATTCAAGTTCGAGCAGTTGATCGACAGTGCCGCGCGAAACAGAGACGCCGCGGACTTCTTCGATCTCGGCGCGCGTCACCGGTTGATGATAGGCGATGATCGCCAGCGTCTCGATCGCGGCGCGGCTCAGTTTGCGTACCTCGACGGTTTCTTTTTGCATGAGATACCCCAGATCCGCGGCGGTGCGCAGGGCGTATGCATCGCCGATCTTCATCACCTGCACGCCGCGCCCCGCATAGCGGCGGCGCAGATGCACCATCGCCTCGGCCACATCGCAGCCATGCGGCATCCGCGCCTCCAGCTCCCTCAGCGTCGTCGGCTCGGCGCTGGCAAACAGCACGGCCTCGATCATGCGCTCCTGTTCGGCCATGGGGGGCGCCTGAAACAGGCTTTCTTCTTTATTTTCAATCTCATCCGACATTTTCTTAATCTTTCCTGCGTAGCTGGATCGGCGCGAATATCTCTGACTGGCGGATTTCCAACCGACCTTCCTTGACCAGTTCCAGCGAGGCGGCAAATGTTGAGGCGGTGGCGGAGCGACGCTTGACCGGATCGCTTTCCCAGCCTTCGGGCAAATAGCTGGTCAGATCGCCCCAATCACCTGCAAAGCCGATCATCGCGCGCATCCGCTCCAGCGCCTGCTCCATCGTGAAAACCTTCTCCCGATCCATCACGAAAGGGCGAAACTCGTCGCGCGTGCGGGTGCGGGCATAGCCTTGCATCAGGTCGAGAAGCGTTGCGGTATAGGTCACTTTGCGCACCCGTTCGACCATCTGGATATCGCCGCGGGCAAAGAAATCACGCCCCAGCCGATCGCGCGCCATCAGTCGCGCGGCAACATCACGCATCGCGGCCAGCCGCTCCAACTGGAACGCGAGGTGCGCAGCAAGTTCCTCACCGGAGGGGCCTTCCTCGGAGGGATCGGGGGGCAGCAGCAGGCGGGATTTCAGAAATGCCAGCCATGCCGCCATCACCAGATAATCCGCCGCGAGTTCCAGGCGCAGCGCCTTGGCATGCTCCACAAAGGCGAGGTATTGCCGCGCCAGATGCAGAACGGAAATCTTGCGCAGGTCCACCTTTTGCGTGCGCCCCAGCGTCAGCAACAGGTCAAGCGGCCCTTCAAAGCCTTCGACGTCGATGATCAGCGCCTCGGTCGCAAGGCGGTCTGCAACGCTGGTCTTGTCGTCATCAACCGGGTTTTCAGCCATGTCCAACCCCACCCAAAAGCGCCCTTAGCTGCGCATCGAGGGCGGGAACGTCAATATCATCGGGGCGGCGACGATAGCTGAGCGCGCGGCGGGCGCGCCGTTGGGCCATGTCGCTCATCTCTCCGGCGGCATCCGCCACCCGGGCGCGTTCTGCCAGTGTCCCGTTGCAATGCAAGATCACATCACAGCCCGCCGCCAGCGCGCCTCGGCTCAGATCAACCAAGCTGCCCTGAAGGGCCTTCATCGAGATATCATCGGTCATGATCAGGTTGTCAAAGCCGATGTCTTCGCGGATCACCTGCATCATTTTCAGCGACAACGTCGCAGGCGCATCATCAATCGCATCATAAACGACATGCGCCGTCATTCCCATCGGCGTGTCACGCAGCGCCTTGAAAGGCGCGAAATCTACTGTGTCGAGTTCGTGGCGCGACGCGCTTACGCGGGGCAATTCAAAGTGGCTGTCAGCGGTCGCGCGGCCATGACCGGGGATGTGTTTGATCACCGGCAAAACGCCGCCAGCCAGCATCCCGTCATTGGCCGCCTGCCCCATTTCGGCAACGCGCACAGCGTCCATCCCGTAACAACGGTCGTATAAAAACTCATGCGTCTGCGGCCCTGCGACATCGACCATCGGCGCACAGTTACTGTCGATCCCCAGATCGTAAAGCTCCTGTGCAATCAAACGAAATCGCAAGAACATCGCTTCGGCGGCATTGTCGCCTGCGGCTTGCACAAACTCCAGCGGCGCGAGCCATTCACGCCATAGCGGCGCGCGCAACCTCTGCACACGGCCGCCTTCCTGATCAATGGTGATAGGTGCATCACGGCCCACCGCCTCGCGGAAATCGGCGCAAAGCGCGCGCACCTGATCGGGCGTATCTATATTGCGGGCAAACAGAATGAAGCCGAACGGGTTCACCTCGCGAAACAACGCTTTTTCATGGACCGTCAGGCGGTGCCCTTCGGCATCCAGAATCGTCGCGCCAAAGCGCCTTGTCGGGCTGCTCAACGGGTCACCACGGGGATGCAATCGACGCTTTCGGCCACAAAGGCCGAGCAGAAACGGCGTGCATCTGAGATATCCTCAAAGCCTTGCGCGCGCAGGCGATAGAACGTGCGTCCGCCGGACCGGGCTTCCTGCACAATACGGTTTTTACCTTCAAGGTAGGGACCGAAGCGCGCGTTCAGCTTGTCCCACTGGGCGCGCGCGATTTCGGGGCTGTCGAAGGCGCCCAATTGTACAAGGCGGGTGCCTGCGGGCAGGCTGGTGGCGTCAATCTCGGTGGTCGAAACCGCCGCGACCGGTGCAACCACCGCGGATGCAACAGCGCGCGCGCGCCGCGGGCGAATCGTGGGCCGCAAAGAGGCGCGCATCCCATCACCCGAAAGCAGCTGCGCCACGTCCGCTGCCGACGCAGAGGCCAGAACCGGCACGGTTTCGCTATCAAAATCCTCAAGCGGCGCGACGCCATTCGTCAGCTCGGCCACGAGATCTTCCATCGAACCGGATTCAAGCGCGCCTGCCACATCGACGGGTGTGTTATCGTCTATCGAAAGCCCCTCATCACTGGCGTTATCGAACGCAGACATGGGTTGGTCTTCATCGGTCAGGTAAATCTGCTCGGGCGCGAGCCTCACCTGATCTGCAGGCTTGTCCGCCTCACCGATCGCGGCGACCGTATTGACGGACAGCCCCTGATGTTTGGCCAACTGGCCACCGGGAACCTCCGGCCGCACCCGCATCTCTCCGGCCACCGCGCGCACCAGCGGGATGCCGCTGACATCGCGCACCAAAAGCTTGTACCCCCAGACGCCAATACCGACCACAAGCGCCAGCGACACAGCCGCTCCCGCCAGATTGGTCAATTTCGTCAAAGAACCCGCGCCTGCTGTTGTCACGTATTCTGGATGCACATGGGAGGTATAGCCCCCGTTGGGGGACTGTGAATAATCTGCCATTTTCGCCTCACTGCCCGCGTTGGTACATTGCCGTGCGGGTCTGATCGTTTGGTTTGCTCGTCACGCCAACGGCGCGCTGTCTGTCCTGCCTGCGCGTCTGCGGCTCAGCGCATTTCCTGCGCAGGCGTCACACCAAGGATACCCAAGCCCGCCGCAATTACAATCGCAGTGGCCCGCGCCAGCGCGATTTTTGCCTGTGATGTTGCAACATCACCCTCCTGAATGAAGCGCAGCTGTGTTTCGTCGTTGCCACGGTTCCACAGGCCGTGAAAATCACCCGCAAGTTCATAGAGATAGAAAGCAATGCGGTGTGGCTCGTTGCTGCGCGCGGCGGTCTCTACCAGACGCGGCCACTCGGCAAGTTTACGCAACAGGCCCAGCTCTGCGTCATGATCCAGCTTGTCCAGATCGGCGGCTTTCAGCGCGCCATCATCCACGGGAATCCCCGCATCGACGGCCTTGCGCAGCACCGAAGCCACGCGCGCATGGGCGTATTGGACGTAGAACACGGGGTTCTCGCGGCTCTGCTCCATCACCTTGTCAAAATCGAAATCCAGCGGCGCGTCGTTCTTGCGCGTGAGCATCACGAAACGGGTCACATCCGGGCCGACCTCGTCGATGAGATCGCGCAGGGTGACAAAGTTCCCTGCCCGTTTGGACATCTTGAATTCTTCACCGTTCTTGAACAGCTTCACCAACTGCGTCAGCTTGATATCAAGCGGTACTTTGCCCCCCGACAGCGCATGCACCGCCGCCTTCATCCGTTTGACATAGCCGCCGTGATCGGCACCAAAGACGTTGATCAACAGATCGAAACCGCGTTCTACCTTGTCATTGTGATAGGCGATGTCGGGCGCAAAATAGGTCCACGAGCCATCGTTTTTCTTGATCGGACGGTCCTGATCGTCACCGAAATCGGTGGATCTGAACAGCGTCTGTTCGCGGGCTTCCCAATCGTCGGGCAGCTTGCCCTTGGGTGGCGCCAACGTCCCCGTATAGATCAGCCCCATATCGTCGAGCTTTTTCAGGCAGGCTTCGATCTTGCCGGTGTTATAAAGCGACTTTTCCGAGAAGAACTTGTCCATCTTGACGCCCAGAAGCGCCAGATCGTCGCGGATCAGGTCCATCATCTCGTCAGTGGCGAAATTGCGGATCGGGTCCAGCCACACGTCCTCGTCTGCGCCGATATAATCCTCGCCGACGCTTTCCTTCAGCTTTTGACCGACAGGGATCAGATAATCACCCGGATAGGTGCCATCGGGAAAGGCGACCTCCTGCCCGTGCGCTTCGAGATAGCGCAGATAGACGGAGCGGGCGAGTGCGTCGATCTGCGAGCCGCCATCGTTGATCACATATTCGCGCGTCACGTCATAGCCCGCGAAGGCCAGCAATGACGCCAGCGCATCACCGAAAACAGCGCCGCGTGTATGGCCCACATGCAACGGCCCTGTCGGGTTGGCCGAGACATATTCAACATCCACCCGCTTGCCCGCGCCCAGCGTACCACGTCCGAAATCGGTGCCCGCGTCCAGCACGGCAGCGGCAACGCCCTGCCACTGCGACGGTGCCAGCCGCAGGTTCAGGAACCCCGGTCCGGCAATATCGGCGGAAATGATACGCGCATCGGACAGCAGACGGGCGGCCAGCTTTTGCGCAATATCGCGCGGCTTCATTTTGGCGGGTTTGGCCAGCACCATCGCCGCATTCGTCGCCATATCCCCGTGCGCCGCATCGCGCGGCGGCTCCACCGTGACATTGTCGGTGACAAGCCCTTCTGGCAGATCGCCAGCGACGACCATTGCATCAAGCGTTGTCAGGACAAGGGAACGGATATCGGCGAATAGGTTCATGGGAAGGTGCTCTTGATTGGGTAGACTGTCCGTTTACCAGCTATGCCGCCCGCGTCAATCGGTGCGCGCGGCGTTACAGCCGCAACTGCGCACCGGTGAGCGGCCCAACAGCCCCCTGCAACAGCCCCAGAACCGCCTTGCGCGCAGGCGCAACAGCGTCCTCGCCCACATTGATCAGGTTTAACACCAGACCATCGCGTTTAAGCGCATGGGCAAATGCCGCCTGCGCCGAGACCAGCGCGGGGGCCAGCGCACCCGCCGCCACATCCAGCGCCTGATCGGGGCGCGCAACAACGGTGATGATCTGCCCCTCGCGTGCGGCGAGTGCCGGCATGAACCCTTGCACGATGCTCTGAAGCATCTCGATATTAAGATCAATTTCCGAGGGCTTGCGCAGTGGCATCAGGTTCAGCACCCCGTCCAGCCGCGCGTCACCCCACGCCTTGCCGATCCGGCGCACCCCGTCTGCCGGTGCACCTTTAAGCGGCAGCGGGACGGCCCCTTTCAACTGCCCCAGACCGCCTGCATTGCTATCCACCGCAACCACCTGTGCGCCCGCCGCGCCCAGCACACGGATCACCCCGCGGCCAAAGCCGCAGGCCGCGCCTAACACGATGATCCGCTGCCCGCTCAAGCTCCCGCGCACGGGTTTTACACTTTCAAGTGTCTGTTCCATGTCATCCCTTCCAAACGGCTTTCGGCGTGCTCCCGATCAACCGCGCGTGTTCCTGAAGCGCAAAGCGGTCGGTCATCCCCGAGATGTAATCGCTCACCATTCTGGCAAGCATAATACGATCCCCGCCCGCCGCAGCAATGGAATTTGCCCAATGCGCGGGCATCAGCTCGGGTTGGTCCAGAAACAACGGAAACAGGTCTTCGATCACGCCGGAAACTTCGGCGCGGATGATCATCACAGAAGGCGCGCGGTACATCCGTTTGAACAAAAACGCACGGATCTCGTTCAGATCCTGCCACAACGCATCGGAAAACCGGATCACGGGACGGCCCAGAAGGCGGATTTCTTCGACCGACCCGGCACCGGATGTCACCAACAGATTGCGCGACGTCTCGATCACGTCCGACACCATCATGCCGAATACACGGCGTAAGGCCTCATGGCGGCGGCGATAGCTGTCAAGGCCGGGATAAAGACGGTCAACGTCGCCGTAGGCCTCCCCCACCAAAGGCAGCATCGTAATTTCCTCGTCGCTGAACAGCCCCGCGCGCAGACCGTCGTGCAGATCGTGGTTGTTATAGGCGATATCGTCCGAAAGCGCGGCCACCTGCGCCTCCGCACTGGCGTGGGTGGCAAGTTCGAGATCATGCAGCGCGTTATAATCGGCCAACGCGTGTGGCAAATCACCGACCACCGGGCCGTTATGCTTGGCGATCCCCTCCAGCGTTTCCCACGTCAGGTTCAACCCGTCGAAATCCGCGTAATGGCGCTCAAGCGAGGTGACGATCTTGATCGCCTGTGCGTTGTGATCAAACCCGCCGTAGGGTGCCATCAACGCATGCAAGGCGTCTTCGCCGGTGTGGCCAAACGGCGGATGCCCCAGATCATGCGCAAGCGCGACCGCCTCGGTCAGCTCCCCGTTCAGATGAAGCGCCCCCGCGATGGTGCGCGCCACCTGCGCAACCTCGATCGAATGGGTCAGGCGCGTGCGGTAATAATCGCCCTCGTGCTCCACAAATACCTGTGTTTTGTGTTTGAGCCGCCGAAAGGCGCTCGCGTGGATGATCCGGTCACGGTCCCGCTGAAAGCAGGAGCGGAAATTGCTTTCCTCTTCTGGCACGCGGCGGCCGCGTGCGCGGTCTGGATCGGAGGCGAAGGATGCGCGCATCTGGAGAACTCCTGTGCCGGGGTGGTTGTACCCGTCTTGCAGCACCCATATATTATTAAAATGCGTCAATGGAAACATACGCCCCCGCCTATCAGGAGCCTGCCCCATGAACTTGCCCCCGAAAGTGACCGAACGCGCCTTTGCCCGCCTGTCCGAAATTGGAGCCGCAGACGATGGCAAAGCCCTACGCATCGCTGTTGAAGGCGGCGGATGCTCGGGGTTCCAGTATGAAATCCTGCTTGATAGCGCCAAAGACGACGATCTGGTGCTGGAAGGCGCAGGCGAAAAGGTTGTGGTCGATAGCATCTCGCTCCCGTTCCTTGCCAATGCCACAATTGATTTCACCCAGGAGTTGATCGGCGCGCGATTCGTGATCGAAAACCCCAACGCATCCTCGTCTTGCGGCTGCGGCACCTCGTTTTCGATGTAACGGCCACCGGTTGCTTATCCTTGCTCAGGCGGCCCTGATCGGCGATAGCCACAGGAGCAGCCAGCGAGGAGCCTTCTTATGAAAATCGCCACCTTCAACATCAACGGCATCAAAGCGCGCATTAACGCCCTGCCAGACTGGCTTGATACGGCGGAGCCGGACGTGGTGCTGATGCAAGAGATCAAATCGGTCGACGAAGCCTTCCCCCGCGAAATTTTTGAAGACCGCGGCTATAACGTCGAAACCCACGGACAAAAATCCTTTAACGGCGTTGCCATCCTGTCAAAGCTGCCCCTCGAAGACGTCAGCCGTGGCCTGCCCGGTGATGACGAGGACGAACAAGCCCGCTATATCGAGGCAACCGTTGTGGGCGACAAGGGCGCGGTGCGGCTGTGCGGGCTGTACCTGCCCAACGGTAATCCGGCACCGGGGCCGAAATACGATTATAAACTGGCGTGGATGGACCGTCTGCGCGCCCGCGCCCAAACGCTGCTGGCCGAAGAAACCCCGTTCCTGATGGCGGGGGATTACAACATCATCCCCCAAGATGAAGACGCCGCCTCCCCCGACAGCTGGCGCGAGGACGCTCTTTTTCTACCTCAATCGCGTGAAAAGTGGCGCACCCTGCTGAACCTTGGCCTAACCGAAGCGTTTCGCGCCTGCACGCAGGGGCCGGGCCACTACAGCTTCTGGGACTATCAGGCAGGCGCGTGGAACCGCAACAACGGCATCCGCATCGACCATTTCCTGCTGTGCCCCTATACCGCCGATCGCTTGCGCGATTGCCAGATCGACCGCGAAATTCGCGGCTACGAAAAGCCGTCCGATCATGTGCCGGTCTGGGTGGAACTGGACCTTTAGACGCGCCTGCGCCGCAGCGACCGCCAATTTGTTCAGCACAAAGGGCAGCAGTATCGCCACCACGTGACCTGCTTCTAACCGCCGCATAGAATGGCGTCGGCGAGAGGGGGCATTTGTGGCGCTGGTCACTCTTGGGCGCGCACACCAGCATGAGACAAACCGGACAACTGACAAAGGTTTACCGCCCTTTAATCTTAATCGAATAGCTGCGCCGCGCTCCGGACGGGGGGCGTGGAAACGGCTGTGCTTTTTGAACCACCGCCAAAGCGGCACGGTCCAGCGCGGCAGAGCCGGATGAACGCGCAACATTGGCAGAGGCCAGTCCACCGTTTTGCGCGATTGTAAACCGGATGACAGCAATGCCGCGCGCCGAGGTACGCGGACGTGACACCCGAGAGATACGGCGCATCACCTCTCCGGGATAACTTGATGCTGCCGCGTTGCCTTTGGTCTTTTGCGTGTTTGCCTTGCTTGCCTGACGCGGTTGCGCCGATTTTGCCGCAGCTCCGTTTTGCGTGCCTGCCTTGGCATTACGGTTTGCATTTCCACGCGGCTGGACCGGCTTCGGGGCCTGATTGGCTCTTTTGGGCGCTGGCTCGGCTTTTGGCAGATCGGGGCGTTTGGCGGGCATTCGGGGCCTGATCGACACGGGGGTCGCGGCGGACACCTCTGGCAAGGCCGCGACAACCGTATCAGGCACAACCGCATTTGTGTGAGGTGGTGGTTCAGTTGGCGATGTCTTAGGTGCCACGGGTTTTTCGGGAGTTTGTGACGGGGCGCGGGATGTCATAGCCGCCTCAGGCTTGATCGCGCGCATCGCCGCTGGTTTCGCCGGTTGGGCAACTTTTTGCACCGTCTGCGTTGGCTGCTGAACACCCTGTGAAAGATCGGCAAAGCTTGACCCAAGCGAAGATTCAGCAACCTGCGCGCCACCCTCCATTTGCACGGGAGGCACGGTCCAGATCAGGGTCATGGCCGTAAGATGCAAGGCAGAGGACGCCAGCAAGACAGTTGCGAACACCAGACGAGACCGGGCAATCATCGCAGTGCCCTTTCTGTCGAGATCATGATTTTTTTCGCACCGGCAGCACGCAGCTGCGCAGAAATCCGCAATAATTCGGCGGCGGGCAATGCCCGGTCCGGCATCAGCCGCACAACATCAAGTGCGCGACTGTCCGGACGGTCCAAAAATGCCGGAACCGACGTAAGCACAGCGCCGCGATGGCGCAGTTCGCCGGTTTTGTCGATGACCAGCGCATCGGGCGGTTCACGTCCTTCCAACGCGTCTGTTTCAACCAGCGTAATATCACGATCCAGCGAAGGGGACAGCGTCCCTGCAACCATGAAAAACACGAGCATCAGGAACACGATATTGATCAGCGCAATTGTCGGCTCTTTGCGGCTGCGGACGGCGGGGCGTCTCATGACGGGGCCAGTATGCTGAGGGTAAGTTTTGGCTGGGCGCGCAAGACAACAAGCACATCGGTAAGGCGTTGCGAGGTGACATCGCCGGACAGGCTGAGCAGCAGCTTGCTTTCGCTATCTGCCAAAATCTCGGTCAACCTGCCCGAAAGCGCCTTGATGTCCAGCGCGGCGGTGTTCAGACGCAGCGTGTCGGGGGTGATCTGCAAGAACAGCGTCTGATCGCCAGCACCAGCGCCCTGCCCGCCCACGCCCGCCAATTCGACCTCGGCAAACTTCGAGAATGTCGAAGACAGCATGAAAAACAGCAGCAGCAAAAATATAACGTCAATCAACGACGTCATGGAAAGCGCGCGGCGGCGGTATCTTACCTCACGCGCCATGGGCTGTGGTCTGGCCAATGGCCTGTTCGTGCGCGCACGATGATCCGGTGGGCGTCAGGATGGTTGCAAGTCCGCGTTCCGCCAGTATCCGTTCGGCCGCCATCCGGCTTTCCAGCCACGACAAGACAACCGACGACGGCATCGCGACGGCAAGGCCCACAGCCGTGGTCAAAAGAGCGACCCAGATCCCACCCGCCAGCAGCGACGGATCAACCTGGCTTCCCGCAGCTTGTAGCGACTGGAATGCTTCGATCATGCCCAGAACGGTGCCGAACAAGCCCATCAGCGGGGCCAGCTGCGCCACGGAATCAAGCAGGCGAAAGCCGCGCTCCAGATCGGCAAACCGCGCCTCGGCTTCGGCCTCGACCCGTGTGCGGATATCGGGTGTGTTGCGATGCGCCATTGCCATGCGGAAGGCCGGCGCAAGGTAGCTGGTGCTGGTATCAAGCTGCGTTGCTGCCTGCGTGCGATCATCGTGATCCCACGCCTGAACCGCACGTTGCAACGCTTTGTGCCGCCCGACGCCCGCCTGTTGGAATTGCCATAGTTTATAGAAAACAACGCCTGCCGTCAGGATCGAGACGGCAATCAGAACCGCCACAACCGGGCCGCCAACATCCAGCACCTGCAACAGCGCCTGTGTGAGGGTTTGCAGTATGTTCATCCGATCAGCTCCGTTCCCGTGCGGGTGCCGAGTTTCAGCGATGCACCGCAAAGCGGGCTTTCAGCGCCGTCAATCGTGCACGTGCTTGGCCCGTTGATCAGAACTTGTCCAAGCGCGTCACACGCCAGCCCGTCCACCACAAACTGGCGCACCCTTGGTCGGCCCGCGGGCAGAGCGCCAAAATCAAACAACGTCAGCCGGTCCACCTGCCCCGCAGTGTTGAACAGCACGGTTTCGAAAACCGCGCTGTCGATTGCCTGTGCATGGCCGTTGCTGATCATGAAGGTCAAAAGGCACCCCGCCTCTGTGCTCGCCTGCGCATTAAGCTCGACGGAAAGGACCGGTGGGGCGTCTTGTGCCATGGCCTGTGTGCCGATGAACAACAGTGCCGCGATGAGTCTGGTACACATGAACACCCCCTCAGAACGTGCGCGAAAGGGTAAGTTTGATGTTCCGGCCCGGTGCCGCACGTGTGGACAGATGCGGTGTGAAATCCCGATCAAACACGTTCTCCAGACCAAAGCGGATCTGGGTATCTTTCAGAACGCCATTTTGCGGAACATAGGTGGCGCGCAGGTTATGAACGCCAAAACCCGCAGAGGAGGACGTGCCCACATCAATGGCCTTGTTCGCGACAACTTCCCAGCTCAGGTCCAGCTCTTCGCCAAATTTCTTTCCCAACGTCAGGCGCATGCTGTCACCTGCGGAATGGCGCCATTCGGTTGCCGCCAGTCCCGGCGCGTATTCGGTCCCGTTAGTCATGTTGGCGTTAACGTCGACGTAAATACCGCTTTCCATTGCATAGGACACTTCAACTTCGAGCCCCTCGGTTTCGACCTTGTCGAGGAACGGTCCGGACCGCCCGGTCCGGTAGCTTGTCACATCATAAAGCCGCGTTTTGTACGCCGTCCCCTTGATCGCCAGATTGTCACCGCTTTGGAACAGATCAGCGCGATCAAAGGACGCGCCGATTTCAAACGTACGGGACTTTTCCGTTTGGGTAATGTTGGTGGGCGTTCCCAGATCGTCAATAATGGGCAGCCCTTCGGTGTAGGCCGCGCTACCAAACAGCGCCAAACCGTTGCCAAAAGCATACCGCACCGAAAGCCCGCCCATCAGTGCATCGTTTTCAAAGGTGCCATCGTTGGGCGCTGTCGAACCGGTGATTTTCGACGTTTCATAGCGCAACGCGGGCGTCACCGTCCATGCGTTACCGATCTGCATGTCATCAACCGCATAGACGGCAACGCGCTTGTCAACGCCACCGGCAGCCGATGCGCTACTGGCATCAAGCCGTTCACGGCGGATAAACTCAAGACCCGTGCGCAGATTGTGGCTCACCGCGCCGGTGTCAAACAGGCTGGTGTTTTTGAAGGCCAGTTTGGTTGTCTGATAACGGTGATCGGCATTTACCAAAGGCAGAATCCCTGCTCCCCCCGGCGTTCCTTCCAAAGGAGAACTCCCCGGCACATAGCTTTGGTCGATGGTCTGATCCGCGTATGACAGGATAACATCAAGGTCGACCATATCGTTACCGGAGGGGTTGAAATTATAGCGCAAAACGGCTGTTTTCGACTCCGTGTCGCGGTCTACATTGCCAAATGCATCGGCGGTTGTTGTGAAGCTGTCGAAAGGCACATCACGGTCGCTGGATGTAGTTTTGGCATAACTGAAGGTCAGCGATTGATCACGGTTCTGGCCAAAGGTATATTTCGCCTTGAACAGGCCGGATGGCAGGTTAAACGCGCTGTTTCCAACAGTATTCCCGCTGCCGTCGTCCTGATTGTCCTGATCGCGCCACGTGTAGTTCAGAAGGAACTCCATGTCTTGTGTGGGCTGCCATGCCAGCACGCTGGACGATGTGACCCCATCGCCATTGCTGCTGAATTCCAATGTCTGGCCAAAGACAAACCCGACCTCGCCACCGGTCAGATCGGACGCGTCCTTGGTTTCAAGCTTTACCACACCGCCGACAATGCCGGAGCCGTACTCAAAGCTGCCGACAGTGCCACGGATGACGCTGACCGATTTATACAGGAACGGGTCAGTGAAAAGCTGTGTGCCGATCCGGTACAGCTTCTCTCCACCGACACTTGCGCCGTCCACCTGTACCGCGATCTTGCTGTCCGTGCCAAAGGTGCTGTTGGCACCATAGCCACGAATATTGATCCCCGATCCTTGCGGGGTTGAGCCGTTCACCAGACTAACACCCGGCACGGAATCGATAATTTCTGCCACTGTGCCTGCCTGGCGGTCGTCGATCTCCTCCTGATCAACATCCGTGACCGGAACGGCGGTGTCGGTCTGCACCTCCCGCTTGCTTTCGCCCAACAAAAGCGTGCCAAGGAAGCCGCCTTCAGCGCCTTGCGCATGCAGCGCGCCGGAACCGAATGTCAGGATGATCAGGCTTGTTGTGCCCAGCAAAAAGGCGCGTGTTCCGGCGGTAGTGGTCATGAGAGTCCTCGCAAGCGTAACTGTGGGGCCGGTTGCTTGCGATTGCTGGCGTAGGCGTGAATTGTTTTTTGCACCAATTTCATTGGCGCTCTTGCGGCTTTTAGAAAGACGCACTAAAAGTGTCAACAATAAAGGTTGAGTGAATTACTAAGCCTTTGCCAGCCAGTGCCAGAGCGCGCTTTGCCAGCCAAAACCCCACATCAACAACAAGGCGCAAGGTGCTGTATGACCCAATCTGATTCCCCCTCCCCCGTTTCCCCGTCCCCCGACCACATTCGCGCGTTTCGTGCCGAAAACCCCAACATGCGTGAACGCGATCTGGCCGACAAACTGGCCATCAGCGAAGCACAGCTGATCGCCGCCTATTGTGGCGAAGGCACCACCCGCGTGGACGCCCACCCCGACAAGATCATGGGCGCGGCGCAAACGCTTGGCGAAGTCATGGCGTTGACACGCAACGCTTCATGCGTGAATGAAAAGGTCGGCGTCTATGACAACTATCACCCCGGCGCACATGCTTCGATGATCCTGACCGAAGACATCGACCTGCGCATCTTCCCCAGCCATTGGCAACACGCCTATATGGTCGAAAAGGAAACCGACACCGGCACCCGCCGCAGCCTTCAGGTTTTTGATGCCGCGGGCGATGCGGTCCACAAGGTATTCCTGCGCGACGGGTCCGACCTTGCGGCGTGGGATCGCGCAAAGGTGGAATTGCGTCTGGAGGATCAGGCCCAATCGTTGAGCGTGAAAGATCGCAAGCCCGACGAAACCCCCAAGGCCGACACCACCAAACTGGATATCCTGCGCAAGGAATGGGCGCGGATGACGGACACGCACCAGTTCATGCGCCTGACATCAAAGCTTAAAATGAACCGTCTTGGCGCTTACCGTATTGTCGGAGAGCCGTTTGCCCGCGCGCTGGCCCCTGCGGCCGTCGATCAGGTGCTGCATCAAGTTGCCGCAAGCGAGATGGAGATCATGGTCTTTACCGGCAACCGCGGCTGTATCCAGATCCATTCCGGCCCGATCGAGACGCTCAAGTCTATGGGCCCGTGGCAGAACGTGCTGGACCCCCGCTTTAACCTGCATCTGCGCCTTGATCATATTGCCGAAGTCTGGGCCATCGAAAAGCCGACCCAGCGCGGTCCGGCGATTTCGGTTGAGGCCTTCAATGCCGACGGCGGGTTGATTTTTCAGGTCTTTGGTGTTGGCAAGGAGGGCCGCGACAGCCGCCCTGCCTGGGGCAAACTGGTGGCGGGGCTTGAAGGGCTTGATGCAAAGGTGCCGGCATGATCTTCAGCCTGCGCGCCTCAGTTTTCGCCGCAGTCTTCGCCGCCGCGTTACCGGCAGTGGCACAGGAGAAAACAGGCGGCATCGTCTCCATCGGCGGATCGGTGACGGAAATCATCTATGCGCTGGGGGCCAGTGACCGGCTGGCCGCCCGTGACACCACCTCTAGCTACCCGCCCGAGGTCGCGGCATTGCCCGATGTCGGGTATATGCGCGCGCTCTCGCCCGAGGGGGTTTTGTCCGTCGATCCATCGCTTATCATCGCGGAAAGCGGCGCAGGTCCGTTAGAAACGATCACCGTGCTGGAGGGGGCGAACATCCCCTTCGTCACAGTGCCGGATGACTATTCTGCTGCGGGTGTCAGCGCCAAAATTATCGCCGTAGGTCAGGCCATCGGTGAAGAAACGAGCGCAAAGGCGCTTGCGGATCAATTGCGCCGCGAACTGGATGAGATCGCACGCATATCCGGCGAAAACGCCACCGAAAACAAAAAGCGCGTGCTTTTCATCCTCAGCACGCAAGGCGGGCGCATCATGGCATCGGGCAAGGACACGGCAGCGGCGGCGATGATCGAAATGGCGGGCGGCACAAATGCGGTGACGGCATTTTACGGGTACAAGCCAATCACCGACGAGGCGGTGATCGCTGCTGCTCCTGACGTAATCCTGATGATGGACCGTAAAGGGGATCATGACAGCCCGGTGGACGAACTGCTGCAAATGCCGGTCATTGCGTCAACGCCCGCCGCGCAAACCCGTGCAGTGATCAAGATGGACGGGCTGTACCTGTTGGGGTTCGGGCCGCGCACCGCACAGGCGGTCGCTGACCTGAACCGCGCCCTTTACGGTAGTTGAACCCATGGCAATGATTGCAGATACCGCCGTGCCGCAGGATCGTCGGCACACTGCGCGGCGCGCACATGTCTGGCTGGCGGTTTTGCTGTTGGTGGTTGGCATCACGAGCCTTGCCATCGGCGCATCCGGCACCTCGCTGTGGGGCGCGCTGCAAAAGCTGGTATCGGGCCAACCGCTCAGCCAGATGGAGCAGGTCGTGCTGTGGGATATCCGGATGCCACGGATGATCCTTGGCATCTGCGTCGGGGCATCGCTTGCCGTATCGGGTGCGGTGATGCAGGGGTTATTCCGCAATCCGCTGGCTGATCCGGGGCTTGTCGGCGTCAGCGCCGGCGCGGGGCTTGGGGCGATCTCTGCGATCGTTTTCGGGGGGCTGCTTCCCTTGGGCATCATGGCATTGGTCGGCTACTGGCTGGTACCGCTCGCCGCATTCTTCGGCGGTTGGGGATCGACGATGTTGCTTTACCGCGTCTCGACACGGCGGGGGCGCACGTCGGTCGCCACCATGTTGTTGGCAGGCATTGCGCTTGGCGCTTTGGCCGGCGCGCTCTCGGGCATCCTCGTTTACATGGCAGATGATGCGCAATTGCGCGACCTGACGTTCTGGGGCTTGGGCTCACTGGCGGGGGCCACATGGATCAAGGTGCTGGTCGCTTGTCCGGTTATCGTAATTTCGATTCTGGTTGCTGCCTCGCTGGGCTATGGCCTGAATGGTCTGGCCTTTGGTGAAGCGACTGCGGCACATATGGGCGTCCCTGTGCAACGTGTGAAAAACGCGGCCATTCTGACGGTTGCGGCGGCGACAGGTGCGGCTGTCGCAGTCTCGGGCGGCATCGGTTTTATCGGCATCATCGTGCCGCATGTGCTGCGACTGTCGACGGGGCCGGATCATGGGCCGCTTTTGATAAACGCGGCCCTGCTGGGGGCAAGCCTGCTGCTGATCGCGGATGTCATCAGCCGCGTGATCATCGCACCGGCCGAGTTGCCGATCGGGATCGTCACCGCCGTTCTGGGCGCGCCGGTGTTCCTGTGGATTTTGCTGCGCCGTCGCGGATTGGTGGACCTATGACCCTTGAGGCACATAACATACGCGCCCGTATTGGCAAAAAAGAAATCCTGCACGGCATTGATTTCACTGCCCGCGCCGGAGAGATCACCGCCATCGTCGGCCCCAACGGTTCGGGCAAATCAACCCTGCTCAAGGCGATCACCGATGAAGTGGATTTTTCCGGCAAGGTCATACTGAACGGGCAAGACACCGCTAAGCTAAAGCCATGGGAGCTGGCCGCCATGCGCGGTGTGCTGCCTCAGGCCGCAACGCTGGCGTTCCCCTTTACGGTGATCGAAGTGGTGCACATGGGGCTTTTGGCGGGCATTTCGGGCGCGCGTCCAGATATTCCCGCGCGCGCGCTCGCCGCCGTGGGCCTCTCCGGGTATGGCGGGCGATTTTATCAGGAACTATCGGGGGGCGAGCAACAGCGCGCGCAACTGGCCCGTGTCCTGTGTCAGGTCTGGCACCCCGTTGTTGACGATGTGCCCCGCTGGCTGTTGCTGGATGAACCTGTTGCTAGCCTCGACATCGGTCACCAGCTTCTTGTGATGCAGCTGATGAAGGACTACGCGGCGCGCGGCGGCGGTGTGGTCGCTGTCATGCACGACCTGAACCTGTCTGCCATGTTTGCCGATCAGATGGCGATGATCATGGGCGGTGGGCTTTTGACATCAGGGCCACCCGATGCGGTCATGCGAAATGACGTTTTATCCAAGGCCTATGGCTGCGAGTTGAAAGTAAATACGCCGCCTGATCCGGGGCAAAGCTTCATCCTGCCACATCTCGCCCTTACCCGATGAGCAACAACGCAAACAGTCTCTCGTCCTCAGCCACACCGGGTCAATAACGGGATTAACACCCTTCCCTTCGCGCACCTCGGTCTGGCGGCACAGATCACGCTGATGCACCGCCGCAGTTGTTGGCGTCATCGCGAATCTGTCACTCTGGTTTGCGCTGCATGTTCTGGTTGAAGATGTCGGCGGACCACGGCCTTTGGCGCTGCCTCTGCCGGTCTGGCAATCGGCTGATCCAAAGACCAAAAGCCCCCCTTTCACTCCCTTCAAAAAGAGCTATGGTAGGCGCAACGTTTACACTTCGGGGATATGAAATGAGCCGCAGCATCGACTATGGCAATCTCATGCATGACGCCATGCGCAGCCTGATCCGCAATGTCCTTTTGGACGTCGCGGACAACGGCCTGCCGGGCGCGCACCACTTCTTTATCACGTTCGACACAGGTCACCCTGACGCCGAGCTGGCGGATTGGCTGTCGGACCGTTATCCGGACGAGATGACAGTTGTGTTGCAGCATTGGTACGACAACCTTGAAGTCACCAATGACGGTTTTTCCATTTCGCTGAATTTCGGCGATGCGCCCGAACCTCTGTACATCCCCTATGATGCGATCCGCACCTTTGTGGACCCTTCCGTGGAATTCGGCCTGCGCTTTGAACAGCAGGGCGAAGAAGCGCACGCGCCAGATACGAAAGCCGACGAAGACGCCCTGCCCCAGACCGAGGAATCAGAGCTGGAAGTCGAAGAAGCGCCTGCCAAAGACGCCGAAATTGTCTCATTGGACAGTTTTCGCAAAACATAGGTTTGCGAAGCGGTCAGCCGAGCGTTAAACAGCCCCTGAAGTCATCAGACAAGATCAGGAGCTCCCGAACATGGCCGACACCCGCACAGAAACCGACAGCTTTGGCCCGTTGGAAGTCCCGTCCGACAAATACTGGGGCGCGCAAACGCAACGCTCGATCATCAACTTCCCCATCGGCTGGGAAAAACAACCCATTGCCATCGTACGCGCATTGGGTGTGATCAAACAGGCCTGTGCACAAGCGAACATGGCTCAGGGCACCTTGGACGAAGACAAAGGCAAGGCCATCGTACAGGCCGCCTCCGAAGTTGTTGAAGGCAAGTTCGACGACAACTTTCCGCTGGTCGTGTGGCAGACCGGCTCGGGCACCCAGTCGAACATGAACGCAAACGAGGTCATCGCCAACCGCGCAATCGAGATCATGGGCGGCGTGATCGGATCAAAAGATCCCGTGCACCCGAATGACCATTGCAACATGGGGCAATCGTCCAACGACACCTTCCCCACAGCGATGCATATCGCCACCGCTACAATGGCCCGTGATGTCCTGCTGCCCGGCCTGAACAAGCTGCACGCCGCGTTGCAAGTGAAGGTCGAGGAATTCGACGGCATCATCAAGATCGGCCGCACCCACACACAGGACGCAACGCCGCTGACGCTGTCACAGGAATTCTCCGGCTATACCCATCAGGTCGCGATGGCGATCAAACGGGTCGAAGACGGCCTTGGCCGCATTTACGAATTGGCACAGGGCGGCACCGCTGTCGGTACCGGACTGAACACCCGCAAAGGGTGGGCGGAAACCGTGGCGGCCAACATGGCGCAGATCACCGGCCTGCCCTTTGTCACCGCGCCCAACAAGTTCGAAGCATTGGCCGCACATGACGCGATGGTCGAAATCTCGGGCCATCTGAAAACCGTGGCGGCGAGCCTGTTCAAGATCGCCAATGACATCCGGTTCCTTGGCTCCGGCCCGCGCTGTGGTCTGGGCGAATTGATCCTGCCCGAGAACGAGCCGGGTTCATCCATCATGCCGGGCAAGGTGAACCCGACGCAATGCGAAGCCCTGACACAGGTGTGCGCACATGTCTTCGGCAACGATGCCGCCGTCGGCTTTGCCGGCTCGCAAGGGCATTTCGAACTGAACGTCTATAAACCGATGATGGCCTATAACGTACTGCAATCCATGCAGCTTCTGGGTGATGCGGCCTCGACCTTCACCGATAATCTGGTGGTGGATCTGAAAGCAGACGCCGAGCGTATTGAAAAACTGATGTATGAAAGCCTTATGCTGGTGACCGCTCTGGCACCCGAAATCGGCTATGACAACGCGACCAAAGTTGCCAAGACGGCCCATAAAAACGGCACGACCCTCAAAGAAGAGGCGATCGCGCTTGGCTTTGTCGACGCAGAAACATTCGAGCGCGTCGTGCGTCCGGAAAACATGATTGGCCCGAAATGAACACGCCCCTCAACATGAACAAAATCCGTAAGGAGCGCGGCAGGACTTCCCGCCGCGCCCGTGCGGATGAAAATGCCGTCCAGTTCGGCCAGACCAAAACGCAAAAAGAAGCGTTGAAAGCGGCAGCCGAGAAAATCGCGCGTAATCTGGACGGACACAAGCGCGAGACATGACAGCGCGGCCCGTGAAGCATTCGGTGACCTTGCACGGGCACCGCACATCTATCTCGCTTGAGGCACCATTCTGGAGCGAGCTGCGCGCCATCGCGCGGCAAAAGAACATGCCGATCAACGCCCTCGTCGCCGGGATTGATGAAGCGCGCGGCGTCGAAAGCGGATTGGCCTCGGCCATCCGCGTTTATGTTCTGAAAACGCTAAAGGATCGTTTGCCGGACGCCGATTGAGCGCATAAACGTCACTTTTTCACGCGGATGATCGCAAATACCGCGAAAACCGGACCGGAGTTTCGAAAAATTCCGGTCCGTGCTTTTAGGCGACAGAGGCTTTGTAAATCTGATCAATGTTCCGCCCCAGAGCGGTCTCAAACTCGGCATCAGACATTTTTACGTTCAGCCCTTCGGACAACGCGCGGCTGAAGCTCGCGATCATCTTGTGGTTCTGGCTCAGTTTGTCGCAAGCCACATCTGTGGAATAGCCACCGGACAACGCCACAACGCGCATCACGCGCGGATGGTCTGCTGCGGCATCGAAAAGGCCCGCTTTGTTCGGAATAGTGAGCTTGAGAATTACATCAACACCTTCAGGCAAACAATTGAGGTGTTTCATAATTTCAGCTTCAAGAATGTCTTCTGCTTCGGCCTTCGTCGCGGATTCGATGTTCACCTCCGGCTCGACAATCGGCACCAAACCGGCGGCGGAAACCACCTTGGCCACGTCAAACTGCTGCGCCACAACCGCCGCAATGCCGGTGGCGTTCGCGTCGTGAATCAACGAGCGTTCTTTTGTACCAAAGATCCCCTTTTCGTTGGCCAGCGCCAGAAGCGCATCAAGATCAGGCATCGGTTTGAGTATCTGCACGCCGTTTTCAATATCGGCCAGGCCTTTGTCGATCTTCAGAAACGGCACCACGCCACGGTCTTCCCACAAAAGCTGTGCCGCTGGCTTACCATTGATGGTGTTGTTCATCGTCCGCTCGAAAAGGATCGCGCCAATCACCTTGTCGGAGGTGAAAGCATCGGCGAGGATGATCCGCGAACGCATGGCGTGAACGGCGGCAAACATCTCTTCGTCACCGTTGTAATCCGATGGTTCGACGCCGTAGAGGCTCAGCGCCTTGGGGGTTGATCCGCCCGATTGGTCCAATGCGGCGATAAAGCCGTTCGCCGTTGCCATCTGGGTGCGCTGTGCGTCTTTGGTGCCCATGAGTGGTGCCCTTTTTGCTGGTTCAGAAATCTATGCGGGTTCTAAAGGATCGCGCGCTCCAGCGCTAGCACCATAAGCGTGTGTTAACGCTCACGCCGCTCGATCCTCAGACGGATGCCGTCAGCTGCGCGCACGGTCAGATGTGCAACGGGCACGGGCGCAGCACCTGCCCCTGTGCTGATCCGGTAATCACGCAGGATTCTGGACAGGATCAGCGGCCCTTCGATCATCGCAAAGCCCGCACCCGGACAGACGCGCGCGCCTGCGCTGAACGGAATATAGGCGGTGCGTTGGCAGGCCTTGCCGTTTTCCGTGTGCCAGCGGGCCGGGTCAAATCCGTCCGGGTTGTCCCATAGCCGCGTATGCCGGTGCAGGTGCCAAGGGCTTAATACCAGCTGCGATGCCGTCGCCACCGTCCGGTTGCGCATCTCCTCGGGGCATTTATTTTCGCGCACCATCATAGGCACAGGAGGGTAAAGGCGTAGCGTTTCGCGGAATACATCACGGCTGAGACGCAGTTTGCTCATCACCGCAAAATCGCAACGCTCCAATACCTGCGCTTCTGCGGCCAGACGGTCCTGCCACTCAGGATAAAGCGCCATCAGATACAGCGCCCATGCCAACGCCGAAGCGCTGGTTTCGTGGCCTGCGAGAAAGAAGATGGCAACCTGATCCACCATCTCTTCGGTGCTGAAACGCTCGCCTGTCAGGGGATCAGCGGTTGTCATGATCTTGGTCGCCAGATCGTCGGGGGCAGTTCCTGCTGCGATCCCGGCGGCGCGCGCGGTTGTCAGACCGGTAATCAGGCGGCGGATACGCGCGGCGCTGCGTTTGGTATCGCGCCGGAACAGACGCGGCATCCACGCGGGCAGCGGCAGAAAAGCCGCGAGATTAAGGATCGGCTGGCTGCGTTGGTAAATCTTGAATTCCTCGAACACATCGCGCGCGGTCTCGTGTTCGATTGGCAGCGAGAAAAGCGTGCGAAAGATCACATCGGCAGCCGCATGGCTGGCCTCTCCCTCGATCTCGACCTCCGCGCCGGTATGGGTGCCCAGCCGCGCAGCAGCCGCTTCGGCAGCGTCCCACATGGCGGGGAATGTCGCGCGCAGCCGCCCCCCCTCGAATGCGGGGTCAATGATGCGCCGTTGGCGCTTCCAAACCTCCCCGTTTGTGACAAACACCGAATTACCCAACAACGGACGCAGACCTTCGCTTACACGGCTGGATTTGGGAAAGTCGTCGGGTCGGTCTTTCAAAACGGTTTTCACCAACTCCGGCTGGTTGATCAGATAGCTGCGAAAGAACGGTGTTCTGAATTCGGCCATCCACGCGCGGTAAAGCCGCGCAGGTTGCGCCGAGAGAATATCACTGCGAAAAAGCTGCGCATAACGCCAGAGTGAAACCTTATCGGGTCTGCTGGGGGGCTTGGGCGGCTGGATCATGGCGCTGTCGAGGTGAAGCGGTTCACCGGCTTTTCGATCCGTGATTTCGACGGAGCGCGGTTCTTAAAACGCGCAGCAAGCGTCTGCCCGCCCGCAGTGATGCGGAAATAGTCATAATCCCCCGGACGGTCAAACGCGCAAAGATACTGAAAATGCAGACGGAAAAAGCGCCAGCGCAGTTCTTTCCAGCGCGCGGCACTGAGCGTTTGTGTGAAAGCAGCAGAAATCACCAGCGGCCAACGCTTGCCCTCGGGTGCAACACCGCTCACCGCCACAGGATCGCACAGCGCAAAGGCGCAGCCGTCGCCCGGCGCCGTCACATCCACCCACGTTAGTGCGCCCTGAACGCTGAGAAAGGCAAGATCGGCGCGCAGTCGGTGCGCACCCGGCAGAAAAGACACCATCGGCACGACCTGCCCCAATGTCAAAAACCCCAACGCCGGGCCCGCCGCCGGCACACGACCGGCGCGGATCAGATCGGACAGCACACAAACTCCCAGATGCGCGCCAGACGAATGCCCGACGACCAGCACCTCGTCCACATCGCTTTGCAGGGCTTCGGCGATGGCATCACCAAACGCCGCGATGCGTGTTTCAAGGGCGGGCGGGTTGGCCCCGCGCGTGGCGGCACCGTAGGCGTAATCATGCATCAGATAATAAGCGAAAAACTTGCCATCACGGCGCTTGAACCATTTCAGGATCCCCCAGCCCGCAAAGCCTGCGGTGATCGCTATGGCAAGGCGATAGGCCCAGTGATCGCCAGCGAGCGCGCCAATCCTATAGATCAACACTGCCGCACAAACCGCCAGCGCCAGTTGCACTAAAAGCATCACCACCGGATAGAGCGCCGCCATCACCGGCCCCTTACGCAGCCGCATCAACCGCCAGAGCGCGCCGGTCGAAATATAGACCCAGGTGGTGCGGATAAGTTGCGCGTAGGTGGCGGGGATAGTGGTTTTCATGCTGTCGCGCACAATGTCGGACCAAACCAGAACATCCACCGATGCATCCACATCAGCGTCGTCGATCAACCCTTTGACATTCCATCCATATCGCTCACCGCCCTGGCGCGCCGACAACGTGATATCATAGCCCGACACAGCGGCCTGTGCGGCACTTTCAGTCCGGTAAAGCTCGCGGTAGCGGCGCGGGTGCACGGGATCGTAGCCCGGAATATAAAACACCCGCCGCTTTGTGACGGATTTGGACAAACTGGACATGGGCGGGCATCTGGCCTGTGCTGCTTTTGCCCTATGCTAACAAAGGTTTCGGGCCAAAGTAAGGCCGATTACCCCAACGCGCCCAGGGCCGGAAACGTCTCAAGCAGCCAGAACGACAGGACAGAAAAACCACCCGTCAGCATCAACAGACCGATCGTCCAAAGCAACAGGCCCATGATCCGTTCGATCTGCTCCATATGCCGCTTCATCCAGCCCATCGCGCCGCCCAGACGCGGCAGGAACGCCGCAACCAGCAGAAATGGCACTCCAAGCCCGATGGCATACACACCCAGCAACGCCGTACCACGCACAACAGATGCTTCGGAGGCGGCCAGCGACAGGATCGCGCCCAGTTGCGGACCGATACACGGCGTCCAGCCAAAGGCAAATGCGAGGCCCAGAACATAGGCCCCAAAGGCGCTACCGCCCCTGTCGCCCGCGTCCATCCGCGCCTCACGATCAAGAAACCCGATCCGGTAAACGCCAACGAAATGCGCACCAAAGATCATCACGACGATACCCGCCGCCGTGTTCAGCCATCCCTGATACTGGAGAAACAATCCCCCTATCGCAGAGGCCGCGAAGCCCAGAAACAAAAAGACCGTGGACAGGCCCAGCACAAAGAACAGCGCCGCGATCATCACTTTGCTGCGCCCTGTGCGCGCATGGTTCAAATCACCGATGGATACACCGCTCATATATGCCAGATAGGGCGGCACAATGGGCAGCACGCAAGGCGACAAAAAGCTGATGATGCCCGCAATCAGGGCAACACTCATGGCGGGCACAAGGCTCGCGTCGATAAGATCGATTCCAAACATGGCACACTGCTATACGCTGTTCGAGGCGGCGTCACCTGACAGAATGTCACAAGGCTGTGGACAGGATGTAACATGCCGCCTACCTATGGCGTTATGACCCATGATCTTGATGCCACAGGGCTTTTATGTCCGCTTCCCGTTCTCAAAGCACGCAAGCGCCTACAGGCACTTGACACAGGGGAACGCCTGCGTATGCGGGCGGATGATCCTGCCGCCGTGATCGATGTGCCGCATTTTTGTGCCGAAAGCGGTCACCGGTTGGTGGAGACCTGCGAGGAAGGCGGCGTGCAGATTTACCTGATCGAAAAAGTCGTTTCGCCAAAACCCTGACTGGTAATGAAAAAGGCAGGCCGTGATGGCCTGCCTTTTGTTATCATCCCGGCCCGCTTTGTTTAGCGGCTGCCCAGTGACCACCAGCCTTTGCGGCGTGGTTTGTCCTTTTTAGGCTCATCCGGCTCGGCTTCTGCTTCCGGCTCGGCATCTGCTGTTGCCTCCGTGGGGCCGTTTGCCTCGGCAGGTACTGCTTGAGGCGCACTGATCGGTGTTTCCGGTTCGGCTGTCACTGGAACTTCCGCGTCCTTGGAAGCTTCCTCGGTCTTCGGCGTCTCCCCGGCCGCGGGGGCCTCCTCTTCGGTCGGCGCGACCACTTCAGCCGCCGGTGCAGCTTCAACCGCCACGGTTTCGTCCGCTTTTGGAGCATCCTCAACCGTCAAAGGTTCTGCAACGGGCAGAGCATCGGCAGCCACAGGTGTCACTTCAGCGGTCGGGACTTCCTCGGCCTTCGGGGGCTCTTCGGAGGTCGCTTCCGCAACCGGTGCTTTCTCTGCTACGGCCTTGGGCTTGCGCGGCGCGCGTTTGCGCTTTGGCTTCTCTGCTTTCTCTGCCGTTTCTTCAGGCGCATCCGCCGAAACGACGGCATCGTCGGATTTGGCCACTTCCACCTCTTCCTTCGGCTTGCTGCGCGAGCGCGAGCGGCTGCGCGGCTTGGGCTTGGGCTTTTCTGCGTCGGCGTCGACCTCAGCTTCGGCGTCCGGCGTGGCCTCTGTTACAGCGTCCGATTCGGTTGTGGCAGGTTTTTCTGCACTGTCGTTATCGGCTGACCTTTCGGCGTCGCCCTGATCGTCGGACTCGTTTTCGTCACCGTTGTTTTCGTCGCCGTTGTCGCCGTTGTTGTCATCGGATCCGTTCGATTTGCCACCACGGCTGCGACGCCGGCGGCGGCGCTTGCGCTTGGGCTTGTCATCGGTGTCGTCCCCGTTGCCATCGGAGGACGTCGCTTGCGACTCCTCCTGGTCCTCGGCGGCCACGTCCTCATCCGCCTGTGCCGCTTCGTCCTCGTCGATCTGATCCATCAAAGAGGTGTTCACAGAAACGATATGGGCCGCTGCGGGCGCGACAATGCGGGTGGCCGTCTTGAATTTCTCGACGGTGAAATCAGGGCTGACCAGATGCGGATCACCTTCGACGCGCACGCTAAGACCATACCGCTTCTCGATGTTGGCGATGTGTTCGCGCTTCTGGTTCATCAGAAAATTCGCGATGCCAACCGGCGCCTTGATCAACACTTCGCGTGAACGGTTGCGGGTGCCTTCTTCTTCGATGGTGCGCAGGATCGCCAGGGCAAGGTTGTCGTCGGAACGGATCAAACCGGTGCCGTGACACACCTGACAAGGTTGTGTTGTGGCCTCGATCATGCCGGGGCGTAGACGCTGGCGGCTCATCTCCATCAAGCCAAAGCCAGAGATGCGTCCGATCTGGATGCGCGCACGGTCGGTCTTGAGCTTGTCTTTCATCCGTTTTTCGACGGACGCGTTGTTCCTGCGCTCGTCCATGTCGATAAAGTCGATGACAATCAGACCGGCGAGATCGCGCAGACGCACCTGACGGGCAACCTCGTCGGCGGCTTCGAGGTTGGTCTTGAGCGCGGTTTGTTCGATCGAGCCTTCCTTGGTCGCGCGGCCGGAGTTCACATCAACCGCCACAAGCGCTTCGGTCACGCCGATCACGATATAGCCGCCCGAGGGCAATTGTACCGTGGGGTTAAACATGCCCGACAGATAGGATTCGACCTGATAGCGCGCGAACAGCGGCAACTGGTCTTCGTACCGTTTTACGTTTTTCGCATGGGACGGCATGATCATTTTCATGAAGTCCTTGGCGATGCGGTAGCCGCGCTCGCCTTCGACATGAATTTCGTCGATGTCGCGGTTGTAAAGATCGCGGATTGACCGTTTGATCAGGTCGCCTTCTTCGTAAATCTTCGCGGGCGCGATGGATTTCAGCGTCAGCTCGCGGATTTGTTCCCACAGGCGTTGCAGATATTCATAGTCGCGTCTGATTTCCGCTTTGGTGCGCTTGGCCCCTGCTGTGCGCACGATCAGACCGGCACCGCGTGGCACCGTGATCTCGTTCGCGATCTCTTTGAGCTTCTTGCGGTCGGCGGCGTTGGTGATCTTCCGGCTGATGCCACCGCCACGCGCGGTGTTGGGCATCAAAACGCAATACCGGCCCGCAAGGCTAAGATAGGTTGTGAGCGCCGCGCCTTTGTTGCCGCGCTCTTCCTTCACGACCTGCACCAGAAGGATCTGGCGGACCTTGATGACTTCCTGAATTTTATAACGACGTGCGCGCGGTTTGCGCACAGGGCGAACATCTTCGCTGTCGTCTTCGTCAGCAACGGATTCGATACTCTCGTCCTTGTCGGTCGCTTGGGTATCGTCATCGCTGTTGTTGTCGTCATCGTCATCGTCGGACGCGCTGTCATCATTGCCATTGTCGTCGGAAACGCTGTCGTCATCGTCATTGTTGCCGGATGCGCTGTTGTCGTCTGAATCGGGGGTTTCTACCGGCGTTTCCCGAACACGCTCCATGGGAGAGGACGCTTCGTCCTCGCTCACTTCAACTTCGTCATCATCGCTTAGATCGACAGTTTCCATGCCATCGATCTCGGTCGAGACTTTGGCGTCGTCGCTGGTGGCATCCTCGGCCTTGGACTTCGAACGGCTGCGCGTGCGCGAACGGCGCTTGGGCTTTTCGTCGTCTTCCTCCCTTGCGGCCTGCGCCTCGGCATAGGCACGCTCTTCTTCAAGCAGCGCCTCGCGGTCTGCTACGGGAATCTGGTAATAGTCGGGGTGAATTTCCGAAAAGGCGAGGAACCCGTGGCGGTTTCCACCGTAATCCACAAAGGCCGCCTGCAAGGACGGCTCAACGCGCGTTACCTTGGCAAGATAAATATTTCCGGCGAGTTGCCGTTTATTTTCGGATTCAAAGTCGAATTCCTCAACTTTGTGTCCGTCCACCACCACGACACGGGTTTCTTCCGCGTGGGTGGCATCGATAAGCATTTTCTTAGGCATAAGTCCATTTTGCACAAGCGCGGGCGCGCGATCCTCCCTGGAGGAGCCGCACGATGCGTCGAATGTCTTGTCAGGGCGATTGGAGACGCGGCGTCAGCGCGGCCTGTCAGGCCGGGCAGTAAACAGCTTGGTGCGTTTGCGCGCGTCATCGCGGTTTTCTCCGATACAAAGCGGGGGCCAGTGCTGTGCACGGCGCCCGCCGTATCCATTAAAACTGTGTCGCCTCGGGCGCTTGGCCTTTGGCATCCATCAGCATCTCATTTACCGTTTCCGGCGTGATCGGTCTGTCACAACGCGAGACTGGCCCGGTACAACAGCGAAATTCGTAGGATACATCGTCAGCGCATGCGCGCGACGAGGCTCCACCCCCTAGATAAGAGCACGTGCCCCCCAAACACAATGGGCAATCTCGCCATGTGGTTGCAAAAACGTAAAACTGCTGGCCGGATGGCGTGCATTTGGGTGTCCCATCATTGCGCGACATATTGCCGCCAACCCGAATTGCCCATACTGTTGCCCTATAAACCATGGGCCACTGCGCGCCCTGGGCTTCACATTAGGAGACACTATGCGTTACGTTCTGCGCCCTGCCACATTACTTTGCCTGGCTACATTGACCCTCGCCGCCTGTGATCCGGCCGAATTTGATTCCGACCCGGACGTGCGCCGCGATGCACGGGCCAACCGGACCTGTATCAACGCCGTGGCAAATCAAACCGGCGATAAAACGGCGCAACTCAATACAACGCTGCCAATTGTCGAGATCAACCAGTATATTATCGACGCCCCTGCCTTGCAGGAAAGCTGGATGTGTCGCACCGACGACGAAGGCACCGCCACCCAGCTTTACAAGATCGGCGGGTAAGGTATTGGCGCAGGCCGTAACGCCTGCGCCCTCCCCCGGTTACAGGTAATCAGACCGCTGTAGCTGATATTTCGCCATCTTCTCGTTCAGAGTGCGGCGCGGCAAGCACAGCTCGTCCATCACGCTCGCGATAGAGCCTTTGTGCCGACGCATCGTGTTGTCGATCAGCATCCGCTCGAACGCTTCCACATATTCCTTCAACGGCTTGCCCTCGGTGGTCATCACCGGCTGCATCTCGTCATGATCCGACATCAGCAACGATGCGATGGTCCCCGAACCGCGCCGCGATTGCAGCACCGCACGTTCCGCCACATTGATCAGTTGACGTACATTGCCTGGCCAAGGCGCTTGCAACAGCTGTGCGGCCTCCTGTGCACTGACCTGCGGTGCCTCGCAGCCGTATTCATCGGCAAACTGCTCGCTTAACCGCGTAAACAGCGTGAGAATATCCTCACCGCGCTGGCGCAGCGGCGGCACCGTAATACGCAGCGCCGCCAGACGGTAAAACAGGTCCGAGCGCAGCGCATCTTCCGATGTGCGCCCCGCTTCTTGCAAGTTGGAGATCGCAACGATCCGCGTCTCGGCGGGTGTGCCCTGCTCGTTTATCGCCGACAACAGACGCGCCTGAAGCGTCTCCGACAGCGCCTCCACATCCTCCAACACCAGCGTACCGCCGCGCGCTTCCTCGATCGCGGGCAATTGCGCGTCTTCGGGTTGCATCGGGCCGAACAGCCGCTTGCGCAGCGCATCCTCTTCAAAGGCGGCGCAGCTCACCAGCACGAATTTCTTGCCCGCGCGGCTGCCAACCGCATGCAGCGCATGCGCCACCAGCGTTTTGCCGGTGCCGGTTTCGCCGTCGATCAGCACATGACCGTCCGCCTGCCCCAGATCCAGAATATCCTCGCGCAGCCGCTCCATCACCGGGCTTTGACCGATCAGCTTTTTCATCAACTGGCCGCCATCGCTCAACTCGCGGCGCAGCGCACGGTTGTCCATCACCAAGCGGCGCGCAGAGGTGGCTTTCTTGGCAAGCTCGTTCATCCGGTCGGGGTTGAACGGTTTCTCCAGAAAGTCGAACGCGCCCACGCGCATCGCCTCTACGGCCATCGGCACGTCCCCGTGACCGGTGATCATAATGACCGGCAACGCAGAATCGCTGCCCATGAGTTTCTTGAGAAACTGCATCCCATCCATGCCCGGCATCTTGATGTCGGAAATGACGATACCCGGATAATCCGGCCCCAACACCTTCAGCGCGTCTTCGGCGCAGGCAAAAGTTTCGGTGTCATACCCCGACAGCGCCAGCCATTGGCTGATCGACTGGCGCATGTCTTTTTCATCGTCGACAATCGCAATTTTCATCGCCTGTGCCATATTTTACTCCGCCGCCTGTGTCTCTAATTCGCCGTCAAAGATCGGCAATTGCATTTCAAAAACCGCGCCGCCGTGCTGGCCGTTGCGCGCCGTCAGCCGCCCGTCCAGATCTGTCACGATACCGGAGGAGATCGCAAGGCCAAGGCCCACGCCGTCGCCCGGTTGCTTGGTGGTATAGAACGGCTCGAAGAGCGCATCCAAGTCCTCGATTCCCGGTCCGTTGTCGCGCACTGTAAGCGTTGCCGTCTCTCCCGCCGACAAAATAATTTCCACCTTGGGGTTCCGTTCAGATTTGGTAGCATCAAGCGCATTGCGCAAGAGGTTCACCAAAACCTGTTCAATCCGCATCCTGTCGCCCAGCACCCGCACCGGATCATCGGGAAGGATGCGCACGATCTGAACCTGACGCTGGCGCAGCTGCGGCTCCATCATCGACAGCGCGGCGGCAAGCGCATCGGCCATATTGACCGGAGAAAGCGCCTCCTGCCCCTTGCGGGCATAGGATTTCAGTTGCCGCGTGATGGCCCCCATCCGCTCGATCAGATCATCAATACGTCCGAACGAACTTAACGCTTCCTCGGGCCGGTTACGTCGCAACAACAGCCGCGCACCCGCCAGATAGGTCTTCATCGCGGCCAGCGGTTGGTTCAACTCATGGCTGACAGCCGCGGACATTTCGCCCAAAGCCGCCAGCTTGCTTGACTGCTCAAGGGTCTGTTCGGCAACGGCAAGCGTCTCTTGCACACGCTTGCGCTCGGCGATTTCGCGCTGAAGGGCTGCGTTCAATGCGCGAAGCTCTGCCGATTCCCGTTGGAACAACGCGGCGCGTCCTGCCGTGCGACGGCTCAGCGCGTAGAAGGTCAGCGCCAAAAGTATCGCGAATCCCATGACTTCCAGCGCCAGCACCCCGTTCACCCGCTCGCGTACGGAGGCGTATGTCGTGTAAGACACCATCCGCCAGCCACGAAAATTCACCCGCGCCTCAAGACGCATCACCGCCTCGCCTTGCAAATACGCGTCGGGCGGCAGGGCCGTCCAATCTGCGGTGACTTGAATTGCCCGTTCGATGGCACTTTGCGGCGTCTGCTTGGCCAGCGCGTCGACTTCTGTCTTACCGCGCCAGCGGGACTCGGTTGCCAACAGGATCTGGCCATTGCTGTCCGTCACAATCACCGCGTCCGAAATCCCCGCCCACGCGCGCTCGAACTTTTTCAGATCCACTTCTGCCGCAATAACGCCCACGGTGGTGCCGCCATTCTGGATACGTCTCGAATAGAAGAATCGAAATCCACTTCCGTCTTGGGGGATCACGCTGAAAATTGTGGCGTTCGACCGGATGGCATCAACGAAATACGGCTCCGATCGGTGGGCCGCGCCGATCCGGCTGCGATCTGTTGCGGCAACCGTGCGCCCGTCCATGTCCAGCAAAAGCAAAGACGCCGCGCCGATCTCCTCGACGAATGAAATCAGGCGTTGGGTAGATAGCGTGTAATCCGCGCTTTCCAGCGCCGAAATCAACGTGGGGTCACGCCCCAGAAGCTGCGGCACGATGGCATTCTGGCGTAGCTCCGCAAGAAGGTTGCCCCCGTACAGGGCAATTCGCAATTCCGCGCGATTGCGCGTGCTTTCGGTAAAACGGTCCGTCAGCAGCCTGTTGGTGACCGAAATGATCGCAACAGCAAAAACCAGAAGCAAGGCCAACGCCACGCGCACCCGCCAGCTGACTGCCGCCGGCTGCCGGGAAAGGGTCGCTTGGGAAATTCCATCCTCCATTGACACATCCTATCACGCGGACGCGCCACCTCAAGTCAAGCTGTGCTTAACGCACCGGTCAATGCGCGGAAGAGCGCCGTTCCATCCGTCCCGCCGTGGCCCGTGTCCGCCGCCCGCTCGGGGTGGGGCATCAAGCCCAAAACACGCCGGTTCTGCGACAGGATGCCTGCGATATCCGCCTGCGCCCCGTTAGGGTTGTCGGTATAGGTGAACGCGATGCGATCCTCGCCTTGCAGCCGCGCAATCGTGTCGGCGTCTGCGAAATAATTGCCGTCGTGGTGCGCAATCGGAATGTCGATCACGTCGCCCGCATTATAACCAGCGGTGTAATCGGACGCCGAGGTTTCCACCTTCAGACCAACAGTCTTGCAAATGTATTTCAGCCCCGCATTGCGCAACAAGGCACCCGGCAGCAGCCCCGTTTCGGTCAAAACCTGAAAGCCGTTGCAAATGCCTATCACATAGCCGCCGCGCCCGGCATGGGTCGCCACGGATTTGCAGATCGGTGAATTCGCGGCAATTGCCCCGCAGCGCAGATAATCGCCGTAGGAAAAACCACCAGGTATACCAACGATGTCGATCCCGTCGGGCAGCGCACTGTCCTTGTGCCAGACCATCGTGACGTCCGCGCCCGCACGCTCGAACGCGACGGCAAGGTCGCGATCACAGTTTGAACCCGGGAATACAATGACAGCGGCGCGCATCAGAACATTACCTTTGCGTATTCCATCACAGCTTCTTTCGCGTATTCCATCACGACATCTCCACCGAGTAGCTCTCGATCACCGTATTCGCCAGCAGCTTCTCGCACATCTGCTCGACATCCGCTTGCGTAGATCCCTCTGCCAGATCCAGCTCGATCACCTTCCCCTGGCGTACACCTTTGACCCCGTCAAAGCCCATCGCGCCAAGCGCGTGACGCACGGCCTCGCCTTGCGGATCGAGAACCCCGTTCTTCAGCATCACATGCACCCGTGCCTTCATGGCAATTCCCCTCAAATGTCGTAGGCCACATGCTTCATTTGGCCCTTAAACTTAATCCAACAGCCGCCTTAGTTGATCAGCGTCGGTTTTGTCATCGGCGTAGAGGACTTGGGCAACACGCCCAGCCGCTTGGCCACTTCAGTATACGCATCCGTGAGCGAGCCCAGATCGCGGCGGAACACGTCCTTGTCCAGCTTTTGACCGGTCTCGATATCCCACAAACGACAGCTGTCGGGCGAGATTTCGTCAGCCACAATAAGCCGCTGGAAATCACCGTCATAAACGCGGCCGATTTCGATTTTGAAATCCACAAGACGGATCCCCACGGCCATCATCACACCGGACAGGAAATCATTGACCCGCAGCGCGAGGCTGAGAATGTCTTCCATGTCCTGCTGGCTGGCCCAGCCGAAAGCCGCAATATGCTCTTCCGTGACCAGCGGATCACCAAGAGCGTCATCTTTGTAGCAGTATTCGACAATCGGGCGCGGCAGCTGCGTGCCTTCCTCGATGCCCAGCCGTTTGGACATGCTGCCTGCGGCATAGTTGCGCACGATCACTTCAAGCGGAATGATCTCAACCTGACGCACCAACTGCTCGCGCATGTTGAGACGCTTGATGAAATGGGTCGGCACACCGATCTGGTTGAGACCGGTCATGAAAAACTCCGACAGACGGTTGTTCAAAGCGCCTTTACCGTCGATCACATCTTTTTTCTGCGCATTGAACGCAGTTGCGTCGTCCTTGAAATACTGGACGATGGTTCCCGGCTCGGGGCCTTCATAAAGAATTTTTGCTTTGCCTTCGTAGATTTTCTTACGGCGGGCCATGGGCGTCCCCTGTCTGCGGTGGCTCCGGGGAGATCCCGCTGCCTGTTGCGCCTCTCATAATGCAAGCCTGTGCTTGCTGCAAGCGCGCTCCCCCGGCGCATGTCCAATGCGGCCCTGTCTTGCGCACTGCGCCCGAATACCCCACATATAAGACATGTCAATGACGCCCAGAGGAGGTATGCATGAGCACCTTTAACGAACGTGAAGAAGGCTTCGAGAAGAAATTCGCCCACGATGCCGAAATGCAATTCAAGGCAGACGCCCGTCGCAACAAGCTGTTGGGTCTCTGGGCCGCTGGTTTAATGGGGAAATCCGACGCGGATGCCGCCGAGTACGCAAAAGAGGTCGTTAAATCGGACTTTGAAGAAGCCGGTCACGAAGACGTGTTCCGCAAGGTCTCGGGCGATCTGGGCCACAGGGCCGACGAAACCACGATCCGCAGCAAAATGGCAGCCTTGATGATAGAGGCCAAAGCCCAATTGATGACGGAACTCGATTAGACCTGCGATCTCCCCTTGAGTTTGCCGCGAACAGCGCGCCCTTCAATCAAACGAAGGGCGCGTTTTTTGATTTTCCGGGGTGGCGTTAACGTGTTGGTGTCAATCTGCCTGCTATGCCTGTCAAAAGGTAAGGCGAAAAACGATGACTTCAGATGCACACGCCGCCCGCTGCACGGCGATGCGAACCAACCTCATAAACAAGATGAAGATTATGAACTTGTCTTGAATACGGCTTCATGAAATGAGAATAAATCCATTTTTGTGCGGAGCCGGACCTATGACAGACCCCATGACCGACCTTCTGGCCCAAAAAGGCGTTCTGCTAGCCGATGGTGCCACCGGCACAAACCTGTTCAACATGGGTCTGATGTCGGGCGACGCGCCGGAGATGTGGAACACCGAGCATCCCGAAAAGATCATCGCGCTTTACAAGGGTGCGGTCGATGCGGGCTCCGATCTGTTTTTGACCAACAGCTTTGGCGGCAACGCCTCGCGGTTGAAACTGCACAATGCGCAAAGGCGCGCCCATGAATTGAGCCGCGTTGCCGCCGAACTGGCGCGCGAGGTTGCCGATACCGCAGGCCGCAAGGTGATCGTCGCAGGTTCGGTCGGCCCTACGGGCGAAATTATGGAACCGGTGGGCGGCCTGTCACACGCCAACGCCGTCGAGATATTCCACGAAACTGCCGATGGCCTGAAAGCAGGCGGTGCCGACATTCTCTGGCTGGAGACGATCTCTGCGCCCGAAGAATATCGCGCCGCCGCAGAAGCCTTTGCGCTGGCAGGTATGCCGTGGGTTGGCACCATGAGCTTTGACACGGCCGGCCGTACCATGATGGGTATGACCTCGGCAGGCATGGTCGATATGGTCGAGGAAGTCGAAAATACTCCGGCGGCGTTTGGCGCGAACTGCGGCACAGGGGCGTCCGATCTGCTACGCACCGTGCTCGGGTTTGCGGCCAAGGGAAGCACTGTGCCGATCGTCGCAAAGGGCAACGCGGGCATCCCCAAATACCATGATGGCCACATCCACTATAATGGCACGCCTGAACTGATGGGCACCTATGCCATCATGGCGCGCAACTGCGGTGCCACGATCATCGGCGGGTGCTGCGGCACGATGCCCGCCCACCTTGAGAAAATGCGCGAGGCTCTGGACACGACACCCAAGGGCGCCGCGCCCGATCTTGAAGAGATCAGCGCAGCACTCGGGGCCTTCTCCTCAACGAGCGATGGCACCGACGGCGCAGGCCCCACGCGCGGCCCGCGTCGCGGCCGCAGACGGGCTGACTCCTGATCCGGACAGCGTATCACGCAACAATCCAAATGAAATCCGTCCCCCTGCGTCGCGGCTTGCTCGAAGCGTGTCGCAAATGCTCTAGTAAATTGGGGGCGGTCTGGCAAAAGATAGTGGTGTCCGCTCAGCCGGCCCGCCAAGCAAAGGGAAAATCATGTCCGAAGAAGACGATATCATCCTGTCGGATCTCGACGACGACGAACTGGTCCAACAGATGTTCGACGATCTTTACGACGGCCTGAAAGAAGAGATCGAGGAAGGGGTAACAATCCTGCTCGAACGCAACTGGACGCCCTACGACATCCTTACCAAAGCGCTTGTCGGCGGTATGACAATCGTGGGCGCGGATTTCCGCGACGGGATTCTCTTCGTGCCCGAGGTACTGCTTGCCGCCAATGCGATGAAGGGCGGCATGTTCATCCTCAAGCCGCTGCTTATCGAGACCGGCGCGCCGCGCGTGGGCAAGATGGTGATCGGCACCGTCAAAGGCGATATTCACGACATCGGCAAAAACCTCGTGTCAATGATGATGGAGGGTGCGGGCTTTGAAGTTGTCGATCTCGGCATCAACAACCCGGTCGAAGCCTACCTCGAAGCGCTAGAAAAAGAAGGCCCGGATATTCTGGGCATGTCCGCTCTGCTCACCACCACGATGCCCTATATGAAGGTCGTGATCGATACGATGGTCGAACAAGGCATCCGTGATGATTACATCGTGCTGGTGGGCGGTGCGCCATTGAACGAGGAATTTGGCAAGGCCATTGGCGCCGACGCCTATTGCCGCGACGCAGCCGTTGCAGTGGAAACCGCCAAGGAATGGGTGCAGCGCAAACACAACAACCAGCCAGCCTGAGCCTGTTTCACCTGATTGGCAAAGGCCCCGCCCCGAACGGGGCCTTTTTTCCATATCGCAATCTGCCTATATCAGGAGAAGGGAGATATCATGCCGCTCTTTGCGTTCTGCACACTTATTCTGTCAGTCATTTGCGCTGCGGCCCTTTCGGTATGGCTGCTCTCGTCGGTGGGCGCGCTGGCATTCGCCGCTGCCCTGCCTGTCTTCCTGATTGCAGCCTTCACAGCCCGCCGGTGGCTCGGATGAGCCTGTCAGATACCGAACTCACCGAAAAAGGCCTGCCGCTTGATGCAGCAACGGGCAAGGTGCTGCTCATCGCGTGCGGCGCATTGGCGCGTGAAATCCTCGATCTGAAAGCGGCAAATGGCTGGACCCATCTGGATCTTACGTGCCTGCCCGCCAACTACCACCTTTACCCCGAGAAAATCACCAAGGCCGTCCGGGGGACTGTCACAAAGCACCGCGATGCCTACGCTACAATTTTCGTCGTCTATGCCGATTGTGGCACCGGCGGCCTACTACAGGCCGCGTGCGCCGAAATGGCTGTCGAAATGATCGCCGGTCCACATTGCTACAGCTTTTTCGAAGGTAACGACCACTTTGCCAAAATCAGCGAGGACGAGATCACCACCTTCTATCTCACAGATTTTCTCGTCCGGCAGTTCGACGCTTTCATCATAAAACCGATGGGCCTCGACCGGCACCCCGAACTGCGCGATATGTACTTTGGCAATTATGACAAACTGGTCTATCAGGCCCAGACCGACGATCCCGCCCTGACCGAAAAAGCCAAAGCCTGCGCCGACCGCCTCGGTCTCGCGTTCGAACGTCGCCTTACCGGCTACGGCGATCTGAAGACCACCCTCGCCCGCCTCTGACTGCGTATTTCTTTTGGCCGGAAATATCCCGGGGGAATTGGCCCCCTTCGGGCCAAGGGGGCAGCGCCCCTCTCTATTCTGATTCGACTGACCGCGCCGCCGTTTCGCGCACCCGCTCGATCATCGCGGTCAATCCGTTCGAACGCTGCGCAGACAAATGATCGTTCAGCCCCAGACGCTCCAATTCGGCCCGCGCATCAACCGCCCCCACCTGCTGCGGCGTTAGGCCGTTAAACAAAAGGCGCAACACCGCGATCAGCCCCGAAACGATCATCGCATCGGACGCGCCGTCAAAATGCAGCTTCCCGTCGTTCATCTCGGCATGCAGCCAGACCTGACTGGCGCAGCCGTCGACCTTGGTCGCAGGTACGCAAAGCGCATCGGGCAAAGGCTTCATCGCCTTGCCCTGATCGATCACGTGACGATAGCGGTCCTCCCAATCCTCAAGAAACTCGAAATCCTCGACAAGTTCTTCGAATGCGGCGGTGGCCATGAGAGTCTCCTTCAAATCTGCGGGTATCTTTGAGGTAAGTTGCGCGCCGCAAAACGTCCACCCCCCAACCTCTTCCCAAGGCCGCAAGGATGCGATAGGTCTGGGCCAACACGGCAAATTTTCGGCAGGTCCCATGCGTATTCCCTTTTCCGCCCTTCTGGTTGCATCCCTGACGCTGGGCGGCTGCGCCGTTGTCCGCGAAAGTGCGGTAAACCCGTTCAACTGGTTCGGTGGCAGCACATCCGTACCGGTCGAGACCGATCAACCGGTCAATCCGCTGATACCCCAGCGCACAGGCTTTTTCCAGCGTCGCGCAGCGGCCAAGGAAGCCTATGTCGGCACCCCGTTCGGTGAAGTGGTGGATTTGACGATCGAACGCATTCCAGAAGGCGCAATCATTCGCGCCACGGGCCGTGCAGCACGTCAAGGCGTTTACGCCGTGCGTCTCATTCCCGAAAATGACGACGTGTTGCCGGTAGACGGGGTGCTCACCTTCCGGCTCAACGGGATCGAATCGCACAGTGGTATGCCGCAAGGTGCTGCGCAGACCCGCGAGGTGGTTGTCGCGCAGAAAGTCACGAACCAGCAATTGCGCGGGGTGCGTACCATTCGTGTCGAGGGGCTGACAAATGCGCGGGTCGCGCGCCGCTAGGACGCGCGCACCAGGACCTTAGACAGGCACGACTTTCACATCACTGCCGACAGCCGTGAGCGCGATCTTGCCCTCGCAAAGCAGTAAGGCATCATTGCCAAACACTTCGCGCCGCCATCCGCTCAGCGCTGCCACATCGCGCTCGCCTGCCGCGATGGCGTCCAGATCCGACGCATTGGCGATCAGCTTGGCTGCGACGGCCTCTTTCTCGGTCTTGGCCTTTAGCAGCACGCGCAGAAGATCCGCCAGCGCCGGATTGACCTGCAATTTTTCGCGCCGCAAATCGGGTTGTGGCAAGTCGCTATTGGCGCAAGCCAACCCCAATTCCACAGCTTTCAGAATGCCTTCGGAAATCTCTCCCTTGCGGGCATCACGCAACAACAGCCGCGCGCGGCCCAGTTCCTCGTGATTCTTGGGTTTGTTCGAGGCAAGCTCGACCAGAGCATCATCTTTATACACACGGTTGCGCGGAATGTTGCGCCCCTGCGCGTAATTCTCGCGGAAGGCCGCCAGTTCGCGCACAATCGCAAGGAACCGTCCCGAATTTGTCCGCGTCTTGACACGTTTCCACGCATCATACGGCGCGGTGATGTAGGTATCCGGATTGGTGAGCGTCTCCAACTCTTCCGCCACCCATTTGTCACGGCCGGTCTCGGAGATCTTTTTGGCAAGGAATTCGTAGACTTGACGCAGGTGGGTCACATCCGCGAGGGCGTATGTTTTTTGCGCATCGGTCAGCGGGCGGCGCGACCAGTCGGTAAAGCGCGAGGTCTTGTCCACCTGCCCCTTCGCGATCTTGCGCACCAGCGTCTCATAGCCGACCTGTTCGCCAAACCCGCACACCATCGCGGCGACTTGCGTATCAAACAGCGGATCGGGAAAGACCTGCGCGTCAATAAAGAAAATTTCAAGATCCTGACGCGCGGCATGAAATACCTTAACCACGGACGTATCGCGAAAAAGCGTGTAAAGCGGCTCAAGCGACATGTCGTCGACCAGCGGATCAACCAGAACGGCGCCGCTGTCATCGGTCCCCGGCATCGCCAGTTGCATCAGGCAAAGTTTGGAATAATAGGTCCGCTCGCGCAGGAACTCGGTGTCGACGGTAACGTAGGGATGGGTGGCGGCCTCTTCGCAGTAGGCTTTCAACTCTTCGGTGGTGGTAATCGTGCGCATATACAAATTTTTCCTTGGCTGTGCGAAGCGTTACAGAAACGGCACATGTTTGACCAGTCAGGTCTTTGGCCCGGATAAAATCACCGGCGTTTTATCCCCTGCAGCAAACCGGCGCAGCACCGCAGGATACAGCAGGTGTTCCTGCTCCAGAACACGCGCTGCGAGGGTTTCGGGCGTGTCACCCGGCACAACCGGCACGCTGGCCTGCCCGAGGACCGGCCCGTCATCAAGGGCTGCCGTCACCTCATGAACGGTGCAGCCATGCACCCGGTCGCCCGCCTCAAGTGCGCGAGAATGAGTGTGCAAGCCTTTGTATTTGGGCAGTAAAGAGGGGTGAATATTAATTATCCGGCCGGCCCATTGATCGGTAAAACCGCCGGTCAATTTGCGCATGAACCCCGCAAGGCAAATCATATCGGGCGCATAGGGTGCCAGCGCGTCTGAAATCGCCGCCTCGAACGCTTCGCGATCACCTTTGAAGGGCCGGTGATCAACTGCAACCGTTGGCACGCCGCGCTCTGCCGCGCGCGCCAATCCGCCCGCATCGACGCTGTTGGCCAGCACAACGCACGCCATCCCCGCGTGTCCGGGAAGCGCCATGTCCTCCAGAAGGGACACCATGTTGGAGCCGCCACCAGAAACAAAGATCGCCACACGGCGCATCAGACGAGGCTGCCCTCGTAAGACACACCCTCGCCGTCTGTCACGGTGCCGATGGTATACACGGTTTCGCCCGCCTCTTGCAGAATGCGCGTGGCTTCATCCGCCTTGTCGGCAGATACAACGACAACCATGCCAACGCCCGCGTTGTAGGTTTTTAGAAGCTCGGCCTCGTCCATCCCGCCATGCGCCGTCAGCCAGCGGAAAACCGGCGGCAGGGTCCATGCGCCCAGATTGACAGTCGCGCCCAGCCCTTCGGGCAGTACACGCGGCAGGTTCTCCGTCAGACCGCCCCCTGTGATGTGGGCGAAACCATTGGCGCACCCCGCCCTTGCCGCCGCCAGCGCCCCTTTGACGTACAGGCGTGTGGGCCGCAACAGCACCTCGCCCAGCGTGCCGCCATCCCATGGGCAGGGATCGTCCCACGCCAGACCGGAGTGTTCGACAATCACGCGCACAAGGCTGTACCCGTTGGAATGCACGCCTTCGCTGGCCAGCCCCAAAAGCACATCGCCCGCTTTCACATCACGCGGCAATGCACTGCCGCGCTCCATCGCGCCGACGGAAAAGCCCGCCAGATCGAAATCGCCCTCGATGTACATGCCGGGCATCTCGGCGGTCTCGCCCCCGATAAGCGCACACCCCGACAGCTCGCAGCCCCGCGCGATGCCATCCACAATGCGCGCGGCCTGATCCACATCCAGTTTTCCAGTGGCGAAATAATCAAGAAAAAACAGCGGCTCGGCACCCTGACACACCAAATCATTGACGCACATCGCAACCAGATCAATGCCGACACCGTCCACATTGCCGGTATCAATTGCGATCCGCAGTTTGGTGCCGACACCATCCGTCGCCGCCACCAGCAGCGGATCGCTATATCCCGCCGCCTTGAGATCGAAAAGCGCGCCGAACCCGCCAAGCCCCGACATGACCCCCGCGCGATTGGTGCGTTTGGCCGCCGGTTTGATCCGCTCGACCAGCGCGTTGCCCGCATCAATATCCACGCCTGCGTCCGCGTAGGTGATTCCGTTTTTGTGCTCGCTCATCGAAAAGATCCCTGGCTGCAATAATCCGTTGCCCCGCGAGTTAGAGCATTAATGCCAAAGTCGCAACGCAAACCCTTGACGAACCTGCGTCTGCGCAATACCCCGTTGCACGGCGGGCCTGTAGCTCAACTGGTTAGAGCAGAGCGCTCATAACGCTTTGGTTGCGGGTTCAAGTCCTGCCGGGCCTACCAAAAATAATTTATTACCACTTGTTTTCCGCCACTTAACTGACCTTCAGACGAAGCCTGCGGGATGGTTCGTCAAGTTTTTCTATTTGCATGCCATCAAGACGCCCGATCGCAGAGTCAGAAAGGTCGCGACGATCAAATGCCTCGCAACATTTTCACGCCATCGTCGGGCTTTGTTGCATAAATCGGTCGCGGGCCGGCAAAACAGGGGCCGCAAGAAGCCACAACTGATTAGCCACCATCGCCAGATACCGCGAGATCCCCCGTAAAACCCATCACACGGTTGCCCTTCGCAACGCTTTGAATGCGTCGTATTGCGACAGGAATACTTCTCCCGTGAGATCGGACAGGAAATGTTGACGACACAACCGGTCCATTACCGGCCCCTTCACCTCTGACAGATGCAGCCGGATGCCCATATCCTTGAGACGCGCGTTGATTGCCTCAAGCGATTCCAGCGCGCTCAGATCGACCTCGTTCACCGCCGAAAACATCAACACCACATCACGCACCGGGGTTTCGTTTGCCACACGGTCATAGATGTAGTCCTCAAGAAAGCGCGCATTGGCAAAATACAGGCTCTCGTCGATGCGCAGGGAAACCACGGCGGGGTCGGTTTCGACCTCATGGCGCTTGATATTGCGGAAATGCTCGGACCCGCGCACCTGACCCACCTCGGCAATGTGCGGCTTGGTCGTTTTGTAAAGATGCAGAAAGACCGACAGGATTACCCCCGCACTCACCCCCACTTCGACCCCCATCCCGAGGGTCAGCAGGATCGTTGCCAGTACCGCCGTGAAATCCGCCTTGGAATAGCTCCAGCTGCGCTTGAGAATACTGAAATCCACAAGGCTTAGCACGGCCACGATGATTGTAGCGGCCAGCGTGGCCTGTGGCAGAAAATAAATCAGCGGCGTCAAGGCGACTGCGGCGATGGCGAGGCCAACGGCAGTATAGGCCCCTGCCGCCGGTGTCTCGGCGCCTGCGTCATAATTCACCACCGAGCGTGAAAAGCCGCCCGTGACCGGAAAGCCGCCCGTGAACGCCGCGCCAAGGTTGGCCGCCCCCAGCCCGATCAGTTCTTGGTCGGGGTTGATTCTCTGGCGCTTTTTCGCGGCCAGCGTTTGCGCGACCGAAATGGATTCGACAAACCCGATGATCGAGATCAACAGCGCCGGAACAAGCAGCTCCGAGACCAGATCAAAAGACAGATCCGGCAGCGTGAAGGGCGGCAGCGCTTGTGGCACCGCCCCCACAATCCGAACGCCATGTTCCGACAGCCCGAAAAGCCAGACAACCGCCGTTGTCACGACCACGGCCGCCACCGGCCCGGCCTTGGTGGCGACATCAGCACTGCGCGCACCAAACCCGCGTGACAACAAGAACGGCTTCATCCTTTTACGAACCCAGAACAGAAACGCCGTCGCCCCCGTGCCAAGCACCAATGTCACCGCATTGATATCGCCCAGATGCGTCCACAGCCCGTGCAACAGTTCGGGCAGCGTGTCACCCGAGGCGGAAATACCAAGGATATGCTTGAGTTGGCTCGCCGCGATGATGACGCCCGATGCGGTGATGAACCCCGAAATAACCGGATGCGACAGAAAATTCGCAAGAAAGCCCAACCGGAACAAACCCATCGCCAACAGGATACCACCCGACAAAAACGCCAGCGTCAGCGCCGCAGCGGCGTATCCCATCGTGCCTTGTTGCGCGATGTTGCCCAGCGTCGCCGCCGTCAGCAAGGAAATGACCGCAACCGGCCCCACCGCCAGCGCGCGGCTGGTCCCGAACACAGCATAGAGCAGGATCGGCACAATCGACGCATAAAGCCCCGCTTCCGGCGGTAACCCTGCCAGCAGCGCATAGGCCAGAGACTGCGGAATGAGCATGATCGTCACGATCAGCGCGGCAACCAGATCGCTTGAGAACGTCTGGCGGGTATAGTCCCTCCCCCAGTCGAGCAAGGGCATATAGGTGCGGATTTTGGGGTGCATTGGAAAGGTGCTTTCTTGAGCGGCTAGAGACTACGGGAAACAGAAATACGGGCGCGGGATTTCGGCCTTGGTCCGCCCCTCACGACCCTAACGCAAACCATCACGTTAAGCCGCGCGCAGTTTAATGCGGCTCAAACAGGTCGATCCTGAGAGGGTTTCATCCGGCCCGCGAATCAAATGTCCGGATCGGGTTTATGCTCGGCCCCTGTTTATTTTTTAGCGCCGGCACTGGCGTCGGCCAGCACTTCGACCCGCGCGCCGCTGCGGCAATAGGCGAGAACCGGCTGGGGCAGGGTCGCCATCGCAGCCTCATAGGCGGCGATTTGTTCTGGCCCGATCTGGCTGGCCACAACCGGAAGGCAGGCAGTTTCCAGTCCCGCCGCCCCAGCCGCATCCGCGATCTCGCGGTAGGGAGGCTGCCCCGCCTCCTCGCCGTCCGGTCGCAGGCAAAAAACCGTGCGAAAGCCGCGCTCTTTAATTGAGGCGATGTCATCTGCATGAAGCTGCCCGCAAACGGACAGCCCGGCATTCAGTTTCTTGATTTCCACGGTTGACATATTTCCCCTCACAACGCGTTCACTGGAACTTTGAGCATGGGATTGCCATCCTTGTCGCGCGGCACCTCGCCTGCGCGCATATTGACCTGCAGGGATGGAATAATCAGCTTGGGCATATCCAGCTGCGCATCACGCTCGGTGCGGAATTTGATGAACTCTTCGCGCGTCTTTCCACCACCGACGTGGATGTTATCGGCTTTCTGCTCGGCCACGGTCGTTTCCCACTGGATCGTGCGCCCGTTCGGGCCGTAATCGTGGCACATGAAAAGGCGTATCTCGTCCGGCAGGCTCAGAACCTTCTGGATGCTGTCATAGAGCGCGCCCGCGTCGCCGCCGGGGAAATCGGCCCGCGCCGACCCGCCATCGGGCATAAACAGCGTATCACCGGCAAAAGCCGCGTTGCCCATCACATGCACCATACACGCAGGCGTGTGTCCGGGGGTAAACATGGCAAAGCCCTGCATCTCGCCCACCATGTAGGTATCGCCATCCTTGAACAGCGCATCAAATTGCGAGCCGTCACGTTGGAACTCGGTGCCTTCGTTGAAAACCTTGCCAAAGGTTTCCTGCACAACCATGATCTTCTCGCCTACGCCAATCTTGCCGCCCAGTTTCTGCTGGATATAGGGGGCCGCACTCAGGTGATCGGCATGCACATGCGTTTCAATGATCCAATCCAGCGTGAGACCACGCGATTGAACCTCGGCAATCAACGCATCGGCGTGATCGTAGGTAATGCGACCGGCAGCGTAATCAATGTCCATCACGCTGTCGATGATGGCGCAATGATTGCTTGCGGGATCCTTCACGATATAGCTGATTGTGTTTGTCGCCTCGTCGAAATGGGCGGAAACGTCGGGTTTTACGGTTATCTCTACCGGATAGCTCATCAGGTCTCTCCTCGTATCTCAATGGGGCTGGCGCGTGGCGGCGCCCCTTGGCTCAGGGTTGTTCGGTGTTGTCCATATCATAGCATCGGTTCGGGCGGGAGACGGTGACATTGTCACCAAGTGGCAGGTTGCTCAACTTTGGTGTCCTGCAAGCGCCTCCAATGCGGTGCGATCCAGAAGGGTCACAGCCCCGCGCGCCTGCGCAATCCAGCCACGCCTCTGGAATTCCTGCAACTGGCGGGAGATGACTTCGCGTGCTGTGCCCAGTTCGGCGGCAAGTTTCTGGTGCGTTGTAACCACGCGGTCGTCGCCATCCGCCAACGTGGCAAGACTGTGCGCCAGCCGCACGTCGATGCGTTGAAACGCCACCTCGTCGATCATACGAAACAATCCGGTGATCCGCGTGGAGAATGCTGCAAAGACGAAATCGCGAAACGACTTGGATTGCGCCACAAGATCGTCAAACACCGCGCGCGGCACGGCGGCGGCCTTTACCCTTGTTTCGGCGATTCCCTCGGCGGCATAATCCTCATAGGCAAGCAGGCAGGCCGTGGTCAGCACACAGCTTTGTCCCGCATGAATCCGGTACAACACGATCTCGTGCCCGCTTTCCGAGACCTGCTGCACACGCACCGCCCCGTCGAGCAGGAACAGCATGTTTTCCGGCGATTTTCCGGGACCAAAGATCAATGTCCCTTGCGGCACGTCCAGAACCGCGCTGCGCGCGCGCAACACGGCCTTTGTCGGCGCATCAAGACGGGCAAGCCCCCCGAACCGCTCGACCCAATCTGTTTCGGGCAAACTCCCGGTCACATGCACCCCCTGTCCTGCGGCATCGGGCAACTGCACCCGCGATCCTTGCGCACTGCACGATACCCTACTGCGCCGCATCTGTCGCCTTGCCCATCGCAAAACAATCCTTCATATTCTGATATAAGAATTTCAGGGAGGATTCAAATGTCACTGTCACGACGCTCATTCATTGCGGGAACGGCGGGGCTTGGGGCGACCTCGGTCCTGGGGTTATCCCCCCGTCACGCCCACGCGCAGATTGATCTGGGCGATATCCGGCTTGATGTTGTCAGCGACGGCTCGCTCACCCTGCCCGGCAGCTTTATCTTTGGACCGATGCCAAAGAAGGCGCTGGCCCCGATCCTAAAGCAGTACAATGTTTCCGCCGATACGCTGGAACCGCCGTGCAACGTGACGCTTTTGCGTCAGGGGGATCGCACGGTGCTGTTCGATGTCGGTTCCGGCCCGGATTTCGCGCCCAACACGGGTATTTTGCTGGCGTCGCTGGATGCGCTTGGTGTGGTGCCGGACGATGTGACTGACATCGTGTTTACCCATGCTCACCCCGACCATTTGTGGGGCGTTCTGGATGATTTCGACGACCCGCTTTTTGCGAACGCCCGCTATATGATGGGCCGCACCGAATGGGAGTATTGGATGGACCCCGACACTGTTGACACCATTGACGCGTCACGCACGACCTTTGCCGTGGGGGCGCGACGTCGGCTGACAATGATAGAGGATACAATGGAATTTTTTAACGACGGCGACGAAATCATGCCCGGCGTTGCGGCCCGCGCGACCATCGGGCACACCCCCGGCCATATGTCGATGGAAGTGCGCGGCGGCTCAGACAGCGTGATGATTCTGGGCGATTGCATCGGCAACCATCACGTTGCTTTCGCGCGGCCCGGCTGGAACTCCGGTTCGGATCAGGATCAGGCGCTGGCGGCAAAGACGCGGGTGGCTCTGATGGACCAGCTTGCCCACGACAAGACGCGGATCATCGGCTTTCACCTGCCGGGTGACGGCACCGGACATGTCGAGAAATCCGGCGATGCCTATGCTTTCGTGGCCGCATCATGAGGGCGCTGTCGCTGATCGCGGCGCTGGCCGCCACTCCGCTTTTTGCCAGCGAAGATATCGCTGACCAATATCCCGCCTCTGTGCTGTATTCCAAACCGGTGGAGGTGATCCCACATATTTTCTCTGCCATAGGGGCCACTGCGCCGCCGACCTACGAGAACGCAGGCCACAATAACAACCTCAGCTTTATCGTGACGGGTGACGGCGTGGTGGTCATTAATGGCGGCGGCTCCTATCAACTGGCCGAGGCGTTGCATACCGAGATCAAAGCCGTGACCGACCAGCCGGTCAAGCTGGTGTTGAACGAGAACGGTCAGGGCCATGCGATGCTGGGCAATTCCTATTGGGAGGAACAGGACGTGGCCATCGTGGCCCATGCGGATGCGGCCGATGCCTTTGACGAGAACGGCGCGGGATCACTCCGCGCGGCCCAAGCAAGGCTGAAAGAGCGTGCTGACGACACCCGCCTTGTCGGCCCGACCGAGACATTCGAGGATGAATACATCATCGAGCTGGGTGATATGCGGATCGAGGCGCGCTATCTTGGACCGGCGCACAGCCCCGGCGATATCGTCGTCTGGCTGCCCGAGCAAAGGCTGGTCATCTCGGGCGACATGGCGTTTCACGAGCGGATGCTGCCGATCTTTCCCGACACCATGACCGCCGACTGGATCGAGACATGGGACACCGCGTTCGAACCTTTGGGCGCAACCTATGTGATCCCCGGTCACGGCCATCCGACAAACATGGATCAGGTGCGCCGCTATACCCGCGATTACCTTGTTTATCTGCGCGAAAAAGTCGGCGCGCATCTGGATGACGGGGGTGATCTGGCGGATGCGTATTACGTCGATCAATCGCCCTATGTCAATCTTGACACGTTCGAGGAACTGGCGACTAAAAACGCCGGACGCGTCTATGAGCAGATGGAATTCGAATAAACGCTAAAGACAAAAGCCCCCGCGCATTTCAGTTGCGCGGGAGCAGAAACCGGTTTTATTTCCCGACAGCATCGCGCGCGATGCCGTCCAGCAGCGCCTGTACCTCCTGCATCGCGCCTTCGGGATAGCTGCGATAGCCCACTGTCACCTGACCTTCGCGCTCCGCGACAAAGATGCCATAGGGACAATGGGCGATGTTCATCGGGTCTGCCTCCATCACGCTGCGCGACACAACGGCAGAACAGAACAAAAAGATATCCGCCCCCTCGAACAGCTTTACATCGCTCCCCACATCCGCAGCAGTCCGCGCGAGCATGTCGCCGGTGTGGCTGACGTAATCAATGACCAGCCCCTTGCCCACAATCGCGTTTTCCACACTGAAGGTGGCATCGTCAAAGCTGCCGTCGAACGGATAGACAACCGGTGCGTCCTGCGCCGCTGCCATCCCTGCACAAAAAATCCCGAAAATTCCGCCTAGCAAAACTGTTTTCATGGTTTCGATCCTTTGAGAGGGCATTGCGCCCGTTGAAATGAACGGGGCCGCGCAGGCCCCGAACGATTGCCTGTGTTACGCACCGAACATGTCGCCGGTGATGCCCTTATACCAGCCCTCGGATTCTTCGTAGGTTGCTTTGCGCAACTCGGCGCTTTCTCCCGTGGCCGAGATAAAGCCGTCTACCTTGGCGATCTTGTCGGGTGTTGCCTCATAGGTCGCCCCCACCTTGACGCCGTTGTCGGTGTCGATCAACGACCAGCAGGTGTTGGAAAATTTCGCCGGAAACACCTTTGAGCCGGTCAGCGCGCCGCGCACCGCGTTGGCGCAAACCTTGGCCTGTGAATTGGCCGCAAACCCCGATTTTGGCATATCGCCCTGCTCTGCCGCATCGCCCAGAACGTACACATCAGCATCTGCCCTGCTTGCCATGTCGGCGGCATTGATGGGCGCCCAATCGCCCTCTGTCACACCCGCGATTTGCGCAATCCGGCCTGCTTTCATTGCGGGTATGACGTTGCACACGTTCACTTTGGTTTCTTCGCCGTCGATGGTGAGGGTCATGGCCGCGGGATCAACCGACACGTTGCCGCCGCCGAAATCCGACCCGATCCAGTCGACCATGCCTGCATAGCGATCGGCCCACCCTTCCTGAAACAGGCTTTGCTTCGAGAATTTATCCTTGGGGTCCGCGATGATGATCTTGGCCGTGGGATTGTTCGCCTTGAGATAATGCGCGACCATCGACACCCGCTCATATGGGCCGGGCGGGCAACGAAAAGGATTGGGCGGTGCGACCATCGCGAACGTCCCGCCTTGGGGCATGCGCACCAGTTGCGCCTTCAACAATTCGGTTTGCGATCCTCCCTTGAAGGCATGCGGCATCGTGTTTTGCGCCGACACATCCCAGCCCGCCACCGCGCCCTCGACGAAATCAATGCCCGGTGACAGGATCAGTTTGTCGTAAGGCAGCACCGCCCCACCGGCCAGCGAAACGGTTTTGGCGGCGCGGTCCACGCCGGTGGCCCAATCATGCACCACATTGATACCTTGCGCCGCGAGGGGGCCATAGCTGTGGCCCAGATCGCCGATCTCCTTGAAACCGCCCAGATAGAGGTTCGAGAAGAAACAGGTGTAATACATGCGCGACGGCTCGACGAGGGTCACGTCGATCTCGCCTTTGCTGTCCTTGGCGATGTAGCGCGCGGCGGTGGCCCCGCCTGCCCCGCCGCCGATGACAACAACGCGCGGTTTGCCGTGACCCGCCGCCCTAAGTGCCGGTGCGCCCAGCGTAAACGTAGCGGCAGCGCCTGTGCCGATAAAGACCCGTCTGTTAAGTGTCATTGTCGTTTCCTCCCTGATGCGGCCTCTATTCGAGGTCCTTGAAATACGCGGCCAACGCCGCGATCTCTTCGTCAGACAAACGCCCCGCCATCATCTGCATGACGGGATGGGGTCTGAGCTTTTTCTTGTAGGCGTGCATGGCGACCACGAAATCCTCGGCGGGCCATCGGGTGATCCCCGGAATGCCGTCGTTTGCGCCGCTTGTCTGGTGGCAGGTCAGACATTCCGAAGCGAGATATTCACCGTATTCGGGGTCCCCCTGTAGGGCGAGGATCGCGGGATCAAGGTCATGATCTGTACCGGTCGCGGTTGGTGACGCTTCGGGAATGTTGGCCGGGTCGTCGGAAAAGCGGCGCAGATAGGCCAGAAGATCGGCACGTTCCTGCGGATCTTTCATACCGCGAAAATTCATCCTTGTTTTGGACACCAGCGCCTTGGGGTTCTCGATATATGCATCAAGAGTTTTCGCGGACCAGACCAGCCCGTCAGCGGCCGCACGCTTCAAGCTTTTGGAGTAGCGAAACCCGTCCACCGCCCCCGCCTTGCGATCAAACACACCATTCAATTGTGGGCCGATGCGATTTTTTGCGCCATCCCCGATCTGATGGCAGGTCTTGCATTGGCCGAAAACTGCGGCCCCTCTTTCAGGGTCGCCCGGTTCACTGGCCAGCCCCGCCCCCGCCACCAAAGTGGCAGCGAGGAGGAGTGTGACAAGCCGACCGCGCATCATTTATTGCCCGAAGGACTTCAGATACTCGATCACCGCAGCCTGATCTTCTTCTTTTCTCAGACCGGCAAAAGACATCTTTGTCCCCTTCAGGTATTCCTTGGGTTTGGCCAGAAACGCCTTGAGTTCGTCGTCTGTCCAAACAAGGCCATCGTCCGCAACCTCTTGCAGAGGCTTGGAATATTTGAAGCCATCGACAGCACCGGCAGCATGGCCGACAATCCCGTTCAAAGTCGGACCAACGCGGTTTTTGGCCCCGTCACCGACCTGATGGCAAGCCTTGCACTTTCTGAAAACCTTCTCGCCCTCGGCGGCCAGTTCTACATCGAACGCCGCCTCCACAGCCTCTTCTGCAACGGCATCTTGCGCAGGGGCGGATGTTTCTTCTTGCGGCGTCACATCCAGAACCATGGCGCGCATCGTCACCTTGACCTCATCCTTGCAGTTTTCCATGCAAGGTTCACCCGACCACTGGCTGTATTCCGTCTCGGCACGGTTATCTATGAAAAAGCCGTCGGCGTTGGGCATCCCGACATCCAGAAATGTCTCGTTCGAGAGCACAAAATCATCGTCAATCAGATCGTTGGAATAAAGGATGTAGGCCACGATGGCGTAGACTTCATCATCGGTCAGCGTGCCTGCGTTGCCGTAAGGCATGGAGCGGCGCACATAATCGAACGTGGTCGAGAGATAGGGCCAGTAAGAGCCAACCGTTTTCAGCGGATCATCGCGATCAAGCGTGTCCTGCCCGCCTGCAAGCTTGGGCCAATTGCCGATACCTTCGGCGAAATCACCATGGCAAACGGCGCATTGCTCGGCGAAAATTTCTTCGCCATCAATGGCATCTCCGGCACCAACGGGCAGCCCCGTGCCATCAGGATGCACGTCCATATCCCACGCGGCGATCTCTTCGGGCAGGGCCGCGCGACCAAGGCCGAGTTTTTCCGCCGCTACCGGCCCCGAGCCAAGCGCGAGGATCGCCAAAAGCGCGGCGGATTTAAGATACTTCGACATTTTCAGCCTCCCCGTTGGAGCGCACCAGCCAGGTTTGGATGCAGTTGTTGTGATAGATCGAGTTCAACCCGCGAACCTCGCGCAGCTGGGTCTTTGTCGGCTGGACATAGCCGGTATCGTCCATCGCGCGCGATTGCAGCATCATCTCGGAGCCGTCCCAATCGGTGTCGAGATAGAACCGCGTCAGCGCCATCTTTTCCCCCGGTTTGGCAAGGCGTGCGGTTTCCCACGTTTTACCGCCGTCCCTGGACACATCCACGCGGGTGATCGCACCGCGCCCCGACCATGCAAGGCCGGTGATCACCAACGGGCCTGTGCCATGGGTGATCGGCGCTTGCGGGCTGGGGCTGGTGACGACAGATTTTGCGTCCATCGCCCATGTCCATTTGCGGCTGGTGCCGTCTTCCATCGTGTCGGTATATTTGCTGGTCTCTTCGCGGCTTTCCACGGGCGTGTCGGTCACTTCGATCCGGCGGATCCATTTGATCCACATGTTGCCTTCCCAGCCCGGCACAACAAGACGCACAGGATAACCGTGCTCCTTGCGCAGCGCCTCGCCATTGGCCTTGAACGCGACCAACACATCATCCAACGCCTTTTCCATCGGGATCGACCGCCCGTTCGAAGACGCATCGGCCCCCTCGACAAAGACCCATTTGTCCTTGAGATCACCAGCCGTATCAAGGCCCGCTTCCTCCAGCAATGTGCGCAGCGGCACGCCGGTATATTCCATGTTGTGAATCATGCCGTGGGTGAATTGCGCACCGTTAAGCTGCGCGCCCGCCCACTCCATACCGGTATTGGCGGCACATTCGCAAAAATACACGTGGTTTTCGCGGGGGAACCGCTCAAGATCGGCGTAGGAAAAGACCAGCGGCGTATCGACCAAGCCGTTGATCATCAAACGGTAATCTTCTTTCTTCAATTCGATTGCGCCGGAATGGTGCCGCTCGAACGCGCAACCTTGTGGCGTGATGGTGCCGTCAAGCGCATGGATCGGGGTAAAGTTGATCGAGCTGATTGTATCGGCTGTCAGCCATTCCACGTTGCGCCGGATAACGTCCCCCTCGAAGCGGATCGGCAAGCCATAGGGAGTTTCATCCACGCCGTCTCCGAAACCTTGCGCCCAAGGTTGAACTTGCGTGATCAGCGGATCGGGTGTCTCGGCGCGTGCGGCCCCTGCGGCAAAGGCCCCTGCCCCTGCGGCAGCCGCGCCGCGCAGAAACGAGCGGCGAGACGCGCCGTTACCCTTGTTGTTGTCGGACATGTCAGATGTCTCCTGTTCGTTCACTCGGTTGTTTGGCGGTTGTTTCGGCGTTTGGTCGGGCGATCCGCGTCAGACGCCGACGACCTTCACACTGTTGTTGGGATCCAGCGAGATCGTCCCCTGCTTGGCGATGTGCGATTCAACCACGTCCCAGATTTTCGGGCCTTCGGTGTCTTCGTTGACCGATGCCCAGCCGGCGACCTGATAGGTTTTTGACGGATCAATCGCCTCGCCGGTTTTGAGCAGGGTCATTTCGGTGATCCGGCTGCCCTGCGGCTTGGTCACGTCGATGCGATAGCCAAGGCCACCGACGCGCACCATATCGCCGCCCTGTTGGTAATAGGGATCGGGATTGAACAGGTTGTCGGCCACGTCCTCAAGCACCACATGCAGGAATTCACCTGTCATTTCATTGCGGTACGCTTCGCCGTAGGTCATGGAAGTGACGTTCCAGATATCCTCGCGAGTGATGTCCTGCCCCGGCAGAATCGACGGCCCCCAGCGCACACCGGGCGACATGGCGATGTCTGCCTCGCGCTCGGAAATCAACGCATCACAGATCAGATCGTCCCATGTGCCGTTGAAATTGCCCCGCCGGTACAGCGTTTGTGCATCGCCCGTGCGGCCAATTACTTCGCTCAACTCGCTTTCGTAAGGCGCGCGTTGCTCATCAATCAGCGCAGCCATATCAGCATCGGGCGTAATCACATCCGAGAAGATCGGGATCAGCTTGTGCCGGAAACCCAACATTTTGCCATTGCGCACATCCAGATCAATGCGGCTGACGAATTTACCGTTGGAGCCGGAAGCGACGATGATCGTATCACCGACGATCACAGGCTCGGGCAGCGCATCATGGGTGTGACCCGACAGGATTACGTCAATGCCGGTGACACGCCCTGCCATCTGTTTGTCCACGTCAAAGCCGTTATGGCTCAGGCAGACAACCAGTTCGGCGCCCTGGGCGCGCACCTCGTTCACCATTTCCTGCATATGCTCGTCGCGGATGCCGAACGAGTATTCCGGGAACATCCAACCGGGGTTGGCGATCGGCATGTAGGGGAACGCCTGCCCGATCACCGCGACCTTCACGCCGCCACTCTCGTAAAATTTATAGGGCGGAAACAGGTCGGATGGCTCGTTCCATTCGGCATCAAAGATGTTCTGCCCAAGCGCGGCAAAGGGCAACCCTTCGACGATCTCGTTCACCCGCTCGGAACCGAGCGTGAATTCCCAGTGGAACGTCATCGCATCAGGCTTGAGCGCGTTCATCACGTTAACCATGTCCTGCCCCTGCGTCTGGTAGCAGGTGTAAGAGCCATGCCAGGTGTCGCCGCCATCCAGCAACAGCGCATCGGGACGGGCGGCGCGGATGGATTTGACCACGGTCGCCACACGGTCAAGACCGCCAACACGGCCATACGCCTTGGCGAGCGCGGAGAAATCATTATACGACAGCGCATAGGCCGACGGGCTGCCGTCGTCGATGCCGTAAAGCTTGCGGAAATCCGCGCCTGTCACATGCGGCACAACCCCCTTGTTACCCCCGACCCCGATATTGATTTCCGGCTCGCGGAAGTAGATCGGCTTGAGCTGTGCGTGAATGTCGGTGATGTGGATCAGGGATACGTTTCCGAACGTATCGAACTCCAGCAGCTTGTCCTGCGTCAGCGATTGCTGGGCGGCAAGACGCGCCCAATTGCCAAAGCCTGACGTCCCGTAAAGGGCGGCAGCGGCCATGCTGGTTTGCAAAAAGTCACGGCGAGAGATCATGCGGCAGCTCCATATCGCGCATATATATGCGCATTATTGAATTTATCTTAAAACAGAAAGGCCCCGCACCCTCGCGGGCCGGGGCCTTCGTTGATCAGTTACGGACGGATGGTCCTTCGACGCCCAAACCGTTCCCGCGCGAACCGACATACAGCTCAAGAGCCACAAATTCGGGGCTGCCGGGGCTGTAGGTTTCGGCCTGCGTATCGCGGATACACCCTTTGAAGCGCGAATGAACCGAGTTCAGTTTGGTGTTTTTCAACCGGTACACAGGAAACCCGTTGATCTGCCCTTGGCTAAGATGATCCGCGCGGATCATGTTGCCATAGTTGTCTTCGTGGCAGTTTGCACAGGACAGCTCAAGCAGGCCATTGCGGGTGTAATACAGTTCTTTGCCCTGCTCCCACGTTGCTTGTGCGGGACCGTCGATGGCAATATTTACAGGCAACCCGCGCGAAACAGAAGCCAGAAGCGCCGTCATGTTGACCATGTCACCGCCCGTGTACTTCCACTTTTCCGCACCCATGCGATTTTCACGACAATCGTTGATCTGCATTTCCAACGTACGGACTTCTCCGGCGTCTTCATTGTATTTGGGATATACAGGGCGCACGCCCGCCATGTCTTCGGATGCACCGTGACAAGTCGCACAGGATTTGCCCTCGCTGCCCTCGGCCATGTTCCACTTGTCCTCGGCCTGCTCTGCAAAGATCATGCCGGGGTTGTCGAAATCATCCATTTCCATGGCACGGGTTTCAGTGCCGCGAAACAACCAACCGGACATTACTTCATCCATAACATCCGCAACATGTGCGGGTGCTGCGGTGCGTGTAACGATCTCCGTTTCGCCGTTGATGACCAGTTGATCATCAACCGGATCCGCCGACACCAGTGTTGTCGACAACAAACTCGCCAGCACGGCTCCAGTCAGTTTTCTCATGCGCGTCCCTCCCAAGACTTGTGGTTCACCCGATGGCGATGCTTTTGGTTTCGTCGTAGACCGAACCGTCATCGTCGTACCAAGTGAACTTGAAATCGCCCGCTTCGGGAACTGTTGCTTCAAATTCGAGGTACGGGTTTGTTGAAATCGCCGGTTCAAGCGTCACGTCGATCACGCTTTGGCCGTTGAACTCGCAGGTAAAGCGATTGATGATCGAGCGCGGGATCACATTGCCGTCGCTGTCTTTACGCTGGCCGGATTCCATTTTGTGGCTGATCAGCGTTTTGATCGTGATCTTTTCGCCAGCAGCCGCCGTTTTCGGGACTTTAACCCGTGGTTTTACACCTGTTGCCATGATGTTATCTCCTTAAACCCTTAGCCGCCGCAGCCGCCGATTGTTACTTTTACCATCGAGGATGCCCGCACAAAGGAGCCATCCTCAAGCTTGGCAATCGCGACAACGTCCTGCGTTCCTGCAAGGCGGATGCGTGTAGATGCATAGCGCGACGCGGCCAGCGGACCGAATTTGAACTTTGCAACGCCCGGCGTGGGGTTGCCCATCGCCAGCACCAGAATCTCCACAGCCCCTTCCGAGGACACTTCGATCGGCACGGTATTGCCGTTTTCAGCGATTTCCGGCGCTGTCAGTTTGAGATCACCAGCGCCGACCTCGGCACCGCCGGTGAACGCATTGATTGCGTCTTCGCCCGCGGCGGACACCCGCAGCGGCAGGCCCGCGACGAGAAAGGCCCCTGCCCCCATGATGATTGCATTTCGTCTTGTCAGTTCCATTGCGAACCTCCGTCTGCCCCGGTTACGGGGGTGTTACTCTTTGAGAGTGGCGAGATACGCCACCACGTCTTCGATTTGTTGCGCACTCAGGATCGGTTGGATCTCGCCTGTGACGGCCTTGCCGGTATACCCGTCACCCGGACGCGTGAACCCTTCGGTCTTGTAGAAAGACGGCATCATGCTGTCTTCGAACATCATCTTGGCGTTGCTCACGATGCCGCGCAGCTCTGCTTCGCTCCACCGTTCACCGGCACCGTCAAGCATGGGACCGATTTCACCGTGCCACGGCACATCGACCAGATCGGATACCTGATGACAGGCCACACAATTGCCCTGACCTTTGTCTCCGACAATGATACGCCCGTTGGCCACATCACCCGCGACACCGGTCAACGATTGCGCAACAGCGCCGTCGGTATAGCTGACGGCGGTTGGCGCGATACTCTCGGCCTGCGCTGTAAAGGCCACAAAGCCTGCCGTGACGGCGGCAATTCCAAAAATCTTCATGCGTCCTCCCAAACACTATCGTTGCAATACCGTAGCGCACAGATTCCGATCAACGCAACAACAAATTCAGTTAAATGAATTATATTGACTATTGACTCGACAAGCGTGCAGGCGCTCCTACGCACAGGCCGCCCTATTACTGCTGTTCCGCAATTTTGCGCGCATGGTATTTCTGAAACGGCTCGTCGCCCAGATAGCCTTCTTCGACAACCCAAGTGAGAAGGTTCAGCATCGTATGCTGCCCGAAAGCCCCCGGCATTGTCGCGACAGCCGCCTGCGACGCTGTCGCATCCCCGGACACCTCATCGGGGAAAAACAGGATCATCGGCGTAAAAAGCGCACCCCAGCGTTTGACCATATCCTTCTCGGGCAGCGCGGTTCCGTCGAAATCGGTTACTTCGACATCACCGAACATGTTAATCTGCACGACAAAAAAGTTGTCTTCGATATACTGTGCGATCTCGGGAACGGGAAACACCGTTTCGTGCATCTTTTTGCAGTAGATGCAACCGCGCTGCTCAATGATGACCATCAGGCGCTTGCCCTCGGCGTTCGCCTCGGCCAGATCCTCGCCCAGATCCTTGAAGGTCTCGCGCATCCATGGGGCCTTGTGCAGCCCGTCATCCCCCAGAGTTGCCGCGACCGCCCCAAATGCACCCGCCAGCGTCAAAGCAGCGGCAATAACAAAGTGTTTCATCCGTGATCCTCCCGATCAACCAAGTGTGCCAATATTCGGCATGACGTCCAACATCCATTGCGCGATGTAATTCATCGAATTGGTCGCAATCAGCAGACCAAAGACGATCAACAACACGCCCATAACTTTCTCCACCAGCCCCAGATGGCGGCGGAATTTCTGCATCCAGCGCATGAACGGACCGATGAACAAGGCCGCGACGATGAACGGCGCGGTCATCCCCACACCGTACACAAACAAAAGCGCGGCCCCTGTCGAAGCGGTGTCAGTCCCCGCAGCGGTAAACAGGATCGCGGCCAACACCGGCCCCACACACGGCGTCCAGCCAAAAGCAAAAGCCAGCCCGATCACATACGCACCAAGCAGGCTGACGTTCGAGGTATTGCCCGTGTCGGCGCGCATCTGACGGTACAGGATACCGATGCGGATCACCCCCAGAAAGTGCAGCCCCATGGCGATGATGATCGCCGCCGCGATCCAGCGCAGAATGTCGAAATACTCCCGCACCACCTGCCCGAAGGCGCTCGCTGCGGCGCCAAGCCCCATGAAAATCGTGATGACACCCGCCGCGAAAAAGCACGCCGCCAGCACCGCACGCCGCCGGGTTGCACTGTCCACTGTCGCCTCGGCCGAGATCTGGTTCATCCCCACACCCGCCAGATAGCTCAGGTAAAACGGCACAATCGGCAGGATACAAGGCGACAGGAATGACAGCAGCCCCGCAAGCGCAGCCCCTACGAAGGTGATGTCCATCATGTCATGTGCCCGCCCTTGTGAAATTCATATATTCATATTAAGTTGTTCGAGAAGCAAAGGTCAATTTGGCATGTACTTTCAAAAGCTCTTTTTCGCGGTCGCTTTGCTTGGCGCATCGGTCACCGGTGGCATCGCGCAGACCACGTTGGTGATGGTGGAGGAAAAAGGGTGTATCTGGTGTGCGCGCTGGAATACCGAAATCGCGCCCATCTATCCCAAGACACCCGAAGGCCAGGCTGCGCCGCTTAGGCGGATCGACATCAAATCCCCCCTACCGGACGATTTGACTTTTGCCAGACCGCTGCATTTTACACCTACATTCGTTCTGATTGTCGACGGAAAAGAAACCTCACGCATCGAAGGTTACCCCGGAGAGGACTTTTTCTGGGGCATGCTGGAGCGTATGCTTGAACAAGCTCAGGTTGACCAAACCAGATGAGTTATGCATATGAGTATTGATCATGGGATTTCCGACACAGGAAACAAGACAGGACAAGAACAAACAGTGGCGTTACCTGTATTCGATAAAGACATTTGTGCCGAGGATATGGACAAGATGGCCGCCAGCGCCATGGAGGCGTCAAATTTCCTCAAGGCCATCAGCCATGAGGGGCGGTTGATGATCCTGTGCCACCTCGCATCGGGCGAAAGATCCGTTACGGAACTGGAAGAACTGTTGTCGGCCCGGCAGGCCGCTGTTTCGCAACAGTTGTCGCGTCTGCGCCTCGAAGGGCTGGTAACACCGCGCCGTGAGGGCAAGACGATTTACTACAGCTTGGCCGACGAGCGGCCCAGGCAGATCATGGAAGTCGTCTACGATCTTTTCTGCCGCAAGGATTAAGCGTACCGCCCCGCCCATGGCTGCGCTCTAATTGGGAAACGCTGCTATGCTGGACCATTTTTCCGAACCCGTGCTTGTGGCTCTGATCGGGCTTGCGGGCGGCATCCTTTTGGGGCTGGCCGCGCGGATGGGACGGTTTTGCACACTCGGCGCCATCGAAGACCTTTTTTATGCCGAAAGCAGCCTGCGGTTGCGCATGTGGGGCATTGCCATCGGCGTGTCGATCATTGGCACTTTCGGGCTGTCGGCGCTCGGTCTGCTTGATCTGGGTGGGACACTGTATCTCGCGCGCGCATGGAATCCGCTGGCCAGCGTGGTGGGCGGACTGGTGTTCGGCTATGGCATGGCGCTGGCAGGCAATTGCGGTTACGGCGCGCTGGCGCGTGTCGGAGGGGGTGATCTGCGCTCTTTCATGATTGTGGTTGTGATGGGTCTGTCGGCTTATGTCGCCTTGGGCGGCCCGCTGTCGGGCCTGCGCATCCGGGCGTTCGGCGATACCGTCCCGGCGCGCGGGATGCCGGGATTTGCGGATCTTTTGGCGCGCGCCACCGGCCTGTCCCTCGAAACAGCGGGCATTACCATCGGAGCGGTTATCTTGCTGGCAACACTGATGCACCGCGACTTGCGCCGCTTCCCCTCGCATGTGATCTGGGGCGCGGTTGTGGGCCTCACCATCGTGAGCGGCTGGGCCGGAACGCAATGGGTCGCCAGCCACGGTTTCGCCGCAACGCAAGTGATCAGCCACACGTTCTCTGCCCCGATTGGCGAAACCATGCTTTATGCCATGACGTCGTCAGGCAACACCATCAGCTTTGGCACGGGATCGGTGACCGGCGTTGTTCTGGGCGCGACTTTGGGCAGCTTGCTCAAAGGGCATTTCCGTTGGGAAGCCTGCGACGACCCGCGCGAACTGCGCCGCCAAATCCTTGGCGCGGCGCTCATGGGCGCAGGGGCTGTTGTCGCGGTGGGATGCAGCGTCGGACAAGGTCTGTCGGCGTTCTCGGTACTGGCCTACAGCGCACCGCTGACGCTTGGCTGTATCGTGGCAGGCGCCGCATTGGGGCTGCGCCAGTTGATCTGGGGCTTTTCGCCGTCGATCTAAAACGCGCAAGCCTCGGGCTTATTCCACGCGGAACCCTTGATTAAGATAATCCACCAGGGACTTCGTCGGATCATTCAGCCGCGCAATTTATAGATCGGGATATGTGGAACCAGACCCCCCGCTTTTGTGAAAACTATGGTTCCTTTCACACAAAAAGCACCCTCAAAGCGGTATACACGGGAAGTTTGGCGACAGGGATCGCTCGTTTCAGTTTCTTGATCAGACCTTCGGCAGGGTCAGCCGGAACCGTACGGACCGCGTCATTCACATTATCATCCAAAGGCAACATGGACCTGTCGCGGTTTCGTGCGGCCCCCGGTGCTCGTTTAAGCCACCTTCCGTTCAAAAGCGACAGGGCTTTTCCAACCCAATGCTGAGTGACGGCGACGTGGGTTATAGAACCCATTGATGTATTCGAAGATGGCTATCTGCGCCTTGCGTCGTGTCTCCCAAGGATGCCGACAGATCAGTTCAGCTTTGATGGTCTTGAAAAACGTCTCGACGGCAGCGTTGAAGCTCCTATATTCGTCAAGTTGAACCGCCCCGAGTTTACCGGAGAGTGTTTGGTTCAAATATTAGGCTGCTTTGTCATTGGCATTCAAGGTTTCATAGAAGATCTCCTCTGCTTCATGCGGCGTGATATATCCAATTGCGCTGTGCAGGCGCTTGGTGTTGTACCAATCGACCCATTTCAGCGTTTCCCATTCAAACTGGCCCCTTGATTTCCATGGGCCCAGCAACTTTGTGACTTCAGTTTTGAACAGACCAATGATGCTTTCGGCGAGAGCGTTATCCATTGCCCTCTCATGCATGTTTACATGCGCGAGAGGGGGGCAAAATACGCGGAAGCCTTCTTCAGTATCTCATTTGCTTGGCGCAACTCCCGAACTTCGCGCTCAGGATCCTTGATCCGGGCCTTCTCCTCACTGGTCGGCCCGCCGCGAGCACCAGCATCGCGCTCCGACGGTCGGCACCAACCCCGCAGGCTATCTGGAGCACAGCCGAGCTTGGGCGCGATCGCCTGATAAGCAGCGTTGTCACTGCGATATTCCGACCGTTGCTCATTGAAAAGTCGAACGCCGCGCAATTCAGCTGTGTAAGACGGGGTGTGTTTGCGCCGTGTCATAAGGTTCATCCTTGGAGAGTTTTGCTCTCCGGTAAACTCGGGGCGGTTCATTGTCGCGCTCGCGTGCCGCACGTTCCAGATCAGTGAGACCTGCTATCGCTTCAGTCCAACGCTGAGCACCGAGAACGAGGAGATCGCCGATTGGTTGGAACGTTTAACCACTGCCTGGCAGGGCATTGAAAATTCCCGAGAAGGGGCAAACAAGCGCACCTGGGGCTTTGGCCTGTGCTTTCTGTATCTGCGCAACGTGCAGGGCTATTGTTGGAACCATAAACGCGTGTACCGGATTTACTACGAACTGGAGCTGAAGCTACGGTTCAAACCCAAGAAACGGCTGAAGCGCGACAAGCCAGAACCGCTGGCTGTGCCTGACAAGCCAAATGAGACGTGGTCGATCATTGCCCGGCAGGCGATTTGCACAGCAAATCTGCCGAGAGGGGATTTTATGGCCGATCAGCTCTCTGACGGCCGGTCGGTCCGGACACTGAACGCCCTGGATGACTTCAATCGCGAGGGCCTTTGCATCGA
>CANMZB010000017.1 GCA_947502265.1 uncultured Sulfitobacter sp.
AGCGGCAGCTTGGTTGCGCCGGCTGAACCGGGCCTCTACGAATTGCGCTATTTGCTGGACAAAGGCACCAAGACGCTGGCCAGCGCGCCCATCGAAGTTGTCGCGCCCGAGGTTGGCATTTCCGGCCCCGGCATCGTGCGGGCGGGAACGGATGTGGATGTTTCCTGGTCGGGCACCATCCACCCCCGAGATTTTGTGACCATAGTGCCTGCGGGAGCCGACAAAGGCGCCCGCAGTGAATACATGCGTGCAGGCGATAGGACGCGAGGCAGGTTGACCGCGCCGGACGAGCCGGGGTTTTATGAAATCCGCTATGTTCTGGAGAAGGGCAAAAAGACCTTGGCGAGCACCTCTCTGGAAGTGATTGGCTCGGATGCGCCGCTGGATGGGGGTGCGGGGCTTTCGGTGCCTGCAACGGCTGCTCCCGGTGAGGTGATTACAGTGACATGGACCGGGCAGAGTGACAGCGCCGATCAACGGATCGCACTGGCCCGCAAGGATCAGCCGGACTTTAGCTGGATATCGGTGCAGAAAATCGGGACTGAGAACGAGATGGAACTGGTTATGCCGGAAGAGGCGGACATCTACGAGGTGCGGTTTCTCGATATTAGCGGGCAGGCCCTTCTCGGGCGCTCTGTGGTCGAGGTGAAGTGATGCGAAAGCTATTCCTATGGGGGGCGCTGTTGTGCGCCATGGCGCTTGTCCCTCCAACGGCCCACGCCGAGATTGACGGACATGGTCCGGACGCCTGGCGCGTGACCGGCGTTGCCGGTGATGATGTGTTGAACATGCGGATGGGGCCCGGCACCGACTATCTGGTGATCGACAGCCTTGCGCCGAATGCCCGAGGGTTAGAGCAGATCACCTGCGTGCCCCTATTGATCCCGTCGATTTCTCACCGCTTGACGGAGGCTCAGCGCGAGAGCCTGCCGCAGCGCTGGTGCCTCATGCGGACGGGTGATTTCAAAAAGGCCGGTTGGGTCGCGCAACGGTTCCTGATGGAAGACTGGGGGCAACAGGGCAGCACACCCGCCACCGACCCCGGATCGACCGTGGTGCAAACTACCGGCGACGCGATGATCGACGGTGCGGCTCGGCTGGTGGGTGATATTTACACTGCGTTCGAGACACAGAGCAGCGCTGCGCAGAACCCCTTCGACCCAACGCTGGTGCGCCAATATTTTTTTGCCGAGATGGTTCCGGCACTCTCGGGGCATGGCGCAGATGTGCTCTATGATGCGCAGGACTTTCAGGGCCGGATCACCCGGATCGCGCCCGACCCCGATCAACCGATGCTGCAAGGTATGATCACGATCAACGTGGATTTCACCAATTTCGGCCGGCCCGATCGCGCGGTCTTTCGCCTACGGGCCGACACCGCCCAACCCGGCGCACCGGTTCGGATATTCCGTGTCGAACATGATGGCTGGAGTTTTCCGTAATGATGCAATGGAAGAGTGCTGCTGCGGCGTTTGCTGCTTGCCAGCTGACGATCCCCGGGAGCGGGTGCAGAACCCATGCCATGTCAGGGCCGCTACAGCGCGGTATTAGCCACACTCGACGTGCGACATGCGGAACCTGCCCAGTCTTCAAACTTATTGCCAGTTCTCCTCAAGTGAGTATAGCGCTGTAACGATTGCCATCTTCGGTGTTCTGACACTGCAGCCGCCTGAGGGATCGTGCGCCCCATTTCGAAAAGACGAGAAACGGCCTCGTGCCGTAAGTCACCGAATGTGCGACGGGCTGCTGCACGCAAGGCGATGCTGGATCATGATATTCGGAACGCCGGGCGCACGACCACTTGACTCGAAACGAGTGTATCGCGGCTAAGGGTGATAGGATTCCTAGTCTTTCAAAACTTTCGAATCGCATTTCGGACTGCCTTGCAGAAACTCTTGAGGACATCGGGTTCGGTCGCCAAGGTGCGACGCAGCGATCGTGGAAGTTCCAGCTGTACCCCTTCTCCTGAGCTAGTGCGGTTGCAGATATTGGTTTCGTGGATGCCGGGGAGAGTCCGGTTGAGTTCGGCCCCGAAGCCTGCGTTGCGTAACGACGTGCCAATGGCGTCGCGCAGGTTGACCGCGCGCCCGCCCAGCCATACGGCGTCTGTTCCGTCGTCTTTGCGACCGTGGATCGCGACGGCGATGGCAGACCTGCCAATGAGATCGAGCGCAGTGGGTTCGTCGAAAAGGTGTGAGGTAATGTGAAAGCCGCCGTGCGCCCCCGGCTTCAGTGCCTCGAAGGCGTAAAAGGAGTAGTCTTTGCCTGCGATCCCCTCTGCGATCAGCGATGTCTCAGGTTCTATCGACCCGCCGTGCGGTGCAAGGATGACCACAGGCGAGCCACGATCCTCGGTGCGGATGATGTAATCGACATCCGGCTTCGCGGCGGCAGAGAGGTCTTTAAAATTTCGGTAGCGATCAGCCATGGGATATCGTCCTGCATTCAACGAAATTCAATGTTCACTGTCAACAAACTAACAAAATCAGACGCTAAGCTTGCTAATCGTCTGCGCGATGCCATCGCTATGTCGCTTGAGCGTCACGATCTCCCCGAATTCAATGCCAAGCCAATCGTCACGTTCTTCGGTCAAAGGCTCGGATGCAAAAATGGCAGAGGTCGCCTCGTTTGCGGGGCATACATCGACATTGAAGGACTCTGAATAATCTTGAAAATTCTTGCCGGTCAGAACGTACATCGGTTCCAAAAGCATGGAAAGGGAGTAGTCGTCTGTGCCATGGTCGGCTTCGCGTAGCTTTTTCCAATCGCCAGTCACGTTCGCGTTGCCTTTGTCATCGCAGCCATAGTTGACCCCTATGATCCGGTTTTGACCGACCAGCGCAATTTTCAGCTTGGTCAGCGCATACAGATCAAGTTTTTTCATCGCATCAAGAATAACTTTCAACATTTTTTCGAAACCAGTTTTGACGTCCTCATTGCTTTCGCCCTTTAGAAGCGAGAGGAGCAGAACATAAAGAAATTCCGTGTCGGTCGTGCCTTTCATCTGCTTGAGGAACCGGTCTTCGCAGTGAGGCAACAATTCCCTCTGCAATATCTGCCAGTTTGGCAATGCTCCGTTTTGCGCAATGACCCATGGCGTCCCTTCAAACGAAAAAGGGTGACAGTTTTCGTCTGCCAAGACGGTACGCGAGTTGTAGCCCGCAGCCCTCACGTGCGCGAGAAGAGTGCTGCCCTGAAGACTCGGGATGATGCCCTTGGCGTTGTCGTCATAAAAGGCCGCCATTGGCCGATGATAAAGAAATGGTTCTTCCGGTTTCAGAAGGTGTTCGCTCCATGCACCAAATCCCCATCCTGCGAGTTGAAGTAGTGGATGAAGCTCTGGATCCAAACTTTGGTTTATTAGGCTGTTCTCGGGCTCCAGCAGGAGGCTTTCTAGCGGTATTTCTGGCCCGATATAGGCAAGGACTCGACACATATCATTCCTAACTTGTTTGTTGAGCGCAAACCGCACCGGTTTGTTTTCGCACGAGACCCAAAATTGCAAAGGTAGCTTCGCTCCCGAGACAGATCTTGGTGCCTTACGCAGCAGTGAGCAAAGTGGACCTTAGTCCTGTATTTGGCTGTACGCAGCACGAAGGCCGGGTTCAGGCTGCGTTAAGGTCTCATTGTGCTTGTTTATTTTGAGTGCCGATAATTTATTATCACTCAAAACTAGCAAGCCAGGGTGGGGTTCACCAGTGTTTTGAAACATAGGCCTCAGGGGGATTATAGTCTATATAAGCCGCCCCCATTTCGGGAGCGGCAAATAGTTTTGTGTTAGGCTTCAGGTCAGCACTGCCAATAAAATGATAATCCAGATTGGTACGCCGATTAGCCAGAGTAAAATCGATCCCATCGTTTGTCCTCCCTATGTCCAGCGGCCGAAGCGGTCAAATGTGCGGCCTTCGTCACGGTGTTGTCCACCTACACCGGCCGCCCAATAGGCGCCTGCAGCTGCGATCATGAGTGAGGCCGCCAAGACGAAAGCAGCGATGACCGAAAACTTGCGAGCGGCTTCTGCAGCTGCTTTTGCCTCTGCGTCTGTCATATTCGCCGCAGCGCCACCGTCTGTAACGGCCTGTGCGGCATCGCCTGTCGCTTGATCCGCTACGGTTGCAACTGCAGCGGCCGTTTCAGTGGTGGCTTGTAACGCTGTATCAGCGCCTACACCAAAAATGAAAACACCCAGCAAGATTGCGGCACCCCAGACAGCAAGACCGTGGATGCCGTCGCGCACAGCTACTTCGTCAGCGTTGGCCGTATCAACGCGGCGACGCATCCGGCCTGCAATATAGCCACCTGCCATAAAGCTGGAAATCGTTGTCCACAGCATCCACGACCCGACTGCAATCAACGCAGCCATGGCGGATCCGTCACCATCGTAGGGGGAGGCGAGAGAAAGACCTATCGCCGCACCGAATGTAGTGAACACAAATGCAATAGCGGATGCGACTACTGCGCCCGCGAGAATTGAGGACCAATCGACATAGCTTCCCTCATGCGCATGCGCGGGAGCAGATGTTTGGGTCAGTGTTTCAGCTCGTTCTGACATTCGTTTGTCCTTTCTTTTGTTGGTTAAACTGCGCTCAACCGAGGCCAATAAGGGACAAAACCGCCATGACGACGACTACGAGTCCGACGAGGTAAATTATTCCGTGCATGCTTGTTCTCCTGTTGTGAATTCGTTACTTCGGGTAACGTTTTTGTGTCTGGGAAGTGAACGCAGCGCATGCCGAAAGGTTCCCCAAAATCGGAGCTGATGAGTGAAATCATAGACATGTGCGGTTAGAAGTTTGGCTATGTAACCACTGCGTCAACTTGCGGAATCATCTTGGCGATGACCTCCAGCAATTCCGTGTCGCGGAACGGTTTGCTAACCACTTCAGAGTTTCCCAATTCGTCAGCTGAGGGCACTTCGACGCCGCCAGTCGCAAAGATAATCGGAAGGGTAGGGCTTAGTTTCCTTGCGTCTCTTGCCAACTCTTCACCTGAGCGGTCAGGCAGTCCTATGTCTGTAATCAAAAGGTCAACGTGATCTGCTTGCAGCAGGTCAATGGCTTGTTGCACGGTTTCTGTCTCCAGAACGTCGTATCCAACATCCCGAAGGCCTTGGGCGATGTCCATTCGTATCAATGCATCATCCTCGCAGATCAGCACGCGTAAGCCGCCGGTTTTAATGGAGGTGCTTTTGACCGGTTTTTGCGTGGCGGATTGATCGGTGGTCGTGCACGTTGGCAAGGTAGCACCATCAACCCCCAGAACGCTGCGAATTTTCTGCGCCATTGTCAGTTGCGTGTAAGGTTTTCCAAGCAACTGCACGCCCTCATCCAGACGTCCGTCATGAACGATAGTGTCCTGCACATAGCCGGAAGTGAAAAGCACGGGCAACTCAGGTCTCAACTTGCGCGCTGTTTCGGCCAAATCATGACCAGTGGTTTTCCCCGGCATCACGACATCGGTAAACAACAGGTCTATGGTGGCGTTGCTTTCCAGAATGGTTTGCGCAGTCGCTGCGTCAACAGCCTCATAAACCGTATATCCCAAATCCCGTAACATGCTGGAGGCTGTTTCGCGAACATCAATGTCGTCCTCAACCAGAAGAATTGCTTCGGTTCCTCCTGTCAGTCCGGTTGTAGTTGCAGGCCGTGCGACCTGTTCGTCCTGCAAGGTTCGCGGCAAGTAAAGTTTGAACGTCGTGCCCGCGCCTACCGTGCTGTTGATCGTGATATGACCGCCTGATTGCTTGGCAAATCCGTAAACCATCGAGAGGCCAAGACCTGTGCCATGTCCGTCTTTTTTGGTTGTGAAAAACGGATCGAAAATTCGCTCCATAACTTCGGGCTGAATACCGGATCCCGTATCTGTCACGGTGAGCGTCACGTATTGCCCCGCTTCCAGTTCTGGAGGGAGGCCGCGATCGGCAGCAGCCAGATCGGCATTCTCGGCGCAAATGGTTAGTCTGCCTTGACGGTCCATCGCATCGCGCGCGTTGATCGCCAGATTCAACAGTGCGTTTTCCATAATGTTCGGGTCGACGCTGGTATTCCAAAGGCCTTCGGCAAAGTGGGTTTCGATCTCAACGCCTTCGCCGATGGCACTGCTCAGGATTTCCATAGTGTCGGATAGCAGCCGTTCCAGATTGATTGCCACTGGTGCCAGCGGTTGCTTGCGTGCGAAGGACAGGAGTTGAGACGCAAGTGTCGCGCCGCTCATCACGGCTTTCATGGCTTGTTCCACCCGCTCGTGAGCGGGTGAGCCGTCAGCAATCTCACGCCCCGCAAGCTGGAGGTTACCTGTGATTACCTGAAGAAGGTTGTTGAAATCGTGGGCGATGCCGCCCGCCAGACCACCTATTGCTTCCATCTTCTGGCTTTGGCGCAAGGTTGCGTGCACTTCTTCGAGTTCCCGATTGCGCTCGGCGACCCGCATTTCGAGGGTCGCGTTCAACTTTGCTATTTTATCTTCGACATTTTTGCGGTCCTCTATGTCGGTGTTGGTCCCAACCCAACCTGCGACTTGGCCAGTGCTTGAATGCAGGGGACTCGCGCGCACCAAATGCCAGCGAAAGCTTCCATCCGACTTGAGGATACGGAATTCCGTTTCGTAGCCGATGCCCTGTCGCATTGCATCGGCCCATTTCCCTGCGGCGGCTTCAAGGTCGTCGGGGTGAACGACACGCGCCCAGTCCGATCCGTACAAATCACCTTCGCGCAAGCCGGTGAAATCGTACAAGCGGTCGTTTAGCCAGTTAAGCCCGCCGTCGTTGTCAGCTGTCCAGACATGATTTGGCATTGTCTGCGCCATCGCCCGGAATTTCTCGCGGGTGGCAGTCAGCTGGGCCTCGGCGATCTTCTGCCCCGTCACGTCGTGCCCCTGCACGAATATTCCGGTCGACGCGCCGGATTCGTCCTTTAGCGGATGATAAATAAAATCGATAAACCGTCGTTCTGACCGCCCGTGCGTTGAGGACTTGATCTGTACAACCATTCCTTTGACTGAAACTGGTTGACCGGTTGTATAAACCTTATTCAGTAGTTCGAAAAATCCCTGACCATCAAGGTCGGGCAAGGCATCGCGCACAGTCCGCCCCACCAATTCCCTCTCACCGACAAGGTCGGTGTAGGATTGGTTAACGATCTGGAAGATGTGTTGGGGACCGTTCACTATCGCCATGAAACTAGGGGCTTGATCAAAGGCCGACTGAAAGAATTCGGTCATTTGTTCGAGTGCCAAGTTTTTGGTAGAGATTGCCTCTGCGCGTTGCAATAAGGCAGCTTGCGTTGGAATGATCTCGGCAGATTCATTCTGATTGCCGCGATAGAGTTCTGTCACGTCCATGGTGTTTTGCAGGATGAATTCGACCTGTCCGTTTGCATCAATGATAGGTGTATGGGTCGCCGTCCAAAAGCGTTCCTCGATCTGCCCATCTGCAGATTTGATTGGATAGGGGATCAGTGGCAAGTGATCGGTTTTTCCGGTCACAATCACCCTGCGGAACGAGGTACGCACAAGTTGGTCAGACACTGAATCCGCAGGCGCGGGAAATTCCTTAAGTAAGAGGCGTCCGATCAGCGCATTCCGTTCCCTGCCGACTGCTTCGAGATATGCGTCATTGGTCCAGACGACGCGCAGTTCGGTATCAAGAAGCAGATAAGGCGAAGACGCAGCAGCGAAAAGCGCATCAAGATCAATTCTCATCGTCAGTATTCCTGCTGTATTTTTCTCCGACCATCCTAGATATTGGTGCATTTAGCTATTTCTGTAAAGGCAAGCAATTCATATAAGATGTCTGGCCCGGCTGAACTCCAAATCTTTCAAAAGTTGAATGATAACGGCATGTTACGGAAAGCTTTCGCTGATCTTGATGCTGGAAAGTACGAGATATCTTTCGGGCAGTTCAACGTCAGCATTGACGACCTTTACATGCTCGGATCGTCCGGCAGAAATCTTGGCGAAGCAGAGGGCGTTCTTGCGGATGCTTCTGGAACGTATCTGTAGTGGTGGTCTTCGAGACTGAAGTTATTTGAGGAGTAAGAAGACGAAGGCATTGTGGCTCTGGGTCAGTTGGAGCTTTTGTGCACATTTTCAGATATCGCTGCCTGACGAAGTGGTGAAAGTCACATCTAAGTGGCGTAACTGAACTATATCCCTCAGTACGACGCGCGTTTACGGTTCTTTCACTCATCAGTGTCGTGTGTTTCATCACCGTCGTATGTGCCAGCATGCATTTCCAATCTACGAACCAACGCGATGATGATAAGCGCAAGAATGACCGTCATCCCAGCGATGGTCCACTCTCCTAGCCCGCAAGCAACACCGATCGCTGCCGCGACCCACATGCTTGCACCGGTGGTCAGGCCGCGCACCTTGCCCTGAGAGAATACGATCAAGCCAGCGGCCAGAAATGCCACACCACCAGTTACCGCTTCAATGATGCGCAGCGGGTCCATTCTGACCGTGTCACCGAATTCGTCGGCACGTGCTAACAGAGCCAGAGTCAAAAGACAGTAAATACACGCGGCGAGACCGATCAGCATATGGGTGCGCAGCCCTGCCGCACGACGGGACGTTTCACGTTCAAGCCCGATCAGGCCACAAAAAACAACGGTAGCCAAAGTTCGGGCAACGACGACTGACAGTGGTAGAGCAGGTGCCAATGAAAATTCGTTTAGCAATTCACCCCACATCAGGAAATGACCGATTCATCTTGGTAGTGGGTATTAAGGCGTCCCGTTTTCATTTCGAAGCTTTCGTTAGTGATCATCTGCAAAAATGCGGGGTTGATACCCGCAAATTTCGCAAGGCGATGTTTTATGTAGCAGAGGATTTAACATTGTTTATTGCCGCTGGCGGTTTTCACTGGATAGACCATTGTCAGAGTGCCAAAATCAAATGTCTTGTGGCCTCCAGACCGGAGGCCACAAGTGTCTGATGTTTTGCAATCAAAGCCAGTAGTTTTGCGCACGGTAATGCTCGTGCGTTCTCTTCTCCCAATCACGATCAGCATGCCAATTCGTGCCTCGCTCTGGCGCGCCTTTGACTTCCTGTTCAGTGATGTCTGTGACAAAGCCGTTTTTGGCGGTGTCATAGTGAAGCTTGCTCCACGGTACAGGGTGATGTTCTTCGCCCATTCCCAGAAAGCCGCCAAAACCCATTACGGCATATGCGACCTTACCCGACTCTTTATCAATCATAAGGTGATCGATTGATCCCACGTTAGATCCGTCACTGCCGTATACTTCTGTTCCGTTCACGTCAGACGACGAAACAAGACTTGCGTGTGTTGAAGTGCCCATCATTTCCTCCTGTGTTCTGGACATATTAAGCTAACGAATGATTGTGGCTTTGGGTTCCGCAAGACTAATCACCAAGGCAAAATTGTTCGGTGACTTTTGCTTATGGCAATCTGATGCCCGTTCGTTGACGGTTCTAGCGCTGAAGGATAGCAAAGGCATTTGTCGGCATGTCGCCCGTCAGACCATCGCAGGAGACCGAACATGAAGCGTCACAATACCCACGCCCTCAGCGATGTTCTCGATCAACTGGCGAGTGTTATTGACGGCGATTACATTACATTTGATGAAGTGATCGACAAACTCGGGCGGCGCTCTTTTGCCTCGTTGATGTTGGTGTTTGCACTGATCTGCACTTCTCCGGCGAGCGCGATTCCGGGTGTGACCACGATGGTCGCCGTGATCGTGTTCATCCTGACTGTCCAGATGATCGCAGGGCGCAAGTCAGTCTGGTTGCCGGATTTCATAACGCGTCGTCAATTGTCCGCGGCCAAGCTTGAAAAAGGAATTGCGTGGCTGCGCAGACCTGTCCGATTTGTAGAACGGTTCGTGAAGGTTCGGCTGACCTTCGTCTTCGATCCCCCGTGGTTCTGGGTGCCGTTGATCCTGATCTTGTGCCTGACAATATTTATGCCGTTCATGGAGGTCATACCGGCTTCCGGGTCCATCGCATCCGCTGTTATCGCCATTTTTGCCGCCGGATTGTTGACGCGCGACGGAGCACTCGTAATGGCGTCACTTTTTGCGCTTCTGGCTGTGCCGATAGCCGTTTGGCAGTTCGGTTTTGCGGGCTGAACACCGCCATTATCCGTGTTTTGGTTTTGACCCAGACCCGCAGATCAAATGAAACGATAATTTCAGCGGAACCAAAACCGCCATTGTTGGTTTAAGTTCCATGAGAACATTTCGTCAACATCTCACCAAACCGATCCATAAATGGGCTCTGAAGGCCCTGCCAACCCTTTCGGATACAGAACGCGATGCACTTGAAGCGGGTGACGTCTGGTGGGAGAGGGAGCTTTTTTCCGGCAATCCTGACTGGGAAAAATTGCACAACATCAAAGCGCCACAACTGACAACCGAAGAGCAAGCATTCCTTGACGGTCCGTGTCGCGAACTTTGTGAAATGATTGATGACTGGAAAATCAATCAACTGGACGGTGATCTTCCACCCGAAGTCTGGAATTTCCTGAGACAAAAGAAATTCTTCGGTATGATTATCCCGAAAGCGTATGGCGGGTTGGAGTTCTCAGCCTTCGCGCATTCGGAGGTCGTGCGCTTTATCTCGACCAGATCGGTCGCTGCAGCGGTGACCGTAATGGTACCAAACTCGCTTGGACCCGGGGAGTTGCTTTTGCATTTCGGGACCGACGTGCAGAAAGAACACTGGTTGCCACGTCTGGCCAAAGGGGATGAACTGCCTGCTTTCGGGCTGACAAGTGCCGAAGCGGGTTCGGATGCCTCGGCGATGGTCGACGAAGGGATTGTCTGTAAGGGGGAGTGGAAGGGCGAAAAAGTGCTTGGCATCCGGCTGAATTGGGCCAAGCGATACATCACGCTCGCGCCAGTTTGCACTGTACTGGGACTTGCGTTCAAAATGAGCGATCCTGACGGGTTGCTGGGCGACACGGAAGATATCGGGATCACCTGTGCGTTGGTGCCGACCGATTTGCAGGGGGTCGAGACCGGACGACGGCATTTGCCATCCTCGACTATGTTCATGAACGGTCCGACGACAGGTCAAGACGTGTTTATACCATTAGAGAACATCATCGGTGGCCCAGAATATGCCGGGCGAGGTTGGATGATGTTGATGACGGCACTTGCTGCCGGACGCGGTATCTCGCTGCCCTCGATGGGCTGCGCGGCAATCGCACTTTCTGCGCATACTACAGGTGCTTATGCGCGCATTCGCCAGCAGTTTAACTTGCCCATCGGCAAGTTTGGTGGGGTACAGGCGCGGATGGGCCGATTGGCCGCAGACGCTTACTCGATGGACGCCGCGCGCCATCTGACCTGCGCGGGTCTGGACGAGGGGCGCGCGCTGTCGGTGATCTCTGCCATTATGAAAGCACACGCCACCTACCGGATGCGCGAGGCCTTGAATGACGCGATGGATGTTCACTCGGGTAAGGCCGTGATTGACGGGCCGTCGAATTATCTGCTGCCTTTCTACCGCGCTGTGCCCATCGGCATAACGGTTGAGGGTGCGAACATCGTGACGCGCAGCTTGATCATCTTCGGGCAGGGATCCATTCGCGCGCATCCGCATATGCTGGAGAATATTCAGGCACTTGGCGTTGCGGACAAAGATGAATCGCTGCGTCGTTTTGATGAAAGCTTCTGGGCGCATGTCGGCCACACGACCCGCACTTTCTTTCGTGCGTGGGGCCGCGCGTGGACAGGTGGCAGGTTTGGCCCTTCACCCGAACATGCAGGACCTCTTGCACCAATATATCGCCAGCTTGGCCGTTGGTCTGCCGCTTACGCGTTGACCGCAGATTTTGCCTTTTTGACTATGGGCGGCGCGCTCAAACGCAAGGAAATGATATCGGGCCGGATGGGCGACGTGCTGTCCGAGATGTATATCTTGTCCGCCACGTTAAAACGCTGGGAGGATGAAGGGCGCAACGAGGCCGATTTGCCAGTGGTGCGCTACGCCGCTGCGCGCAGTTTTCGGAGTATTCAGGAAGCGATGGACGGAGTTCTGTCGAACTTTCCCGCTCGTTGGGCGGCATGGGTGCTGCGCTTTATCACTCTCGCAGGAAACACCGCCGCTTCGCGCGATGACAGGCTTACAGAGCAATGTTCCGATCTGATTTATGAGCCTTCGGCGACGCGTGACCGCATTGTAGGACGTATCGCCGACGGCTGTCACTCCGACGGGATCGATTTGCTGAACCGCTGTTACGCGGCGGTTACGGAGGCTGCACCGCTGATGAAGAAGCTGCGCGATCTCAAAAAGTCACCTGAGGCGGCACATCAAGCGGGTGTGCTTAGTGATGCCGAGGTTGCACAAATCAGCGAAATGCAGGCGCTGGTGGCAAAGGTTGTCGCGGTCGACGATTACACCGCTGAGGAGCTTTCAGAACTATTTCCGGACATGCGCAAACCTGTTGCGAGGGCTGCGGAATGACAGAACGCCCAGTCTACCTCGTCGATGGTGCCAGAACACCATTTCTGAAAGCAAGGGGCGGACCCGGTCCGTTCACACCGATTGATCTGGCCGTGCAATGTGGCCGTCCGTTGCTGACGCGGCAACCGTTCGAGAGAACAGCCTTTGATCTGGTCATTCTCGGTTGCGCTAATGTAATCGCCGACGAGATGAACCCCGCTCGCGTTGCCGCTCTCCGCCTTGGCATGGGCGAGAAGATGGTCGCCTTCACCACGCAAATCAATTGCGGGTCGGGGATGCAGTCAATCGACACTGCGTTCCGGTATATCCGTGAGGGTACACATGATCTTGTCCTTGCAGGCGGTGCCGAGGCCCTAAGCCATGCGCCGTTGGTTTTACGCCAAAGTGCTGTTGAGTGGTTTGGCGAAATGAATGCTGCAAAAGGACCGGTGGCACAGGCCCGTGCAATGGCTGGGCTCAGGCCGGAATTTTTCAAGCCTGTGATCGGCCTTGAGCGAGGGTTGACCGACCCTGTTACCACGTTGAACATGGGGCAAACCGCTGAAGTGCTGGCGCACCGGTTCGGGATCGACCGGAAAACGGCCGATGCTTACGCGATGGACAGCCATCACAGGCTGGCTCATGCGCAGAACGAAGGATGGTTGAACGACGAGGTGATGACCGCCTTCGATAGCGATGACGGCAAAGCATATGATCACGATGACGGTGTGCGTCCGGACAACAATATGGAGGCGCTGGCAAAGCTGTCGCCTGCATTTGAAAAGCCTTATGGCAAAGTGACCCCCGGCAACTCAAGCCAGATTACCGATGGCGCGTCATGGGTGATCGTCGCGTCAGAGGCCGCCGTCGAGAAGCACAACCTGAAACCGATTGCGCGGATTATCGACAGTGAGTGGGCGGGTCTTGATCCGTCTGTCATGGGGCTCGGGCCGGTGGTGTCGGCCACGCCGTTGATCCAGCGGAACGGATTGGATCTGGGCGGCATAGATTTGTGGGAGTTGAACGAAGCGTTCGCGGCACAAGTTCTGTCCTGCGTTGCAGCGTGGAACGATCCTGATTTCTGCCGTGAGGTTTTGGGCCTGGATCAACCATTCGGGCTGATTGACCGCGACCGGCTGAATGTCGACGGCGGCGCGATTTCCCTCGGGCATCCGGTTGGCACCAGCGGCAACCGGATTGTGCTGCATCTTGCCAACGCAATGAAAAGGCGTGGCGACAAAACGGGTGTGGCAACCGAATGTATCGGCGGCGGCTTGGGCGGCGCGATGTTGCTGGAGACTATAGGATGAGCAAATCGGTTCTCGAATACTTGGGCGAAACAAAGCTGGAGCTTGGCGCGGTTGGCGCGCCGGTCGAGAGCGATTGGCAGTCTGGCATTGGCGAAGACGGCATTGCATGGCTGGCGCTGGACCGTCAGGGCAGCAGCGTAAACACGATTTCACAAGGCGTGCTGCGCGGACTTGCGGATCATTTGGACACCTTCGAAAGGGATACTCCCAAGGCCATTGTGATCCGCTCCGCCAAGAAGGCAGGATTTGCCGCTGGCGCGGATATATCTGCATTTAACGAGATGTCTGATAAAGGCGCAGAAGACCTGTTGAAGCAGGGTCACGATGTGTTGGACCGCTTGGCATCACTCGACTGTCCGACGATCTGCGTCGTTCACGGCGCGGCACTTGGCGCCGGGTTTGAACTGGCGCTGGCTTGCGATTGGCGGATCGCGATCGAAGATGCGTCCTTCGGGTTTCCCGAAGTGCAGCTTGGCCTGCACCCCGGTTTGGGCGGCACATTCCGGTTGCCCGCGCTGATCGGACCGACAGAGGCCATCGCTCTAATGCTGACCGGCAAGACGGCGCATACCGATAATGCGAAAGAGCTTGGCATTGCGGATGTGGTTTGCCGCGAAAGGCATGTGAAAGCTGCTGTTGACGCAATCGTTGCGGGTCAGATGAAGCACGAAGGCGCTGGTCTGCTGGCGCGCGCTTTCACGTTGTCCACGGCGCGTGCGCTTGCTGCCAGGCAGATGCGTGCAGAAACGGCAAAGCAGGCGCCTGCGGAGCATTATCCAGCGCCTTATGCGTTGATTGACCTGTGGGAAGAACACGGTGACGATGCAGACGAAATGCAGGCTGGCGAGATTGCGTCGTTCGCGCGTTTGCTGAAATCCGAGACGTCGCAAAACCTGCGCCGCGTGTTTTTCCTGCGTCAGGGCTTGAGGGATAACGCCAAGGGGGATGATGGGATTTCCCATGTTCACGTTGTCGGGGCAGGGGCAATGGGGGCGGAAATTGCTGCTTGGACGGCGTTGAAAGGCAAGACTGTCACACTGGGTGATGTCGATAACGAACCGTTGGCGAAGGCGTTAAAGCTGGCACGTAAGATCTGTAATGACAAGCACCTGAGCAGTGCGGAGAGCCGCGACGTTCTGGACCGTCTCATGCCCGATCCGAAAGGATACGGTATTTCCATTGCCGATCTGGTGATTGAAGCAGCACCGGAAAAGCCGGAATTGAAAAGCAAGATTTATGCCGATCTGGGCGAGAAAATGAAGCCGGATGCGATTTTAGCGACCAATACATCCAGCCTGCCGCTTAGCGGCTTGGCTGACAAGACCAAAGCGCCCCAGCATTTTGCCGGTCTTCATTTCTTCAATCCTGTGTCCAAACTGGAACTGGTCGAAGTTGTCGCCCATGATAGCACCTCCAGTGCAACGCTTGATCGGTTATCCGCCTTCTGCGGCGCAATTGGCCGCCTGCCGCTGCGCGTACAGGACTACCCCGGATTTCTTGTGAACCGCGCGCTGACGCCCTACCTGCTGGAAGCGATGGTGTTGATGGATGAAGGTGTGCCGAAAGAAGTGATCGACCGCGCTGCTATCGACTTTGGTATGCCGATGGGGCCGGTCGCACTGGCCGATCAGGTTGGTCTGGATATCTGCCTCCATGTGGCCGAAAGCCTGCGTGAACACCTGGACAAGCCTATGCTTGATGTCTCGGATGCGCTGCGCAAAAAGGTGGAGGAGGGCCACACGGGCAAGAAAGCAGGCAAAGGGTTCTACGACTGGTCTGATGGCACGCCGCACCCCGAACATGATAACGAGGGGCCGGATGATCTGACCGACCGGCTGATCCTGCCGATGCTGGATGCCTGCGTTGAATGCCTGCGCAAGGATGTCGCCCGCAGTGCCGACGAGGTTGACGGGGCGATGATCTTCGCCACCGGTTTCGCACCGTTCAGAGGCGGGCCGATGCACTATGCTAAGTCGCGCGGAAACGCAGAGGTCACTGCGAAACTTTTAGAGCTTGCCGAGCGCCACGGTCCACGGTTTGAGCCGGATGCGGGTTGGTCCCGACTTGGTTGATGCTGTCCAAATGACCGACGCCGATGATTTGGCAGCTAAAATCATCGCTGCTACCGGAGGCGACATCCGGTTGGCACTGCCACTGGGTCTAGGCAAACCTGTTACGCTGCTAAACGCACTGACCCGCGCGGCTTGCAGCGATCCGTCGGTCAATCTTTCAATCTTCACCGCACTGACGCTTGAGCGCCCGTCGCCGGGATCGGATATGGAAAAACGGTTTCTGGAGCCTGCGCTGGACCGCCTTTTCGGAAACTACCCTGAAATTCACTATGCACGATTGCTGCGTGACGGCGAACTTCCCGATAACATTCAGGTGAGCGAGTTCTTTTTGCTGGCCGGTCGCTGGCTTGGCGTCAGCGCTGTTCAACAGAATTACATTTCGGCCAATTACACTCATGCGCGGGATGTGTTGATCGCGCAGAAGCCGAACGTCCTGATCCAGCTTGTTGCGCGTGACGGCAAGCGGTTTTCACTGTCGGGCAATACTGACATTACCGCTGATCTGTTGGACCGTCGCGCCGATGGCCGGATGGATTTTCTGATGGCGGGTGAGGTGAATGATCAGCTGCCGTTTATGACCGGTCGCTCTGCTGAAATTGAGGCCGATATTTTACAGTACTGCCTGACGCCGCCTGAACAGTTCGAGCTTTTTTCGGCGGTGCGCCAGCCGGTCTCAACCGAACATCACGCGATTGGCGTTCATGTCGCCGGACTGATCAAGGATGGCGGGACGTTGCAGCTTGGCATTGGCAAGACAGGCGACGCCATCGCACACGCTTTGACATTGCGTCAGAATGGGAAGTTTGCATCGGTTTTGGGCGAGCTCGCGCCAGATAGTAAGGCCGAAACCGCGGCTTTTGAAACTGGACTTTACGCTTCGGCCGAGATGCTGGTGCGCGGCTTATTGGAGTTGTTTGAGCAGGGCATCGTGAAACGGCAGGTGGAGGGTGCAGCGATCCACGCGGCGTTCTTTGTCGAGGATCGTGAATTCTATGCCAAGCTGCGCGAGATGCCAGCCGAGAGGCGCGCGCAAATCCAGATGCGACCCGTGAGCTTTACCAACTCACTTTACGGCGAAGAGGATGCCAAACGCGAGGCCCGCCGAGATGCACGGTTTGTGAACAGCGCGATGAAAGCGAACCTGCTGGGCGCTGTCGCCTCTGATATGACGGACGGTGGCAAGGTTGTCAGCGGGGTAGGCGGGCAGTTTAACTTCGTTGAGCAGGCTTTCGCGTTGGAGGGTGCGCGCTCGATCATTACGTTGCCGTCCACCCGCGAGAGTGGTGGAAAGACGGTGTCGAATATCGTGTGGGAGCTGCCATTTGCCACTGTACCGCATCACATGCGTGACATTGTGGTTACCGAATACGGTGTTGCAGACCTGCGCGGTCAACCCGATCACCGTGTCATTGAGCGGATGTTGGCGATCACCGATGCGCGGTTTCAAGACGCGCTTTTGACGCAAGCACAGGATGCCGGAAAAATAGCCAAGGACTTCCGGCTGGGTGATCAATTGAACACACCGGACCGGCTTGAGGGTTGGCACAAAGCCCACCGCGCGAACTTGCCCGATTTCCCATTCGGAACTGACTTCGACGATGTCGAACGCGTGTTATTGCCTGCGCTGGCGCTTTTGGGTAGCGCGAAAAAAGATCCGATTGCACTCGCCAAGCTGGTAGCAGCTTCGGTGTTGCGCCCTGCACCCGAGTGTGAGGAACGTGCGATGACGCGTATGGGGTTCGGTGCAAAACCCATGATGTCAGAGCCGATAAGCGCACGGGCATTGCGTGGTGCCTTGCGTGTCGAGCATTCTGCGGACTAGCGAGCATTGTGTCTAAAACTCGTTGCGCCATCTGAGACATCATCCACGCGCAACGACAGCCACGGGAATTGGCGCAGGGCGCTAACTTCGAAACTGGTTTGAGGTTTCATCTCATGAATGCACACTCTGGAGATAGTCGGACCTGCCTCAGACGCAGTAGGACGTCATAATAACCGGAAGCAGGGACCAACCCGTAGCGACGAGGCCAGCCCAACCGGTGGCGTGGCTGACAAAACGCACGAAGGTGGATGTCGAAGAAAAGCGCGGCAGGTAGAGCGCGACAAGCAGTCCAACTTGAAGCAGGACCGCGAATGAATACGCTGCGATAAGCAAGACGCGTTGCAGCGGCAGGCCGAACACAACTCCCTCGATACTATGCCCGCAGATGAGCCCGTGCAGCCCGTAGACCGCACTGAAGGCCGCCAGCCACACCAAGGGCGCGATCAGGATACGCAGCACGTCCGTCATGGTATGAACCCCGGCAAGTGTCCGGCTAACAGAATGAGCACCCCTACAATAGAAGCGTAGTCGACCCAGAGACCGATGATGTGCAATTCGCCACACCGTGCAGGTGAGGTGAATCCGTGCCTGACGCGTGCGATGAGAAACACCACCATGAGAGCGGCGAGAGCTGCGTGGAACAGTCCGTACCCGCCCAGAACGAATAGAGTTGCGCCATAGGCGTGCGCGACAGGTGAGGGAGTTCTGGCCATCATCGCGGCGCATGCCGCTGTTATCGCAAGGGTTGCGACAAGGGTGAGAACCAAAGCAATGACCGGACTGCTGCCGCCGCGATTTGCGTGGATCGCATACCTGAACGTGATAGGGCCAAGGACCGCGCCGATGACGCCGAGCCTCAATTCAAGCTGCGAGGTAGTGAACCAGACCGGCGGGGCCAGCCGGGTGCGACCGTCCATAGAAACGCGAAACCGAACAGGAGCGAGCCGAAGAACGTGGCATTGGCGGTCAGAAGGAACACAGTGCCCCACCATCCCGGTGAGCGGCCAGTCATCGCGGCATTTGGCAGGGTGACGCCGAGGCCCACCGGAAGTGCTTCCAAGTCATCCCTGCGGCCAAGTATCCAGACCCACTTCCACGCGAGAAAGACCACGCCAGCCACGGCGAGCGGCACGGTCCAGTAGAATTTGAGCAGTAGCGAGAGGAAAAAGACGCCGGTAACAGCCGACATCAGGATCGGGAGGCGGGTGTTGGCCGGATAAATCACATGCATGTCGGGCTTCCCGCTTGCTATGTCTACCGTCAATGTCTCGCGCCAACCATTGCGAGGTTTGCCGAGATAACCTTCGCCCTTCGCCAGCCGCACGGCTAGATCAGGATCATCCGCAAGGGGTTCGCGGCTGCTCACTTGGGGGAGGCTGGCGAAGTTATAGGCGGGTGGCGGGGTGGTCATCGCCCATTCCAGCGTTCCCGCACCCCAGGGGTTGCGCCTGCCGCGTGTGGCAGTCAGCGCGTGCAGGACAACGTCGATCAGGATCATGCCAATGCCGATGGCGAGGACAAAACTGCCGACCGAGGAGATGAGATTGATCGTGGTCCACCCGTCCTCGGGGGCGTAGGTCGGAATGCGCCGCCGCTGGCCCAGCAGGCCGACCCAGTGCATCGCAAGGAAGGTCACGTGAAAACCGATGAAGACAAGCGCGAAGGCTAGTTCTCCCAACCGGAAAAAGCGCCGCCGTCCCGTGACGTGCGGCAACCAGTAATAGAGGCCGGCAAAGATCGGAAAGACGAAGCCGCCGAACAGCACATAGTGCAGGTGTGCGGTGATAAAGGCTGTATCATGTGCCTGCCAGTCAAACGGGACTACGGCGACCATTACTCCGGTCAGTCCACCGATGACGAAGGTGAAAAAGAACCCGAGCAGATGGAGCATCGGCAGACGAAGTTCGGGGCGGCCCTTCCACATCGTGCCGATCCACGCAAATATCTGCACGCCTGTCGGCACCGCGACAAGCGTGGAGGCGGCCGAGAGGAAAGCCAGCCCCATATGCGGAATGCCCGTGGTAAACATGTGATGAACCCAGAGGCCGAAGGACAAGAATGCAAGCGCCACAGCCGCTGCGACAATCCAGCCGTAGCCCAGAATGGTGGTGCGGCACATCACGGGCAAGACGGTTGAAATCACGCCCGCCGCTGGCAGGAAAAGGATATAAACTTCAGGATGGCCGAACAGCCAGAACAGGTGTTGCCAGAGCAAGCTGTCGCCGCCAAGATCAACCTGAAAAAACGGGAAACCGAAGGCGCGCTCGACCTCCAGCAACACCGAGCCAAGAATGAGCGGCGGGAAACCCGTCAGGATCATCAGCGCGGTGATCAGCGCGTACCACGCGAAAATCGGCATTTTGTCCAGCGACATCCCCGGCGCGCGGTATTTCAGGATCGACACTGTGATCTCGACCGCGGCGGCTATGGCGGATATCTCGACAAATGTGATCCCGATGAGCCAGAAGTCAGTATTGATGCCGGGGGAATAGATTGAACTGCTTAGCGGCGGGTACATGAACCAGCCGCCGTCGGGTGCTATGCCTAGCACCATCGCGATCAGCAACATTGCCCCGCCAAACGCATAACACCAGAAACCGTAGGCTGTCAGACGTGGAAACGCGAGGTCACGCGTCCCGAGTATTTTTGGCAACAGATAGATCGCCAGCCCCTCGAATGTGGGAATGGCGAAGAGGAACATCATGATCGTGCCGTGCATGGTGAAAATCTGGTTGTAGATTTCCGGTCCCGCAAAGGCGGATTGCGGCGTGGCAAGCTGCGCGCGGATCAGCATCGCCAGCAGCCCCCCGATGATAAAGAAAAAGAACGCAGTGACGAGAAACATGCGCCCGAGGTCGGTGTGGTTCACTGTGGAGAACCAGCTTTTAAGACCTGACTCGGATGCCCAGATAGCGGTTAGCTTGCGGTGACGTTCAAGTGCTCTCATTCCAGATCACCTCTCAGAAAGTTATCCCATCCTGCGGCGTCGTGCGCGGTAACGGTGAAGATTAAGCGGTCGTAGCCCGTACCGCTGAATTCAGCACTCAGACCTGCGTAATCACCGGGCGCGTCCGCCTCGATCCGCAGGACATTCACCCGCCCCGGAATCGCGTCAAGCTTGCCCGCCAACCGTGGCACCCAGAAGCTGTGAATGACATCGGCAGTGGTGATCGCGACATCGACGGGCCGACCGGCGGGGATGTGAAGGGTGCCTTCTGTAGTTTGGTCCGGCGCGTTTTCATAGGTGATGGTCCAGTTTGAAAGGCGGCCTTGCGCGCCCACGTGAACCACGTCATCCCCCGCACGCGGCAGCAAGCGTTCGCCGATGGAAAGCCCGTATGCAAGCAGGGCGGCCAGCACCACAATTGGAAAAACAAGGCCAAGCCCGATGATCCAGACGCGCACCTGTCGCCGCTCGTCGTGCTTGCTTTTCGCGCGCCGGAAAGGCAGCATCAACAGCACCATAACCAGTCCGAAAATCAGCGCTGCACAAGTCAGCATCACCCACCAAAGCGTTGCAATCACCCGCGCCGCCGGACCCGCCGGATCAACGGTGGACAGCACGCCGCTGCAACCAGATAGCGCGACGAGCGTTATACCTCCGACAACAAGCCGAAGAAGGAGTGCCGCATGGCGACGGACCGGAATGACAACGACCCCGAAGAGCTGATTGACCCAATCAGTGAACTGCCCGGGTTCCACGAGACCGAGTCGCGCATTGCAGTTCTGGGCCACCCGATCCACGCGATGAGCGTTGCTTTTCCTGTGGCGCTCACGTTCTGTGTGTTGGGGGCGGATGCGCTCTATTGGTGGACTGGCGATGTATTCTGGGCGCGCGCTGCGCTTTGGGCTGCCGGTACCGGGTTTTTGCTCGGGATGCTCGCCGGTTTTTCCGGAACGGCAGAGCTTTTGCTGGTTCCGGGTATTCGTGCCCGTGCGCCTGCCTGGACGCATTTCATTATCGCTGTGACCCTGCTGGCCCTGCTGGGCGCAAACTGGGGGTATCGGCTTTATGGGTATGAGCAAGCGGTTCTGCCCTACGGCATCCTGCTGTCGGGGCTCTGCGTTCTGGTGGTGGGTTTTACAGGTTGGCATGGTGGCAAGCTCGTCTTCGATTATCGGCTGGGGACGTCAAAGGGTAATTGACCGCCCCTCGGTTCAAGCAACCAGTCGGGAAACACGATCCATTCGAATGCGGGTTTGGCGAGCACGATCGTCAGAATGACGATCATAGGCACAAGCGCTGCCATCACGGGCAAAAATGCGTGTGGCGGTTTGTAATCTTCCGGATGCTCCGCAGCTGTCGCCAGGATGTGACCGATCCAAGCATGGGCCACAACAAGCAGCGCGACAAAGGCAAGTTTGGCAAAGAGCCACGGCATGAAGGCTTCACGCAGGAAGATCAGCCATGTTCCTGCGATCACGGCAATCACGGCGGCGGGAGTAACACAAAGCGTGTATGTGATGTGTGTCGCATGGCGAATGAGGCGGTAGTCTTCTGCCACCAATGCCGGATCATGGCGTGCCAGCATCAGGGGCAAAGCCAGAAGCCCGCCGCACCACATAACCAGCGCTGCGATATGGATAACTTTGAAAATAGGGATTGTCGTTACAAGCCAGTCTATCATGTAGTAGCGCCTGTCAGGTGGTTCCAGCTTCGCCGTACCACCAAGACGGCAGCAATCGCGTAGGGGATACCCGCAGGCACCCACATAATCAGCCCGCCCAACTGCTGATCCCATAGTGGTGTCAGGCCCCATTCGAACGGTGCCATGCCATGAACAGCGTAAAGCGCCGCAGGAGCAAAAGTCAGGATCGCGCCGAGCATTCCCATCGGGGCAAAGCTGGCCATGATGAAAAGGATACGCTCGACCGGCGTTATACCCCCGGCCAGAACCGCACGCCAAAACCAGAAGGCACTGCAGAGCAGTGTAAGCTGCATCAGCCAGTAGACAGCAATATTTGAAAGGGCGAGATCGTAAGCGACGGGATGATGCCATCCCCACAATATCAGGGTCGATGTTGCAAAGGGTAGGGCGGTTCCTGTTGATCCTTTGGCAGGCAATGCCAGCGCCAAGAGCGGTGCCGCAACCGTGACGAGCAAGACATGATGAACAACCCGAGCCGAGAACAGTGCTGAAGACAGCGCACAAAGCGGCGATACAAAGGCAAAAAAAATGCCGCAACCGAAGCAATCCCAGCTGGCTCACGGCGCAACAAAAGGCCCAACGCAGCCAATGCAATTAGCAGCGCAGGATCGAAATTCCAGCTTGTCCATATATCCAGTGGTCGGGGCGGAGGACCACAGTAGATCCCATCCATCTACGCATACCCCCCGTCTCTCCCTTGATGTGGCACCGCACATCACACGGCACGACTGGTTCACAAACGTTTGGGAATGATACTTGTTCCCTTCAAACCCGCGATTTTTTAGTATGCGGCGTGCCACGGCTCTATGATAGCGGGTCAAAGGAAGACCAAAACCTGAACTGAACTAGGGGCTGTTGATGTTCAGGATTCCCAAACCGGCTGATCTCTGATTCACATGTGGACGCCCCAGATTGGCAATAGCTTTCTTTCTGCGTTTTTGATCGGTTGCTTTCATATGTCCGGCCTGTTTGTACCGATTATTTTTCTGCTGGCCCTGATGGAAATCCGCAAACTAGGTCCCTCATCAAGTTATCGCACTTGAGAGTGCATTGCATCAGACGGGGTGTTCTTGCTTCTGGACAGATCGTTACGCAATCAATGAGATTGCTTTCATCAATTAGTTGTGTCGCAGGGACTAATGTTTGGCGACATGGTAGGATGGTGTGGTTGATCATGGGCCATCAATGCCCGAACAACCCGTGCCGTTTTGTTCGCGAATGCGACGGATACCAGCCGCACAGGTTTTTATCGAGCAAGCCGCGCAGCCAGTTGGCAAGCGGCGTGTCTTTCTGCTTTGAATGACGGATTGCAGCGGTCGCGCCGACCACCAGAAGCCGCCGCAAATACCGGTCCCCTTGTTTTGATATCCCTCCCAATCAGATATTATCACCGCTGGAGTTCTGTTTGGGGACCAGCCCCAGCCAGGCTGCGAACTGTCTGCCGGATCGGAAAGCCTGGATATCGCTGACGGTGGCTACGATGGCAGTTGCGGTGATCACACCAATGCCGGGGATGGTTGCCAGGCGTTGGCTCATGGCATTTTGCCGATGCCAGGCATGCAGGGTTTTATCAAGGCCTCGCAGCTCTTCTTCCAGTTCAGCTAGCCGTCGGACAAAAACGGATAGTGCCGTTCGTGCCGCAAGCGGAATGCCCGGTTCCGGCTCAACCTCATCGAAGGCACGGGCAATAAGTTTGAGTAAATTACGAATGCCGGGATTAGCCACCAAACCAAATTCTGCCAGATGCGCTCGCATCGCATCTGCCGCCAGCGTCCGCTGCCTGACCACCAGGGGCCTGGTCCGCTGAACCATCAGAAGTGGCCTGTTGCTCCGGCGATTTGACGGGCACAAAGCGCATGGTTGGGCGGGTGAGCGCTTTACAAATCGCTTCGGCATCAGCCGCGTCCGACTTGCCACGCTTCACATAAGCTTTCACGTAAGCAGGAGGCATGAGCTCATGCCCAAGTGCCGCCAACGCCCGCGCCCAATGATGTGAAGTGGCGCAAGCTTCGATCCCGATCAGACAGGACGGTAACGTTGCAAAGAATGGCAGTAATTTACGACGCGTGAACCGCCGCGTCAGCATGGCCTCCCCGGTTTCATCAACTCCGTGAACCTGGAAAACACTCTTCGCAATATCCAATTGTGGTAACTCTCATTCTGGACGCTCCTTCTTTGTATGGCGACGTTAACACCACCACCATATGGCAGATCGATGCCGGGTTGAGGGGGCGTCCTCCTCATCAAGGGTGCAGACAACAGGAGAGCTTGAGCAGACGAACCCTGACCGACGCGCAATGGGCGCGGATTAAACCGTATTGTCTTGGTAAGCCCACCGATCCGGGGCAAACTTCTGCCCTGGGTGCTTCATGTCTCGCACCAATTGGGTCATGTCGGGCTCATGGAAATCCTCCCATGTGATGCGGGTGATTTCATCCTGGCGACGTGACGAAAAGATGGCGAAAGTCATAACTATATGCATGGGCAAGCTTCGGCTGTCTCGTGCATGCGATTCTAAAAAATGTTTCAGAAGTTGTTCGATTTTCTCGAGGATAGGGCGGCGGGTGCGGGACTTGCATTTGGCCGCAAGTTTTAGATGTTTTGCGGCCGTGATGCCATCCAGCGCGACATTCCTATCCATTTCGTAGTTCCATGTGGTTTTTGCGATCGACAACACCGCGCTCAGGTGGCTGAGGTAGTATTGGACGGTGGAAGGAGATGCTCCGCCTTTTGCCAGAGCTCTCGCGAAACCGGTGACGTCACTCGGTTTCAATTCATCGCAGGGAATATCGCTGATCGCAAAATCTTTCCGGATCTTACGCAACACCTGGCTCTTTGTTCGACCGATGTCCCCACTGGCCGCTTTGAGATAGTCTTCGATGACGTCGCCTACATATCCGCATTTGCGGCGCGCCGCGTCAAGACCACCAGGGGTAGCAAGTTCTTTTTCGCGACGCTTTAGCCAGGCTTTCGCAGTCGTCAGCCTATCGAAGGTAGACGACCCGGCTCTTGGTGGACGATCCGGCCCTTCGACTTTATAAGGATCTGTGCGCGATAGCTTCCGTGCCATCCTTGCGCTTACGTGCGACGATTGAGCCCACTTCAGTAGTCCTCGACAAGATTTTGGTAGTCTTGGGAACTACTAATGGGGAAGTATAGGTCCAATTATGCCAAAACAACGCCAAATACGTCCCAGTGAGATCTTCTATATATGACTGTTTTATCAATAAAAAAGGGGTTGACCACGTAGCCCGCCTCTCTGTCGCCCCGATGATGGATGGTGCCGAGGGGGTCTGATGGCCCTTATTCTATTGGGCATCCTTGACGTGGACGAAATTTGTTGCACCGATTGTTGCCCTTTCAACGTCTTTAAGGCTGTTTGTTAAACCATTGTTGCACGCTCCGCTCTTCAGAGAAATTGTTAAATCATGAGGGAAGCCTGGCGCGCCCAAAGCCTGGCATGAGGCGTTTGGCTTGGAAATGATTTTGGACGGCTTCAATTTACTGTCCCGAAATTTTTGTTGGCAGCCATGCAGAATGCGAGGTCGAATATACTATACGTTCTCCGAGGGGCAGATCGACGGCATTCGCTGAGGGTGGGGGCGAGAGCAGCTAAGCCCGACCTCGGCAGAGAGAGAAACTGATGTTGCTTTCCGTTCGCCTTGTACCTCGGCGGCAATATTTGCTACTAAGACTGCAATAGGTCTGGGGATGTGTGCCGATTGTTCCGCATTCATTCCATCGCACCGACAAAAAACTTATATCAATCTAACATCGCAAATTTGATACTTGGAGATTTCGCCATGGCAACCACCGGCAAGCAATTGTTCACAACACTGGACGCGAACGGAACTTTGACAGTCGCGATCGAGGACGTCACGTTTCCAGATCCGACTGGCAATCAGGTGCTCGTGAAAATGGAAGCGGCGCCGATCAACCCGTCAGACCTTGCCATTCTGGTCGGGGCGGCTGATCTGGAAAAAGCCAGCTACTCGCAGGGCAAATTCGTCGCCACTGTGCCCGAGCCATTCAACGCAGGCTCGAAATCGCGCCATGGGATCAAGTTGCCCGCCGGAAACGAAGGCGCCGGCACGGTCGTGGCTACCGGTGACAGTGACACGGCCAAGGCACTGCTCGGGCAACGGGTCGCCTGCGTGCCGGGCAATGCTTACAGCCAGTACTGTATCGCCGATGCTGGCATGTGCCTGCCGCTGGGAGATCATTCCGCAGAGGATGGTGCCAGCGCCTTCGTCAATCCCATGACTGCACTCGGGTTCACTGAGAATGCCAAGATGGACGGGCAGGGCGCAATCCTGCACACGGTCGGGGCATCCAACTTGGGTCAGATGCTGACCCGCATTTGCAACGAAGATGGTATTGGCTTGGTTAATATTGTCCGAAAGGACAGTCAGGTCGACTTGCTCACCAAGCTTGGCTCCACACATGTCGTCAACTCTTCGGATGACGACGCTATGCGGCAGCTGCAAGCCGCGATCCAAGACACCGGTGCATTCTACGGCTTCGATCCGATAGGGGGCGGGCAGTCGGTCGACATGGCCTTTAAGGCCATGGAGCAGGTTGCGGTGAGCAGGATGACAGAATACTCGCGCTATGGCTCGAACCAGCCAAAGCGCATGTTCATCTACGGTCGCTTGGACACCGGCCTAACGACGTTGTCGCCGAGTTACGGTTTTGGCTGGACGCTTTCGGGGTGGCTGCTGTTTCCCTTCCTCCAATCGGCAGGGACCGAAACCGTCGCCCGCATGCGCAAGCGCGTGCTCGACAACCTGACGACGACCTTCGCCAGTACCTACAAGCGGCGTGTCAATCTCGACGAAATGCTTACCAAGGAGGCGGTCACCGATTACCGAGCGATGAAGACCGGTGAAAAATACCTCGTCACGCCTTGGTCGTGAGGACTTGCTGGATCATCTCTGGGATACAAAAGATACCTGTAAGCGGTGCCAGATCTAACAGAAGCCAGACCTCGCCGATGTTCGTGATTCGGCGTGCCGTCGTGCGCGAGGTCTTTCACGCTGCGAGACGCTCGAACATCGGCTTTGGTAACGCTGGGGCACAGCTCTGAAGCGAAGTCGGATGTTCCTTTGCCGCCGTTCGTGCCGATCGACGCGAACGGCGGCAAAGGCGCAGTTCGCCGAAATTTGAACCAAGTGCGGCTTAGCGGAATTTGCTGACCTTGGAATTCGGAACTTTGCCGACGCAGCATTGCTTTGAACATGCGGCACAGCACTTGTTGCAACGTAGCGCAGGTCACCGAAGCGGTCATTGAAAGAAGCGATGATCGGTGTGACCGAAACCGTTCTTTCGCCGCCGCTGGCTCGTATAAACTTGGAGCAAACTATCTGGGAGCGCGCCGCATTCGCACGCAAGCCGTTCTTAGGCATATATGTACGATCGCCTATCAAGATATCACGGTTGCGATCTGATCCCATTGATCCCGCGTTACGGCTTCTTTTTCTGCGATAAGCCAATAGGTTTCGTGATGCTCCAACGTATCGCCGCTTAATTTTAGCAAACTACCTTCCGCGAGTTGCTTAGCGCACAGGGGCAATGACCCGACGATTACACCCAAGCCAGCAATCGCTGCTCCAAGCGCGGACAGAAATGTGTCGAACCGGTAGCTTGGAACAGGTGTAGTAGGAGCGTTAAACTGCGCCGCCCAGTCATTCCAACCGGGGCGTGCCCCGGAACAGGTGATGCGCGGCCAGTTTGTCCAAAGGTCTTTGCGGCGCGCCAGTTCGGGTGACGCCATTACCGCCATTTGTTCGTTATACAATGGCAGCTTATAAGCAGTTGGCCAGGACCCGGTTCCATAGCGGATCCCTAACACGTCGCTCTTTGGTGCATCATGTGCGCCGATCACCATGGTTTGAACTGACAATTCCCCGCCCGCAATATCGCAAAATTGGCGTAGGCGCGGTTGCAGCCACAGATCGATTACCGACTGGCTTGCAGAAATCGTCAACCTTTTACGTCCTGCACCGAATATTGCCTCCGAACTGTCGCGGATCGCACCAAGGGCGGATTGCACGTGGGGCAACCACGCCTCGCCATCGGTTGTGAGGGTGATAGAGCGCGCCTGTCGCACAAACAACGCTGTGCCAAACAATTGTTCCAGTTGGCCGATCCGCTGGCTAATCGCAGGCTGTGTAATACCCATTTCCGCCGCTGCAGCTGTAAAGCTGCCGCAGCGCGCCGCTGCTTCGAACGCACGTATCCACTCAAGCGGCGGAAGTTTGAATCGAGCGTCACTCATTAGTAAAACCTATGCTTAGTAAGATAATTCCTAATTTGCATTTATACATTATCACAGTCAACTTGCCGCATAAATTCATCTTTCCGAAAGGCACAACATGGCTTCTCTGAATATCGATCCCGCTGGGCAATCCGTAACGCTGTCGACCCAAAATGGCGATCTACGGTTTCATGCGATCTGGCTGCGCGACAATGCCCCGGACCCCGAAACCCGCGCAGTGGGCAACGGCCAGCGCTTGATCGCGCTACGTGACATTCCGGCCGATACGCATATCGCAGCGGCGGACCTCGCGGGCGGCACCTTGTCTGTGACCTTTGGCCCGGAGGGAAAGTCTGTGTCTTATAGTGTCAATTGGCTCGAAGCGCATGCATATGATGGTCACGATGCGCGAGCGCGGGGGTGGACCAGTGACGCGATCAAAACATGGGACGCCGGCCTGAATGATGGCGTCCCTACAGGCGACTTCGCGGCGCTGGACGCAGGCGGCGATGCCTTGCGCAATTGGCTTGAGCAGGTGACGCGTTACGGCTTCGGCAAAGTGGCCAGCGGCCCCGTCGAGGATGGCGCGCTGTTTCGCATTGTCGATTGGTTTGGGCATGTGCGCGAGACGAACTATGGCCGAAAATTCGAGGTCCGCACAGAGGTCAATCCAACCAATCTCGCGTTCACGGGTCTCGGGCTGCAAGCGCATACCGACAATCCCTACCGCGATCCGGTTCCGACCGTTCAAGTGCTCTACTGCCTCGAAAGCACGGCGGCGGGGGGTGAAAATATGGTGGTAGACGGGTTTGCTGCCGCCCTGCGTCTGCGAGACGAGAACGAGGATTATTTCAATGTACTGGCAGATCACTGTGCGCGATTTGAATACGCAGGCGAGGCCGGTGTTTGCCTGACGTCGCGCCGCCCGATGATCGAACTGGCACCTGATGGCGAGCTGATCGGCGTCCGCTTCAACAACCGGTCTATGGCCGCCGTCACGGACGTACCTTTCGATAAAATGGCACTATATTACGCGGCCTATCGCCGCTTGGGCGAAATCATCGATGACGAGGCGATGGAAGTCACGTTCCGGCTTAACCCCGGCGAAGCGTTCATCGTGGACAATACGCGCGTTTTGCATGCGCGCAAAGGATATGCAGGCGCAGGCACACGCTGGTTCCAGGGGTGTTACGCTGACAAAGATGGGCTGCGATCCACCTATGACGCCATGCTGCGCGAAACGACACTGGAGGCGGCAGAATGAGTACGCAGAATTTAACCAAAGATACCATCGTGGACTTTCTCGGCTCGATCTTCGAGAGACGCGGCGGTGAGGAATATCTGGGCGAACCTGTGAACATGGGCCAGCACATGTTGCAAGGGGCCACCATTGCGCAGCAAAACAACCAGCCCGAGGAAATCATCATCGGCGCGTTGCTGCACGACATTGGTCATTTCACCAGCGAATTTGGCACTTTTTCGATGGAAGATACCGAAGACCGCCATCACGAGGATGCGGGTGCCGAGGTGCTGGAGCAGTTCTTCCCGCGCATTGTAACGGACTGTGCGCGCTACCATGTCGCTGCAAAACGCTATCTCTGCGCGACCAAACCGGAATATTTCAACCGTCTGTCAGAGGCGTCTGTGCATTCGCTGAATTTGCAGGGCGGACCGATGAATGCGGAGGAAGTCGCCGCATTCGAGAAAATCCCGAATGTAGAGCAGATCATCGCCGTGCGTTACCTTGACGATGCAGGCAAGCGCCCGGATATGGAGACACCGGATTTCTGGCATTTTGCACCGATGGCCCAGCGGTTGGTTGATCGCCACGCTGAAAATCTTTCACAGCCTTGACTGGTTGCCGAGAAGTTTGAGTTACTACTCACGGGGTGCTTAGTCTTTAGAGATTGGTTGCGGGAATGACCGCTCTTCTCTCCGCGCAGCGGCGGAGAGAAGAGCTCTTTTTCAGAACTTTCCGTGCTGCGAACGCACGCTGCGGAAAACTGTCACTTCCGCAGTGGCTCAAAGAAGGCGTCTCCCGCAGATTGTACAAACGACCGGTTTGGGCCGCGAGTGAAGTGGCAGGCCGCCGTCAAATTCAGCGATGTTGGATAACGTTCGCTTGGCGCTTCCTGAAGAGAGCTTTGGATGCAATTCTCGGTTGGAAGTAATGATCGTCTCATTGCCACCTCCGAATGGTTCTCCGAATAAGTCCTCGGCGAAACGCGCAAACTCATTCTTCCTTGGCCCTGAACCATTTTAGGTTGAGGGTTGACGCTGACACCTGACAACGATCATGTTTGAGTAGTAAATCCAAGTTTTGATTGGCGAGCGTTCCATGTGCCGACCATTGTCCCTCTTTCGCTGCAACAGATCGGAAACAAGGACTTGGTTTGTTTCCTCTTCATTCTGTTTGGGAGCCAACCTCCCCAATTGAATTTTGGACAGCGTGTCGTCACGCCATTTCTTGGCATCATCATGAGTTGAAAAGGTCTTGCTGGCGCTGATTGACCCTTGATCCGCTCTCCGACGAATTTGCACGCAGTATCGCGTCGATCCGCCTTTCGGACACCGGGCAGAAATGAATGGTTCCGTAGAACAATCTGCCAGCGTGGGAGTTTTCGTGACTGAATCGCCCCGGTTTTACCGGAGACTGTTTAGTTCTTCTCAAGCGACTTTATCGAGTGTGTTCAAGTTTGCATAGAACGCCTCCTCTGCTTCAGTTGGTGTGATATAACCAATCGGGTCAAGCAGGCGGCGGTTGTTGAACCAGTCGACCCATTTGAGGCTTTCCCATTCGACCGCGTCAGCGGATTTCCAAGGGCCCAATCTGTGGATCACTTCGGCTTTGAAGAGGCCAATCATTGTCTCGGCCAGCGCGTTATCCATTGCCCGGCAGGGTCATGCGCAGCATGATCCCGAGAGGGATAACTGTCACCCACCGTTCCCACACTGGGTTCCAGGCCCGCGTCAGCCAACCGTTCTGTGTATTTGATCGACAGGTATTGGCTGCCCCGATCGCTGTGATGGATCAAGCTCTCTGCGGGCCGTCGCTCGTAAAGCGCCTGCTCAAGCGCATCCAAGACAAACTGTGTTTGCTGCGATCGGGAGGCCCGCCAGCCGACGATCTTATTGGCAAACGTATCGATCACAAACGCCACATAGACAAACCCCTGCCACCCCTCTCGTGACATTGCTGCGCAATGCACTGCCGGGCAATGGTTGAGACATAGGTGAAGTCCGACACCCAGAGTTGGTTGGGCATGGTCGCACGGAACTGCCTGTTCACTCGGTCCATCGGACATGGCAGGGCCTTGTCTGGCCAAGTCGTTTTGACCGTCTTGCCACGCCGAACGCCTTCAATGCCAATGTCGCGCATCAGTCGTTCAACGGTGCAGCGGGCGATGTCAAACTTCTCACGTTTCATTGCATGCCAAAGCTTGCGCGCTCCATAGACTGACCGGTTATCTTCCCAAACACGCTTCATCTATGGGCGCAATTCGGCATCCCGCTTGGCGCGATCCGACGCTTTGCTTGGATCATGCTCCACAGCCAAATGCGCGTAGAAGGTCGAAGGGGCGATCTGTAACACACGGCAGATCGGCTCGGCCCCGCACACCTCTCGATGCTTTTTGATAAAATTGATCATTTCCGAAACGGGCGGTCGAGCTCCGCCTGAGCAAAATACGCTGATGCCTTTTTCAGGATCCCATTGGCTTGTCGAAGCTGGCGGTTCTCGCGCTCCAGAGCTTTGATCCGGTCACGTTGGGCGGTCGTCACACCAACCAATCTTAGGCGCAATCGATTTGATCGCAGCAGACTGGCTCTCAAATTCACCCTGATGTTCGAACACCATCCGCACAGCTCGCATCCGCACTTCAGGTGAATATCTGTTTCCACATTTGTTCTTTTCCATAACCCGGTATCCTTACTTCTGGGTCTCCGGCAAACAAGGGGCGGTTCAATATTGCTGATGGGACCTCCATAGAGCACCACCGTACGCAGCGTTGCCATGAAGCTGTTCACCGTTTGCGGCACCTTGGCTTCAAAGTATAGTGTTCTGGGCAGTCCTCTCGGGGATCAGCAGGCGGCGCCTGAACTCCTTTCAGAAGATCTTGAGCCAGGGAAAAGAAGACGTGGTCGTCGGTGTCCTCGACCGCAATCTTGCCGAAGTCCAGCCTTTGTAAATATGCAAGGTTCGCAGTCTTTGTCTTGCCGAACCCCTTTGGGGACGCGTCTGAGTAGTCTTGGATCACGTCAGCCCAGGTCTTGCGATGCAGGCAGATCCGCCACTGCGCGTTCAAGTGCACCTTTGCCCTTCAGATCACGTTCGCCATGGCGCATCCAACGCTTGGCCGCCTGATGGCTCGGAAAGGTCTCGCTTAGGGTCAGGACAACCTTTCCACCTTTCCTTTTGCGGATTACCGCGGTGTAGCTGTGTGACCCGTCTTTTTTCTTGCGCGGCATGATGGTATCCATTCGGGTCTCCTTTCGCTTCTTCATTGTTGATGTTCAGGAGGCCGATCCATCGCGCTGGGGGCGAACGGGTCTTTGCGCAGGGTTCTTTATCTCGATATGCGGGCACCAACCGAGGTCCCGCCTTTACCGAAGGGAGGCGGGATGTCGACGGGGTTGAAGAGCGGTGCAACAATTTGGCTTTGGTGCAACATTTTGTTGCACCACCCCAAAAAATGGGGGCAAAAGGTCCGGGAATAGAGAAAGATCGAACAGATGAAAGAGCTGCCGAGCCCAAGAAAAAAAGGAAAATCGGATGTAGTCCGCGCCGCCCGCCTGTCGGTTGCACCTATGATGGATTGGACAGACCGTCATTGTCGGTATCTGCACCGTCAGATGAGTGCGCATACATTGCTGTATACTGAAATGGTAACGGCGCCTGCTCTGGTGCGTGGCGCAGCGTTGCATTTGCTGGATCATGATGTGTCCGAGCATCCTGTTGCTTTGCAATTGGGGGGGGCGGATCCGGCCGAGTTGGCAGAGGCGGCGCGATTGGGGGCTGCGGCGGGGTATGACGAGATTAACCTCAATGTCGGTTGCCCGTCTGACCGGGTGCAATCGGGCGCGTTCGGGGCTGTGTTGATGAAAGACCCCGCTCTTGTTGCCCGGTGCGTGAGGGCGATGATGCGGGCGGTCGATGTAGAGGTGACTGTGAAATGTCGTATTGGTGTAGACGATCAAGACCCTGAAACCGTGCTGCCCGAGTTTCTTAGCCACGTCGTCGGGGCAGGGATAGAGCGGGTGGCGATCCATGCGCGCAAGGCGTGGCTCGACGGGCTTAGCCCCAAAGAGAACCGCGACATCCCGCCGTTGGATTACGATCTTGTACACCGGATGAAGGGATTGTTTCCCAATCTGCACATTTCGATCAACGGAGGCATTTCGACGCTTGCTGCCGCCGAGGCGTTTCTGGAGGGCGGCCTTGACGGGGTGATGATCGGGCGCGCCGCTTATCACCAGCCGTCGGAAATTCTGTGCGAGGCAGACCGGCGCATCTATGGCGGTGGCGCCGACACCTCCCCTGAAGGCATCGTTCATGCCATGCTGCCTTATATCGACGCGCATCTTGAGGCGGGGGGCAAGCTGGGGCAGGTGAGCAGGCACATGCTGGGTCTGTTTTCCGGACGTCCGGGGGCGCGCATCTGGCGGCGCGTGCTGTCCGAAGGGGCGCACCGCGACGGGGCGGGTACAACGCTGGTGCTGGACGCGCTGGAACAGACGCAAGCCGCGCTGGCACAACAGGCGCGCGCAGTGTAGCAAGCGGCATCAATCTCTTACGCCAAGGAGCGCTGCGCCATGCCCGATATTTTGTTACTCGCCCAGATGGGTATCCTGTTGCTTGTCATCGGCGCCTTTGCAGGTGTTCTTGCGGGGCTTTTGGGCGTGGGTGGCGGTATCGTTCTGGTGCCGGCGTTTTTCTTTACGTTCCAGACCCTCGGATATGGCGGCGATCAGTTGATGCAGATGTGTCTGGCGACATCTCTGGCCACGATCGTTGTCACATCGGTCCGCTCGGTTCTGTCGCACAACAGGAAGGGCGCAGTCGATTGGGTTATCCTGCGCACGTGGGCCCCCGGTATCGTGATCGGGGCGATAATCGGAATGCTGACGGTATCAAATCTGCGCTCTGGCACGTTGCAGGGCATTTTCGGTATTCTGGCATTGGTGATCGGGCTTTACATGGGGTTTGGCCGCACAGAATGGCGGCTGGGGCAGGCGATGCCAAAGGGCGCGGTGCGCGCGGCTTTGTCGCCCGCTGTGGGGTTTCTGTCGGTTTTGATGGGCATTGGCGGGGGCAGTTTCGGGGTGCCCCTGATGAGCCTGTATAACACGCCCATTCACCGCGCGGTGGCGACGGCGGCGGGCTTTGGTGTGCTGATTGCGGTACCCTCTGTCATCGGGTTTCTGTTTGTCGATCTTGATCCGGCAACCCGCCCGCCGTTCACCATCGGGGCGGTCAATCTGGTGGCGTTCTTATTGGTCATCGCCATGACGCTGGTTACTGCGCCCATCGGCGCAAAGCTTGCCCATTCGATGAACCCGAAGCCGCTTAAACGGGTATTTGCAGCGTTTTTGGTGCTGGTGGCGCTTAACATGCTGCGCAAGGCCTTGATGGGATAAGCAGACAGACGGGGCGCGACTGCTTCATTTTTTGCCCTCCGATCCAATATATCGGGGGAGGATCAAACACGCTCACCCTGCGCCATAGGCATCGCGAACATGCCGGTGTTTCGTACCGGCATACAATAAACCAGCCTTTGCCACATTGTCGCCCAAACCTGATGCCATCCAAGCGTTGCGCCGACTCCCTTCAGAGGAGTCGATATTTGCAAACAAAGAGGCATATGATGACACAGGTAATGACAGGACCGATGGGGCGGATCGCTTATTTCGATGCGCGCACAGGGCCGCGCACCGAATTTCCCGCGCTGAATTTGCCGTCGAAATCCTTTGCGCTGGCCAAAGATGTGGTTCCGTCCAACGCTATCAACGCACCAGGAGTTATTCAATTTCCACGGCGGTGCAGCGTGGCGTTGGCAGATCGCTCCAGACGGGTACTGTCGAAAAGACGGACGCCATCGGAAAACGAGCGCTGATTCTCAGCCGTTTCGCGCGGCCAGACGCGCGGCCCGCCCGCCGCGCCGCTTTTTAAATGCATCGGCGCGCGAGGGCAGGTCGGCTATCACGGCACTGCGTTCGTCGGGGCTCATGCGCGACCACGCACCGATTTCGTCAATCGTGCGCAAACACCCGGTACACAGACGGCTTTGAGGGTGCACCACGCAAATGTTGATGCAGGGGCTTTCCACTTCGTCGCGCTTCCAGACGTCGTCGGTCATCTTGTTTCCTCTTTGCAGGCCAATGCCCGTCTTTTGTGGTTCAGCTGTTGCGCAGCACGCGCAGCCGGTCCAGCACCCCTTGCAGGATATACGCTGCGGCCACATGATCGATCACCTCTGCGCGACGCTTGCGTGACGTATCCGCCTCCAACAGCGCGCGTGTCGCGGCCACGGTGGACAGGCGCTCGTCCCAATAGCTGACCGGCAGATCGGGATGCAGCCGCGTGAAGTTGCGCGCAAAGGCGCGGGTGGACTGGCATCGCGGGCCTTCCGAGCCGTCCATATTATAGGGCAGACCAAGAACCAGCCCGCCAATGGCGCGGTCTGCGATGATCTCGGAGAGGCGCGCAGCATCAAGCCCGAATTTGCGCCGCTTGATGGTTTCCAACGGCGTTGCCACTGACAAAAAGCTGTCTGTCACAGCCACGCCGATGGTTTTTTCCCCCAGATCAAGGCCGATAAGCGCCTGCATCGGAGGCAGGCTGGTGGCGAAGTCTTCGATACTTTCGTGTATCAATCCGTCACCCCCGCGCGGCGTCCTGCGGCGTTAATCATCTCCAGCGCGTCCTTTTCACCGGCGAAAACATCGACAGCGTTGGCGTGAACTGCGGCGGCGCGCTGGCGCTCGCCCAACACGCCGAGTGACGAGATCAGCCGCGCCCAGTCGCTGGCCGGTCCACCCTCACGGGCCAAACGGTCGGACAGCCCGGCCACCATGGAACCGATCATCTCCATCCGCTCGGCGGGGGACATGCTCTCGGCGTTGGCCACGTCGTCGGCTGTGGGGCCGGGCATGTCAGCGCCGCCAATCGCAGGGATGGAATAGCGCACACCGGCCAGTTGGGCCAACTCTTCGATCTGCGCAAGGATGGGCGCGATCCATGGCGCGTCTTCGGGGCCTGCGCGCAATAGCGTATCCCAGATGCGAAACGCCTGATCGGGCCTGCCGGTCTGCACCAGCATCAGCCCCAGATAATACCGCGCCGTGCCATTGCCGGGATCTTCGGACAGCACCGCGCGCAGGTTCTTCTCGGCTTCGGGCGAAACATAGCCACCCGCTGCAAGCACCTGTAATTCGCCCAGAACGGACAGATCGTCAGATGTCACGCCCGCCCCCTTCAACCGGATCACATCGTGCTGTGCCTGTTTGGCGGCCTTGTAATTTCCCAGCCGCCGTTCCTGCTGCACCAGCAGTGTATGCCCTTGCAGATCATCGGGACGCGCCGCAACCGTTGCGCGCAGCTGCTTCATCAACTCGGCATAACGCGGTTCAATATCTGCGGGCAGATCGGCATCGGGCAGGGAGGCTTCGGCCACCGCCTGTTCAGGCCGCGTGCGCCGCATTTCTTCGGCAAAGACGATACGGTCTTTCAACGCCATATCGCCGTAACCGGGCGCGCCCAGCCACCAATAGGCGGTTACACTGCCCGCAACACAAACCAGAATGATCACAAGCGCGGCGGACAGGGGCGCACGGCCCCCTGCGGTTTTTTCAAGCTGGAGCGCCTTGTCAGCGCCCAGAAGTCGGCGCGCAATTTCGGCATGCACCCGCTCGGCATCCGCAGGATCAATCACGCCGCGGACCACGTCGCGATCCACCTCGTCAAGCTGCGCACGGTACACATCGACATCAGAGGCCGCGCGCGATCCGGCAGCGCGGTTGCGTCCCCGCACCACCGCCTGTGCAAGAATACCCGCCACCATCAAGGTCATCACCGCCGCAGCGGCCCAGAAACTCAGCATCGCGTCCCCCAATTTTTCTGCGCCTTCCATATCGCGCCATCCCTGCCAGCAAAAGGGCTGATGGCCGCTTGCGCGACGAATAGCCACGATGCAATCGGGGCGATTGCGGCAGATGTCGCAAACTTGATAAGGAGTGCCGCGCGCAGTATCCTCATTTCTGTCTGCTCCCGCATGAAGAACGAACAGCGCAGCCGCGCGACCGAATCCATCCCACAGCCACACTCCGGGGACCCACGCGATGAAAAAGTATTCTGTATTTGCCGTTGCGCGCGAAGCGATGCGCCACCATTCCGGTTGGACCCGCGCATGGCGCGATGCCGCCCCGAAAAAACGGTATGATGTCGTGATTATCGGCGCGGGGGGCCATGGGCTTGCTACGGCGTACCATCTGGGCAAGAACTTTGGCATCACCAATGTGGCAGTGATTGAAAAGGGCTGGCTGGGTGGCGGCAATACAGGCCGTAACACCACGATCATACGCTCGAACTACCTTCAGGACGCCTCGGCGGCGATCTATGAAAAGTCGCGCTCGCTTTATGAAACGATGTCGCAGGATCTTAACTATAACGTCATGTTCTCTCCGCGCGGGGTGATCATGCTGGCACAGACTGAACACGAGGTGCGCGGTTTCAAACGCACGGCACACGCCAACATGCTGCAAGGGGTGAGCACGGAATTTATCGGCCCGCACAAGGTCAAGGAACTGCTGCCGATCATCAACCTTTCCGGTCCGCGCTATCCCGTGCTGGGCGGTCTGTATCAGGCGCGCGGCGGCACGGCGCGCCACGATGCGGTTGCATGGGGCTATGCGCGGGCGTGCTCGGATATGGGCATGGACATCATCCAGCAATGTGAAGTGACCGGCGTGCAGACCTCTGGCGGCAAGGTCACCGGCGTGAACACCACGCGCGGTGACATCGCTTGTGACAAGGTCGGCATGGTGGTCGCGGGCCATTCGGGGCATCTGGCCGAAATGGCGGGCTTTCGTCTGCCCATCGAATCCGTAGCGCTTCAGGCGCTGGTGTCCGAACCGGTCAAACCTTGCATGGATGTGGTCGTGATGGCCAACACGGTGCACGGCTATATGAGCCAGTCCGACAAGGGCGAGATGGTCATCGGCGGGGGCACCGACGGTTACAACAATTACACCCAGCGCGGCAGCTTCCACCACATCGAGGAAACCGTGCGCGCGCTAGTCGAGACATTCCCGATGGTCAGCCGCCTCAAAATGCTGCGCCAGTGGGGCGGCATCGTGGACATCACCGGCGACCGCTCCCCGATCCTCAGCAAAACACCGGTGCAAGGCGTGTTCATCAACTGCGGCTGGGGGACGGGCGGTTTCAAGGCAATCCCCGGCTCTGGTTGGGCGATGGCCGAACTGATGGCCAAAGGCCGTTCGCCGCTGACGGACGCCTTCGGGCTGGAGCGTTTCTCCGAGGGCCGCTTCATCGACGAAAGCGTCGCGGCAGGGGTGGCGCATTGATGGCGGTCTATTCCTTCCCTATCTGCGGCACAGGACACGGTGTACAGCAGTCGCGCCGCAGCCTGTTCTGGAACTTTTCGATCCGGTCAACCGTTGGAGTCTCGATTGAAGAATCCAACGGAGACGACCCATGGAAAACCAAGAGCACACGCCTGCCGACCGTAACACGACAACAACGACTACGACCACATCCAGTGGCGGGGGGATGGCCTTCATTGTTGGTGCGCTTGTCGTCGTGGTCGCAGGGCTCGCTTACTTTGTGTTCGGTGGCGAGCTGGACGGCGGTGGCGAAAGTGATGTCAATATCACAATTGACGGAGCTGGCGATGCAGTCGAAGGGGCCGCTGAAGCGGTCGAAGGCGTTGCGTCTGGCGCCAACGAATAAACCAAACAGCGCGCGCTTGAAAACTGTGGCCGGTGCTCTGAAGAGCGCCGGCTTTTCCACGTTCGCGGTAAGGCAACTGATGTATGCACCGCAACCTGCCAAAATCAGTTCTATTTACCGTCGTATCACCGAGCGAGGCCAAACATGCTGATCGTATCCTGCCCCTGCTGCGGCGTGACCGCAGAGGAAACCGAATTTCACGCCCACGGCGAGGCGCATATCGTGCGCCATACGGTCGGAAGCACTGACCAAGACATGGAAACCTACCTTTTCATGCGCAAAAACACCAAGGGCGTGCATTTTGAACGCTGGCGTCATCAGTACGGGTGCGGGAAGTGGTTCCACATGGCGCGCGATACCATGACCCTGGAAGTCTTCGGCACCTATCCGGCGCAAACGCTCGCCCCGCCCGAAGATCTTCTGGTACAGATCGACGCCAAGCGCCCCGGCTGGCGCAAAAGCACCTGACCCATGCTTCATTTGGCCCTTAAACTCATCCCCTCTTCGCAGCCATTCCCGGAGCCTCAAACATGAGCACTCGTCTCGCCACAGGCGGCCGCCTTCTGAACAAATCCAAGACAGTGTCGTTCCGCTTTAACGGCAAATCCATGACTGGATTCGAGGGCGATACGCTGGCCTCCGCCCTTCTGGCCAATGACCAGATGCTGGTCGGGCGTTCGTTCAAATACCACCGCCCGCGCGGCGTTGTCGCCGCTGGCCCCGAAGAACCGAACGGGTTGGTCAATCTTGGCCGCGACGGCAGGGTCGAGCCGAACGCGCGGGTCACCACGACCGAACTGTTCGAGGATCTTCAGGCCGAAAGCCAGAACCACTGGCCTAGCCTTGATTTCGACGTGGGGGCGATCAATCAACACCTCGCCCGTTTTTTGCCTGCGGGCTTTTACTACAAGATGTTCATCCATCCGCGCCCTCTGTGGAAGCACGTTTACGAACCGATCATCCGTCATTCGGCCGGTCTTGGCAAAGCGCCGAAACAGCGCGACGAAGACACCTATGAGCATTTTTACGCGTTCTGCGACGTGTTGGTGGTTGGCGGCGGTGTTGCCGGTCTTGAGGCTGCGCGCACTGCTGCGCTGACGGGCGCGCGGGTTATCGTGATGGAGCAATACGCCCATTGGGGTGGACGCACGCCTGTTGACGGCGGCGAGATCAACGGCGCACCGGCGCAAGACTGGATCGACGCGACGCTTGCGGAACTTGGCGGCATGGATAACGTCACCCTGCGCAATCGCACGATGGGGGCAGGGGTGTATGACCACGGCTATGTGCTGGGGTACGAGCGGCTGACCGACCACGCGCCTGAAAAAGCGGGCCCGCGTCACCGTCTGTGGCGGGTGCGTGCGCGGCACGTCATTACCGCCACCGGCGCGCTTGAGCGGCCTCTGAGCTTTGCTGGCAACGACATTCCGGGTGTGATGCTGGCGGCGTCGATCCGAGATTATGTCGTGAACTGGGGGGTGTCCACAGGGGACCGCACGGTGGTGGTGACCAACAACGACGATGCCTATCTCACGGCGATCGCCCTCAAACATGCGGGGCTGGACGTGCCTGCAATCCTTGATGCACGGGTGTTGCCCGAAGACAGCGATCTGATGGCGCAGGCCAAGGCGTTGGGCATCCGTGTTTTGATGGGCCATGCGGTCTCGTCCGTCAAAGGCGCCAAGCGCGTTACAGGCGTTTCCATATGCAGTCAGGCGGGTGAGGGCAGCGTGCTGGAAGAGATCAGCTGTGATGCGGTTGCCATGTCGGGCGGCTGGTCGCCGGTTGTGCATCTGTGGTCGCATTGTGGGGGCAAGCTGCGGTGGGACACGGCAAATGCCTGTTTCAGCCCGCACCCCGATCATCCGCCCACCGGCGCGGATGGCGCACAATTCGTCACCACCGCAGGCACGGCCACCGGCATGTTCCAGCTTGACGATGTGCTGAACGATGCTTTCGCCGCTGCGGACGGCGTGACGCGCGCGCTGGGCATGAAGCTACCCCGCGATGCCACACCCCCCAAGGGCGAGCGCCGCGAAGATGCGCCATTGGCCCCCGTCTGGCTGATGCCGCAGGGGGCCAGCGTCAAGCTGCGCGAAAAGGCGTGGCTGGATTACCAAAACGATGTGAAAGTCTCCGATGTGCGGCTCGCTGCGCAAGAGGGGTTTGTTTCGGTGGAACATGCCAAACGCTATACCACCCTTGGCATGGCAACGGATCAAGGGAAATTGAGCAACATCAATGGTCTGGCGGTGCTTGCTGGTGCATTGGGTGAAGATATTCCCGCCGTCGGAACCACCACATTCCGCCCGCCGTATCACCCGATTTCAATGGGGGCGATTGCCGGTGAAGCGCGGGGTGACGTGTTCCAGCCTTTGCGCCGCTCGCCGATGCACGACTGGCACGAGGGCAATGGGGCGCAGTGGGAACCGGTCGGCCATTGGCGACGCCCCTATGCCTACAAGCGTGCGGACGAAAGCACCCACGATGCGGTGATGCGCGAAGTAACCAACACGCGCGAAAAGCTGGGGATGCTGGACGCTTCTACGTTGGGCAAGATCGTCGTTAAAGGGCCGGACGCGGGCAGGTTCCTCGACATGCTTTATACCAACATGATGAGCACGCTAAAGCCGGGCAAATGCCGTTATGGTCTGATGTGCAACGACAACGGTTTTCTGATCGACGACGGCGTTGTCGCGCGCATCGACGATGACACATGGCTGTGCCACACCACCACCGGCGGCGCGGACACCATCCATGCCCACATGGAGGAATGGTTGCAAACCGAATGGTGGGACTGGCAGGTTTACGTTGCCAATGTGACGGAGCAATACGCGCAGATCGCCGTCGTTGGCCCGAACGCGCGTGCCGCTTTGGAACGGCTGGGCGGCATGGATGTATCCAAAGATGCCTTGGGGTTCATGGAGTGGGCCGACGGCACGCTGGGCGGTTTCAACGTGCGGATCTATCGTATCTCGTTCTCGGGCGAGTTGTCTTACGAGATCGCGGTGGATGCCAGCCACGGGCAGGCGTTGTGGGATGCGCTTTTGGCTGTGGGGGCGGATCTGGGGGCAATGCCTTACGGGACCGAGGCGTTGCATATCCTGCGCGCCGAAAAAGGATTTATCATGATCGGTGACGAGACGGACGGCACTGTAATCCCGCAGGATCTGGGCCTGCACTGGGCGCTGTCGAAAAAGAAAGAAGATTATATGGGCAAGCGCGCGCAACAACGCGCGCATATGGCTGATCCCGACCGTTGGAAGCTGGTCGGGCTTGAGACGGTTGATGGCACGGTGCTGCCCGACGGGGCCTATGCCGTGGGCGAGGGCACGAACGACAACGGCCAGCGCACCATGATCGGGCGCGTCACCTCAAGCTATCACTCTCCGACGCTGGACAAGGGGATCGCGATGGGCCTTGTGCTGCACGGTCCCGACCGGATGGGAGAAACCCTTGATTTCCCCGGCACCGATGGCAAAACCTATCAGGCGAAAATCGTCGATCCGGTATTCTACGACAAAGAAGGGACCAAGCAAAATGTCTGACCCCGTTTCTGCCTTGAACCACGCGAACAGCACCGAAGGTCTGGTGACGATCACCGAAACCGGCCCTGTTGGGATGATCACCCTGCGCGGTGATTTAGGGGCCAAGCCGGTCCAGAAGGCCGCGATTGCAGCCGGTGGGGTGAATATGCCCGAGCAGGGAAAATGCCTGACGGAACTTGACCGGGGCATCGCATGGATGTCACCGGACGAATTGTTGATCCTGTGCCGCTATGACGAAGTTGCGGGAAAGGTGGATGATTTACAGGGCAAGCTGGCCAAACAGCACGCGCTTGTGGTCAACGTCTCGGACGCGCGCGCGGTGTTCGACGTGCGCGGCGCGGCTGTACGTGAGGTGATGGCCAAGCTGTGTCCCGTCGATATGCACCCCGCCAGCTTCACCCCCGGCACGTTCCGCCGTACTCGGATGGCGCAGGCGGCTGCGGCGTTCTGGATGCCCGAAGAAGGCGTGGTGCGGGTGATCTGCTTCCGGTCCGTCGCGCAGTATGTCTTTGACCTGCTCCGCGTTGGTGCTCAGCCGGGCTCGGAGGTCGACTTTTTCTAAGCTTCAGGGATGGCGTTTGGCGACAAAGGAAGGGCCGGGTGAGGTCTTTCTGTGGGCTTGGCATGTGCCGGAAGGCGACGGCGCCATGCCAAATCCTGTATATTTCCCGACAATGTTCCCCTGAAATGCGCGTTTTGCCGCCTGCGTGGGACGAAGATTGATGCGCTCCCCCCTTGACGCGGCCCCGTTCTGCACTCCATCTGGGGTAGACCTGAAATTTTCATGAGGAGGCCTCGAAATGGCTTTTGAACTTCCCGATCTTCCCTATGCCCATGACGCGCTTGCATCCAAAGGGATGAGCGCCGAGACGCTGGAATACCACCACGACAAGCACCACAACGCCTATGTCACGAACGGCAACAAGGCGATTGCGGGCACCGAGTGGGAAGGCAAGTCTCTCGAAGAGATCATCAAGGGGACTTACGACGCCAATGCCGTGGCCCAGAACGGTATCTTCAACAACATCTCGCAACTGTGGAACCACAACCAGTTCTGGGAAATGATGGGGCCAGGCGCAAACCCGATGCCAAGCGAGCTTGAAAAAGCGCTGGTCGATAATTTCGGCTCCGTTGACAAGTTTATGGACGAATTCAAAGCCGCTGGTGCCGGTCAGTTCGGTTCCGGTTGGGCGTGGCTGGTCAAGGCCAAGGACGGCAGCCTGAAAGTGTCCAAGACAGAGAACGGCGTGAACCCGGTCTGCTTCGGCCAGACGGCGCTTTTGGGCTGTGATGTGTGGGAACATTCCTATTACATCGACTTCCGCAACGCGCGCCCCGACTACCTGTCGAACTTCCTCGACAATCTGGTGAACTGGGAAAACGTCGCATCGCGCATGTAAGCCTTTGTTAGGGCGTTCCTGTCCTGGAAAGTTAAAACCCCGCAAGCAACCGCTTGCGGGGTTTTGTTTTTGGAACCAACCGTTTGGGTCGTGCGTTTGTTTTCTGACTGCATCTTTTAGAAAAAAAGCGCAAACATGGAGGGACGAAATGACCAAGCTTACAAATGGTACTTGGGTTTTGATCGCGGACAGCGAGAAAGCCCTGTTTCTTGTGAACGAGACAGACGACCAGGATCCTTATCTCAAGGTTGTCAAAAAGGAAGAGCAGGATAACCCCCCAAATCGTGAGCAGGCTGCGAATCGGCGGGGCAGGTTCAACGATGGCCCATCTGTGCATCGCTCGGCAGTCGACGATACGGATTGGCACCAACTGGCAAAGGAACGCTTTGCCTCTGACCTCGCAGACATCCTGTATCAAAAAGCATATAGCAAGCAATTCGAGCGTCTGGTGATCGTTGCCGACCCCGCAACGCTTGGCCAGCTACGCCCGGAATTGCATCAGGAAGTGGCGCAGAAGGTGATAGGGGAAATTGACAAGAACTTTACAAACCATCCCTTGGACAAGATTGAAAAGCTGGTGAAAGAAGAGCTGGATACGGTTCGGCCGGGTGCCTGACTGACCGAAGATCGCGGCGTACGCACCGCCGCGATTTCGCTCTTGGGCCAGCGCTTTTACGCGTCTTTAAGGGCGTCCAGCGCGCCTGCGGCATCGGGCACCCATGTAAGAAAGTCGAGCAGGCTTTCCTCGGCAAAACCGCGCGCAACTACGCTGTTCATCAATTGCTTTAATATATCCCAGTAGCCATTTGTATTTACAATAATAATTGGCTTTTCATGCAGCCGTAACTGACGCCATGTCAACACCTCCAAAAGCTCGTCTAGAGAGCCTGCGCCGCCCGGCAGAACGACAACAGCATTACAGTTCATGAACATCACTTTTTTGCGCTCATGCATTGTTTCGGTGATGATATATCGGGTCAGGTCTTTCTTGCCGACTTCCCAATCGACAAGATGTTTGGGGATCACGCCAAAGGTGTCACCGCCTGCCATTTGCGCCGCATTCGCAACACTTCCCATCAGCCCGATATCGCCCGCGCCGTAAACCAGCCGCCAGCCGTTTTCGGCGATCCCGGTGCCAAGCGTTTTGGCATCTTTCATGAACGCGGGATCGTCGCCCGTGCGGGAGCCGCAGAAAACGCAAACGGAGGAAATGGACATGGTGGTGCCTCTCTGGAGGATAAGATGCGCGGGGCGCGGATTGGTCTTTTGACCGGTGATAGCGGGTAGGTTACAAAGGCTCAATGTGTGTTGACGTCGTCGCGATTGGGAAAATCTGGAATGCAGAAAATTCAGGAGAAACTTGGGGCCGTGGCAGGTGCTTTGGCTGCGGTTGTCGTCATGTTTCTGCTGTTTGGGTTGGGCGCCTATCTGGGCATAAGCCGCGAGGAAGCGCCATTGGCGCAAGCTACTGGGACACCTGATACCAAGGCCGCCTCCGAAGCGGTGGCTGAAACACCCACGGAACCAAAGGTCGCACAAGCGCCAGAATTTGACGAACTGCGCCGCGAATCGGATGGTGCAACGATCATCGCAGGGCGCGCCGCCCCGTTAAGCGATGTGCGTATTCTGGTGGACGGCGCGGAGGTGGCGCGGACCACCGCAGACAGCACCGGCGGGTTCGCCGCCTTTGCCGATTTGCCCGCAATGCCCAAGCCTCAGGTTGTCACCCTCTCTGCCATGGGGGACACAGCCGGGATTACCTCGGACGAACAGATCATTCTTGCCCCGTCTGCACCGGACGTGCCTGTGGCCCTGTCGCAACCACAGGACACGACATCGGATCACCCCGCCGCCGAGACAGACGAAACGGCGCAATCTATGGTGCCCCCTTCGCAGGAAGCCGCCAAATTGGAAGCCGCCGCAGCGCCAAGTGTTGCTGTATTACAATCTGACGCTGATGGTGTCCGGCTGTTGCAGCCTGTGAAGCCCCAGAAGATGACGGCAGTGGCGCTCGACACCATCGGGTATTCCGAAGCGGGTGATGTGCAGCTATCGGGCCGTGCGCAGTCCGAAACCGCACAGGTGCGCGTCTATCTCGACAACCTGGCGATCATCAGCTTGCCGGTCGATGGTGCGGGCGGTTGGCGGGGTGATTTGCCGGATGTGGCCGAAGGCATCTATTCCCTGCGGGTGGATGAGGTCACAGCCGAAGGAACTGTCAGCAGCCGCATGGAGACGCCTTTCAAACGCGAGTCTGCTCAAACGCTGGCCGCTGCGGCGCAAGGCGGTGATGGTCCGGTCAAGGCAATTACCGTGCAAAAAGGGGCCACGCTTTGGGCGATTGCGCGGGATCGTTACGGGGATGGCGTCATGTATGTAAGGGTGTTCGAGGCGAATGCCGACCGTATCCGTGATCCTGATCTGATTTACCCCGGCCAGATTTTTGATCTGCCGCAATGATCCGGCGTTTGATCGGGGGAAGGTAAAACCCGTCTTTGTCACCCGAACAGGTGGCAAGCCTCGCCGATCCGCCTTATGTAGCCGGAGACTGCATAGGAAATTACATGTCCGTTGATCCCGCTTCCGCCTCTTCTCCCAAATCCGCTTTAGCATCTGATGCCGGCAAGCCGCCACAGACCGAAGAGGAAATCGCTACCGCCGCCGAGCGTCAATCCTCGATCCGTGTCTTGCGCAAAATCGCACCTTATCTGTGGCCCAAGGATATGGCGTGGGTGCGCAAGCGGGTGGTCTGGGCGATGCTGGCGTTGGTGGTGTCCAAGCTGATTTCGGTCGCAACACCGCTGTTTTACCGTGATGCCGTGGACGCGTTGGCGGGAGAGGGCGCGCCGATGCTGGCGTTGGGGGCTGTCAGCCTGACCATCGCCTACGGCATGGCACGGATGATGAATGTAGGCTTTCAACAGCTCCGCGATGCCGTTTTTGCGCGCGTGGCACAGCGCGCCCTGCGGATGCTGGCGCTTGAGACATTCAACCATATCCACCGTTTGTCCATGCGCTATCACATCACGCGCAAAACCGGCGGCCTTAGCCGGATCATCGAACGCGGGGTCAAGGGTGTCGAATTTCTGCTGCGCTTTTTGCTGTTCAGCATCGGACCGCTGATCCTCGAATTGTTGTTGATCGGCATAATCTTGAGCGTCCTGTTCGACGTGACCTATCTGTTGGTCGTTTTCGTAACGATTGCGGTCTATGTCTGGTTCACCTTTGCCGTGACGGAATGGCGCGTAAAGCTGCGTCGCCAGATGAACGATCAGGACACCGACGCCAACCAAAAGGCCATCGACAGCCTGCTGAACTATGAAACCGTGAAATACTTTGGCGCCGAGCAGCGCGAGGCGGGCCGTTATGACACCGCAATGGCGGGCTATGAAGAAGCGGCGATCAAGACGAACTATTCGCTCGCGTTTCTGAACTTTGGCCAGTCGGTGGTCATCACCGCAGGGTTGGTGGCCGTTATGGTGATGGCCGCGATCGGTGTGCAGAACGGAGATCTGACGGTGGGCGATTTTGTGATGGTCAACGCCTATATGATCCAGATTACCGTGCCGCTGAATTTCCTTGGCACTGTGTACCGCGAGATCCGGCAGGCGCTGGTGGACATGGGGCAAATGTTTGATCTACTCGAACAACCGGCCGAAATTACGGATAAGGCAGATGCAAAACCGCTGACTGTGACGGGCGGGCGGATCGAACTGAAAGATGTGCATTTCGGCTATGATCCTGACCGCGAGATTCTTAAAGGTGTGAGCCTTGTGGCCGAACCCGGAGAGATGGTCGCGATTGTCGGTTCGACCGGATCGGGAAAATCCACAATCGGGCGGCTATTGTTCCGGTTCTACGACGTTCAAGCGGGCAGCCTGACGATTGACGGACAGGACGTGCGCGATGTGACGCAACACTCCCTGCACCGCCTGATCGGGGTGGTGCCGCAGGACACCGTGCTGTTCAACGACACCATCGGGTATAACATCGGTTATGGCCGCGAGGGAGCGACGCAGGAAGAGATCGAGGACGCCGCGAAGGCCGCGCAGATCCATGATTTCATCAAGACGCTGCCGGATGGCTATCAAACAACGGTGGGGGAGCGTGGACTGAAGCTTTCAGGCGGTGAAAAACAGCGGGTGGGCATCGCGCGGACCCTGCTAAAAGACCCGCCGATCCTGCTTTTGGACGAGGCGACAAGCGCGCTTGACAGCGAGACAGAGCATGAAATCCAGGACGCTTTGCACCAGGCAGGCAAGGGGCGCACGGTGTTGACCATCGCACACCGGCTGAGCACCATCGCAGAGGCGAACCGCATTGTGGTGCTGGAAAAGGGCGAGGTCGTGGAGCAGGGCACGCACGATGCCCTTCTGGCGCGCGACGGACGTTATGCGCAGCTTTGGTATCGTCAGCAATCCGAAGAATAACGACCGCCACGGTTTTCCAAACGGACAGAGCCGCCCCTTCGGGCGGCTCTGATTTTATTTTTCAGGAATACGCGTGGTGCGGCCTTAGGGCTCTGGACGCAAGGGGGGCGTGTGCAGCACCGTGGGTTTGCGTATTTCCGGCACAAAAAAGCAGGCGGGCGGATCAGTCTTTGGCGATGGCTTTTGATGTGAGCATGTCGAGCGCGCCTGTCATCTTTTGCAGATAGACGGCATCGGCGGGCAGGCCATGCGTAGCGGCCATATCTATGGGGGCGTGGTACGTAATATGAACCACCCCTGCGTCATCTGCATAGGCCAGCACGCGCAGCGGCAGATCAAGGCCTGCCGTTTGTGCATTCTGTATCGCGGGCGTGCCAAGGGCGGGATTGCCGAAAATCAAAAGTGCTGTTGGCCGCAGTTTCATATCCACGCTTGTCGCACCGGCAGCGTGATCTACACGGGCAAAAATGGTCGCCCCTGCGCCTTCTACGGCGGCTTGCAGCCGGTCGAGGGTGACGTCAACAGAATGAGGGCTGGTTTTCTCGATCATATCAGCGTGCGCCGTGCTTGCGATTGTGGCGGCAAGGAGGGCAGGAATGAAGCGGCGGAACATAAAGGGGTCTCCTGTTTGAGGTACAACCCACACAGTAGAACTTCCTGCCGGGTTGGCGAGAGGTTCGGGGCGTGATCACGTAACTGTGGTTGCCTTATCCGGCGGGTTGCGGAGCTGTTTTCGGGCGCACGGGCTCTGTTGCTTCGTCGGACCAGACCAGTTCACCCGGAGCCAGATGGCGGGCGTCGCGTTGCAGCGCCCAATCGCGCGCGGCGCGGCTTGCGCGGCCCATCGACAGGCGCGCCAGAAGCCGTCCGATCCAGCGGACATAGGTTGTGGTCCAAACGCGGATGGCCAGCAACGAGGGCGTGATGACCAGTGTCAGCACCGTCGCCACCCCAAGGCCAAAGACCACCGCCGTTGCCAGTTGTTTCCACCATAGCGCCGTGGGGCTGTCGACGGTATAGCCGCCATTGGCGAAATCGAGCGAGAGGCCGAACATCATCGGCGCAAGTCCTGCCATCGTGGTAATTGTGGTCAGAAGAACGGGCCGGATGCGTGCTTGGGCGGTGCGGATGATGGCTTCGATCCTTGGCATGTACTGGCTGAATTCCTGATAGGTGTCGATCAGGATGATATTGTTGTTCACCACGATTCCGGCCAGCGCGACGATGCCTGTGCCGGTCATGATGATGGAGAAAGTCTGGTCCATCACCAGCATCCCGATCAGAACACCCGTAGTGGACAAAACCACCGCTACAAGCACCAGAACGGAGTTGTAGATCGAGTTGAACTGCGCCAGCAGGATAATGAACATCAGTCCGAGCGCTGCCGTAAAGGCGGAGCCAAGAAAAGCCTGGCTTTCGGCTTGTTCCTCCTGATCACCGGTCCATTCATAGGTGATGCGGTCGGGCAGATCGGCGGTGTCGAGCCATTTGGTGATCTCGGCGATCCGCTCATTCGGGTTGACCGGTACGATTCGCACTACCTGCGCCGCGTATTGCGCCTGAAGGTCGCGACCCATACCGGCTGTTGTGCGGTCCGTGATCTTGTAACGGTCGCCGTCCATTGTTGTGAAGTCGGCAACGGTCCCTGCGGGGCGTAATGTGGCGAGGGTGGACGCAGTGGATGGCTCGGTGCCGGGGGCGGTGATTAGCACCAGCTTGACCAGACCGGGCGTAACGTCGGCTTTCACGTCCATATAGCGCTTTTGGTCGATCCGGTTGATTTCGGCCAGTTTTGGCACCGGCGTGCGGGTGATGAAGTTTGACAAAGGCACCAGCCCGTCGCGGGTGCGCACCCTGAGCGAATCCAGCGTCGACAATACGCGGTCTTGTGCGGGAAGGCGGACGCGGATGTCTATTTCTTCGTCCGAGGAATCCACCCGCATCGTATCAAGCAGCAGGCCGCGCGTGACCAACTGGACCATCGCGCCGACGCTTAAAACATCCGCGCCGTACTGGCCTGCTTTTTCGACATCCACGTCGATCTGCCAGTCGATGCCGGGCAGGGGTCGGGTGTCTTCGATCAGCACAAGGCCGGGGACGGTTTCAAAATGGTCCCGCCCCAAAGCCGTCGCAGCCAGCAGTTGATCAAAACTTTCGCCCTTGAAGCGCAGATGCACAGGCTTGCCCGAGGCAGGTCCACGATCAAGCGGCAGCACTTCGATCTGGATACCGGGAATTTCGGATAGCTGCTCTGTTAACTCGGCAATGACGATATCACCGTCAAGATCGGGGCGCAGCGCGCGGTCCTCCCACGGGATCGTCTCGAACTGGATTTGACCGACAAGATCCTTGGGGGCCTGCGAGCCGCCCGTGTTGCTGTTCAGCCCGCCCTCACCGGCAAAGGCAAAAGCGGTGTCGATACCGGGATGACCCAGCACGATATTTTCGGCTTCGCGCAGCAGATCGTCCTTTTCCGACAACGACAGGTTGCCGCGCGCGAGCACATAAACGATAGCCTGCTCCGGCTCGGAATCGACAAAGAATTCGACACCTCTGGAGTTGTTCGTATAATAAATCAGCGTGGTGCCGACAAAGATAAACACCAGCCCCGACATCACCAAAGGCATGACAGGATTGCCCGCAATCATTTCGATAACGCGACCAAAGGGGGAGCGGCGGTAGCCCGATTTCACGCCTTGGCGGTTTGCCGGTGTCAGCCTGGCCAGCACCCAATGGCCGAACCGGCCCGCGCGTGTGAGCAGGCCAAGCGCCGCAACAGCACAGATCACGACCAGCGTGAGGACCACGGCAGCGACCACCGTTGTCGCCGCGAGGATTGCGAATACTTTGGCGAAGGTCGGTACCACGGAGCCGAGCATATCCAAGCTGTCCATCCGCGCGAACTGTGCAGAGATATAGCTGAACGGGAAGGGCGCGTCAGCAGGAGCGGCAGCGGCGGCTGTTTCTGGCGCGCCAAAGCTGCCTCCGAGAATGCCGATGAGGAAGAAAAATACACCGGTAATCAATGCCGCCCATATCGCAATCCCCGGCAGGGCGAGCGGCAGGTGCAGATACCATGGCAGGCTTGCGAACTGGTCCATCAGGCGTGAGATCAACTGTTCCAGACGCCCTGTAACCCCTCCCATAACCGGCAGATAGACAAGCGCCACCACCAGCGAGGCTGACAAAACAAAGATCAGCGTGACGGGCAACATCCCCATAAATTCACCCGGCACACCGGGCCAGAACAGCATCGGCAGAAACGCGCAAAGGGTTGTCGCGGTGGAGGAAATGATGGGCCAGAACATCCGCTTGGCCGCCGCCACATAGGCGCGCATCGGGGATTCGCCCTGGCTCTGTCGGGCGTCGGCGTATTCAACGACCACAATGGCGCTATCCACCAGCATCCCCACGGCGAGGATGAGGCCGAACATAACGATGTTCGAGATGGAAATGCCCATCAGCGCGAGAAACATAAAACACAAAAGGAACGATGTGGGAATCGCAAAACCCACCAACAGCGCCGCGCGGATGCCAAGGGCGGCCAGCACCACGATCATCACCAGCGCAATCGCCGTAAATACCGAGCCGAGGAGTTGTTGAACCATGCTGTCCACGACACGGCTTTGATCGTTGGAGGTGCCGACCTGCACGGCGGCTTTCAACCCGTCGGGCCAATGCGCGCTGCGTTCAGCCACCAGCGCTTTGACCTGCGTTGCGGTGTCGATCAGGTTGAAACCCTTGCGCTTGACCACCTGCAACGCCATCGTGGGCCGTCCGTCAAAGCGCGCTGTGCCAAGGCGGTCTTCGAACGTCAGATTGATCTGCGCCAGATCACCCAGCGTGACAACGCGATCGCCATTGGTTTTGACCGGAAGGTTGTAAACATCGCGCGGCTCGTCAAAGCTGGAGGGTATCTTGACCGAGAAAGTACCGGTGCTGCCTTCGATTTCGCCTGCGGCGATCAGCTGGTTGTTGTTCTGGACGGTCTGGATCAGTTCGTTTGCGGTGACATTGTAGGCTTCAAGCTTGAGCGGGTCGATCACCACTTCGAGCATCTCGTCACGGTTGCCCGCGATGCCCGCTTCCAGCACGGCATCAAGCCCTTCGATATCGTCCTGCAGTTGCTTGGCATAACGCGCCATGGTGCGCTCCGGCACAGGGCCGGTGAGGTTTACGATGATGATCGGGAATTCGGAAAAGTTGATCTCGTTGATGGCATAGGTTTCTGCCCCTTCGGGGAATTGCGCCCCGGCGGTGCCCATCGCGTCGCGCACATCGGCGATGATCGCGGTTTTGTCCCACCCGAACTCGAATTCGAGCGCAAGCCCCGCGTAGTTCTCCGACGCGGTGCCGGTCATTTTCTTCAGGCCGTCCAGATCGCTTAATTCGGCCTCCATAGGTTTGAGCAACAGCGTTTCGGAATCGGCGGCGGAAATACCGGGGAAGGGGACCGAAACGAACAGCGCGGGGATTTCGATATCCGGCTCGCCCTCTTTGGGCAGTGTGGAGTAGGCATAGCCACCCACGATCACGCTCAGAAGAATAAAGGCCAGCACCATCCGCGCCCGCGCGGCGGCCCAATCGACCAGTCCGGTCACTGTGTGCGCTCGCGTAGAGTTGGCACCACCTCGACACCCTCAACCACATATTCCTGCCCGACAATGATGACATTCGCCACCTCCGGCAGCCCGGTCACCCAAGCGCCCTCGGTCGTGTCGCGCACTATCCCTATTTTGTGGAATTCGACGATATTCCTGTCGTCAATCAGACGCACGCCCAGCGTACCTTCATCGTTGAGTGTAAGCGCACTTTGCGCGACCAGATGGGCGTTTACGCTGTCCGACGAGATAAGGATTTCGGCGGTTTGCCCGTCACGGATCATCAGGTCGGAGTTGGGTACGTCGATTTCGGTGCGAAATGTGCGGGTCTCGGGATCGGCAGAGCGCGACAGGAACGTCACGCGGCCCGAGACCATATCACCGCCCGCAGCAAGACGTGCGCGCGCCTGCGCACCGACTTTGACGCGGTTCACATTCGCCTCCGGTACAAACCCCACCAGCTTCATCGGGTTAAGCTGGATAATCGTGGCGCAGAGCGCGCCCGGCTGCATCAGCGCACCCAATTCGGCGGTGTCGCTTTCCAGAAGACCGCTGAACGGTGCCTTGATCACCAGACGGTCCAGCTCGGCTTGGGCGCCCGCAACGGCGGCGCGCGCCGCTTCGATGCCGGAGCGAGCCGCGCGCAAGCCCGATTGCGCAGAGCTGACGCCCGCCTGCGCGGTGGCCACGGCGGCATCTGCCCCGGCCAGCCGTGTGGTAGAGGCAAAACCGTCCTGATTAAGCCGCGACGAGGCGTTCTGGTTAATTTCGGCCTCTGCGAGCCGCGCGCGCGCTTCGCCAACGCGCGCCTGTGCTTCGGGGATGCGCGATTGCGCCTCGTCAAGCTGTGCGCGCATCTGCTCCAATGCGGCGCGCCGTGTGCCTGCATCCAGACGGCATAACACCTCGCCCGCCTCGACCTGCGCGCCCTTGCGCAACGGTTCAGACACCACAACAGCCGTGGTTTCGGCCTTTACATCCACCTGACGCGCGGCGGCAGTTTGTCCGCGCAAGACAACCGCTCTGGCGATCTGTTCGGCCTGTAACCGCTCCACGACCACCTTTACCAATTGATGCTCCGCCTTTGCCGCCGCGTGCGATGGCGCAGCGGTCCGGGTGGCGGAATCATCGGCGGGCTGCGCTCCGAAGAATGACAGCAGGGCATGCCGTTCGATAACCGCCATATACATCAGAACTGCAAAGACAATTGCAGCCAGGACGGGAAAAAATCTCATCTTTGGGCCTTAAATCAGGTGCGCCGCCGCAAAGCGAGAGGCGCAGGCGGTGCGGCGGCAGAAGCAGCATCGGCTGAATATACTTCATCACTGGTAAACAGACCAGTTTTTGCTATATTTTTTTTGCCGTTTAGCTGAACAGTGCCCACAGGTTGGGCAGGGGGGTCTTGGCTTGGCCCCGCAGCTTCGCTAAGAGGGGCGAAACGTAGCCAACGGGGGTTTGGTCCGAATGAGCGATACCGACGGTTTTATCGACGAGGTCAACGAAGAACTGCGACGTGACCGGCTGGCCACTACGTTCAAGCGCTATGGCTGGATTGCGATCCTTGCTGTGCTGTTGGTTGTGGGGGGGGCGACGTTCTCTGAATACCGCAAGGCGCAGGCGCGCGGGCAAGCCGAAGCTTTGGGTGATGCCATGCTGGAGGCGCTGGAAAATAACGACAGCGCCGCGCGCGCAGCCGCATTGGGACAGCTTGACGCGCCGAATGCGCAGGCCCGTGCGGTGGTGAACCTGCTGGGCGCGTCCGAGAAAATCGAAGCGCAGGACCGCGCGGGGGCTATTGATGATCTGAACGCCGTGGCCCTGAATAATGAGGTTTCGTTGATTTACCGTCAGATCGCGATGTTCAAGGCATTGACGCTTCAGGCCGACACGATGCCCGCGCCAGAGCGGCGACAGGGTTTTGAAGCGCTTGTCGCCGGGGGGGGCACCTTGCGCCTTCTGGCCCAGGAACAACTGGCGCTGATCGAGATCGAACAGGATAACCGCGACGCTGCCATTGCCGCCTACCAGGCCATTCTGGCCGATGCGCAGGTGACACCGGACTTGCAACAACGCGCGTTGCAGGTGATTGTGGCGCTGGGGGGCGAGCCGGAACTTGGCGGCGCTCCGCGATTGGATGGTGCCGAGGTGCCGCAGAACGACAGCAACGGCTAAAGCCATACCGGGCGCAGACCAGAGTGAGCAGGCGATGACAGAATTCAGCTTTCCTTTTCACAAGGCACCACAACTGTGGCTATGGGCGGCGCTCGGTGCTGCAACGCTTGTTGCGGGGTGTTCCGAGCCGCAGGTTATTTTGCCCGGGCAGCGCGAAGATGTCCGCTCTGTTTTGCAGGATCAGGGTGATCTGATCGAAGAGCAGGAAGCCTTTGCAGGCAACCAGTCGCGCGCAATTGCGCTGCCGGCCGCACGTGCGAACGCCGACTGGACCCACACCACCGGCAGCCCCGCGACGCGCGTGGCGCATCCGGCGCTTGGATCGTCCTTGCAACTGGCATGGGCCTCCGACATTGGCGCGGGCGACAGCCGCAAACAGCGCATCACGGCAGATCCGGTCGTTGCAGGGGGGCGCATCTTTACGCTCGACGCGCAATCGCGGGTTACGGCCACCTCCACATCCGGTGCCGCGCTTTGGCAGACCGATCTGCGCCCCGCCCGTGATCAGGCCGGGGACGCGACAGGCGGCGGATTGGTCGTGGCGGCAGATACTGTCTATGTCTCGATCGGCTACGGTGTTTTGGCCGCAATTGACGCATCTTCGGGTGCCGTCCGCTGGACCCAGCAGCTGGATGCCAGCGGTTCCGGCACACCGACTGTGTCGGGTGATCTGGTTTATGTGACTGCGGGTGACAGCACCGGTTGGGCGGTTAACCGCAAAGACGGCACAATCGAGTGGCAGATTGGTGCCACCGCAGACAGCAATAACGTACTTGGCGCGCCCGCGCCTGCGCTGACAGACGATCTGGCGATCTTTGCCTTCGGCTCGGGCGAGGTGCAGGCCGTCTTCCGGCGTGGCGGGCTGAACCGTTGGGACGCCTCTGTTCTGGGCAAGCGGGGCGGACACGCGCTTGGCTATGTCTCCGATGTTACGTCTGCACCGGTTGTTTCGGGCAACACCGTTTACGTCGGCAATCAGGCGGGGCGCATTGCGGCGCTTGATCTGGGGTCGGGCAGCCGTATCTGGTCCGCGCGCGAAGGCGCGATCGGGCCGCTCTGGCCTGCGGGCGACAGCGTTTTCGCGCTGAGCGATCTGAACGAGTTGATCCGTCTGGACGCCAGCACCGGCGCGCGCATCTGGGGCGTGGAACTGCCCAATTTCGTCAAGCGCAAGCCCAGAAAACAAGGTGAAGTGGTGGCCCATTACGGTCCTATCATTGCGGGTGGCCGCGTTATCATTGCTTCCAACGATGGTCTGCTGCGCAGCTATGATCCGGCCAATGGTGCGCTGCTCGGTTCGGTGGAAGTCCCCGGCGGGGCCACATCCGCGCCCGTGGTGGCGGGCCGCACGCTGTATGTGGTTTCTACAAGCGGTCAATTGCTCGCCTACCGCTAGGCCTATGCGCCTCTTCGTGACGTTACGCGGCCAAGATGCGGCTTGGGCTTTCGCATGGCGTTGTATTAGGGTATGGCCCGCATCTAACGCTTTCGGAGCCAGATCATGTCTTTCACCCTCGCCATCGTGGGGCGCCCCAATGTGGGCAAGTCCACGCTGTTCAACCGCCTTGTAGGCAAACGCCTTGCGCTGGTCGATGACCAGCCCGGTGTCACGCGCGATTTGCGCGAGGGGGCCGCGCGTCTGGCCGATCTGCGCTTTACCGTGATTGACACGGCGGGCCTTGAAGAAGTGACCGACGACAGCTTGCAAGGCCGCATGCGCCGCCTGACCGAGCGCGCGGTTGATATGGCGGACATCTGCTTGTTCATGGTGGATGCGCGCGTGGGCATCACGCCCTCCGATCTGGTGTTCGCCGATATCCTGCGCAAACGGTCCGCCCATGTGATTCTTGTCGCGAACAAGGCCGAAGGGGCTGCGGCGGATGCGGGCGTGATCGAGGCCTACAGCCTTGGCCTTGGCGAACCGATCCGCATGTCCGCCGAGCACGGTGAAGGCCTTAACGATCTTTACTCGCATCTGATGCCGTTGGCTGATGATTTTGCCGAGCGTGCGGTTGATGACGCGCCCGAGGTCGACGTTGATCTCGACGACGAAGACGGCGAAGAAATTACTGTGCGGGTGCCGACCCGCGCGCGGCCTTTGCAGGTGGCGGTGGTGGGACGGCCCAATGCGGGTAAATCCACGCTGATCAACCAGATTTTGAAAGAAGACCGTCTGCTTACCGGACCCGAAGCGGGGATCACCCGTGATGCGATCTCGCTTATAACCGAGTGGGACGATGTGCCGATGCGCATCTTTGACACCGCCGGAATGCGTAAAAAGGCCAAAGTACAGGAAAAGCTGGAAAAGCTCAGCGTCAGCGATGGCCTGCGCGCGGTGAAGTTTGCCGAAGTTGTGGTGGTGCTGCTGGACGCGGAAATCCCGTTTGAACAGCAAGACCTGCGCATCGCCGATCTGGCCGAGCGGGAAGGCCGGGCCGTGGTTGTCGCGGTCAATAAATGGGACATCGAGGACGACCGTCAGGCCAAGCTCAAGGCGCTGAAAGAAAGCTTTGAGCGGTTGTTGCCGCAGTTGCGCGGTGCGCCGCTGATCACCGTTTCAGCCAAGACGGGCAGGGGCCTTGACCGGTTGCATCAGGCGATCATGCGCGCCTATGAGGTGTGGAACAGCCGCATCACAACAGCGCAGCTTAACCGCTGGCTGTCGGGCATGATGGAGGCGCACCCGCCCCCCGCGCCGCAGGGCAAGCGGATCAAGATGCGCTATATGACCCAGGCCAAAACACGGCCCCCCGGATTTGTTGTTATGTGTAGCCACCCCGATAAAGTGCCGGACAGCTATAGTCGCTATCTGGTCAATGGGTTGCGGGTGGACTTCGACATGCCCGGCACCCCGATCCGGCTGTGGATGCGGGGACAGTCGGACGCGAACCCCTATAAGGGGCGCAAGAAAGCACCGCCGTCAAAGCTGCGCAAACACACAGCCTCCGGCGGGCGTCGGAAAGATTGATTTGAACGCCGGAGCTTTGATGCAAGCTCCGGCGCGTTCAACCTGCCGCGCGCCACGCGCGATAGGTCGGAAGCACCATAGCCAGCGCACCACCAGCGGCCAGCGCCGCAACCGTGACGTTCTGGTTCAGATTTGCGACGACGATACCAACCAGTGCCCAGATCACCGCAATGCCATAGGCGGGCGCGCGTTTCAGTTGGTTTTGGACGCCGGAGGCGATGACCAGCGCCAGAAACGTGAAGACAATCGCCGCCGTATTTTGATCCAGCATTCCGTAACCTGCTGCCAACAGGCCCAGTGATACGCAGGAGGCTGCCGTCAGCCAGCCCGCGTAGAGACCCACCGGCAATGCGGCGAACCAGCGATCCTGCACAGGGCTGCGAAAAAGCGCCACCAGTGCCGTAATCAGCATCGCCCAGATCAGAACGCTGGCCCAGACGGGACTGGCGTTTGCGACTGCCAACCAGATTGTCCCGACCGCCAGAGACGGTACCAACGCCGCGCGCATCGCGTGCCAATCCCCGCTATCGCGGCGCTTCCAAAGCCCGAATCCCAAGCCGAGCACCAGCCAGACATAGATGATTCCCCAGATCGCAAAGGCATACCCCGCAGGCTGCACCGGCGGATTGTTCTGCGGCACGGGGAATTGATCGGGGTCAAAACCGCCAAAGTTTGGCACCAGCATGGGCGAAAGCGCGAAGAAAATCGCGAGGATAAAGGTGGTGATGGCGGTTGCTGTGCGTGACATTCCGGACTTTCTGTTGAAACCTTGCAGACGCAAAGCGCCCGCACTAGCTTTACCCATGTATAAGAAAAAGGACATTTGCCAATGGCACGTATAGCAATTTTTTGCGACGGCACATGGAATAGTCCGACCATGGATCAACCGACCCACGTTGCGCGCCTGTTTGAAAAGACGCCGCAATCGAACGCACAACGCACGCATTATTTCGAAGGCGTCGGCGCAGAGGCGAAAGACGCGGGCTTTTTCCGGCGCACGTTGATGAAGATCGGCGGCGGGGCGTTCGGCTGGGGGCTGAACGAGAACATCAAAAAAGCCTACGCCGCGCTTTGTGATGCCTATGAGCCGGGCGACGAGATATTCATGTTCGGTTTCTCGCGCGGCGCCTACACGGCGCGCTCGCTTGCGGGCATGGTGCGCAAATGTGGTATTCTGGCAGATCCAAGCCCTGCGCAGGTGGACAAGGCGTTCCGTCTTTATCGCCGTCCTGGACCGGAGAATCACCCTGATGCGTTGCACATCCTGGCCGAGCGCCGCCGTCTGTCGCCGCGCTTTGCCACCTCGCGCGCGGATATGACGTGGCGTGAGGTAACTCCCTGGAAAGATGATCCTAACCGGATGCACCGCGTTCAGATTTCATATCTGGGCATTTGGGATACGGTGGGCGCGCTTGGTATTCCCGCGCCGCTGGTTGGCCCCATCGCATCGCTGTGGAACCGTAAATACCGCTTTCACGACACCCTGCTCAGCTCACTTGTTCTATCCGCGCGCCATGCGGTGGGGCTGGACGAGCGGCGGGTGTTCTACCGGCCCGCTCTTTGGGACAATCTTGAGGCGTCGCGCGATGACGAGGGGTTGAACAAGGGGGACCGCACCGCGATGCGCCCTTACCAACAGGTCTGGTTTACCGGCACCCACGCTATTGTCGGTGGCTCCGCTATCAAGGCGCGCAAACTGACGGGTCAGACGCTGGCATGGATCGCGCAAGGGGCGGCGGAGGCGGGGCTACAGATTGAAATGGACGATCTGCTGGATGTCGTCGGTGATCCGCTGGCGGACAGTCATACGCTCAACACGCCGCCGTGGATTTACACGGTTGCCGGTAATCTGCTGCGTTGGCGCAAGGGGCCGGGGCACCCGATTGATCTGCACGGCAGCGCGCTCGAACGGGTGGAGGGGCGGCGTGACTACCGGCCGCGTTCGCTCAAAAGCTTGCGGCCGGAGTTGTTTGGCGAGCCGCCCGTGGGCGTGCAGATCAAGCGTCCCGAACCGGGGCGCTGAGCTTCAGACCAGCGTGCCGTCCGCGCCCAACGTGGTTTTGCCACCCAGATAAGGGGCCAGTACCTCGGGCAGGCGCACCGATCCATCCTCCTGCTGGCCATTCTCCAGCACAGCAATCAAACAACGTCCCACAGCAAGGCCGGAGCCGTTGAGCGTGTGCACGAACTGTGGCTTGCCACCGCCTTCGGGCTTGAACCGTGCGTTCATCCGGCGGGCCTGAAAATCACCTGTGGTCGAAACCGAACTGATCTCGCGGTAGGCGTTTTGACCAGGCAACCACGCTTCGATGTCATAGGTGCGCTGCGCGCCAAATCCCATATCGCCGGTGCACAGGATGAGCGTGCGATAAGGCACGCCGAGTTTCTCCAATATCCCCTCGGCACAGCCGAGCATGCGCTTTTGCTCTGCGTCCGATGCGTCGGGAAGGGTGATCGACACCATCTCCACCTTCTCGAACTGGTGCTGGCGCAGCATGCCTGAGGTGTCGCGCCCCGCTGATCCTGCTTCGGAGCGAAAGCACAGCGTATGCGCCGTCATCCGGCGGGGCAGGTCGGCGGCTTCCAGCGTCTCGCCTGCAACCGTATAGGTCAGCGGCACTTCGGAGGTCGGCACCAGCCACATGCCCTCTTCGGTGCGATAGCTGTCGTCGCCGAATTTCGGCAGCTTGTCGGTGCCGTACATCGCCTCGTCGCGCACCAGCACGGGGCAATTGACCTCGGTCAGGCCGTTTTCGTCCACATGTGTATCCAGCATGAACTGCGCCAGCGCGCGGTGAATGCGCGCCACGCCGCGTTTGAGCATGACAAACCGCGCGCCGGAGGTTTTGGCCGCCGTCTCGAAATCCATCGACGCAGCAACGCCTTCGATGTCAAAATGCTCGCGCGCGGCAAAGGTAAGCTCGGGCACATCACCCCAGCGCTTTACCTCGACGTTGTCGTTCTCGTCCGCGCCGTCGGGCACATCGTCGGCCGGCGTGTTGGGGACGCGGGCCAGCATATCAATCAGTTTTGCATCCAGTTCCTTGGCCTGCGTCTGCATGGTAGCGACTTCGGATTTCTTCTCTGACACAAGCGCGCGCAGCCGCTCGAATTCGGTCTCGTCACCCGAGGCTTTGGCAGCACCCACCAGTTTGGACGCTGCGTTTTGGTCGGCCTGCGCCGCATCCGCCGCCTGAATCATGGCGCGTCGTGCCGTGTCGAGTTCAAGAACGCTGGCGGACAAGGGCGCATCCCCGCGCCGGGCAAGGGCTGCGTCGAAAGCTTGCGGATTGTCGCGGATGGCGCGGATGTCGTGCATGGGATGAGTCCTTTGTCGGATGAATCGTCTGTCCCGCCTTATCGCCCATTCTGCGCGTGAGGAATAGTAGGTGCTGCGAAAAGCACCCTTGGAGAAAATCGTGCGTCTGTGGGTCGTCGCCCCCGCGAAAGCGGGCTTTGCACCTTGCACCTGATCTTTCGCGCGCATAGGTTCTGCGACAATCGCGGGGCCGCTGGCCACCGCCTCAAGCAACACACCAAAAAAGGACCCGCCCATGTCTGGTATTCAGCAATTCATTCCTCTGATCCTGATCTTCGGGATCATGTATTTCCTGCTGATCCGTCCGCAGCAGAAAAAGGCAAAGGATCATCAGGCGATGGTTCAGGCGCTGCGCCGTGGCGATCAGGTCATCACACAGGGCGGGATCTTTGGCAAAGTCGTCAAAGTTAAAGATGACGGCGAGCTGGAAGTCGAGATTGCGGATGGCGTGAAGATCCGTGTGGTGCAAAGCACCATTGCGACCGTTGTCAGCAAGACCGAACCGGCAAAATAACCGCGCCTTCCGGGCCGAGACAAGAAGGCGGGCGATATGCTCCAGATTGATACATGGAAACGTATCGCCATCTGGCTGACCTGTGCGGTCGGCATTATGCTGGCGATGCCGAACGCGTTTTATGGCCCCGTAGAAAGCCACAATGACGCGGTCAAAGCGATAGAACAGGCGGGATCGACCCCCGAGCTGGAGGAGCAACGCGCGCTCTGGCCGGAATTTTTGCCGAGCGGTCTGGTAAATCTGGGCCTTGATCTGCGCGGTGGCGCGCATTTGCTGGCCGAGGTGCGGGTACAGGATGTTTATGCCGCGCGCCTTGAGGCGACATGGCCCGAAGTGCGTGATGCGCTGCGCGGGCTGACGCCCGTGCGCCGTCAGGAAGCGGCACAAGGCGAGCTGAAAGTGCGCCTGAACGACCCCGAAAAGATGGCAGAGGCGCTGACAATCGTGCGCGCACTGGCACGGCCGGTGCAAACACTGAGCGGTGCTGGCGCCAACGATCTTGATATCTCGGGGGATAGCGGCGTAATTACCGTGGTACTGTCGGATGCGGAAAAATCCGCCACCGACGAACGCACCATGCAGCAATCACTGGAAATCATCCGCCGCCGGATTGACGAGGTCGGCACCCGCGAGCCGACTATCCAGCGTCAGGGGTCGGATCGTATTCTCATTCAGGTGCCCGGCATCGGTTCTGCCGCCGAGTTGAAGGAAATCATCGGCACCACGGCGCAGTTGACCTTTAATCCGGTTGTGCGCCAGACGACGGACAGCACCGACAACGCAGGCATCGGCAACAGCACGGTGCCATCGCTGGACGAACCGGGTGTTTTTTATATCATCGAAACTGCGCCGGTCGTGACCGGTGAGGAACTTGTCGATGCGCAGCCCTCGTTCGACCAGAACGGCGGGCCTGCAGTCAGCTTCCGGTTCAACACGTCCGGCGCGCGGAAATTCGGCGATTATACGGCGGAAAACATCGGCTCTCCTTTTGCCATCGTGCTGGATGACGAAGTAATCAGCGCCCCGCGCATCCAAAGCCACATTCCCGGCGGCTCCGGCATCATCACCGGTAACTTCTCGGTCGAGGAATCGACACGGCTTTCGGTACTTTTGCGGGCGGGCGCATTGCCGGCCAAGCTTGATTTCCTCGAAGAGCGTACAATCGGGCCGGAGTTAGGGCAGGACAGCATCGACGCAGGCAAAATCGCCACCATCGTGGCGTTCGCTGCGGTGCTGTTCTTCATGTGGGCCAGCTATGGTCTGTTCGGGATTTTCGCCAATATTGCGCTGATCATCAACGTCGCGCTGCTTTTCGGACTACTCAGCCTCATCGGTGCCACGCTGACGCTGCCGGGAATTGCCGGTATCGTGCTGACGGTGGGGATGGCAGTGGATGCCAACGTCCTGATTTTCGAACGTATCCGCGAGGAGCTTTTGACCGCAAAAGGCCCGGCGCGCGCCATCGCTCTGGGGTATGAAAAAGCGTTAAGCGCCATTCTGGACGCGAACATCACGACGTTCATCACGGCGGTGATCCTGTTTGCCATGGGGTCGGGGCCGGTGCGCGGCTTTGCGATCACCCTTGGCATCGGGATTCTCACGTCGGTCTTTACGGCGATCTATGTAACACGTCTGATTGTGGTGATCTGGTATGAACGCCGCCGTCCCAAAACGATAGAGATCTGATATGCGTTTGAAACTGGTAAAACAGAACACGAATTTCGATTTCTTCAACCGCTGGAAAATGTGGTTGGGTATTTCGGCGGTGATGATGGTCGTGGCATTCGGCTCGTTCATGCTTCAGGGCCTGAACTTTGGCATTGATTTTCGCGGCGGGACCTCCATCCGCAGCGAAAGCCCGCTTCCCGTCGATATCGGCGAATATCGCGAAGCGATTGATGCTTTGGGCCTTGGCGATATCACCATTACCGAGGTTTTCGACCCGACGTTTCGCGAAGACCAGAACGTGGCGATGATTCGCATTCAGGCGCAAGACGATCAGGAAGCGGTGACCGTTGAAACAATCGAGACTGTTGAAGCGGCCCTGCAAGCGGTGCGTCCGGATATCAAGTTTATTTCGATCGAATCTGTCGGGCCGAAAGTGTCCGGCGAGCTGATCAACACGGCGATTCTTGCCGTTGGTTTGGCCATGGGCGCTGTGCTTATCTATATCTGGCTCCGCTTCGAGTGGCAGTTCGCTGCGGGTGCGGTGTTGGCGCTTGCGCATGACGTTCTGCTGACCATCGGCGTTTTTTCAGAGCTGCAAATCCGCTTTGATCTGGCGATTATCGCCGCGCTTTTGACCATCGTGGGGTATTCGTTGAACGATACGGTGGTGGTATTCGACCGCGTGCGTGAAAACCTGCGTAAATACAAACAGCGGCCGCTGAAAGAAGTGTTGAACATGTCGATCAACGAAACGCTCAGCCGGACGTTCATGACGTCCATCACCACGCTTTTAGCATTGGTTGCGCTGTTCGTGCTGGGGGGCGATGTGATTCGCGGCTTTGTCTTTGCGATGATCTGGGGCGTGATCGTGGGGACGTATTCCTCGATCTTCGTGGCCAGCGCTGCTTTGCTGTACTTCGGCGTAAAGCGCGATTGGTCCAAGCCGGACGCGAACGCGGGCAATCAATACGCAAACATTGATAGCTGACCTTATCGGACCGGCCCTTGCAACGCAGGGGCTGGTCTGGTTGATCACGTTGGTTTTTACCAGCAGCACTGGTGCGCGGCCTTCCGGATTCGGCTCTGTAATGATCACCATGCCGGTGGCAAGCACGGTCTTGCGCCCGTCGAAGCGGTTATTTTCGTTGTCGCCGCCGAACTGGTTGGGCCGTCGCCCAATGCCCGCGCAGCGTGGTGCGAGGGGGGGGCGCGACCTGGGGCTATTGGCGGCAGGGGCGGTTTTTTCGCGCCATAGCCTATATCGTCATCGCGGCATCGGCTATCATCGGCCTGCCGATATGGAAAGGATGACCCATGCGTCTCAACGAGATCGATTTCAATGATGCCAAGCCGGTCGACGGCTATGGGCCGGGGTTCTTTCGCATCGGCGGGCAGGTGATCGAAGGGCCGGTCATTGCTGCGCCCTCCGGCACACGACGGTGGGGCGGGCTGGACGATGTTAGGCCGCTTCTGGATCTTGCGGGGCAGACGGATGTGATTTTCATCGGAACCGGCGTCGAAATTGCACATTTGCCAGATGCGCTGCGCGATCAGCTTGAGGCCGCAGGTATGGGGGTGGAGCCGATGTCCTCTCCCGCTGCTGCGCGCACCTATAACGTACTGCTGAGCGAGGGACGCCGGATCGCCCTTGCCATGCTGCCGATCTGAGATGACCCTCACGCTTGTCAATGTGGCCGTCGCGCGCGGGGGGGTGCCTGTGCTGGGCGGGGTTGCTTTCACTTTGCGCGCGGGCGAAGCGATGATCCTGCGCGGCCCCAATGGCGCGGGCAAGACGACGCTTCTGCGCACCATCGCGGGGCTGCAACTCCCGCTAAGCGGCACCATAGACGGCGCTGCGGACCGGATCGCCTATGGCGGCCATGCTGACGGCCTCAAGGGGATGCTTAGCGTGGCGGAAAACCTGTCCTTTTGGGCGCGGGTGTACGGGCATAGCGATATTGAGCCGGCTTTGGCCACCTATGCGCTGGGGCCGCTGCGCAGCCGTCTGGCCGGTACGCTTTCTGCGGGGCAAAAGCGGCGCGCGGGATTGGCGCGGTTGATGGTAACAGGACGCCCCATCTGGATACTGGACGAGCCGACAGTCTCGCTTGACAGCCACGCGGTTGCGCTTTTTGCAGATGCGGTGCGGGCGCATCTGGGTATGGGGGGCATGGCGTTGATGGCCACCCACATTGATCTGGGGATTGATGCGCATCTGTGTGACATCTGCGGCTGGGCGGCCGCCCCGCAAGAGCTGCTTGGTGCTAGTGACGAGGCGTTCTTATGATTGCGCTGTTGATTCGCGATTTGCGGCTTGCGATGCGGGCGGGGGGCGGCTTTGGCCTTGGGCTGGCTTTTTTTCTGATCATCACGGTGCTGGTGCCGTTCAGCGTCGGGCCGCAATCCTCGCTTTTGTCCACCATCGCGCCGGGCATTATGTGGATGGGGGCGCTGCTGGCCTGCCTGTTGTCTCTTGACCGGCTACTTGCGCTTGATTTCGAGGATGGCACTCTGGATGTGCTGGCCACCGCGCCGCTGCCGTTGGAAGCGGCGCTAGCGATCAAGGGACTCGCGCATTGGATCACAACGGGGTTGCCGCTGGTGGTTGCCGCTCCGTTTCTGGCTGTTCTGCTGAACATGCCGCCACAGGGGTTTGTGTGGCTTGTGGTTTCTCTGGCGCTTGGTACGCCCGCGCTGTCGATGATCGGCACCTTTGGCGCGGCCCTCACTGTGGGGATCAAACGGGGCGGGCTGCTGTTGTCTTTGCTGGTGCTGCCCCTTTATGTGCCAACGCTGATTTTCGGGGCCGAGGCCGCGCGCCGGGGCGCGGCGGGCATGGCGGTAGAGACGCCTTTGCTGCTACTGGCGGGGATCAGCCTTGCTTGTGTGGCCTTGTTGCCTTTTGCTGCCGCCGCAGCGCTTAGAATGACATTACGGTGAGCAGCCTCTTAACGATTGTGACTATTGGACCGGGGCGTTAGAAGCCGCATATGTCGATTTGGGAATACGCAAATCCGGTCAGATTTCTGGCCCTGAGCGCCAAGGTGCAGCCCTTTGCATGGGGGGCGGCGGCCATTGGCATTTCGGTCGGGCTGATCTGGGGATTTTTCGGTACCCCCGATGATTTCCGCCAGGGCGCGACGGTCAAGATCATATATCTGCATGTGCCCGCCGCATGGATCGCAATCAATGCATGGATCATGATGCTTCTGGCGTCTCTGGTCTGGTTGGTGCGCCGCCACCACGTGAGCGCACTTGCCGCCAAGGCGGCAGCGCCCGTGGGGCTGGTGATGACTGTAATCGGCCTGTTCACCGGTGCGATCTGGGGCCAACCGATGTGGGGAACGTGGTGGGCGTGGGATCCGCGCCTGACGTCGTTCCTTATCCTGTTTTTGTTCTATCTTGGCTATATCGCCCTGTGGGAGGCGGTCGAAGATCCCGACACGGCCGCCGATCTCACCTCTGTGCTGTGTCTCGTCGGCTCTGTCTTTGCGCTTATGTCGCGCTATGCCGTCCTGTTCTGGAGCCAAGGTCTGCATCAGGGCGCATCGCTCAGCATGGACAAGCAAGAGAATATCTCGAACGTGTTCTGGTTCCCGCTGGTGATCGCTATTGCGGGGTTCACGTTGCTGTTCCTTGCCCTTGTGCTGTACCGCACCGGCACCGAAATATCGCTGCGCCGCGCCCGTGCGCTGAGCGCGCGCATGGAGCCACGCGCATGATACCAGATCTTGGAAAATACGCGACCGAGGTACTGAGCGCCTATGGTGTCTCGCTGCTGCTGCTTGCAGGGCTTCTGGCGCGGACATTGCGGCGCGGCAAAAGCGCGCGCGCGGCCCTGAAACAAATCGAAGCGGAGACGAAACGCCATGGCAAAGTTTAATCCGCTGATGATCGCTCCGCCGCTGATATTTGCGGCATTCGTGGGATTGGCCGCCGTTGGCATGTTCCGCGAGGATCCCGAAGGGTTGCCGTCGACTTTGGTTGGACAACCCGCGCCGGGCGTGCCGGAAAGACCGCTGAGCAGCTTCCCACCCGCAACCAATGCGATGCTGGCGGGGGGAGATGTTACGCTGGTGAATTTCTGGGCAAGCTGGTGCCCGCCCTGCCGTGCCGAGCACCCCACACTGTTGGAAATGGAAGCCTCCGGCATTCAGATTGTTGGCATCAATTTCAAAGATACCGCATCTGCCGCTACAAAATATCTGCGCGATGATGACAATCCGTTTGTCGGTGTCGGGTTTGATCCGCAGGGGCGCACAGCAATTGATTGGGGCGTGACCGCGCCGCCTGAAACCTTTATCCTCGATGCCGATGGCACGGTTCTGTACCGCTTTGCCGGACCGCTTGTCGGCAGCGATTACGAACAGCGGTTCCTGCCCGCGCTGGAAAAGGCGCGCAAGGCAACCAGACGGTAGTCTGCGGCGAGGATTGTTCCGCGCACCCCAATTGGCACGTCATTTTTACTGTGAGCGTGTAAATGCGGCCTCATGTATCAAACGCAACAATGTTGGCTTTGGGGCGACCGTTGAACAAAGGGTCCTTATTGCCAGTGGCACAAACGTATGGGTTTTGACCAACTGATACCTACAGTAAATTTTCATTGGTGACCTTCGTAGGACGACACCACCATTGAATACGGTCCTATATCGCCAGTGCGCCTAGAAGCTTTCGTCAAGAAGGGTAGTCAGAAATCGGCGAGACCCTTAGAGTCGTCGCTATAGACAAGCCTGTCTAGCCTTGACTACAAAGAGTTTCATGAAGATTAAACACCTGCCGTGGGGCAAGATACTTGGTGCGACAGTAGCTACTTGGCTATCAATCCTAGTCGCCATTGTTCTAGGATTACGGTCCACTGAGCCCATAGAGGTTGTTGTTACAGGAGCACCACCCGTCTCGTCTGATCCTATAGAGACACTTACAAGACGTGGTTACATATTTGAGCGCTCCGGATTTATCCGTGCCGCTGAAAATGGAGATACGACGTCGGTAGCCATATTCTGTGAATCCGTAGGGGAGAGGTGGATCGACTATGACGTTGTTTCGGTGATGAATATAGAAGAATCCATCACAGATGCTATTGCGTTGTGCAACAAGGAATATTCAATTGTGGACTGTTCTCTTCCAGCGCCAGGCGATTTGTGGTCGGATTACGCGACCTTCGCCATCCACATAAGATCCAATGAGAGAAATGGAAATCTTTCGAAAATTTGTGGCGATCCGTTCGTCTCTGAGCTAGCGAGGCGGGCGGACGCTGCCAAGACATTCGAGAGAGGCAGTGAATAGCCGATTAGAGATGACCTACCGGCTGCTGGCTATAAAGGTCCATCAGCTTGACTCAGTGGTCACGATATGCCGAACGCTCCATCGAAAAGTTCCCAGTGGGTGAGGGGAATAGCCCCACCGGATCCCATAGCTCGCTCAAGCCATCGGCATGTTGGTTTGCGAACGCTTCGATGTAGCTATCGAAGAATGCTGCGATTTCGTCCTGAACGTTCATGCTCTCCCCAACTGACGTGTGATCGCACTAAAGCGTATAGCTGATTTCTGCAAATAAAGCGCGGCTAACCGATTGCGTATTGAACCTTTTTCTCAAAGCGGACCTTTATCCAAGATTGTGGCCAAAACCCTCCTTTTTGGAACACGCGCAAACCACCGCGATTGATGCCACGACAAACCCTGTTCAAAACCAAAGTGGTTGTCGACGGTTTTTGCCTCCTGCGTTAGCGGGCGTCTGCGCAATATGTAGCATCGGTCGTTCAAGGCTCAATGCAGCCATTCCAAAAAAAATGCCCCCGCTGCAACGCGCAGCGGGGGCATTTTGCTTTAGTGGTCAGTGGCGGATTATTCCGCAGCGACGCTCTTTTTCGCCAGATCGCGCAAAACGTAGTGCAGTACGCCACCGTGTTCGATGTATTCGATCTCGATCGCGGTATCGATGCGGCACTTGATCGTGATCTCTTTCACGGTGCCGTCGGCCATCGTGATTGTGCAAGGGACTTCCTGTAACGGCTTGATCGTGTCCAGACCAGAAATCGAGACGGTTTCCTCGCCTGTCAGTCCCAGCGTCTTGCGGGTGTCGCCCTTGGTAAATTCGAACGGGATGACGCCCATGCCAACAAGGTTGGAACGGTGAATACGCTCAAAGTTCTCCGCAATCACGGCCTTGACGCCCAGCAGCGCGGTGCCTTTGGCCGCCCAGTCGCGTGAGGAGCCCGCGCCGTACTGTTCGCCGCCGAAGATCACCAGCGGCGTGCCGTTTTTCTGATAGGCCATGGCGGCGTCAAAGATCGAGGTCTGTTCGCCATCGGGGCCTTTGGTGTAGCCGCCTTCAACGCCATCCAGCATCTCGTTCTTAATGCGGATGTTGGCAAAGGTGCCGCGCATCATCACTTCGTGGTTACCGCGGCGCGAGCCGTAGGAGTTGAACTCCCGTACCGGCACCTGATGCTCTACCAGATACTGACCCGCGGGGGTGGTTTCCTTGAATGAACCGGCAGGGCTGATGTGGTCGGTTGTGATCATATCGCCCAGAACCGCCAGCACTTTCGCGCCTTCGATGTTGGTGATCACGCCCGGTTCTGGCGACATGCCCTGAAAGTAGGGCGGGTTTTGCACATAGGTGGATTGAGGCGGCCAATCGTAGGTCTTGGCGTCGGTGATTTCCACCGCCTGCCACTTTTCGTCGCCTTTGAATACGTCCGCATACTTTGACTGGAAGCTTTCGCGCGTCACGGTCTTTTCGACCAACTCCGCGATTTCCTGCGTCGTGGGCCAGATGTCCTTGAGATAGACATCGTTGCCGTTCTGGTCCTGTCCCAAAACACCATTCGCCAGATCGACGTTCATGTCGCCGACCAACGCATAGGCAACCACCAGTGGCGGTGACGCCAGATAGTTGGCGCGCACGTCCGGGCTGATCCGGCCTTCGAAGTTGCGGTTGCCGGACAGAACCGACGTGCCGATCAGGTCATAATCGCTGATTGCCTTGCTGATCGCGGGCTCCAGCGGGCCAGAGTTGCCGATACAGGTGGTGCAGCCATAGCCGACAAGGTTAAAGCCGATCGCGTCCAGATCTTCTTGCAGGTTCGCGGCTTCGAGATAGGCGGAAACCACCTGCGAACCGGGAGCAAGCGATGTCTTGACCCAAGGTTTGCGGGTCAGACCAAGCGCGCGCGCCTTGCGCGCCACCAGACCGGCACCGATCATCACATAGGGGTTCGACGTATTGGTGCAGGACGTAATCGAGGCGATCACGATGGAGCCGTCGTGCAGCTGGTATGGGTCATCGCCGTTGACGCTGGCGACAATCCCGCGCTGGTGGTGGCCGACATCGCCGGGGATCTCGCGCGGTGCCGGCTGGCCGCCTTCGGATTCCCAGCGGTTCTTCTGCTTGTCATTGGCTTTGTTGCCCGTGCGTTCACCTTTGACGTATTCGCCAAACGCGGTGTGGGCGGAGGTTAGCGCAATGTAGTCTTGCGGGCGCTTGGGGCCTGAGATCGCAGGCACGATGGTGCCCATATCGAGGCTGAGCGTGTCGGTATAGATCGGCGCGTAATCCGCGTCGCGCCACATGCCGTTTTCTTTGGCATAGGCCTCGACCAGCGCAATCCGGTCCTCGTCGCGGCCTGTGGTGCGCAGATAGCGCAACGTTTCGCCGTCAATCGGGAAGAAGCCGCAGGTAGCACCGTATTCGGGCGCCATGTTTGCAATGGTTGCGCGGTCTGCCAGTGGCAGCTTGTCCAGGCCCTTGCCGTAGAATTCGACGAACTTGCCGACCACTCCCTTTGCGCGCAGCAGCTCGACCACTTTCAGAACCAGATCGGTGCCGGTGGTGCCTTCCATCATGGCCCCGGTCAGCTCGAAACCGACAACTTCAGGGATCAACATGGAGATCGGCTGTCCCAGCATCGCGGCCTCGGCCTCGATCCCGCCAACGCCCCAACCCAGAACGGCCATGCCGTTAACCATGGTGGTGTGACTGTCGGTCCCGACAAGCGTGTCGGGATAGGCGACTTCTTCGCCATTCTGGTCGGTATCTGTCCAGACGGTCTGGGCCAGATATTCAAGGTTCACCTGGTGGCAGATGCCGGTGCCGGGGGGAACAACGCGGAAGTTGTTAAACGCTTTTTGGCCCCATTTCAGGAATGTGTAACGCTCGATGTTGCGCTCGTATTCGCGGTCGACGTTCATCTGGAACGCGCGCGGGTTGCCGAACTCGTCGATCATCACGGAGTGGTCGATGACCAGATCGACAGGGTTCAGCGGGTTGATCTGGTCGGGGTCGCCGCCCAAGGCCACCAGACCATCGCGCATCGCGGCCAGATCGACCACGGCAGGCACACCGGTGAAATCCTGCATCAGAACGCGGGCAGGGCGGTAGGCGATCTCGCGGGGGTTCTTGCCACCTTTGGCACCCCATTCGGCGAACGCCTTGATGTCATCGACGGTTACGGTTTTACCGTCCTCGAACCGCAGCATGTTTTCCAGAACAACTTTCAAAGCTGCGGGCAGTTTGGAGAAATCGCCCAGACCGGCTTCTTGAGCCGCGGGGATGGAGTAATAGGCGACGGATTGGTCGCCCGCCGTGAGTGTCTTGCGGGTCTTGGTTGTATCTTGACCGACGATGATTGTCATGTGTGGCTCCGGATGTGGGGTTGGCTACAGGTCGAATTACCGTCTAGATGCCCTATTGCGCGCTTCTTTTCAACCTCAATCAATCGTATTGTATACCATAGTACACCAAAATTTTCGCATTTCCGCCACATATCTGCGTAACAAGACGGCTCTCTCGAAACCTTGATTGGTTATTTCAGGAACCTGCGTCTAGGTAAGAAGCATCCCGAACAGGTGATTGGAAACAAATGTCCAGAATATCGTTTGCCCTTGCGGCCACCCTGATCAACGCGCCTTTGCTGTTCGCGCAGCCCGCCAGCGCAGAGCAGCGTCCGGTTGTGGTCGAATTATTTACCTCTCAGGGGTGTTCCAGCTGCCCACCGGCCGACACGTTGATGGTGCAGCTGGAAGAACGTGACGATGTGATCGGTATCGCGCTACACGTTGATTATTGGGATTATATCGGCTGGAAGGACGCCTTTGGCGATCCGGCACACGCCGCGCGCCAGCGCGCCTATGCCCGCGAAGCCGGTCGGCGTTCGATCTATACGCCCGAGATGATCGTGAACGGCCAGACGGACATCGTGGGGGCCAAGCCGATGGTCCTGTCAAAAGCGATTGCCGAACACAAGGCGCAGCCGGTTCAGGTGGATCTGGATATTGCGCGCGTGGGCGATACGTTGACCATCGAGGTGCAGAGCCTGCAAGGCGGGCTTGGTCCGATGAGCGTGCACATGTTGCGCCTGATACCCGAGCAGACAACCGAAATCACCCGTGGGGAAAACATCGGCAAAACCATCGCCTACCGCAATATTGCGCATGATTGGGCGGTTCTAGAGACATGGGACGGCAAAGCACCTTTGCGGCTAACAAGGCAGATCAACGGGGCAGCCCCGGTGGTGGTGTTGATCCAGTCCGGTCAGGCCGGGCGCATCGTAGCGGCGGCACAACTCGATTGATCAGGTGTCCGACCGGGGCCGCCAGCGCCGGTGTACCCAAAACCATTGTTCGGGATCGTCCCGCACCCGCGCGGCAAGGCTGTCGGTGATGGCTTGGGTCATTTGCATCACATCAGAGGCCGGAACCGGGGCCTCCAACACCGTTTCGAACGACAGGCCATCGGGCTGACGAACACCGTAAAACGGGATCAACAGCGCATTATAACGCAAGGCAAGCTCGGCCGCTGACAGCGCCGTGTTCGCGGGCTGGCCGAGAAAGTCGAACGCAGGCGCGCCGAACACATGCTGATCGAACAGTAAAACCAGTTGCCCGCCGTCTTTCAGATGCCGCACGAAACCTGCGGTACCTTTGCGCCCCTGCGCAAAGACAGGACCGCCGAAGGTCTCCATCGTCTTGACGTAATGCGCGTTGAAATAGGGGTTTTTCATATCACGGTAAAGACCGCCGATGTTGTACCCCCGCGCGACAAGCGCCGCACGCGTCGCCTCGTAATTGCCGAAATGCCCCGACACCAGAATCACCGGCTGCCCTTTTGCCGCTGCCGTCTCCAATGCTTCTAGGCCGGGTCCGGTGGGTGTGTTATGCGCCATGCGGCGCGGGAAATCGCGCGCCGAGTAATTTTCGATAAAGGTGCGGCCCACGTTGTTGAGGCAACGGGTTGCGATTTCTGCCCGCCTACTGGAGGACAGATCAGGCCAGATAAAATCAAGATTTTCCAACGCGCGCGCACGGTATCCTGCCAAGGGCCCGATCACCCGCTCCACAATAGCGCCCATCGTGCGCACACGCATCTTGTAGGGCAGGGCAAGCGCAAGCCGGATCAGGCCGACGATTACCAGATTGCTAAGGTAATGGCCTGTCTTGCGGGTAAGACCCTGTTTCTTTGCTCGGTCGGCGGACATAAAGCTCCGGTCTGGCGCAATTGGCCCTCAGTCATAGTCGGTGCCTGCACCGGCAACAAGAGGCGCTTAGAGCGCTTTGCCTTAAACTCGCATCACCAATAGCCTGCCACGCCCTCAATGCTCTCGCGGCATTGGCGACAAGAGGTACCTCAGATTAAAGGCGGGACGCTTTAGTCCTCTTCCTCCTCTTCGGGCACAGCAAGAACCAGCGTTCCGCCATCCTCCATCGCGCGAATTGCGGAAACGACGGCGGACATCGCCGCGTCGCAGTCGGACGGCCTGATCTTACCGGCCTCTTCGATCTCTTCGCGCAGTTGGTCGGCCATCCGGCTCGACATGTTTTCGAATATGAAATCGCGGGCTGCGACAAACCCAGCGGCCTCTGCGCCAGCCATCGCGACGACAAGCAAGGATTGATCGACCTCGCGCAGGATACGGGGAATGTCGCGCGGTTCCACCCGCTCGGGAATGTTGGCGAAGGTAAAGATTGCCTTGCGTACCGCATCGGCGAGCGCACTATCGCTTTCCTCAAGGCCGCTCATGACGTCATCGCGGGTCGGGGTGGAGGCCGAATTAAGGATCGCGCCAAGCCGTTGCGCAGCAGCGATATCGAAGGCGGGGACCGGTTGCGCATCAAACTGTGCCGCCAGCGACAGGCCGATCCTGTCCACCGCTGCGGGCGTCACATCCCCGGTGAGCGAGATCGCATAGGTGATCCGGCGCGCTTCGGGGCCGGACAGACGCCCCAGCAATGCGGCGGCCACAGACACCTCCAGCTTGGACAGCAAAACAGCCGCGACTTCGGTGCTTTCCTGCTTCACGATCTCCTGCAACTCGTCGGGAGCGAGCGCGCGCAGTTGTTTCCACGGATCGCCCGCAGCGCGCACGCCCGCCTCTTTGCGCAGCCGTGCGGCGGTTTCACGGCCAATCCGCCCGTCCAGCGCATCCAAGGCACCGGCAATGCCGCCCGGAAAAGACAACCCGATTGATTCGAGTGCATCGGTGAATTCCTCGACCACAGCGGCAAGGGTCACCCGATCCACCACCCGCATCGCCCCCATCTGAAGCGTCAACTGCGCCTGAAGCTCGGCGGGAAGTTCCTCCAGCGGGATGTCGGCGCCTTCGTTGATCAAAAGCCGCACGACGATGGCGGCCTTCGCGCGTTGGCTCAGCAAAGGATCGGGGACAACACGCGCAACGTTTGTGGTAGAAGGCGGGGCTATTGCAGTCATATCGTTCATGGGCACATAAATCCTGTCAGGAGGTGTGACAGGTATCGTGCGGAAAGGTGAAGAATGCCTGAAAGCCCAGCCATAAACCGGGGGTGCCAGTCATAAAAACATCCTATGGCCGCGCCCGATCTTGTTGTGATGACGCTTGTTTGTTGCCTTCGGCTCAGGTGGTAATGGCCACGCAGCTATGGCTTGCAGCATCGTAAACAGAGCCTTCGGCGCAGGACATCGCCTGTTTTGAACTGCATCCTGCGGCAAGGCCGAGTTGCGGCACGAGGATCAGGAAGGCGGTGGAAAAGGCAATCTTCAGTTTCATTTTACTTACTCCTTTAAGATGTGGAAAGAAGTGTACCCTGAAACCGGTCTATTTCAAACAATTTGGGCGGCGAAAGGTGTAAAAACACCGCCCGCCGCCCCGCACATGCCTGTTTCACAAGCGGAAACCTTGAGAAAATCAGTCGCCGAACACGCGCTTGAAAATAGTGTTTACATGTTTGGTATGGTAGGCGAGGTCGAATTTTTCTTCGATCCCGTCGGCACCGAGCGCCTTCAGAACATCTGCATCGGCCAGAAGCTCGGTCTTGAAATCCTTGCCTTCTTCCCAGACCTTCATCGCGTTGCGCTGCACCAGCTTATAGCTGTCCTCGCGACTTACGCCCGCTTGGGTCAGGGCCAGCAGAACGCGCTGTGACATCACAAGACCGCTGAATTTATTCATGTTGGCCAGCATGTTGTCGGGATAAATCAGCATCTTGTCGATAACGCCGGTCAACCGGTGCAAGGCAAAATCAAGGGTGATCGTGGTGTCGGGGCCAATCGCGCGCTCTACCGAGGAGTGCGAAATATCACGTTCATGCCAGAGCGTGACATTCTCCATCGCGGGGACCACAGCCATGCGCACGATCCGCGCCAGCCCGGTGAGATTTTCGGTCAGAACAGGGTTCTTTTTGTGCGGCATCGCGGACGAGCCTTTTTGACCCGCCGAGAAGAATTCCGCGCCTTCCAACACTTCGGTGCGCTGCATGTGGCGCACTTCGGTTGCGACGTTTTCAATCGAACTGGCGACGACACCAAGGGCGGCAAAAAACGCCGCATGCCGGTCGCGCGGGATCACTTGGGTGCTGATCGGTTCGGGCGACAGGCCCAGCTTTTCGCAGACATGCTCTTCGACTGCAGGATCAATGTTGGCGAATGTACCGACAGCGCCCGAAATCGCACCGGTTGCGATTTCCTCGCGCGCGGTTTTCAGGCGGCGCATGTTGCGGTCCATTTCCGCGTAAAAACGCGCGAATGTCAGGCCCATGGTGGTCGGTTCGGCGTGAATGCCGTGGCTGCGACCCACGCGCAGGGTGTCCTTGTGCTCGATCGCGCGGCGTTTGAGAGCGGCCAGCAGCAGCTCCATATCCGCGATCAACAGATCGGCGGCGCGGGTCAGTTGTACGTTGAAACAAGTGTCCAGCACGTCGGAGCTGGTCATGCCCTGATGAACAAATCGCGCCTCGTCCGATCCGACATGTTCTGCCAGATGGGTCAGAAAGGCGATGACGTCATGTTTGGTGACCGCTTCGATTTCATCAATGCGCGCCACGTCAAAGGTGGCGTCTTTGGCTTTCCACACAGCGTCCGCATTGGCGCGCGGGATCACGCCCAGATCGGCCATCGCGTCACAGGCATGTGCCTCGATCTCGTACCAGATGCGGAATTTTGTTTCAGGTGACCAGATGGCAACCATATCGGGACGGGAATAACGCGGGATCATCGGCAGACCTTTTCGTGACGTTGCAAGAGACACGTGCGCAATATCCCTTGCAGCCGCCAAGAACAAGCCGCCACAAGCGAAGAGGGGCTGCAAGGATTGATGGGCGTTGAGGTTCAGGTGGCCAGTTCGGTCTCGATGTGCGAGGTCCGCTCAAGTGTGCGGTGTACCGGGCATCTGTCGGCAATCTCCAGAAGCCGCGCACGTTGATCATCGTCAAGATCCGGGCCTGTCAGAACAATCCGGCGCATAAACGTGTCGATCTTTTCGCTTCCTGATGCGGCGGCATCCTGTGCGTGGACCTTCTGATGGCTCACATCGACCTCCACATGCTCCAGCGGCCACTTTTTCTTGCGTGCATACATTCGGATCGTCATCGACGTGCAGGCGCCAAGGCCTGCCGCGAGAAATCCGTAGGGCGACATGCCGCGATCTGTCCCGCCGTAAGCCAATGGCTCGTCGGCCAACAGATGCAGATGGCTGCCCGAGGTCACATCCTGTAAAAACCCGTCGCGGTCCGCTTCCGACACCCGCACAATGCCCTCTGGGGTTCCGGCGGGCGGGGCAGGGGTGCGCCGCTCGAGGTATCGCGCGGCCCATGAGGCAATGATTTCCGCCGCGTATTCCGCATCCTGCGGGCGGCTGATCAGATGGTCGGCATCGTCCAGCGAGACAAAGCTTTTGGGATGTTTCGCTGCCATAAATATCTGGCTTGCGCTGTCGATTCCCACCACGGCGTCGCGCGGGGCATGCAGCACCAGAAGGGCGGCGCGCAGTTTGCCCAGCACCGCGCCAAGCATATCACAGCCGGTATCCTCGATAAAGCTTTTGCCAATGGTAAACGGGCGTCCACCCAAACAGACCTCGGCGGCACCTTGCGCTTCAATTTCGGGCAGCGCGTCTGCGAAATGGCGCGTCACATGCGAGGGGTCAAACGGCGCGCCTATGGTTGCCACCGCCTTGATGCCCTCCAGCATCCCTGCCGCACGAATGACAGCCGCCCCGCCAAGGCTGTGCCCGACAAGCAGGCCGGGTGCCATCCCTTCGCTATCCAGCCAGCGGGCGGCGGCGACTACATCTTCGACGTTGCTTGAAAACGACGTGTTGGCGAATTCACCTTCCGAATGCCCCAGCCCTGTAAAATCGAACCGCAGCACGGCGATGCCGAGCGCCGCAAGTCTGCCCGCGATGCGCCGCGCGGCGGGAATATCTTTGCCGCAGGTGAAGCAATGCGCAAACAGCGCCGTGGCCAGATGTGGCCCCGCGGGCATGTCCAGCCGCGCCGACAGGGTTGATCCGTCGTGGCCGGTGAATGTAATCTCTTTACTGGGCATCGCGTGTCTCCTTGGTCACCGCTCAAGGTGGGACAGATGCGTGCGCAGGGCAAGGGGGCAGTGCCCGCTTCACGCTATGGTGACGGAATGTTTGCACCTCGTGCGCCGTGCGCTTACTGCTGGGGTAATCCCGCCCCACAAAGAAGGAAACCCGATGTCTGTCAAGCGCCCGACCGGTCTTCACCCCGCCACAATCGCTGCACAGGCGGGGGGGCTCACGGACAACAGCACCGGCGGTGTGGTGCCTCCGATCCACCCCGCCACGACATTCGCGCGCGATGAGGAGTATGTGCCGCTGGTGGATGGCAACGTCTATTCGCGCGTGCACGCGCCCAATGGCCGGATGGTCGAAGGGGTGCTGGCCGAGTTGGAAGGTGCGGCGGACGCGATGGTCTTTCCCTCCGGCATGGCGGCGGTCGCGGCGGTGTTTCGCACGTTGCGCGCAGGGCAGACAGTATTGGTGCAAAGCCAGATCTACTGGGGCACGATGGCATGGATCCGCGATTTCTGCACCCGCCGCGACATCACGTTGGTCGAGGTTGAAGCCGCAGATACGCAAGCCTTTGCCGCCGCTTGCGATGCCTGCAAGCCTGCGCTCGCGTGGATCGAAACACCGTCCAACCCATGGTTGCGGGTGATCGACATCGCCGCCTGCGCCGATGCCGTGCATGCGGGCGGGGGCGTGTTGGTGGCGGATATGACAACCTCGACGCCGGTGCTGACGCGGGCGTTGTCGTTCGGCGCCGATTTGGTGATGCATTCGGCCACCAAGGGGATTAACGGTCATTCCGACGTGTTGGCGGGGGCGTTGGCGTGCCGCGATGCGGATGCGCCGGTCTGGCAGGACATCCGCACCGACCGCGATATGGCCGGTGCCGTTCTTGGCCCGTTCGAGGCGTGGCTGTTACTGCGCGGCATGCGCACGCTGCCTTTGCGGGTTGAACGGATGTCGCAAAATGCGCAGGCGCTGGCGACCTATCTGGCCGATCATCCGCAGGTTGACGCCGTTCTCTATCCCGGGCTGCCCGAACATCCCGGCCACGCATTGGCCACGCGCCAGATGCAGGGCGGTTTCGGCCCGCTTTTGTCATTCATCGTCAAAGGCGGCGCACCTGCGGCGCTCGCGGGGGTTGGCCGCTTGCAGTTGTTTCACCGCGCAACATCGCTTGGCGGGGTCGAGAGCCTTGTCGAGCATCGCCACACCATCGAGCCGCACACTGGCATCCCCGAGGGCCTGTTGCGCCTGTCGGTGGGCATCGAGAACGCAGGTGATCTGATTGACGATCTGGCGCAGGCGTTGGGGCAGTGAATTGGGTGGGGTTGTCTGGATCGTCTGGTTGGGGCCGGAAATGACGATATAACGGGTCGGTGCGAACCTGCCTTGACGGTCGTTAAACTCTTTCGTTTCAGCGCCCGATCATCATTCCGAGGTGGCGGTTTTTACATACGCCGCCCGCCGGATACTCCGCCGGACGGCTGTTGTGTCAGGCTGCCTGCAACACCATGTGGGGCTGCCCGTCAGATGTTTTCTGCGGCGACTGGCCATCGGCGTTTACGGTCGTGTTGACCTGTTGACGCAGGCTGCTGAAGTGCTCGGATGTAACCACGTCAACAGGGGCGTCAAAGCGGACCGTCAGCGACCAATAACCCGACGCCAACTGGTGCGCGGCCTTGATCGAGCCGGTAAAGGCATGTCCCAGATACCGGCCTTTGACTTTCTGCGCGGGAAACCAGCCTGCCGGGGCGATGCCGGCTTTGGCGCTGAGCGTGTTCCAGTCCCGCATGCCCCATTGACGGGCCAGCGTTTCCAGAGCGGCGGCATGGCTGATGGGGGCTCCTTTGGCGTCCAGATCGGCGCGCAGGCGTCTGGCCTGTGCTTTCAGAACATCACGCGTGGGGATGGGATTCGTCATATCAATCACTCCGATAACGTGTGTCAGAGGTGTCCGCATTACCTTGAGACCACGTCTCAGAAGGATCGAAAATCAAAAAAATCAATGCAGGACTTCACCGGAGTGCGGACGGCAGGGGCCTGACCCTGAAGCCCATATGGGGGAGGAACGCCAGGCGCGCAAGGGCATCGCCGGACAGTGTGGCGGATGCGCCGCAGGTGCCGCGCATCCGGAAATATGGCTTAGCCGTCGATTTTGGCGGCCATGATCGCAATGGCCTGCTGGTAAACACCCGCTGCATTCCATTGTTTGATCACATTATAGTTGGGCTGCCCCTGTTGATAGCCGACGCCGGGCTGCCAGCCTTTCTTACGCAGGAAGTTGGCGGTAGAGGCCAGCGCGTCCGTCTGGTTATAGAAATCCACGCGGCCATCGCCGTTGCCGTCCACGCCATAGCGCAGTGCATTGCCGGGCAGAAACTGTGTATGGCCCAACTCGCCATGCTTGGCCCCTTTGGTGTTGGCGGTGATCGCGCCACGATCCACCAGCATCAGTGCGCCGATTGCATGGGGCGTGAAGAAATCGGAACGACGACAATCATAGGCCAGCGTGGTGATGGCAGAGACAACCCGTGTATCGCCCATAAAACCGCCAAATCCGGTTTCCATTCCGTGGATCGCCAGCAAGATACCGGCGGGCACGCCATAGCTTTGCTCTAGCGAGGTGTAGAAGCCCGCGTTCTGCGCCTTGCGTTTGCGGCCCTGACTGACGATGGTATCCGCTCCGCGCACCTGAAGGAACTTTTCCAGCGAGTACTTGAACGATTTCTGATTGCGGTCGGCATGAATGGTGCTCGTGGCATACTGCGCGGATGCAAGCGCATCGAGCCCGCGCTGTTTAACGCCTGCACGCTGCGCTTCGGCTGCAAATGCTGTCTTCCACGCGTCGAAGCCGCCAGCGTTATTGCCGCATTGCGCTGCAATCGCAGGAACTGCGAGAACTGCGGAAACTACAACTGACAATGAAATTGATTTAATGAATCGCATGGAAGGTTACCTCTGACTGATAGTTCAGGGCAGGTTAGCGAACGCGCTCGAGGTTGCAAAGCCTTCGTTAGGGGCGTGCGCAAAGCTGTGCCATCACACGTCGGGGCGCGGCGGCCCGTTGTGATTGGCAGGTTCGGGTAGGGCGATAGGCGCAGAATGCGCTTTTGAGGAAATGGGAGTATTCTGCTTGCGGGAAATTTGGATCAGCTGTGTCATACGTCGTCTCCTGGTTACTCTTTACTTCTCGTCTGGGTAGAAAAGCGGGAGTAGGAGGCGAAACTATGGCCAAATCGTGCAAATTACATGGGGTTTTGCGCGGACGTCAAAAGTTGACGCTTTAGTCACGCATCAGCAGCTGTGAAAAAGGGCGCCCCGACAGGGCGCCCCCGATGGTGTTCTATGGCGCGTTATACGCTGTAGTACATGCCGAACTCGACAGGGTGTGGCGTCTGCTCGTAGTGGTGGACCTCTTCCATCTTCAGGCTGATATAGCCCTCAAGCTGGTCTTTGGTGAACACGTCGCCAGCCAGCAGATAGTCCATGTCATTTGCCAGCTCGTCGAGCGCTTCGCGCAAGCTGCCGGAGACCGTGGGAATCCCGGCCAGCTCTTCTGCGGGCAGGTCGTACAGGTTCTTGTCCATCGCATCGCCGGGGTCGATCTTGTTCTTGATGCCGTCAAGACCGGCCATCAGAAGCGCGGCAAAGCACAGGTAGGGGTTTGCTGCCGGATCGGGGAAGCGGGCCTCGACGCGCTTGGCCTTGGGGCTTTCTGTCCACGGGATCCGCACACAGCCCGAGCGGTTGCGCGCGGAATAGGCCCGTAACACCGGGGCTTCAAAGCCCGGAACCAACCGCTTGTAGCTGTTTGTTGTTGGGTTGGTGAACGCGTTGAGCGACTTCGCATGGGTCAGGATGCCGCCGATGTACCACAGGGCTTCCTGACTCAGATCGGCGTATTTGTCGCCTGCGAATACCGGCTTGCCGTCTTTCCAGATGGACATGTTGACGTGCATGCCGGAGCCGTTGTCGCCATAGATCGGCTTGGGCATGAAGGTCGCTGATTTGCCGTAGGCGTGGGCCACGTTATGCACCACATATTTGTATTTCTGCATTTCGTCGGCTTGTTTGGTGAGCGTACCGAACAGCAGGCCAAGCTCGTGCTGGCAGGAGGCGACTTCGTGGTGGTGTTTGTCCACCTTCATGCCCAACCTTTTCATCGTCGAGAGCATCTCGGCACGCAGGTCTTGCGCTTCGTCTGTCGGGTTAACAGGAAAGTAGCCGCCCTTGAGGCCCGGGCGGTGACCCATGTTGCCCATCTCGTAATCTGTGTCAGTGTTCCAAGATGCATCCGATGCATCAACTTCGTAGGATACCTTGTTGACAGTATTGGAGAATTTAACATCGTCGAAGAGGAAAAATTCCGCTTCCGGACCCATATAGGCCACATCGCCGATACCGGTAGATTTCAGATAGGATTCGGCCTTCTGTGCCGTGCCGCGCGGGTCGCGATCATAGCTTTCGTTGGTGTCCGGCTCGACGATCGAGCAATGGACGCAGATCGTTTTTTCGGCATAGAACGGATCGATATAGGCGCTGTCGGGATCAAGCATCAGCTTCATGTCGGAGGATTCGATGGACTTCCAGCCTGCAATAGAGGAGCCGTCGAACATAAAGCCTTCTTCGAGGAAATCCTCATCAACCAGATCGCTCACTACGGTCACGTGCTGCAACCGGCCGCGTGTGTCGGTAAAGCGGATATCGACGTAATCGATGTCCTCGTCCTTGATCTGGTTCAACAGGTCTTTATTGGTCATGGCGATGTCCTTGTTCTTTAAAGTCTGGTCGCGTGTAAGGTTGATTAAAGCGCGTCCGAACCGGTTTCACCGGTACGGATGCGGATCGTCTGTTCAACGGGGGAGACGAAAATCTTGCCGTCGCCGATTTTCTCTGTCTTGGCGGCGCTCACGATCGCTTCTATCGCAGTATCGACCTGATCGTCATCCAGAACGATTTCTATCTTCACCTTGGGCAGAAAATCCACAACATATTCCGCTCCGCGGTAAAGTTCGGTGTGGCCCTTCTGACGGCCGAACCCTTTGACCTCGATCACGGAAAGGCCCTGAACACCTATGTCTTGCAGGGCTTCTTTCACCTCGTCGAGCTTGAAGGGTTTAATGATTGCCTCGATCTTTTTCATGATGGCTTCCCTAAATATTTCACCGCAGTGTTTTCATTGGCATCTACGAGAATCCAGTCACGACAGGACGCTTGGGACCGGCTAGGATGGAAATAGGGCTTCATCGCCCTGAAAACGGGCGGTGTGATTAAAAAATAGACGAAAATGAATCGGGAGCGCGAGGCAGTGACAGAATTACTTACCGCACAGCAGATGCGCAGACGGGAGCATCGGGCGATGGCCTCTGGCGCTGTTACGGGCCTTGATCTGATGGAGCGCGCAGGCAGAGGGGTGGTTGATGCGATCTATGCCCATTGGCCAGACATCGCGAAAAGCGCAAAATATGCTGTGGTTCTCTGCGGTCCGGGTAACAACGGTGGTGACGGATTTGTCGTGGCGCGGCTACTGGCAAAAGCGGGGTGGACCGTTGAGGTGCATTTTTACGGCAATCCTGAAAAGCTGCCCGCCGATGCCGCCCTTAACTATGCGCGCTGGCAGGCAGATCATCCGATTTGGGAATTGAGCGCGACCACAGTGCGGAATATGCCGCGCATCGGTGACGTGACGCTCTATATTGATGCGCTTTTTGGCATAGGGTTAAGCCGTCCGCTGGAGGGCGAAATTGGAGATCTCGTGGCCCACCTCGCAGGGGGCGGCAGTGATCAAAGAGACTACCAGCCGCGCATGGTTGCTATTGATGTGCCCTCGGGACTGGATGCGGACAGCGGACGTGTGGTCGGGGCCGTTGCGCCATATGCCGCGCTTACCGTGACGTTCGACAGCCCCAAAGCGGGGCATTTTCTGGCAGACGGCCCGTCGCATTGCGGCGCGCTGATCGTCTGCGACATCGGGATTGGCGGGCTGCGCCGGTTGCACCCCGCGCCGCTCAGGCTGATACCTGCGCTGGATGGCGTGGCGGGAGATCGACCTTTTGGCGGGCAGGACACGCGGCGCCTGTCCAAACACGCCAATAGCCATAAATACGATCACGGTGCGGCCTTGATCCTTTCTGGCGGGGTCGGGCGCGGCGGCGCGGCGCGGCTGACCGCGCGTGGCGCGCTCCGGATCGGCGCAGGGCTGGTAACCATCGGCTGCCCCCCTGCGGCCTTGATCGAAAACGCGGCACAGCTTACCGCCATCATGTTGCGCAAGGTGGCCGATGCGGACGCGCTCAACGCTGCCATCACCGCTGACAACCGGATCAACGCCATCGGGATCGGCCCCGGATTGGGGACGCAACCGCGCGAAGCGGCTTTGGTGCGGGTTGTGTTAGAGGCGCGTCGTGCCTGTGTGCTGGATGCTGATGCGCTCACACTGGTGGCGAAAGACGTTGACCTGATGGCGCTGCTGCATGACAAATGCGTGCTGACGCCGCATGGCGGAGAGTTCTCGCGCCTGTTTCCCGACATCGCAAAGGCGCTTTGTGCGCCGAAGGATAGCTTTCACAATCGCGAACAAGGTACTGAAGATAAATCGAAATATGTAAGCAGGATTCAAGATGAACGCGGCCCCTTCTACTCAAAGGTCGATGCGGTGCGGGATGCTGCCACGCGCGCAGGCTGTATCGTTCTGCTAAAGGGACCGGACACGGTGATCGCGCACCCAAACGGGACTGCCGCAATCTGCTCGGCTCAATATGATCGCGCCGCCCCCTGGCTGGCAACCGCGGGGGCGGGTGATGTGCTTGCCGGATTTATCACGGGGCTTCTGGCGCGCGGGTTAGATGCGTTTTGCGCCGCCGAAACAGGCGCATGGCTCCATCAGGAGTGCGCACTATCGTTCGGATCCGGCTTGATCGCGGAGGACTTGCCCGAAGAACTGCCGAAAGTGTTCCGGAAGTTCGGGATTTAGGCGGCGTGAAGCACCTGACCGCGCGCGCGCGCGCCATCTGCCGTGCTGACTTCCAATCCGTCCGCATAAAGGATATGCGGCCCGTCGCAGAAAATCTGGATCAGCGTGTGGTTCTGCATCCCCAGATCGCGGATGAATTCACCATCCACCAACGTGCGCGCCGCCACCAAAGCGCGGTCCGCATTAAAGAGCGCCTGCGCGCGCCAGTCGCGAATCAGACACATCTGGTCACCAGCCAAAAGCGCATCTTGTTCCGGCCGTGTATGGCCCAGCGACCCCGCAGCCAGCGCAATGGTATGTACCATGCGCGTGCTGCGCTGGATATGCGTGACCCGTGCGATGCCGGTGTCACGTGTGATAACTTTATCGCCGATAGCAATAAATTCGACAGGCATTTCGCCGTCGAGTGTCAGCAACGTAGTGCCTTGCAGCAGCCCGGTATCGCGGGATGCATAAGGCGCGTATTGGCCCGTTTGTGGACGTTCACCACCAACGCGCCCGACCGTATTCGGTTTCATGGGCGTCTCTCTTCTTGTCTAACCTACCTCAGGTTGTCGCAACAATATGACAAGATAGTGTTTATGTCGCGTATTAATTTTGGTCTCGTGATTATCAATGTGGCAGGCGGTGGTGATAGGCGCACCAGATCAAGGGTTCCTCCTGATTTGGCAGGCTATGCTGCCACCGGCGGGAAGCCTCTTTCAATCACCACATAAAGATTGAAACAGATGTACAGCCTGACCCGATCGCGCCTCCTGACAAGTTGTCGATCAGCCGCGTCTGCAACTTCAGAAAGCGCATCGAGATCGCCTTGACAACACCCCCTTACGCCTTCCATACCGTCCCTGTTGCGGGTGTGGCGAAATGGTAGACGCACTTGGTTTAGGTCCAAGCGCCGCAAGGCGTGGGGGTTCAAGTCCCTCCACCCGCACCACCTATGGAAATCCCGACATGACAAACCTCAAAACAACCGCTCCGGCGGCGCATTACGCTTCGAAGCGTGATCATTTGGGGGAGGATTTCCGCAGCCTCGGGGGCGGGTCACTGACATCGCAGACGAGCAGGGAATCGCTTCCCAACGCGAGCACGCCCCCGCCCATGCGAAGGGACCGGAACCCGGATTGTTTTTCCGAGGTGAATGGAATTCCCCCTCGTTTTAGGAGCAAAAGGCCATCCCGGCGGTTGAACCAGACAGTAGTGCTGTAACCGAATTCCTTAAAAACACTCTATATCGGAAGGGAGCATTTTTGTGCGGGTCTGGTTGATTTTGTAAGGTCCGTTTTGTGATCCGCGCCCCGTCGGCATGTGCCGCATAATAAGGCATTGTAAATAGAGTGAATTTATTTTGAATTATGTTGATACAATACGAATGAGTAGTGTTCAGTATTGTCATTTCTATTCAATAATGGAATTAAATTCCCGCATTGGTTGAAATCCGTTTCGATGACATCATGCGGCCCAATGCAGCAACGATTTACAATGACTTTTTGCTGATTGTATGCTAAATACTAATATGCATGTAGGGGCTGCAACCTATGGTTTTGCAAGCTCCGTGCAGATTATTTATATCGCTCCCGGCCAAATTTTTTTTGATACTATTGGCCATTTTATCCGAACTATCTTTCTTCAGTCTGGAATAATATAATGACTAATTATGTGGTTGAAACTTCTGGAAACAGTATCGACATCAGCGATACTCTTTTTGCGAATGATTTCACATTCGAACTCAGTTTTCGCATCGCGGACGGGGTGATTCCCACGTCGACCTCTACGCTGCTTGGTGGTTCTGGTATGCAGCTTGATTTCACCGGTGGCAGGCTTCAGGTGACGGCAAATGGAACGTCGATCGTGTCTACCGACAACGCGGTGCCCTCCGGGGAGTGGATCAATGTGGCGGTTGTGCGCGAATCAGGCGACACACGTCTCTATCTGGGGGGCGAACTTGTCGACATTTCGGACGTGACATGGACAGATCCGGTCACTATTTCGGATATGACGGCAGGCTTTGAGGGGCGCATCGACGGCGTGCGCATGTGGTCCGTGGCGCGCGATGCGCCGGAGATCGGCATTGGCGCATTGGGATATGTTGATATCTCGAACGGCGTGCCTGCCGGGCTGGAACGTTACTACCGGTTTGACGACGATCTCGAGCATATCGTCGATGCCGCTGGTAACGGCGAGCAGGGGCATGATTTGCATCCGCCATCGGGGGCGTCAATCGTGGAAGATGCAAGCGCCCCGGCGGCTGATAACCAGGGTGCCTCCGGTTTTATTGATACCAAGGTGGCCGACGGGCTATTTCTGGCGACGGCCATGGCGTTCCTTCCAGACGGGCGGATGATTGTCAGCCAACAAAATGGCGTCATCACGCTTATCGAAGATCCCACACAGATCAATAGCCCTACCGCCACGTACCTCGATTTCAGTGCGGAAACTCTGGTGCAGGTGGAATCGGGGATGCTGTCGCTTGCCGTTGATCCTGATTTTGCCACCAACGGCTACGTCTATGCCTTTTATACTGACGCGCAAACCAATAAATCCACAGTTTCGCGCTTTGTGCATCAGGAGAATTCCGGCGGTGCGACCAGCCGGATCGACCCGACCTCGGAAACGGTGCTCTGGCGTGAAACAGACTTCTTCTCGGACGGCCATCATCAGGGAGGTGCGATTGAAATTGCATATGAGCCGATCGATGAGAACGATCCGAGCCCATACAAGCTCTACATTACAACGGGCGAGGAGTTCGAGGGTGCAAACTCGCAGGATTTGACTCATGACGACGGGAAAGTGCATCGGGTCAACCTTACTGACGGATCTATTCCGGCCGACAACCCTTATTATGATGCGGCCGTTGCGGCGCAATATACGCCTTGGGTTGATACCAGCTCTTCAATTTCCACCAGCGTCGAGAACATTGCACATGACGCCGAAGGTGTGATGAGCACAATCTTTTCCTATGGCCTGCGCAATCCGTTCCGCAGCTCCTATGATCAGGAGACCGGCACGCTCTGGATCGGGGATGTCGGGGGCAACAACGGGTTTTCCTGGGAAGATATCCACGTCACCGGGGCGGGCTATAACCATGGCTGGCCGGCAGAAGAGGGGTTTCATACCGATCCGGCTGATCCTGGCGGCGCGATCTATACCTACCAACACCTGACAGCACCGGGCGTCAATGACACTGGACGGTTCGGCGCGACCGGCGCGTCGATCACCGGCGGCGTGATCTACCGTGGAACCGACTTTCCGGAAGAGTATCAAGGATCATATTTTTACGGCGACTGGGTCCGCAAATGGATTCGTGTTGCCGAAGTGGACTTTTCGGGCTCGACGCCAGTGGTTACACGCGATTCTCATTTTGCCTACACTGGCGGACAGGTGCTTGACTTTATCGAGGGTCCGGACGGCGCCCTTTATTACCTGACAACTTTCGAGACTGGCAATGCAGCAAGCTTTACCGGCTCCATACACCGTCTCACCTTTGACGGGAGCAACCGTGCGCCACAGGGGCAGGGCATTGTTATCGACCCCTCCGAAGAGGTCTCCACTATGGTGCCGCATACGGTAACATTTGAAACGGATGCGATCGACCCTGACGGCGATGCCATCACGTATCAGTGGGATTTCGGAGACGGGGAGGATCTGGATGGCGACGGGAACGGCGATACCGCCACCTCGACGGAACAAAACCCGACGTGGACGTATACAGCGCCGGGCGAATACACTGTCGAACTGATTGCAACGGATGCCAATGGTGCCTCCACCGTATTTGATCCGGTAGTGGTCCGTGTCGGGAATGCGCCCATGGTCAGCATCACATCGCCTGCCGACGAACTGACGTTTCGGGCGGGCGACACGATCGTTCTGACGGGGACTGCTTCCGACATTGAAGACGGAGATTTGACGACGTCATCCTTCTGGTCGGTGCAATTCCTGCACAACGAGCACACACACCCGCAACTGCCAGCGACCCTCAATGATGTGGGCGGCCTGACAATAGAGATCCCTACCACCGGGCACGACTACTTCGATGATACCGGCTTCATAGTTTATCTGACAGCAACTGATTCAGACGGGCTGACCACGACCCAGCGGGTCACAATCCGTCCCGAAGAAGCGACGGTTACCTATGACCTTCCCGATGCCCCGGGCTTCGGATTCCAGCTGGACGGGATTTTCTATTACGATGACATCGCTTACGATAATGTCATTGGCTTTAACCATACGCTGGAGGTGTCTCAGGAATATATTTCCGCAGGTATCCGCTACGAATTCTCTCATTGGAGCGATGATCCCGCGCTCACCGATCCGCTGCGTACCTATGTCGTTCCGGAAACCGACACCACAGTGGCCCCGATCTATATTGCAGCCGAAAACGTAGGCCAGGCGATTGCGCTTGATGGCGGGGCGGGGCTTCCGACGACAGGTCTTGTTGTTGGCACAGGCGGGTCGGATTTCACCATCGAGGGGTGGGTTCAGTTTGCGGCGGGTGCAAGCGTGTCCAAGACCGACGGCTTGTTTTATGCGCAAGACGAAAGCGGGGAAGGGTTTGATCT
>CANMZB010000018.1 GCA_947502265.1 uncultured Sulfitobacter sp.
GTGCTCGATATTATGAAGCGGCGGCGACAGAAATCCTTGTGATACGATCCTGCCCCCTACCGGAATCTACCCCTATTACGGCGCATCAATCATGCCCACGGCGGTGATCGAAGAGTTGTCGCAGCGGCTGCCAGACATGCGGATGTATAATTTTTATGGCCAGACGGAAATGGCGCCGATTGCGTCGATCCTGCGGCCCGAAGACCAGATGCGCAAACTTGGCTCGGCGGGGCGGCCCGCGCTGAATGTGGAAACCCGCATTGTGGATGAGGACGACCACCCTGTTGCGGTGGGCGACGTGGGCGAAATTGTGCACCGCAGCCCGCATCTCATTTCCCAGTATTACAATGACCCTGACAAGACCGCCGAAGCCTTTCGCGGCGGCTGGTTTCACAGTGGCGATCTGGGCCGCTTCGATGCGGACGGATATCTGTATATTATCGACCGCAAGAAAGACATGATCAAGTCAGGCGGCGAAAACGTCGCCAGCCGCGAGGTGGAGGAGGCGATATTCCGGCATCCGGATGTGGCCGAGGTTGCGGTGTTCGGCGTGGCGCACCCCAAATGGATCGAAGGCGTGACAGCTGTTGTGGTGCTAAAAGCGGGCGCGGATGCCACGGCGGATGACATCCACGCCTATTGTCAGGCGCATCTGAGCCACTTCAAAGCGCCCAAACACATCGAAATCACCGATGAATTGCCCAAAAACGCCAGTGGCAAGCTCCTTAAGCGGGAGTTACGGGACCGGTACAGGGATGTTTTCGCGGGCTGATCACGCAGATCAGCCCGTGTTTTTCAGCCGCTTCTGCGCGCGTCTTCGGTGTCTCCGGATTGTTCGGAGGGGACGAGGGCGCGCACGAGGCGGCGCATGTTAAGCGTGCCCACCGGCGCGCCGTCTTTCATCACGCGGTAGGTCAGCGCGGTGTCCCCTTCGGACAGGGCGATGACGGATTCAAGCGTGCTGTCGTGGTCGATCTCGCCTGCGATCTCGCCCGTTGCCTGTGCGTTGCGGTCCATCACCGAGCGCACGCGCAGCACGCGGGCGCGGTTGATGTCGCTCACGAAGTCCTCGATGTACGGGTCAGCGGGGTTAAGCAGGATGTTCTGCGGCTCGCCCTGCTGGACCACGAAACCGTCCTTGAGGATCACCAGATGGTCCGCCAGTTTCAGCGCCTCGTCGAGATCGTGGGTGATGAACACCACGGTCTTTTGCAGCTCGTTTTGCAATTCGATCAGCAGATTTTGCATGTCGGTACGGATCAGCGGGTCAAGCGCCGAAAACGCCTCGTCCATCAACATGATGTCGGAGTTGCTGGTCAATGCGCGGGCGATGCCCACACGTTGTTGCATACCGCCCGATAGCTGGTGGGGGTATTGGTCGCCCTGACCGTGCAGGCCAACGCGGTCCAGCCATTTGCGCGCTTCATCGGCGTAGTTTCTTTCGCTCTTTCCCTCGATCGAGGGCGACAGCCCCGCGTTTTGCAGCACAGTCCGGTGCGGCAACAGCGCGAATTTCTGGAACACCATCGACATCTTGTGTTGGCGCAGGTCGCGCAGCTGTTTGTCGTTGTATTCCAGAATGTTATCGCCATCGACCCAAACCTCGCCTGCGGTCGGTTCGATCAGGCGGTTGAGGTGCCGGATCAGCGTCGATTTGCCCGATCCCGACAGACCCATGATGACGGTGGTTTTACCCGCCGGCACATCGACGTTGATGTCGTTGAGGCCAAGGACGTGACCGTGCGCTTCAAGCAGCTCGGTCTTGCCCATGCCCTCGCGAACCTGTTGCAGGGCGGGCTCGGGATCGTCTCCGAAAATCTTGTACAGATTGCGGATCGAGATTTTGATCTCGGGCGTTTTCATATCGTCTGTCATATCCGTGATCCCTTACCGTGCCTGGCTTGCGTTGATGCGGGCAAGTGCCGCCTTGGTTACACGATCCAGAATGATCGCAAGCAGCACGATGCCGAGGCCCGACAAAAGACCGACGCCAAGTTCAAGCGAACGGATGCCGCGCAGCACCAGAACACCCAGACCGGGGGCCGATACCAACGATGCAATGACAACCATTGCGAGGCTCATCATGATCGTCTGGTTGACGCCTGCCATGATATTGGGCAGCGCCAGCGGGATTTGCACATTGAACAGTTTCTGGCGTTTGGTCATGCCGAATGCATCCGCCGCCTCGATCACGTCGGGATCGACCAGACGGATACCCAGATCCGTCAGACGCACCACCGGCACGATGGCGTAAAGGATGATCGCAATACCGTAAAGCTTTGGTTCGGTTACAGAAAACAGGAAGATCAGCGGGATCAGATAGACGAAGGGCGGCAACGTCTGGAGCATGTCCAGCACCGGAATCATCGTGCGCTGTACCCGGTCGCTGCGCGACATGGCAATGCCGATGGGCACCCCGAACAGCACACATATGATGGCACAGACAAAGATGATCGCCAGCGTCTGCATCGTGTAATCATAATAATCCACAAAGGCGAGAAAGCCAAAGCAGAGGGCGACAAGCCCGACCAGTTTCAGCGAGCGGCTGACGGCATAGGAGATAAGCATCAGCAGCGGAATCATGATGAACCACGGCACCGCCTGCATCACCCAAAGCGCATCGTTCAACGCCCAGCTGAGCGGCTGTGTCAGGGGATCGACGACAACTTTCAACATGTCCTTGATGGCAAGGAAACCTTCTTCGAGGCCGGTGGTCAACTCGCGCGATTGCGGCATCTTTGTGCAGGCTTCATGCAGGGTGTCGAGCGAGGGAAACGGCGTTTCCCAGACGGAGGTTTCAGCTTCCTTGCCGGAGGTTTGCGCCAGCAATTGCGCCATGGAGGTCATCCCGCCGCCATCATCGCCGCTATCCCCGCACCAGCCGCGCAGGCCAAGGCCGTCGAAAATGAAATCGTATGTCGCCATGTGTTCCTCTCGCGGGCCGCAGTGCGGCCCGGCTCTTTTCAATCAAAATAAAAATGCGCGGTCTGTCAAATCGGTAAAGTCAGACCGCGCAGGCATCAATACAGATCTACCGCCAAGGCAGGCCGGATCTGGGCTGGAATCAGTCTTCCAGCAGTTTGGACAGCCGCGTGCGGGCTTCATCGCTCAACCAGTCACCCCATGTGGCCTTGTTGTTCATCAGCCAATGCACCGCGGTTTCCTCGGACGAGGCTTTGTTTTCACCCTTCCAGGCCAACAATGTGCTCATCTCGTCGGTTCCAAAACTGATATGGCTCATCAGCGCGGAAATCTCGGGCGCGCGTTCGGTGAAATCGGTCGTGGCGACCGTATATACAAGGCTGGGGGGATAGGCGCTGGGGCGCGGATCGGTCACGTCGGGGTCCAGATTGGCCTCATGCGCGTCTATATCAACACCGCCGATGTCCACCATCGTCATGTCATAGCGCCCCATGATCGCCGTCGGCTCCCAGTAATAACCGAACCACGGCTCGTTCTTGTCATAGGCCGCCGCCAGCGAGGCCGCCAGCGTTTCGCCGCCGCCATGATCGAAAACTTCGATCCCGGCTTCTTCGAGGCCATAGGCGCGGGCGATGTTACGGTTGATGGTGCCGCACACCCAACCGCCGGTAGGGCAGTTGTTGAAGCGGTTTCCAACCAGTTCGGGGTTGTCCAGAATGCCCTGGATCGTGGTCAGTTCGGGATGTTCTTCGGCCAGATAGGTGGGAATCCACCAGGCTTCGATCCCGCCCGGGTCCAGCACCTGCGTCAAATCGCTGATCACGCCATCTGCCTTGAGCTTGTCATAGGCGTTGCCGGCAGAGTTCACCCAAAGTTCGGTGACGATGTCGGGTTCGTTGTTTTCCGCCAGCGAAGCCAGCGCGGGGATCGTGTCCGAGGGCACCCGTGTCACGGTGCAGCCATAGCCTTGTTCCATCAGGAAAGAGGCGATTTCGGTGGTGATGATTGCGGAAGAAAAAGACATTTCGGTGATGCTGACATCGCCACAATCGGCGGCAGCAGCAGCGGGGCCTGCGAGGGCAATCGCGGCGGCGGATAAGCTGCGTTTCAACATGATCGTTTACTCCTTACATTATTGCTTTCCGGAAACCCCGGATGGGGTGGCACATGTGGCGCCACCCCGGGTTTTCGTTGCGATCGCTTACTTCAACAGCGCCGACAGCTTTTCTGTTGCCGCATCGTTGATCCAGCCGCTCCACTCGTCAGGATTGTTCTGGAGGAAATAGACCGCCGCTTCCTCGTTGGATGCGTTGCTCTCTTCTTTCCACGCCAGAAGCTGGCTCATGGTGTCGGTCTTGAACGTCACCTTGGACATCAGTTCGGCAATGTCGGGGTGGCTTTCCTTGAAATCCTTGGTCACCACCGTCAGCACAGGTGCGGCGGGGAAGGCCGACGGCTTGGGATTTGGCGTTTCGGGGTTCTGGTTTGCGAGGTGCGCGGCCTCGTCATATTCGCCCAGATCAATGCTGGTCATGTCGAATTTGCCCAGCGGTGTGGTGGGGCCCCAGTAGTAGCCGAACCATGGCTGTTCGCTCTGATAGGCGGATGCCATTGATGTGGCCAGCGTCTCGCCGGAGCCGTGGTTGAAGATCTCGATGCCCGCCGCTTCGAGGTCGAAAGCACGGATCAGGTTGTCGCTTGCAGTCCGGCAGCCCCAGCCGTCGGGGCAGTTGTTGAACATGCCGCCAACCAGTTCGGGGTTGGCCATAACACCTTCGATGGTGGCAAGTTCGGGGTGTGCCTCGACCAGATATGTCGGCAGCCACCAGCCCTCGACACCGCCGGGATCAAGCACCTGACCGACTTCTTCGATCTTGCCGTCTGCTTTCAGCTTTTCATACACATCGCCGGTGGAGTTTGACCACAGCTCGGTCACGATGTCGGGTTCGTTGTTTTCGGACAGCGAGGTAACCGCAGGCGTGGTGTCGGATGGCACTGTCGTCACGTCACAGCCATAGCCCTGTTCCATCAGGAATTTCGAAACCGCCGTGACGATGGCCGCCGAATCCCAGTTCATCTCGGTGATCGTGACATCGCCACATTGCTCTTGCGCCAACGCTGCTGTCGGGGCTGCGAGTGCTACGAAAGCCGCGCCGTAAAGATAGCTTTTCATCTGCTGTTACTCCTTCAAATTTCTACCAGCGACGGCTGACAGCCGTGTGCCAACGCGCCGCCCAAAGTCTAAACACAACCGAAATCCACCGCCACCCGCCCGCAAAAAGAGCAGATACCGCCGTGATCCTCCGGATCGCATTTGGGCACTTTCAAGCGCAACATACCCGCGTGATTGCGGAAATCAACCGGATAGTCGTCTATTCGCGACATTCGCGATGTCGCTTTTTTGCGATCCGGTGCCGCGAGGTCGCAATCGGACACGCGTTTATGCCGCTGGAGGGGTCAAATACTCAGAACAAATGTCGCGATTGAAAAGTAGACAAGCACGCCCACGGCGTCTGAAATTGTCGTAACCAACGGCCCGCTGGCGGTCGCGGGGTCAAGCCGCAGGCGGCTCAGAAGAAACGGCAGCGACATGCCCACAAGGCTGCCCACAATTACCACCAGAAACATGGTAAGCCCCACCACCAGCGCAATGTCGGAGCCGCCGCGCATCGCCCCCACGGGAAAGACAACCAACGCCATCGTCGCGCCAAGCGCGGCAGCGACTGCAAGCTCGCGCACGATGAGATCGCGCCAGTCCTTGAGCGCCACATCACCGGTTGCCAGCGCACGCACCATGAGCGTCGCGGATTGCGATCCGGCGTTGCCGCTGCTGTCGATCAGCAAGGGCAGGAAGAAGACAAGCGAAACGTAGGTCAGAATGGTTTCTTCGAAATAGGCGATGCCGGCACCCGAAAAGAGATTGCCGAACACCAACAAGGCAAGCCACAGAATCCGCTTGGAATACAGCACCCCGATGCCGGCATCGCGCATGTTTTGCGTAAACGGCATAACGGTGGAAATCTTCTGGAAATCCTCGGTCATTTCGGCCTGCATCGCGTCTGCGGCGTCGTCATGGGTGACAATCCCGACCAGCCTGCCCTGCGGATCGACCACCGGAAGCGCCAGAACATCATAATGTGCGATTATTTTCGCGACGACTTCGCGATCCGCGTCCAGCGCAACCGACACCGGACTGTCATCCATAAGCGCGCTTATTTTGGCGGTGTCGGCGGCCAGCACAAGTTCGTGCAGCCGGATCGACCCGATAAGGCGGCGGCCCTCATCAAGAATGTAGGAGCGGTAGATCGTTTCCTTGTCCGGTGCCTGAAGGCGCAGCTGTTCGAGAGCTTCGTGCGCGGTCATATCCGCGCCAAGCACCGCATAATCGGTTGTCATGATCGCGCCTGCCGACTCCTCGGCGTAGGAGGCAAGACGGCGTATGTCGTCGCGCACATCTTTGGCAAGGTCGTGCAACAGGGCCTGCTGCGCGTCGGGGGTCAGACGTTTGAACAGATCCGCGCGGTCGTCAGAATCCATTTCCGTAACAAGGGTGGCCAGATCGGGCCGCGACATGCGCGCGGCAAGGTCGGCCTGAACCTCAAGCGACATGCGTGCGAATATCTTTGCACGCCGCGCCAGCGGCTGTGCGGCAAGGTGGGTGCGGGCCCCGGTTCGGGGGAGCTGTTCCAGCCAGTCGGCCAGATCGACCTCGGAGGCGGTGTCGGTGAACGCCGCAATCACATTGGCCGGTGCCTCGGCTAATGGCCAGTTTCGATCTGTACCATGTCCTGCATTTCTCATCGGGATTGTCCTTTGCGCAGCTGGGGGTCGACAGGGCGCTTGATCATTAGGCGCTGGCTGGTTGCGGCTTAGCGCAACAGGGTCATTTTGCCGTCTTGATGTCGATCGAAAGTTGCTCGATCGAAATATCGCGCCGCGTGGCGCTTTCGTGAACCGCCTCCTGGACGGCTTTGCTGCTTTTCAACAGCCGCAAGAAGCGTTGTTCGTCAAGAACCAACAGGATCGAGGGCGCAATGGCGCGCACTTCGGTGCGTTGCGGGCGGCGCATCAACAGGCCCATCTGCCCGAACATCTCGCCCCGTCCCAACCGCCACGTTTGCCCCGCCATCTCAAGTTCAACCGCGCCGGAGGCCACGAAATATACGCTTTTCGCGGCATTGTCCCGGCGCAGGATCACTTCACCGATGTTGACATAGCGGGTCACAAGCGATCGCGCCAAGCGGTTCAACACCGCATCGTCCATTTCGGAAAACAGCGGAAACTGGCGCACAAGTTCGGACTTTTGCACTGTCAGATCAAGGCGCGGCGCGGCCTCGGCGCGGTCGCGCCGCTCACCGATAGTCCGGTTCAGGGCGCTGTGGACTTCGTCACCGATCAATCCGTCATCCAGCAACGTGTCGTATTCACGTTCTTCCAGACGCAGCGCGGTGCGGCGAATAAACCGGCGCTCCATTTCCTCGGCATAGCCGGGGTATTGCAACCGCAGCCCTTCGAGCGTTTGTTCGACCGTTTCGATCCGCAGATCCAGCATGGAATGGAGAACCTGCGCAACCCGGCGCCCGTGGATACGCCTGATGCGGCCATCAATGAAGCTGTGCAAATCGCGCAGGATCAGGCGTTGGGACAACAACAAACCGAACCGCGTTGCCGTGATCCGCGCCAGAGGGGCCGAAATATGCAACCGGTTGTGCACGAAGATCGCCAGCCGCAACCAGCGACCAAAGCCGAGGCTGCGTTTTGCCGCGTCTTTGTACCCCCGGCGGCCATTAAATCGCGACGCTTCGATCAGCGCGTCAACGTCCGACAACAGCTGCTCGGACAAGGTGGACGAAATCGTCCGGTCCCGGAACCGCGCAAGGATCGCGTCCCGCTCGGCGCTGGCAAGGGCGATCAAGCCCAGCGTGACACGGTCACGGTCCAGAATACCCGTCTTGTCATCGGCGGATTTAACGGCCACATCCAGACGCTCGCCAAACCGTTTGGCCTCGGCGCGCACCGTCTCTTTGGTCAGCTCGTAGTTATCGGTCACCGTCGCCAGATCTTCGCGCACGGTTTGCAGGGCGACCGCGATCACCTGATTGTAAAGCGCGTTATCAAGCGGCGACAATTTGTCGAGACCCAGCCGCCCGATCACCCAACGCAGGGTCGTACCCTGCACCAACAGCGTAAACAGGGTGAAACCGGTGGCGAGGATGGCAACCTGCCGTTTGACTTCGGGCGGCACAAGGTAGCTCTCTGTCACAGCCAGCGCCAAAGACAGCGTAACAGCGCCGCGCAGACCGCCCCACATGATTGCCACGCGGTAGGGCCGTTCGACCACAGGCGAAAGCCGCAGCCGGGTGAGCAGCGGCAGCAACCCGTAAAGGATGAATCCGCGCGCCACGATGGCGGCCACCACCACAACCAAAATCAGCCCCAGATCAACCAGCTGCACCGTTTCCAACATGCGCGGGATAAGCAGCGCCGCGAGAATAAAAATCAATGCGCCCGCCCAATGGGCCAGCAAATCCCAAACCTCGCTCAGGTTCTTCCACGTGGTTGGCGGCAATCGCCCCGGTCCGGTCAGCTGCAGGGTCATTGCCGCGATCACCACCGCAATCACACCCGATGCACCAACGCTTTGTTCCGCGATGATATAAGCAAGATAGGGCAGGGCGATGGACACCGAGACGACGGCCATTTCATACTGGCTGAACAGGGCCATGATCCAGATCGCGATGCGCGCCGCGATCCACCCGACCACAACACCGCCCGCCAACAACACCGGAAACCGCATCAGGGCGCTTTGCACCGAGGGATCGGGCGCGCCCGCCTTGACGTACTCCATGAACAGGGCGGCCAACGCGATGGCCGCCGCATCGTTCAGCAGGCTTTCGCCCTCGATGATCCGCGCCAGACGGCGGGGCGCGGAAATGGAGCGGAAGATGCTGACCACCGCCGAAGGATCGGTGGTTGAAACAATCGCCCCCACCAACAAGGCCGCCGACAGGGACAGCGTGCTGACATAGGCCAGCGAATATCCGACAACGAAGGTTGCGACAAAAACCGCCACCACGGCCAGCACCAGTATCGGCACCCAGTCGTCAATCATCCGCCGCAGGTTCAGGCCCAATGTGACCTGAAAGATCAACGTGGGCAAAAACACATACAAAAACACGTTCGAGCGGATCGGAAGCGCCAGAATCGCTTCGGCTACGGGATTAAGCGCATCCGTCAGGTCGGTGCGCAGGAAAAATGTCGCGGCGACACCGACAAGAATACCAAGGCAGGCAATGATCACCGCATAGGGCAGGCGCAAATAATGCGCCAACGGCTCTGCTGCACCTATCAGAAGAAACAGCGAGGCAATGATTGTGGTGATCAGAATTATGTCCATGAATTCCAGATACCAGAACCATCGCGGCGGGAAAGATCAAATAAGGCACGCGGCACAGGGGTCTGCATGCCGCTCACGAAATCAAACGGGGCGGGATCGACAGCACGTCCCGATCCGCGCGGCGCAGGACTTCTTCGCCGACGCTGCCCAGAAATGTCTTGCTTAGGCCAACACGTCCCTGACTGGACACCACAATCAGATCCGCCATGATCTGGCTGGCCGTCTCAAGTATCGCGGCAGAGATGCCGGTATCGTGGTGATGCGCAATCCTGTGATAGTCAGGCGATGGCAGGGTCGTGGAAAACTCGGCCAGCGCCTGATTTGCTTCGACGTGCAGCTCTCCGAGATAGCGGTCGATCTGTTGCTTGTTCAGCGCGCTGCGCATCGTCAGATGCTGCGCCGTTGCGTCAAAAATATGCAAAAGCGTGCAGTTGCGGGGCGCGGCCATCCCCATCTGCGCAAAGTGCCCGATTGCCTTGCGCGAGGTATCGGAAAGGTCGGTAGCCAGCACGACACTGGTGTACGCGCGTTCGGGCGAAGCGTTAACCATCAGCACAGGGCAGTTTGCACGGCGGATCACCCGCTGCGCAGTGGTGCCGACAAACACATCGCGCAGCAGACGGCGCCGGTGTGCGCCCAGCACCAGAAGATCGGGGTTGATGGCAAGCGCGGCATTGCCAAGCCCCTCGAACGGATCACCCAACACCACTTGGGTTGTGCAGGTTAGCCCGTGGGCCTTGTTCAGCGTCTGCGCTTCTTCGTCCAGCAACTGCTGCGAAAGCGCAGTTTCGCTGTCAATGATCCGCTGCTTTAGATCGTCATCAACCACATGCACCAGATGCAACCGGGCGCCCGACTGCACAGCAATCAAAGCGGCGCGGGCCAATGCGTGATCGGAGCGTTCGGAAAAGTCCGTAGCAACAAGTATCGTTTTCATCCCGGTTCTCCCAACGTCAAGTGAACTGTAACCTCTATAGACGCGTGTTCCGAATATAGACCAGATCGCAATCCGCGCAAAACGATCAAGCTCCCGTTATGCTGGATGATTACGGCTTTGTTTACAATATCCGCGCCGGATGTGCCTTTTGTTGTCATAATGTGGATTATGTTATGGATGAGCAAGCCCCACCCGCGCCCCGTCGGGGCGGGCTTACAAAACCGGTCCGATTGTCGCGATCACGTTGTTCCAGATGATACGGTGGAACGGCCATTTTGCGACATCATCAAGCGTGACCGTATCGGAGCGCGCAATGTAATCTTCCTGCCGCGTGCGGATATCACCGGTCAGGGCGACATCGTGCAACAGGATGTTGTTTTCATAGTTCAGATCAAAACTGCGCAGATCAAGGTTGGACGAACCGATCATGCTGATCCGCCCGTCGATGGTCAGGGTTTTAGCGTGCAGCAATCCTTCGGTGAATTCATGGATCACACATCCCGCCTCAAGCAACTTGCGATAATAGCTGCGGCTGGCGGCGGCAACGACCCAGCTGTCGTTCACCTTTGGAAAAATCAGCGCAACCGCGAGGCCCCGGTGCGCGGCGGCGCACAGCGCATCAAGAACGTTGGCATCAGGGACAAAATAGGGCGTCGAGAGGGTGATATGACTGCGCGCGCTTCCTATGGCGGCGGCGAACAATTGCGGCGTGGCACCGTTGCGCTCGGTCGGGCCATCGCCCATGGCCTGTGCCGGAAATCCACCCTGAAACGGGGCCGCCGGCACCGCCAGCGGATCAAGTTTTTCACCCGTGGCGCGCATCCAGTCGCTTGAGAACAACAGCTGGTTCTGTGCCACCACCGGTCCCTGAAACCGCACCATAATATCGACCCACGGCGCATATCTGGCTTTGATACGAAATTCGGGGTCCGCAGAATTGCGGCTGCCACAATAGGTGATTTTCCCGTCGATCACGGTAATCTTGCGGTGGTTTCGCAAATCAATGCGGCTGGTCAGCAAGGTGCGAAAAGGGTTTTTAAACGGCAATGCCACAGCCATATGCACACCCGCCTCGCGCATCTGCTGCCACAACGCCGATCTGATCAGCCGGCGCGACCCCATGCCATCGGCCATCGCGCGGCAGATTACACCGCGTTTTGCCGCCCGCATAAGCGCCTGCGCCACGTCTGTACCTGTCTCGTCGTCGAGCCAGATATAATACAGCACATTCACATAGTCCGTCGCCGCGTCGATATCCGCAATCATCCGCGTGCGCGTGGTCTGTGCATCGGCCATCAACTCGGCCGTGTTGCCCGCCACCGGATAGAACCCGTTTATGGATCCGGCATATTGAAACACCGGTTGATACAGCGGGTCAATCAACCGCTCCACATCACGCACGTCCCCCATCAGCGGGGCCGCGTCCTTGTGAATGTGATCAAATATCGCGGTTTGCTCGGCCTTGGCTTTTCTGCCGATGACGGTTTCTCCGAACAGAAAATACACCGCCGTACCGGCAAACGGCAGAACCATCAGCACCACAAACCACGCCAGCCGCGCAGGCGGCGACAGGTTGTCGCGCAACAGGATACGCAACGTGATGGCGATCACCACCAGCGTATGCAGAGCCACAAAGACGTTCATGCGGGATCTTTCGGAAGTTCCAGATCAATCACAATGGGCAAATGATCCGATGCCCGTTTGGCCAGCGGCGTGTTGTGGACCCATGCCGAGGCATAGTTGACGTTTCCCTTAAGCGCAAAGCGGTCCAAGGCGGCGACAGGGCGCGCGGCGTGAAAACTGTTGCCCGGCTGGATCACGGTAAACCGGTCGCCCAAGGCATCGTCGATCCCTTCATCGCGCCGCCACGCGTTGAAATCTCCGGCGATCAGAACCGGGTGCGTGACCGTCTCCAGATAGCGGCTCAGCGCGCGAAGCTGTGCCACGCGGCTGCCACGGGTCAGGCCCAGATGCACGCCAACCACTTCGAGTTGCGGTTGCAACAAAAGCATCGACACCGCCCCGCGCGGTTCAAGCGTGGGCAGAACGATGCGCTGTGCGCTTTCAAAGCTCACAGCATTTTCACGGTAAAGCACCGCATTCCCGTGCCAGCCATGGCTGAGCGGGCGCACCGACAGATCGGCAATCCGGTAGCCCAGACGCGCAAACATATCCTGCTGGGGCAAAACGCCCGCGCGCGCGCCGATGCGTTTGTCCGACTCTTGCAGAACCACCACATCCGCGTTGATTTCGCCCAGAACGCGCAAAATCCGGTCGGCGTCGCGGCGCCAGTCCAGCCCCACCGCCTTGCGCATATTATAGCTGGCAACCCGCATCAAAAAACCTCCGCCCCGATCACAGCAACCATTCCACCGGCAGCCAGCCGATTATGGTCAATGCAACGCGTTTAAAAAACCCCGTCCCCGGTTCGTGAGCAGTGCTTTCACTGCCATCACGCCACGTCAGATCGCCATCCGTCAACGTGACCTGCCATGCAAGACCGTCCAGTTTGTTGTCAAACGCACTGTGCATCCGGGTTGCCATAGCCTTGCTATCTATCAGCAATCCCATCTCGGTGTTCAAGGTGGTTGATCGCGGATCAAAGTTGAACGAGCCGATAAAGATGCGCTGCCCGTCCACGGCAAATGTTTTCGCGTGCAGGCTGGCCCCCGACGAGCCGAAAGGCCCGACCTTGTCGCGCGGGGTGACGACCGATGCCTGTTGCTTCAGCTCGAACAGCTCAACGTCTGCTTTCAACAGGTTGCGGCGGCGTTTGGCGTAACCCGCATGCACCGGCAACACATCCGTGGCCTCCAGCGAGTTGGTCAACATGCGCACCTGCACGCCGCGCCTTTGCAGCACCGAAAACGCGGACACCCCCGTCGCCGTCGGCACGAAATAGGGCGATATGCCGTCAAACCGTGTTTCAATCCGGCCAAATGCCTGTACCAGCCGGGTGGCAAGCAGGTCTTCGCGCGCCACCGCGCCCAACCCCTTGACCGGATCATCGCTGACAAGCACCACGTCCGTCCACTCCAGATCAAGCGTACCGGCGCGCAGATCGTTGACCAGAGCGGATGCTGTAACCTCCTTGCGATAGGTGCTTAGTTGCGGATCATCGCCAAACCGCGCCATACGCGCGGCAATCGGATCGCTCTTTGGGGCGTCGCCCACAAACGGCCCTGCGGGGTGCACCGCCTGCGCCGCCCAGTAGCGGTCAAAATCACTGGCAACCTGCGGCACGACATCGCCCACTGCCAGTACATCCAGATCAACAAAAAGCGCCTTCGGGCCGGTATCGAAATATTCATCCCCGATGTTGCGCCCGCCAAGGATCGTTGCCGCCCCGTCCACGATAAAGGATTTGTTGTGCATCCGCCGGTTCAGGCGAAAGAAATCAAAGCCATAGGAAAGCATCTTGAAACGGCGCAGGTTGAACGGATTGTACAGACGCACGTTGACGTTTTCATGTGTATCCAGCCCCGCCGTGCCGTTGTCATCAATCAACAGACGCACGCGCACCCCGCGCTCCGCCGCGCGCCACAATGCATCCAGCAGCAGCGTTCCGGTCATATCCCCGCGCCAGATGTAGTATTGCGCATCAATCGACGACTGCGCCGCATCGGCCAGCATCATCCGCGCCGCAAACGCATCCGCGCCGCGCCCCAAGGGGGCCACACCGGTTTTACCCGGATGGTCCGCCCATTGCGCCATCACCGACGTTACCAAAGGCGCATCCGCAGGCGGTGCCAGCGCCACGCTGTCTGTCCTGTCGTCCACCTTGGGCAAGGCAAAGACAAACCGCGCGATCACGATGATCACAAGCGCCACTGCAACAAGAACCGCGAGTGCTTTGAAGAAAAGGCGCATCCGTATGGTCCTTTATGTTGGTGTCGCGTCGGCCGGGTGCGCGGCGTCGCTGCCGTGCCAGTTCGTGAGCAAATCCAGCAATGCTGCAATATAGGCAACCGTGAACGCGCCTGCCAGTGTCAGTATGATCCGCGTGAACGTGGCAAAGTGCGTTCAAGGGCGTTGATACGTCATGATTGCAACTAGAATAAGTGACCCATTGCAAAGGCAAACAGAAAACCGGCCGCGGCAATCGGACCCGACAGCGCGTGCATTTCGTCAAATGCCTCGGGGATCATCGTGTCGATCAACATAACGAAAATCGCGCCCGCCGCACAGGCAATCGCCGCCGCGATATAGACGGTGGGCAGCCCACCGATCACCACATAACCCAAAAAGGCCGACAGCCCACACGCCAGCGCAATGCCCGCCCAGATGCCAAAGACATACCGCGCGGATTTGCCTGCGGCCTGCATACCCATGGCGCTTGATAACCCCTCCGGCACGTTCGAGATAAAGACCGCGAGAACCGTCACCATCGCAACGCCTTCGCCCTCCAGCAAGGAAATGCCGATCGCGGCGGATTCAGGCACCCCGTCAAGAAGCGATCCGACCGCGATGGCCAGCGATGCCCCGACCGTGCCAACCGTCCGGTTGGAGACCTTGCGCTCCTGCGCGCCTGCATTCGCCAGCGCCGCATTCGCCAGCGCGTACACACCGCCCCCCAGAACAAAGCCCGTGATCGCGGCAAGAACACCACCCGTCGCCACCGCTTCTTCCATCAGATTGAACGACAACGCCGAGATCAGAACCCCGATCCCGAAGGCCATCACCGATCCGCTGAGCATACGGGGCAGGTGCACAAAATAACCGATGAGCGCCCCGATCAGAAGCGCGCCACCGGCCACCAGCCCCCAAAGGGCCGCTTGAAGAGGCAGGGCAATGCCCATCAATGTCCGCCGCGTTTGCGACGCGGCGCAGAGGTATCTGTCTGCCGCTCGCGTTGGAAGATATAGATGCCGGAGCCAAGGATGATCGCAACCCCCACCCACGTCAGCGGGTCGGGGAAATCACCGAACACCAGAAAGCCCATCGCGGTGGCCGTCACGATTTCCAGATACTGAAACGGCGCCAGCACTGTCGCATCGGCACTGCGATACGCCTCGCCGATCAACATGAAACTGGTCGCGGCAACGGCACCGGCGCAGGCGATCAACCCCCAGGTGCCGAAATCGGTCATCTGCACGGTCAACCCCTGTACGCCCGTCGCGCACAGAACCAGCGACAGCGCAATCAGGATCAACGCGGCATAGATCGTGGTGCCACACTGCATCGTCAGGGTGGAGCGCGTCAGGGATGCCTTTTTCAACAAGATCATGTTCAAAGCATAGGCAATTGCAGAGACCAAAGGCAACGCTGTCGTCCAGCCATAGGTGGCAAAACCGGGGCGGATCACGATCATCGCACCAATCAACCCCACGCCCACGGCAATCAACCGGCGCGGCCCCGCACGTTCGCCCAACAGCAAACCCGCCAGCACCGTCAGGATCAACGGTTCAACAAAGAAAATCGCAATCGCGGTCGCAATCGGCATGACCGAAAACGAGGCAATCAGACAGGTGAGCGAGATCACCACCAATAGTCCCGACACCGCGACAACCGGCGAAAACATCGCGCCGCGCAACCGGTGGCGCATGATGTAGGCCGCAGGCAGCAGGAACATCGCCTGCGCCACCATCCGCCACATCGTAACGCCAACAGGGTTCAGCGCTCCGGTCAGCAGTTTTGCAAATGTATCGCCCACCGGCAGCAACAGCATTGCCACGATCATAAAAACCATGCCGGAATTCGGTTTGGCCATCGCGGGCAGGTTGACGGGAGCCAAAGGCTGCACGTTCATCATCAAAGACACCTCATCACATCAGGACCGCAGCCAAAGGTGCGGTCAGAATCCGGGCGTTCAGGACACTAAGGGTTGGAACAGGCCACCACTGCCGACGCCATCGTCAGGTCTTGCCTTGCTTGCCATCTATCCCCCCCCACCTGCACCGGTCAATCACACCAGACGCATGTCAGACATGCACAGGGCGCATACCTCCCTTGACGATGCCACAGGGCAGCAACATATCGCGGATAAGATGTGCCAACGATGACGTCGCCCCGACCTGCGGCGCGGACCGTTGAGGAATGAGTTAAGGAAATGAAATGCAAAAGGTGATCGCGGCAACCATAGCTGCAACTTTGACGTTCGCAAGCGCCGCGATGGCACAAGACAGCAAGCCGTTGACCGCGCAGGAGTCAAACCCTGACACCATGGGCTGGATGCAAGGTTTCCCGCCCGTTGCGGACAAGACGATCCGCTTTACCGACGCTGATTATTTCGCTTTTCCGAAACTGCGCTGGACGGTCTGCAATTTCCGCGAACTGATGCCCTCCGTCTCTGTGCGCCGCGGTGTCGAGGCCGTTAGCGCCCTGCCCGCCGATCCTGATGCCGGTCTGGACGCGGTGACGTTTACACCGCTGGGCGGCGGCGCGGACATGACGTGGAATGACGCCTTTGATGCCAATTACACCGACGGGATCATGGTTCTGCACAAGGGCCGCGTCGTGTACGAACGCTATGACGGGTGCCTTGACGAGACCACGTGGCACGGGGCGATGTCCGTCACCAAAAGCCTGACAGGCCTGATGGCCGAAGTACTGGTGGCCGAAGGCAAGCTGGACGAAACCGCGCCGGTTGCCGATATCATCCCCGAACTGGCCGACAGCGCCTTTGGCGATGCCACCGTGCGCGAGGTGCTGGAAATGACAACCGCGCTGGATTACTCGGAGGATTATTCAGACCCCGACGCCGAGGTTTGGACCTATGCGCAGGCAGGCAGCCCCCTGCCCAAGCCCGAAGGCTATGACGGCCCGCGCAGCTATTTCGAGTATTTGCAGACGGTGCAAAAGGACGGCACTCACGGCGATGCCTTTGGCTATAAAACCGTGAACGCGGACGCGGCGGGATGGCTGGTTGCGCGCACCACGGGAGTTTCGGTGGCCGACTACCTGTCAAACCGCATCTGGTCGCAAATCGGGGCCGGACGCGAGGCGTTCTATACCGTCGATTCCATCGGCACACCCTTTGCGGGCGGCGGTTTCAACGCAACCCTGCGCGACATGGCCCGCTTTGGCCAGCTGGTGCTGAATGACGGCAAATGGGGGGACGCACAGGTTATCCCGTCCGAAGCGATTGCGCGGATTCGCGAAGGCGGCAACACCGAAGCGTTCGCCAAAGCCGGATATGAACTGCTGCCCGGTTGGAGCTATCGCGGCATGTGGTGGGTCAGCCATGACGATCACGGATCGTTCGCCGCGCGCGGTGTGCATGGTCAAACTGTCTGGGTCGATCCGGCGGCAGACATGGTGATTGTGCGCTTTGCATCCAACCCCGTGGCAGGTAACGCGGCCAGCGATCCAACCTCCCTGCCCGCCTACCGCGCGGTTGCCGATTACCTGATGGCGCAAGACGCCACACCGCAACTGACGGGCCGTGAGTGGATCATCGAAGACATCGGCGGCAGAGGCGTGATCGACAACAGCCCCGCCAGCCTTTTGTTCCTGCCCAAAGGGCGTCTGGCCGGGAATGGCACCTGCAACCGTCTGATCGGCAGCTTCACCCAACAGGACGACACGCTGACGTTGCGCGATACCGGCACGACCTCGATGATGTGCGCCCCTGCGATGATGGAGCAGGAAGCCCGCCTGCTGGAGACATTGGCATCGGTCGAACGCTTTGCCTTTGATGACACCGGCGCGTTGGTTCTGAGCGGCGCCGAGGGTGCCACAATCACGGCGCGCAGACGCTAAAAACCAAAGGGCGGCGCGCATCCCACACGCGCGCCGCGCTTATCCGCGATCAAGACCTCAAAGAATCGTGCGCAGCTGGTAGCCCGGCGTGAAAAGCAGGCGCACCTTGGTGACCGACGCGTCATTGTCCCACGTCAGCCGGTCAATCGTAAACAGCGCGCTATTCACCGCCACCCCGAGGATTGCGCCATCCTGCGCCGTTGCCTGTCCGGCCGAAAATGCAATTTCGCCGTGGGTGTAGGGCGCGTGTTTCAACAACCACTCGTTCGCGCTGAGTGTTTGAAATTCTTCGGCGTCCGCATCCGGCGCAACGGCGGTGTTGATCCAGCGATCCTCAAGCGCATAAGGCGCATCATTGGCAAGGTGCAGCGCGCGGATGTGCAACAGCGGATCATTCACACCGGTGCGCATCGCCCCGCTCACCCGTAACGGCGGCACAATATTAACACGTTCGATCCGCTGATAGCCGTATTTTGCGCCCCGCTCTTCGACCTCGTGGCGGATCATGGCAATGTCCAGCGTGGCCTTTGCCACCGGCTGTGCGGCCACGCGGGTGCCAGCCTTGCGGCGTCTGTCCAACAGGCCGCTTGCCGCAAGCGCACGCAGCGCCCTGTTCACCGTCGAGCGCGCACAGCCGAATTCGACCGCCAGATCGGCTTCGTTCGGGATCAATTCGCCCGGTTTCCATTCGCGGGCATGGATGCGCCGCAAGACTTCGTCCTGTACGCTTTGCCAGTTGCGAAACGACGGGGTTTTCATACTGCGTCCCTCAAGGCGTCGATGGTCCGTTTGTAGGCGGCAACAATCTGTGCGCGTTTGATGTGGTTGCCCCCCTGTACCATATGCCGCCCCGCAGACCAGACATCTGTGACCAGCCGGTCGTCACCCGCAAAAATCCATGCATCAAGGCCGGTGTCGCCGGTCCGCCCCCACATGTGCTCCGAAGCGGTATCAAGCGACAACATGTCGGCCCAGCACCCGACCTCGATACGCCCCGAACGGCGCTGAGCGGCCTGCGCGCCGCCACGCAGGATGCCATCAAAAATCCGCCGTCCGGTGGATTTCTCCGGCGATGCCAGTGCCGCGCGTGAGCCATCGCGCAACCGTTGCGAATAATCAAGTGTGCGCAACTCCTCGCTCAGCGAAATGCGGATATTGCTGTCAGACCCGACGGCAAGAGCACCGCCAGCGTCTATCCATCGCACCCCGTCGAATATCCCGTCACCAAGGCTGCTTTCGGTGATCGGGCACAGACCGGCAACCGCGCCGCTGCGCGCCAGCGCGACAGTTTCGTCCGGTGTCATCTGTGTACAGTGGATCAGACACCAGCGCGCGTTCAGCCCCATGTTGTCCAGCGCCCATTCAACGGGACGCGCGCGCAGATGGTGTTGCACCTCGTCCACTTCGGCAACCTGCTCGGCCAGATGCATATGGATCGGGCCATCGGGGAACAGCGTGGTGTAGGACTTCAGATCGTCCACCCCCACCGCCCGCAACGAATGCGGCGCAACACCAATACCCGTATCCTGCGGCAACGCCTCAAGGCTTGCCGCAGCATCCGCATGAAGGGCCGCGAACCCATCACGCGTATTGCCAAACCGGATTTGCCCCGCGCTCAGATCGCGCCCGTCGCAGCCGCCGAACTGGTAATGCACGGGCAGCAGGCAAAGCCCGATGCCCGACTGCTGCGCTGCCGCCGCGATCCGGGTGGATGTCTCGGCGATGTTGTCATACGGCACCCCGCCCGGTTGATGGTGCAGATAATGGAATTCGACGTTGGCACCATATCCGGCCTCCAGCATTTCCATCTGCACAAAGGCGGTAATCGCCTCGATGTGATCAGGTGTCAGGCGGTCCAGAAAGCGGAACATCAACTGGCGCCACGTCCAGAAGCTGTCGCTTGGATCCGGCCCGCGCCGTTCGGTCAATCCGGCCATGGCGCGCTGGAACGCGTGGCTGTGCACGTTCACCGGCGCAGGCAGCAACATACCCGTCCGCACCCCCTGTTGCGGTGCGCCTTCATGCACGGCGCCGATCCGCCCGTCCGCGTCAATGTCGATGCGCACATCCGATGCCCATCCTGACGGCAGCAACGCCGTTTCAGCCCAGATTGTCTGCATGATCCACTCCGCTTGACAAATTATTATGTATGCACATAATAACATTAACAACGTATATAGCAAGAGAGTCGCGCCCATGCTTTTGACCAACGCCCACATCGTGACCCTGAAAGACGATCACAGCTTTGGCCTGATCGCCGATGGCGCGATTGCAATCCACGGGGAGCAGATCGCGTGGGCAGGTGCGGCTGCCGATGTCCCTGCGCCCTACCGCGAGGCGCAAACGCAGGATCTGGGCGGACGGCTGGTGACGCCCGCGCTGATTGATTGCCACACCCATATCGTCTTTGGCGGCAACCGCGCCGCAGAATTCGAGCTGCGCCTGAATGGTGCCAGCTATGAAGAAGTCGCCAAAGCAGGCGGCGGCATCGTCTCGACCGTCACTGCAACGCGGGCCGCGTCCGAAGATGCGCTGCTGGCGGATGCGCTTACACGGGTGGATACGCTGATCGCCGAGGGCGTGACCCTGATCGAGGTGAAATCCGGCTATGGCCTTGATCGCGAGACCGAGCTGAAGATGCTGCGCGTTGCGCGCGCGATTGCACAGGTCCGCCCCATCGAGGTGCGCACCAGCTTTCTGGGCGCGCACGCCGTTCCGCCCGAATTTGACGGCAACGCCGACGCCTATATTGGTGACATCTGCATCCCGACCTTGCGCGCGGCACATGCGCTTGGTCTGGTGGATGCGGTGGACGGCTTTTGCGAGGGCATCGCCTTTGACACTGCCCAGATTACGCGCGTCTTTGACGTGGCGGTTGAATTGGGCCTACCGGTAAAACTACACGCCGAACAGCTCTCCAACACCGGCGCCACACAGTTGGCTGCGCGGTATGGTGCGCTCAGCGCGGACCACGTCGAATACGCAACCGGTGCGGACGCCCGCGCGCTTGGCGGGGCGGGCACTGTCGCGGTGGTGCTGCCCGGCGCATTCTACACCCTGCGCGAAACCCAAAGCCCGCCAATTCAGGCGTTTCGTGATGCAGGCGTGGCGATGGCACTGGCCACTGATTGCAACCCCGGCACGTCGCCGCTGACGTCTGCGTTGCTGACGATGAACATGGCCTGCACGTTGTTTCGAATGACACCGCTTGAGGCGCTGTTGGGCATGACGGCCCACGCCGCCCGCGCCTTGGGCGTCACCGACCGGGGCCGGATCATCCCCGGCGCGCGCGCGGATTTATGCGTCTGGAACGCCGCCCATTCGGCGGAACTTGCCTACCGCATCGGGTTCAATCCGCTTCATTCTCGTATTTTCAAGGGGTCTCTATGACGATTACTCTCACACCCGGCGCGGCGAGTCTGGCGCAATTGCACGACATCTGGGCGCACGGACATGCGGTGACCCTGCACCCGTCCTCTCACGCGGGGATCGAAACAGCGGCGGCGATGGTCGCGCGCGCGACAAGCGGCAATGATGCGGTTTACGGGATCAACACAGGTTTCGGCAAACTGGCCAGTGTCAAGATCGCCGCCAAGGATGTCGCCACCTTGCAGCGCAACCTGATCCTGTCGCATTGCTGCGGTGTGGGCGAGGCGCTGGATGACGCGACAACGCGGCTGATGATGGTGCTCAAACTGCTGTCGCTCGGGCGCGGCGCGTCCGGCGTGGCGATGCGCACAGTCGCGATCATCGAGGCGATGCTGGCAAAAGGCGTCACACCCGTGATCCCAAGTCAGGGATCGGTCGGGGCATCGGGCGATCTGGCGCCGCTGGCCCATATGGCCGCCGCCATGATCGGCGAGGGCGAAGCGACATACGCAGGCGTACGGATGCCCGCAGCACAGGCCTTGTCCAAGGCCGGTCTTGCCCCCATCGTTCTGGGGCCAAAGGAAGGCCTTGCCCTGATCAACGGCACCCAGTTTTCAACCGCCTGTGCGCTGGTCGGGCTGTGGGGCGCGTGGCGCAATGCGGCGACGGCGGTGTTGACCTGTGCGCTGTCCACTGACGCGATCATGGGGTCGACCGCCCCTTTGCAGGACGCCATTCACACCCTGCGCGGCCATGCCGGACAGATCGCGGTGGCGCGCGCCCAACGCGCCCTGATGGAAGGCTCGCAAATCCGCGAAAGCCACCGCGAAGGCGACACCCGCGTGCAAGACCCCTATTGTATCCGGTGCCAGCCACAGGTGACGGGTGCCGCGATGGACCTTTTGCATTTCGCGGGCCGCACGCTTGAGATCGAAGCGAACGCAGTGACCGACAACCCGCTTGTGCTGGTGGATGATGATCTGATCGTGTCGGGCGGAAATTTTCATGCCGAGCCGGTCGGCTTTGCCGCCGATCAAATCGCCGTCGCCGTGTCCGAGATTGGCGCGATTGCGCAGCGCCGTGTTGCCTTGTTGGTCGATCCAACGCTGTCGTTTGATCTGCCACCCTTCCTGACGCCTGATCCGGGCCTCAACTCGGGGTTGATGATCGCAGAGGTGACCACCGCCGCCCTGATGAGCGAGAACAAGCATCTCGCGAACCCCTGCACCACTGACAGCACCCCCACCTCCGCCAATCAGGAAGACCACGTCAGCATGGCGGCCCATGCGGCGCGCCGGTTGCTGCGGATGAACGCAAACCTCAACGTGATTATCGGCGTCGAGGCGATGTGCGCCGTGCAGGGCATCGAATTTCGCGCGCCGTTACAAACCAGCCCCGCCTTGCAGGCCGCCATGGCAACCCTGCGCGCCCACGTGCCCGCCATCGTGCAGGACCGCTATATGGCCCCGTCAATCGAGGCCGCAGCCGCGCTGGTTGCAACCGGCGCTTTGGCAGGTGCGGTGACGCTGCCCGCGTTTGTCAAAGGTCACGCGCAATGACGCCGGTAACCGTCAGCCAAGGCGGCGGTCCTGTTGTTCTGGGCCTTCCCCATACGGGAACGTATGTACCTGACGCGATTGCCGCAAACCTGAACGACAACGGACGCAAGCTGGCGGATACAGATTGGCACATCGACCGGCTGTATGACGGGCTGCTGGACGATGTCACAACGGTTACCGCCACTTTCCACCGCTATGTCATCGACGCCAACCGTGACCCGCAGGGGGCCAGCCTTTATCCCGGACAGAACACCACGGGGCTGGTTCCGGTGACCGATTTTGACGGGGCCGCGATTTGGAAGACCCCGCCAACCGCGTCCGACATCGACACGCGCCGCCGCGATTACCACGCACCCTATCACGCGGCTCTTACCGCCGAGCTGGACCGCGTGCGCGCGCTGCACGGCGTGGCCATCCTTTATGACTGCCATTCAATCCGGTCGGGCATTCCCTATCTGTTTGACGGCACGCTGCCTGATTTCAACATCGGCACCAACACAGGCGCGACCTGCGCCGCCGTGATCGAGTCCGCGGCACGCGACATTTGCGCAAACGCCGCCCCCTACACGTCAATCGTCAACGGACGGTTCAAAGGCGGCTGGACCACGCGCCACTATGGCCGACCGCACGAAAATATCCACGCCATCCAGATGGAACTGGCGCAATCGGCGTACCTGACCCACGAGGCCGCACCCTGGAGTTATGACCCCGCCAAGGCCGCGCGCCTGCGCCCGCATCTGACTTTGATCCTGACCGCTTTGGCCGCATTGGCCCCGACCCTAGGAGGCACCAAATGACCCATTCCCGCCACAACATGCGCGACGTCTTCCCCCCCACCGGATCCGAAATCACCGCCAAAAGCTGGCTCACCGAAGCGCCCATGCGGATGCTGATGAACAACCTGCACCCCGACGTGGCCGAGAACCCGCATGAATTGGTTGTCTACGGTGGCATCGGTCGTGCCGCGCGCACATGGGAGGATTTCGACGCCATCGTTGCCGCCCTGAAAGACCTTGAAGACACCCAAACCCTGCTGGTCCAGTCGGGCAAACCCGTGGGCGTGTTCAACACCCACAAAGACGCCCCGCGCGTCTTGATCGCGAATTCCAATCTGGTGCCGCACTGGGCGAATTGGGATCACTTTAACGAACTCGATAAAAAAGGTCTGGCGATGTACGGCCAGATGACGGCGGGATCGTGGATTTACATCGGCACCCAAGGCATCGTGCAAGGCACCTATGAAACGTTCATGGAAGCGGGACGCCAACACTATGACGGCAGCCTGACGGGACGCTGGATTCTGACTGGCGGCCTTGGCGGTATGGGCGGCGCGCAACCGCTGGCCGCTGTGATGGCCGGTGCCTGCTGTCTGGCGGTCGAGTGCGACGAGACCCGCGCCGATTTCCGCCTGCGCACCCGTTACGTCGACGAGAAAACCGATGATCTGGACGAAGCGCTGGCGATGATCGCGCGTTGGACAAAGGCGGGGGAGGCAAAATCCGTGGCATTGATCGGCAACGCCGCCGATGTGTTCCCTGAACTGGTCAAGCGCGGCATAAAGCCTGACATGGTGACCGACCAAACTTCCGCCCACGACCCGATCCACGGCTATCTCCCCCAGGGGTGGAGCGTGGCACAGTGGCGCGAAAAACAGGAGAGCGACCCCAAAGCCGTTGAAAAAGCCGCCCGCGCGTCAATGAAAACCCATGTCGCGGCGATGGTTGATTTCTGGAACGCGGGTGTGCCGACGCTGGATTATGGCAACAACATCCGGCAGGTCGCATTGGAAGAAGGGCTGGAAAACGCATTCGCTTTCCCCGGCTTTGTGCCTGCCTATATCCGCCCGCTGTTTTGCCGTGGCATTGGCCCGTTCCGCTGGTGCGCGCTGTCGGGCGATCCCGAAGATATCTATAAAACCGATGCCAAGGTGAAAGAGCTGATCGACGATCCGCATTTGCACAACTGGCTGGACATGGCCCGCGAGCGGATTGATTTCCAAGGGCTGCCCGCACGGATTTGCTGGGTCGGTCTGGGCCTGCGCGACAAGCTGGGCCTTGCGTTCAACGAAATGGTGCGCACCGGTGAATTGTCGGCCCCTGTCGTGATCGGGCGCGATCACCTCGACTCCGGCTCGGTTGCCTCGCCCAACCGCGAGACGGAGGCAATGAAAGACGGCTCTGACGCGGTATCGGACTGGCCGCTTTTGAACGCGATGCTGAACGTGGCGGGCGGGGCGACATGGGTGTCGCTGCACCACGGCGGCGGCGTTGGCATGGGGTTTTCGCAACACTCCGGCATGGTGATCTGTTGTGATGGCAGCGAGGATGCGGATAGACGTATTGCAAATGTCTTGTGGAACGACCCCGCAACGGGTGTGATGCGTCACGCGGATGCCGGTTACGAGGACGCACTTGAATGCGCCCGCGAAAAGGGATTGAACCTGCCCGGTATTCTAAATCGCTAATCTTGAATCGCCAAAGACCGGAGGACACACGGGATGTTTCTAAAGAATGCGTGGTACGTCGCCGCGTGGGATCACGAGATCACGCACGAATTGCAACAAATCATGGTGCTTGGTGAAAAGATTTGCGTCTTCCGCTCCGAAGCCGGTGAACTGGTCGCCCTTGAGGACGCCTGCCCACACCGCAAACTGCCGCTCTCCAAGGGGCGGATCAAGGGCGATACCGTTGAATGTGGCTATCATGGCCTGACGTTTGATTGCGCGGGGCAATGCGTCTGGGCACCGGGCACCGGACGCATTCCGTCAAACGCCAAGGTCCACGCCTATCCGCTGCACGAAAAATACGGGCTGGTCTGGATCTGGATGGGCAACCCGGCGCTGGCCGACCCCACGGATATCTTCGAGATCGAAAACTACGGCGATCCGGCGTGGGGTATGAACCGGGGCGCCGCGATGGAGCTGGACTGCAACTATCTGCTGATGTGCGACAACCTGCTCGACCCGACGCATGTGGCATGGGTGCATCAAAGCAGCTTTGCCGCCGCCGCCACCAAGGACACGCCGCTGCGCATCAAGAAAACCGATAATGGCGTGATCGTCCACCGCTGGATGATGGATCACGAACCCGCGCCATTCTACAAAAAGGTCGTGGAATTCGAAGGCAACTGTGACCGCTTGCAGCATTACGAGGTCCGCTTCCCGTCTCATGCGCTGATCAAGGCGGTGTTCACTCCTGCGGGCACGGGCGGGCCGGATGGGCCGTTGCACGAAAACACGTTTATCATGAACAGCTATAATTTCATGACCCCCACTACCGAAGGGCAAACCCGCTATTACTGGTTCCAGCTGCGCAATATCCGCCCCGACGACGAAGCCTTGTCAAAAATGATGACAGAGGACGTGCAGCACGCGTTTGAAGAAGACCGCGATGTGTTGAACGCGGTGCAAAAAGGCATGGCAAACAAAACCTCGCCGCACATCGACTTGCCGATTGATGGCGGCCAATTGCGCTTCAGACGACAGTTGCAGGCGATGATCAACGAGGAACAGCAGGTCGATAGCCAAATGGCCGAATAGCCCCGCTCCCCCCAATCCTTTGCGATGGCCGCCCGATTATCAAAAAAAACGGAATACTTCTGCAAATTTGATGGTCATAGCCATGCAGTCCGTGATCCCCGATATTGATCGCGACACATCTCAGGTAAGGAATTTCCATGTCTGCCAGCTATTTCGCCCCCAAGGGCGGTCATCCCGGTCAGGATCAACTGTTGACGGATCGGGCCGTTTTTACCGATGCCTATGCCGTTATTCCCAAGGGAACGATGCGCGACATCGTTACCAGCTTCCTGCCGTTCTGGGACAACACGCGTCTTTGGGTCATCGCCCGCCCGCTCAGCGGCTTTGCCGAGACATTTTCACAGTACATCATGGAAGTAAGCCCCGGCGGCGGGTCCGATAAGGGCGAAACCGACCCGCTGGCGCAGGGTGTTTTGTTCGTCGTCGAAGGTACCGCGACCCTCACCGTTAACGGCGAGACGCACGCGTTGACGCCGGGGGGCTATGCCTATTTGCCGGCGCAATCGGGTTGGACCCTGCACAACAAAAGCGACGACATGTTGCGGTTTCACTGGATCCGCAAAGCATACGAAGCGGTTGACGGGCTGGACCACCCCGAAGTGATCATTGCCAACGAACAGGAAATCGCCCCCTACGTCATGCCCGGCACCGATGGCAAATGGGCGACAACCCGCTTTGTCGATCCAAGCGATATGCGCCACGACATGCATGTCACCGTCGTGACATTCGAACCGGGCGCGGTGATCCCGTTTCTGGAAACCCACGTCATGGAACACGGGCTGTATGTGCTTGAAGGGAAGGCCGCCTACCGTCTGAACACCGATTGGGTCGAGGTCGAGGCAGGGGATTACATGTGGCTGCGCGCCTTCTGCCCGCAGGCGTGTTATGCCGGTGGTCCGGGGCGGTTCCGCTACCTGCTTTATAAAGACGTGAACCGCCAGATGAAGCTGCGTTAAAGCGTCCCGCCGTTAACCCGGTGTGTTCTGATCGCGCGGGGGTGCCAGGCTCCCGCCAATTGCCGCCGACAGTTCCTGTGCGGCGGCAACCACTGCCGCGCTGAAACCGGCAATATGTTCTGGCGCGACACGCGATGTCGGGCCGGACACCGAAATCCCCGCCACCGCCTCGCCGTTGATGTCAAAAACGGGGGCCGCGATACAGCGCATCCCGATGTTGCGCTCTTCCCCGTCGATGGCATAACCGCGCGCCCGTATCGTGGATAAATCCGCCATCAGGGCATCGCGATCGGTCAACGTATGCTCGGTAAACCGCTCGGGCGGTGCCTCGCGCAACAACCTGTCCATGCGCGCAACATCCATCTGCGCCATCAGCGCCTTGCCGATGCCCGACGCGTGCAGCCGCGACAACGTGCCGGGCGGGAAAAACGCGCGGATGCTGGCGTTGGTTTCCACCTGGCTGACAAACAGGACATGCCCGTTCTGTTCAATGCCAAGGTTCGCAGTTTCGCCCGTTTCTTCCATCAGGCTGCGCAGGATCGGGCGCGCCCGCTCCACCAGACTGGTGCGTTTGAGAAACCGTGCGCCGATGACAAAGGCGCGCGGCCCGATGTACCAGACCTGATCCACCTGATCAAATTCGACCATCCCGCGCCCCTCAAGCGTGACAAGGATGCGGTAAACCGTCGCCGCAGATTGCTCCAGATCGCTCGCCAGCATCGACAACGTCTTGCCCTGTGCCTCGCTTAGAAACTCGAACACCTCCATCGCGCGATCCAGCGATTTAATCGTGTTCTGTGCGGTTTTATCATCCCATGCACGCGGTCGGCCCCGCGCCCTGCGCGTACTCTGGTCTGGATTGTTCCGGGATTCCATAAGATCCATTCGATTTAATGTGAAAGCCATATTCACCATATGAAAAATACAACGCCATGACAACAAAACGTTTTTCAGAATCATACGTAAATGAAAAACAGTTTCAAAAAAGTATCAAAGCCCCGTGAACGCTCCTACGTTGTGCTCAACACTCAAAAGGAGACCGCTATGACCTTTCAGAACCCCGTCTTCATCCCCGGCCCGACCAACATGCCCGAAGCCGTGCGTCAGGCCTGTTATATGCCCACAATCGACCACCGCTCCCCGATCTTTGGCAAAATCCTGCATCCTTGCCTTGACGGTGTGCGTCAGGTGCTGAAATCCGACAGCGCGCATATTTATATCTTTCCCTCCACCGGCACCGGCGGCTGGGAAACGGCGCTGACCAACACGCTTTGCAAGGGTGACAAGGTGCTTGCCGCGCGCAACGGTATGTTCTCGCACCGCTGGATCGACATGTGCCAACGGCACGGGCTGGACGTACAAGTCGTCGAAACGCCGTGGGGCAAGGGCATCCCGACCGACACCTACCAAGAGATCCTGAAAGCCGATAAATCCCACACGATCAAGGTCGTGCTGGCCACCCATAACGAGACAGCGACCGGCGTGAAATCCGACATCGCCGCCGTGCGCGCCGCACTTGACGCCGCAGGCCACCCCGCGTTGTTGTTCGTGGACGGGGTCAGTTCCATCGCGTCGATGGATTTCCGGTTTGACGAGTGGGGCGTTGATGTTGCCGTGACCGGCAGCCAAAAGGGCTTTATGCTGCCTGCCGGTCTGGCGATTGTCGGGTTCTCGGACAAGGCCGTTGCCGCAGCGGCCACCGCCGATCTGGCGCGCACCTTCTTTGATATCCGCGACATGCAAAAAGGCTATGACGCAAACGCGTTCCCCTACACGCCGCCGGTCGGTCTGATGAACGGACTCAAACTGTCGCTGGACATGCTGCTGGACGAGGGCATCGACAACGTCATCGCCCGTCACACCCGCATCGCAACCGGCGTGCGCCATGCGGTTTCCGCCTGGGGGCTTGATCTGTGCGCCGCCTCGCCGGATCTGTATTCCGATACGGTCAGCGCGATCCGCACCCCCGACGGGTTCAACGCCACCGATATCGTCACCCACGCGGCAGACGTTTACGATGTGGCCTTCGGTGTTGGTCTGGGCGAGGTCGCGGGCAAAGTGTTCCGCATCGGCCACCTTGGCAGCCTGACGGATGTGATGATGCTCAGCGGGATCGCCACCGCCGAAATGTGTATGGTTGATCTGGGTCTCGACATCAAACTCGGCTCGGGCGTGGCGGCGGCACAGGAATTCTACCGCTCCGACCACGCGCGCGCCAAAAAGAACGCCCCCTGAAGCGAGGAAAGGCACCATGTATATCCCCACGTTCGACGACATGCTGGCCGCGCACACGCGGATTAAACCCTACATCCACCGCACGCCGGTTCTGACCTCATCGTACCTGAACGACTTGACCGGTGCACAGTTGTTTTTCAAATGCGAAAACTTCCAGAAGGCAGGCGCGTTCAAGGTGCGCGGCGCGTCAAACGCGGTTTTCGGCTTGTCGGACGCAGACGCGCAGAAAGGCGTTTGCACCCATTCGTCGGGCAATCACGCCCTCTCGCTTAGCTATGCGGCGGGGCGGCGGGGCATTCCGTGCAACGTGGTTATGCCACGCACAGCACCTCAGGCAAAAAAGGACGCGGTAACAGGATATGGCGGCATCATCACAGAATGCGACCCCTCGACGACCTCGCGCGAAGCCGTGTTTGCTGATGTGCAGGCCGCGACAGGCGGGAACTTTGTGCACCCTTATAATGACCCGAGGGTCATCGCAGGTCAGGGAACTTGTTCATTCGAGTTGATAGAGCAGATGCACGCGGATCACGGCGGCGGGTTGGACATGGTTGTGGCCCCCATCGGCGGCGGCGGCATGATTTCGGGCACCTGCCTCACCCTGTCGCACATCGCCCCCGACACACAGATCATCGCGGCAGAGCCCGCGCAGGCGGACGATGCCTGTCGCAGCTTCAGGGCGGGCCACATCATCGCCGACGATGCGCCCGAAACGGTTGCCGATGGCCTCAAGGTGCCGCTCAGGGATCTGACGTGGCACTTTGTATCAAACCACGTGACGGATATCCTGACCGCGTCCGAAGATGACATCATCGACGCGATGAAGCTGACGTGGAAACGGATGAAAATCGTGATGGAAGCCAGCAGCGCCGTGCCCCTTGCGACCATCCTCAAAAACAAAGACCGGTTCGCGGGCAAGCGGATCGGCGTGATTATCACAGGTGGCAATGTCGATCTCGACCTGTTGCCCTGGCTCAAATGAAGGGACCCCAAGCAATGAACACGCATGTAAACCTCGAAGATTACGAGGTCGGTTTTGACATCCCCGCGCTGCCCGGCATGGATGAAGCCGATATTCAAACGCCCTGCCTGATCCTTGATCTGGACGCGCTTGAACGCAACATCAAGAAAATGGGCGATTACGCCAAAGCGCACGGGATGCGCCACCGCGCACATGGCAAGATGCACAAGTCCATTGACGTGCTGAAGCTGCAACAGGAACTGGGCGCCGCCGTTGGTGTGTGTTGCCAGAAGGTGTCGGAAGCCGAAGTTTTCGCCCGTGGCGGCATCAAGGATGTCATGGTCTCCAATCAGGTCACCGAACCGGCCAAGATCGACCGCCTTGCGCGGATGCCGAAACTGGGCGCGCGGGTGCTGGTCTGTGTGGACGACCCAGAAAACGTCAAGGCGCTGTCAGAGGCGGCCGTGCGGCACGGCACCCGGATCGAGGCGCTGGTCGAAATCGACTGCGGCGCGGGCCGTTGCGGGGTAAGCACAACACAGGACGTTGTGAACATTGCCAAACTGATCGACAGCGCCGGGGGTCTGAAGTTTGCGGGTATTCAGGCCTATCAGGGCGCGATGCAGCATCTGGACCTGTACGCCGATCGCAAAGCCAAGCTTGATACCGCAATCGCCCAAGTGGCGGACGCCGTGAATGGCCTGCGCAGCAATGGCCTTGAGTGTGACATCGTTGGCGGCGGCGGCACCGGTTCGTATTATTTCGAAAGCACCTCCAACGTCTACAACGAGCTGCAATGCGGCTCCTATGCTTTCATGGATGCTGACTATGGTCGCATTCTGGACGAGAACGGCAACCGCATTGACGATGGTGAATGGGAAAACGCGCTGTTCATCCTGACCACCGTGATGAGCCACTCCAAAAAAGACAAAGCAATCGTAGACGCGGGCCTCAAGGCGCAATCGGTGGATAGCGGCCTGCCGTTCATCTACGGGCGCGATGATGTTGAATACCTCAAATGTTCGGATGAACATGGCGTGGTGGGCGACCCGAACGGCGTGCTCAATATCAACGATAAACTCAAGCTGGTGCCGGGGCACTGCGATCCGACCTGCAACGTGCACGACTGGTACGTCGGCGTGCGCAACGGCAAGGTCGAAACCGTCTGGCCCGTCTCCGCACGCGGCAAAGCGTATTAATCATCTGCCCGCGCCTTTGGCCGCGCGGGCGCACTCACTCCAAGGAACCTCCTATGCTGATCATCCCCGAGCGCGAAATTGCCGACCTGATGACCCGTGACGCGGCCTTTGACGCCGTCAGCGGTGTCTTTGCCGCGATGGCATCGCAGGATGCGTATAACTTTCCCGTCATCCGCGAGGCGATTGGCCACGAAGACGCGCTTTTTGGTTTCAAGGGCGGGTTTGACAAGACCGGCATGGCGCTGGGGCTCAAGACGGGGGGCTATTGGCCGCACAACATGGAAAAGCACGGGGCGATCAACCACCAGTCGACGATATTCCTGTTTGATCCCGATACTGGCAAGGTCCGCGCAATGGTCGGCGGCAATCTGTTGACCGCCCTGCGCACGGCGGCGGCCTCGTCGGTGTCGATCAAACACCTTGCCCGCAAGGACGCAAAAGTCATCGGCATGATCGGCGCGGGCCATCAGGCGACATTCCAACTACGCGCCGCCCTCGAACAGCGCGCCTTTGAAAAAGTCATCGGCTGGAATTATCACCCCGACATGCTGCCCAATCTCGAAAAGGTCGCAGCCCAAGCGGGCCTCCCGTTCGAGGCGGTCGAGTTGGACCAGTTGGGTCATGAGGCCGATGTGATTATCTCGATCACCTCCGCGTTCGCCCCGTCCTTGATGGATGCGCATGTTTCCCCCGGCACGCATATCGCCTGCATGGGCACCGACACCAAAGGCAAGCAGGAGGTCGAGCCCAAACTGCTGGCCCGCGCCACCGTCTTTACCGATGAAGTCGCGCAATCCATCACCATCGGCGAGGCGCAGCATGCAATTGCCGAAGGCCTGATCACGCAAAGCGATGTGCATCAGCTTGGCGCGGTCATCAACGCGGCCCATGCGGGGCGCACGTCCGACGATGAAATCACCCTGTTCGATGGCACCGGCGTCGGCCTTCAGGATCTCGCCGTCGCGGCACGCGTTGTCGATCTGGCCGTGAAAAAAGGGGTCGCAATCGAGATCGATTTTTAAACGCCCCACACCCGCGCCGCCCCGTCCGGTGAATGCCGCAACCGCTTTGCCGATTCCAAAATCGCAAAGCGGTTGCATTCGCGTTTGCGCTGCTACCGGATGCGATGGTAACGCTAGGCAATCACCCGCCGCGCCTTGAAAGCACCGGTAACACAAACGCGGCCTTGGTCCGCAAGGAGATAAAATGCGGATTGTCATCAACGGGTTCGGGCGGATAGGGCGCACCATTCTGCGTCAGATTCTGACGCAGACAGACCATGATGATATTGACGTCGCATTAATCAACGACATCGCCCCGCTTGAGACATGCGCCTATCTGTTCAAATACGACAGCACCTTCGGCCCCCTGCCCTATGATGTGGTTGCCGAAAAAACCGGCCTGCGCATCCGTGACCGTTACATTCCATTCTCTGCCCACAGCCATCTGGATGGCGCGGATTTTTCCACGGTGGATGTCGTTCTGGAATGTACCGGCAAGGTGACATCGCGCAACAGCGCCACGCGCGGCCTGACCGCAGGCGCGCGCGCGGTGCTGATTTCAGGCCCGTCAGAACACGCCGATATCACCGCCGTGTTGGGCGCTAATGAACAGAAGCTGGGCGATGCGCGGATTGTCTCGAACTCCTCTTGCACCACAAATGCGATTGCGCCTTTGCTGCGTATGATCGACACCGAACTCGGGATCGAACGGGCGCATGTCACAACGATCCACTGCTACACCAGCAGCCAGCCGATGGTGGACACCCCGCGCGGCGATCTTGCGCGCAGCCGCGCAGGTGCTGAATCCATGGTGCCGACAACCACCAGTGCGGCGAAAGAGCTGCAAAAGATTCTGCCAAACATCGGCGCAAGAACCAGCGTCGCGGCGGTGCGGGTGCCCAGCCTCAGCGTCTCGGCGGTGGATGCCACGCTCCAGATGTCCTCCCCCGTTGGCCCCGCCACCCATGCGCTTCTGCGCGACGTCGTGCAACGCTCTGCGGTGATTGGTGCCACCAATGATCCTTGCGTGTCACGCGATATGCGCGGGCGTGCGGAATCGGTGATCATCGCGCTGCCCGAAACCCAGATCATTGATAACAAACAACTGCGCATCTTCGGTTGGTACGATAACGAATGGGGCTTTTCCGCGCGGATGCTCGATATGGCCCGCAGGCTTGCCGCCCGACCGGAATAAAGGCGCGCGCGGGCCCGTCTGAAACGCTCGGCCGCCCGTCACAGCGGCGAAGCGTCGGTCATTGTCAGACGTGGTCGTCTTTAACCAGTCGACCCTTGGCGTGACCGGCCATGCCGCCGGACACTTCTTCGGTCGACTCGTCAGACAGCTCTTCGGGCAGGATCAGGTTCAGGACAATCGCGATCAACGCCGCAGGCAACAGACCCGATGTCATCAGAATCCGTAGCGTCTCGGGCAGGTATTGCACCGCTTTGGGATCCAGTTGCAGACCCAATCCCACCGACAGGGAAATCGCAAAGATCACCATGTTGCGCCGGTTCCAGTTCACGTCAGACAGCATTGAAATGCCCGCCGCCACAACCATGCCGAACATCACAATCACACCACCGCCCAGAACCTCGATCGGGATGGTGCGAATGACCGCGCCAACCTTGGGGATCAGGCCACAGACGATCAAAAAGATCGCGCCGATGGTCACCACATGGCGGCTCATCACGCCGGTCATGGCGATCAACCCGACGTTCTGGCTGAACGAGGTGTTGGGAAAGCCGCCAAAGACGCCCGCAAGCGCCGAACCGATACCGTCTGCATAGGTTGCACCGGTGATTTCCGCTTCGGTCGCTTCACGGCCTGCGCCGCCTTTGGTGATCCCCGACACGTCGCCCACGGTTTCAACCGCCGACACAAACGCCATCAGGCAAAAACCGATGATCGCGGCAAAGCTCATCTCGAAACCGTATTTGAACGGCATCGGCAGGGCGACAGGGGCCGCGCGGCTCCAGCTGGTTGTGATCCCTTCAAACGTCACCATGCCCATCGCCATGGCATAGAAATAACCAACGAAGATACCGATAACGACAGCCGAAACCGCCATCATGCCCTTTGCATAAAACTTCAGCGCGAGAGTCACAAAAATCACGACCAACGCCGCCGACCAGTTCAGCAAGGAACCGTATTCCGGCAGATCCGCCGCCTTGGCCGGAACGCCACCCGCCGCGTATTCGATGCCGACCTTGACCAGCGCCAGACCGATCATCGTCACCACAAGACCCGTCACCAACGGCGGCAGCGCAAAGCGGATTCTGCCGATGAACGTCGCGATGAAAGTATGAAACAACCCTCCAATCACAACACCGCCAAACAACGCCGGTAGCGCCTCGATGCCCTTGCCCGCGACCAGCGGGATCATGATCGGGATAAACGCAAACGATGTCCCCTGCACAATCGGCAGACGCGCGCCGATCGGACCAAAACCGATGGTCTGGAACAATGTCGCGACACCGGCAAACAGCATCGACATCTGGATCAGGTAGGTCATATCGGGGAACCCCTGCGCACCCGCATCAGATCCAAAACCAAAACCCGCAGCCCCTGCAATGATGATTGCGGGTGTCACGTTAGAGACGAACATCGCCAGAACATGCTGAATCCCCAGCGGTATCGCGCGGTGCAACGCCGGGGTATAGTTCGGATCGCGAAGCTGTTCCGCTGTCCCGATGGATGAATCTCTCATGATGTGTAATCCCTTGCTGTTGATGCGTCGCGCCGGCCTTTTACTGCGCCGGTCTGCTTATTCTTCGATGATATGCGTTTCCCTGAACCAATGCTCTTCGAGATTCGCGCCGCCGCCGATCCGGTCGATCACCGCAAACACCCCCGGTTCGGACAACGGCGTCAGAACGCCGTGCCATGTGCCGCGGTGAAAGTTGACGGCCTGCCCCGGCGCTGTCACAAACGCGCGCGGGTTGGTCGGGATGCCATCCGCGTCGCCCGCAACCACAATCAAAAACGGTGCGGCAGACATCGGCACAAAGGCCTGACTGCCCTGCGGGTGCCGTTCGACCAGCTCAAGCGTCAGAGGCAACACCGCTTTTTCGCTTTTAAAGATGCTGATGCCCGCGCGGCCATCCGAAAAATCCAGGCGCGCCTTGTCATGATAGCGGCCACATCTGCCCTGATTGATCACTTTGTCCGGCGTACCGTTTGCCTCCATCAGATCGCCATAAGGCGCGAACGCCTCTGCGCTCAGCGGCTCGATCCTGATACGTTTGCTCATGTCGAAAACTTCTCCACCAGACGCAGCTGCGCAATCCGCTCGACCTGCTTGCAAGCCTCGGCAAACTCGACATCGCGGTCCTGATCAATGCGCCGCGCGAACGCTTCCATGATCGAGGCCTTGGTATTGTCGCGCACGGCAATGATGAACGGAAAACCGAATTTGGCCGTGTAGGCGTTATTCAGATCAACAAACGTCTGGCGCTCCGCGTCCGTCAATGCATCCAACCCGACCGAGGCCTGCTCGGCGGTGGAGTCCGCCGTCAACCGTTTCGCCGCCGCCAGCTTCCCCGCCAGATCGGGGTGCGCGTTCAGCACCGCCAACCGCTTGTCCTCATCTGCGGCGCGAAACGCACGCGCCATCAACTGATGCACCCCTTGGGCCGTGTCATGTGTCGGGCCACCCTCCAGATCACAGGCAACCTCGGCAACCCATGCGCTATGTTCGAAAATACCGCCAAATTCGGTCACAAAGGTATCGCGGTCCATGCGGGACGGACGGATTCGCGTCATAGGGGGATGCTCTTTGGTCCAGTGTTGCGCAATCTCAAGGCGGGTGGCAAACCACACATCCTCGTGCGATTTGAAATACTCGATCGCGCGGCGCAGGGCGGCGGCGCGGCCCGGACGCCCGATCAAACGGCAATGCAGACCAATCGACAGGATCTTGGGCGCGCCCGCCGCCCCCTCTTCGTACAGGACATCGAAACTGTCCTTCAGGTAGCTTTCAAACTGCTCACCCGTGGTAAACCCCGCCTGAATGGCAAAGCGCATGTCGTTGCAATCCATCGTATACGGCACAATCAACTGGTCGTGCCCGTCGAAATCCATCCAGTACGGCAGATCATCCGCATAGCTGTCCGCGACATAGGCGAATTGCCCCGTCTGTGCGGCCAGCCGCACGGTGTTGTTCGAACAGCGCCCGGTGTACCAGCCGCGCGGCGGCGTGCCGGTAACGTCCGTATGCAAACGAATGGCCTGCGCAATCTGCGCGCGCTCTTCGTCTTCGGACATGTCTTTGTGTTCGACCCACTTCAACCCGTGGCTGGCGATTTCCCAACCCGAGGCAATCATCGCCGCGACCTGCTCAGGCGCGCGCGCCAATGCCGTTGCAACGCCGTAAACCGTCACCGGCAGATCACCCAACATCCGGTGAACGCGCCAAAATCCCGCGCGCGCGCCGTATTCATAGATCGTTTCCATGTTCCAGTGACGCTGCCCCGGCCATGGGGCCGCGCCGGTTATTTCCGACAGAAACGCCTCCGATGCCGCATCCCCGTGCAGGATGTTATTCTCGCCGCCCTCTTCGTAATTAAGGACGATCTGGACCGCAATTTTTGCCCCGTTCGGCCAGTTGGCCACCGGTGGATTGGCCCCATAACCCGTCATGTCGCGTGGATATCTCTGCACTTCTGGCCCTCCTGTGTCGGATAGTTGTATTTCAAAACAATGATATTGTTTTTCAAAAAAAACACGAAGGAGCCTTCGGGCCGCTGTGCTTTGCTGCATTATCATGTTTCTGACTATAAGATCATAGCCATCAGGAGAGTGTAATGACCGGATATCTGACAACACATGTATTGGACACGGCCCGCGGCTGTCCCGCCCAAGGTCTCGAAATCACGCTTTTCAGGATCGACGGTGACACCCGCACGCACCTTAAATCCCTTGTAACAAACGAGGACGGGCGCACCGACGAACAAATCCTGCCTGCCGATCAATTCGAAACCGGCGTTTACGAGCTGGTGTTCCACGCTGGTGCCTATCTCGATTCCATTGGCACGCCCGACGAAAGCCCCCGCTTTCTCGATGTGATCCCGCTGCGCTTTGGCATGTCGGAGGCGTCGCATTATCATGTGCCCCTCCTGCTGTCCCCGTTCGGCTATTCTACCTATCGCGGAAGCTGAGCCTGAAGCGCGCTGTCACGTACCGTTTCGGTGATCCGCGCGATCACATATTCCATGAACAGGCGTGTTTTGGGGTCTTGCCGTCGGCGATGGGTGAACAGACAGGCCATTTGAATCGGCTCGGGTGGCGTTTGCACCGCCACCTGCACCAAACGGCCCGCCTTGACGTGATCGGCCACCTCGAAAACCGGTTTCATCGCAATGCCGTTTCCCGCCAGCGCCCAATCCGTCAGCACATCCCCGTCATCGGATTCATACCGCCCCGTCACGCGAAACCGCTTTGGCCCCTCGGGAGTTTGCAGCCGCCATTGAAATTCCGTCGCGCCGGGAAATCGCAAGTTCAGGCATTCGTGCTCCCCCGACAACAACGCATCCCCGGTCGCCGGATTGCCGTACGTCGCGACATAACCAGGGCTTGCACACAAAATCCGTTCAACATCCGCAATCTTGCGAATCCGCAGGTTACTATCCTCCGGCTGACCAAGAAAAAACGCGAGATCAAGCCCCTCTGTCGTCAGATCCACCTTACGGTCGGTCAGACGCAGCCTGATCTTGACCTCCGGATATTGCGTCAAAAACCCCGGCACCAAAGGCGCAATCAATCGCCTCCCCACCCCCAGCGGTGCCGCGACATACAGCGCCCCCTTGGGGTTGTCGGTGATGTTGACCACCTTCGCCTCTGCCATCTCGACCGCCTCAAGGATCTCGCTCGCCCCGCCGTAAAACGCCTTGCCCTGCTCTGTCGGGGTCAGGCTGCGGGTGGTGCGCTGGAACAGACGCACGCTCAGATGCTCCTCCAATTGCGAAATCCGCGACGATGTGACAGCAGGCGAAATACGCAAATCGCGCCCCGCAGCAGACATACTGCCAAGCTCATAGACACGGACGAAGGTGCGGATATTATCAAGATAAGACATTGTTCGGATATTTTTGATGCTGTTTGATGTTTTGCAGCGATACCAGAACAATGACCCTTCGCCTAGTCTACGCTAAAGCCAGACTGCTCTGATACCGGTCTGGCCCAAGACACGAACCCCGGGAGGTTGCCATGTACGACTTAGCCATCATTTGGGACTGGATCGCGTTTGCGGTCCGGTGGCTCCACGTCATTACCGCAATGGCGTGGATCGGCGCGTCGTTCTTTTTCATCGCTCTCGATCTGGGTTTGCGCAAAGCGCCCAATATGCCTGCGGGTGCTTCGGGCGAGGAATGGCAGGTCCACGGCGGCGGGTTTTATCACATCCAAAAATATCTGGTCGCCCCCGAAAACATGCCCGAACACCTGATCTGGCACAAATGGCAAAGCTATATCACATGGGTTTCGGGCGCTGCCCTTTTGATGATTGTTTACTGGGTTGGCGGTGAGTTGTTCCTTCTCGACCCGACCAAGGCCGATCTGTCGCTGTGGCAGGGCATCCTGATTTCGGGGGGGTCGCTGACCATCGGCTGGCTGGCCTATGACTTCATGTGCAAATCCAAACTGGGCGAACACGCCACCCTTTTGATGCTGCTGCTCTTTGTGATTCTCGTGATCATGGCGTGGGGCTATGATCAAATCTTCACAGGCCGCGCCGCGCTGCTGCATCTGGGGGCATTCACCGCCTCGATCATGACGGGCAACGTGTTTTTCCAGATCATGCCGAACCAGCGTATCGTCGTGGACGACCTTAAAGCGGGCCGCAAACCCGACGCCAAATACGGCAAGATCGCCAAACTGCGCTCCACCCATAACAACTATCTGACGCTGCCGGTTGTGTTCCTGATGCTCTCCAACCACTATCCGCTGGCGTTCGGCACCGAATACAGCTGGATCATCGCCAGCCTGATTTTCCTGACCGGCGTCACAATCCGGCATTATTTCAACACCATGCACGCCACCGGCAAAGGTCCGCATTGGACATGGGGCGTGACGGTCATCCTTATGATCGTCATCGCGTGGCTGTCCACCATCCCCGGACAGGACACCTATGAAGAAGCAGAGGCGCGCGCCCTCACCCCTCACGAGCAGCAATACGCATCGGCGGCGGGGTTTGAAGACGCCTATGATATCGTGCTTGGCAACTGCTCGATGTGCCACGCGCGCGAACCTGCGTGGGACGGCATCCGGTGGGCGCCCAAAGGCGTTGTCCTTGAAACCCAAAGCGATGTTGCGCGCTACGCGGATCAGATTCTGTTGCATGCGGGGCTGAGCAATGCGATGCCGCCGCCAAACGCCATCGCCACGATGACACCTGAAAACCGGGGCAAGATCGTCACATGGGTCCGCAACGCGCGGGCAAACGGAACCTGAGTCCAACGCAAAGGGGCAGACAATGCATCTGGGTCTGATCGGATACGGCAGCATCGCGCAGTCCTTGATTGCCCTGCTGCCTGACACGCGCGTCCGCCGCGTGACGGTGTTGGTCCGCACGCCCGCCGTCGCACCCGTCCAAACGCCCGAAATCACCTTTGTCACCTCCCTCGATGCCCTGCTCGCGGCGCAGCCCTCCCTTGTGGTCGAATGTGCCGGTCACGGCGCGGTTGCCGATCACGCCAATGATATTCTCGGCGCCGGAACCGATCTGCTTGTTGCCTCCCTTGGTGCATTTGCCGATGCCGCGTTGCATACGCGTGTTTTGCAAACCTGCGCCAAAACCGGTGCGCGGCTGATCCTACCCACCGGTGCGATTGGCGGGTTGGACCTGCTGCGCGTTCTGTCCGCCAACGGCGATGTCCACGTCACCTATCGCGGGATCAAACCGCCAGCAGCCTGGAGAGGCTCCCCCGCCGATACGCTTGTCGATCTGGACCATCTGCAATCGCGCACCGCCTTCTTCAAAGGGAGCGGTCGCGCCGCCGCCGCCCAATTTCCCAAAAACGCCAATGTTGTTGCCGCGCTGGCCCTTGCCGGTGCCGGTTTTGACACCATGAAGGTGGCGCTCATCGCTGATCCTGCCGCGCGGGCCAACACGCATTCCTTTGCAGTAACATCCCCCCTATGCTCCTATAAAACCGAGATCGAAAACGCCGCCACCTCCGGCAATGCGCGCACCTCGAAGACCACCGTGCTCAGCATCCTGCACGAGGTATTACACCACAACCCGTTAACAAATCCCTGATCGGACTCTCACATGACACATCCCCTCCTGACCCAAAAACACATCGACGATTACCAAAAAGACGGCGTTGTCCTTGTCAAAGGTCTGTTCAAAGATCAGGTCGAGCAACTGCGCGCCGGTATCGAACGCAACATGGCCGAGCCGGGGCCATACGCCGCCGAAAACCTGAAACAGGGTGAAGGCGGGCGGTTCTTTGACGACTATTGCAACTGGACCCGCATCCCCGAATTCAACGAGGCGATCAAAGCCTCTCCCGCCGCCGCCGTTGCGGCCGATTTGATGCGCTCCAAAACCGTTCAGATGTTCCACGATCATGTGCTGGTCAAGGAACCCGGCACCTCCAAGCCGACCCCGTGGCATCAGGACGGCCCGTATTACTTCGTCGAAGGCCAGCAAACCGTCAGCTTCTGGTCGCCGCTTGATCCGGTCACAAATGCGTCTCTACGCTGCGTTGCAGGCTCGCATAAATGGGAAAAGCCGGTGCTGCCGACACGCTGGTTGGCCGAAACCAGCTTTTACCCCAACGAGGATGATTTCATGCAGGTGCCGGACCCCGACGCCGAAGGCATGGAAGTGCGCGAATGGGAGATGGAGCCCGGCGATGCCGTCGCGTTCAATTACATGACCCTGCACGGCGCGCGCGGCAACGACAGCACCTCGCGCCGCCGTGCGTTTTCGTTGCGCCTTGTGGGGGATGATGCCCGCTATATCGAACGCCCCGGCCCGACATCACCCCCCTTTCCCGGTCACGAAATGCAAACCGGCCAACGCCTGCGCACCGACTGGTTTCCAATGCTGTTGGGCGACGCCGAATAGACGCAGTTAACCGCCAAAAAACGCCCCGCCGGTGCGGCCCCTGTGGATAAACGGGCCGCACCCCCTGCCTTTGACAGGAATCAGTTGCCAAACAGATCGCTTCTCGGCTAAGAAACGATATTAACGGCGCTAGCGGAATAAAGCGTTACTCAAAGAAGGCCGCAGAGCCTTTGAGAACAGGCGGTACAGGACCATGACGGATCGGCTTGAGCAGTTCGATATAAATAAGCGTATCCGCGAAAACGCGGAAGACCTTGCCGCGGCCCTTGATCGCCACATGCTCAAGGTGTTTGCCCCCGATGCCCGCAAAGAGCTGCGCCGCTTCTCCGCTGGCGAGACGGCCCAGATGCTTGGCATTTCGACCAGCTTTCTGCGCAAACTCCATTTTGACGGTAAAATCCCCGATGTAGAGTCTACTTCCGGCGGTCGCCGTCTCTATGACGCAGAGACATTGCTGACCATTCGCAAGACCCTCGAAACCACGGCAAAGACGCCGGGCACCTACATGCGCGGACGCCGCGCGGGCGACAAGGTACAGGTGCTGTCCTTTCTCAACTTCAAAGGCGGCTCCGGCAAAACCACCAGCGCGATCCACACCGCACAGCGGCTGGCCCTGAAAGGCCTGCGTGTGCTGGCGGTGGATGTGGACCCCCAAGCGTCTCTAACCACCCTGTTCGGCTATCGTCCCGAGGTGGATTTCCTAAACTCCGGCACCATCTATGACGCCATCCGCTATGACGATCCCCTGCCCTTTTCGCAGATCATCCAAAAGACCTACTTCACCGGCATTGATCTGGCCCCCGGCGGGTTGTTTTTGCAAGAATTCGAACACGAAACCCCGCAGGCCCTGCGTGCCAATATCCAGCCCGCGTTCTACGCGCGCATGGCCGCCGCCCTGCAAGAGGTCGAAGACCAATACGACGTCATCATCTTCGACTGCCCGCCGCAACTGGGGTATCTGACAATGTCGGCGCTCTGTGCCTCGACCGGTGTTCTGATCACCATCGTGCCCAACATGCTCGACGTCGCCTCGATGTCGCAGTTCCTGCAAATGAGCGCGGACCTGCTTGATGTCGTCTCTGACGCGGGCGCGAACATGACCTTCGATTTCATGCGTTTTCTGATTAACCGGTACGAGCCGAACGACGGGCCGCAACAACAGGTGGTCGCCTTCCTGCGCCAGCTTTTCGGAGACGAGGTAATGGTCGCCCCGATGCTAAAATCCACCGCCATCAGCGACGCGGGTCTGACCCAACAAACGATCTACGAAGTCGAGCGTAGCGCGTTTCACCGCAACACCTACGACCGTGCGCTCGATTCACTCAATCTTGTCAACGACGAGGTTGAAACACTGTTGCAACAGGCATGGGGGCGATAGATGGCACGCAAAGGTATTTTAGGCGCAGATATGCCCGCCAAAACAGAGCGGCGGCGTCCGGTTGACCCGCCCCAAGCGCGCGGCGCAGTCGGCGCGCTACAATCCTCGCTGACCAAGCTACAAGAAAACGCGGTACAGGATATCGACGCCGGCCTGATCGACGACGCCGGTATCGAAGACCGGCTTGGCATCGACAGCGCCGCCCAAACACAGCTGCGCGACAGCCTTGCCGCCTATGGCCAACAGGTGCCGGTTTTGCTGCGCCCGCATACGGACAAGCCGGGGCGCTATCAGATCGCCTATGGCCGCCGCCGCCTCAAGGCGCTGCGTGACCTGAACCTGCCGGTCAAGGCGATGATCCGGCAGTTGGACGATCACGCGCTGGTCATGGCGCAGGGGCAGGAAAACACCGCCCGCCAGGATCTCAGCTTTATCGAAAAGGCCTCCTTTGCCGCCCAGCTTGCGGCGCAGGACTATGACCGCCAGACAATCGCCGCGGCCCTGTCGATTGATCTGCCGATGCTGTCGCGGATGCTCAAGGTCGGCACCGCCTTCCCCCTGCCCTTTCTGCGCCAGATCGGCAGCGCCCCCGGTATCGGGCGGGATCGCTGGATGGCGCTGGCCCGCGCGCTGGCCGAAAACAACAGCACCCGCCAGGCAAACACACTGATGAACACGCCACAGTTCGCACAGCTGGACTCAGACGCGCGCTTTGAAGCGGTGTTCAAACGCGCCGCCAAATCCCCCAAAACCCCGCCCAAGCCGCGCACCCTGCGCGACACCACAGGCCGGGCGTTGGGCGACATCAAAACAACATCCAAAGGCGTCACTCTCACCATCGCGTCCAAAGGCGCACAGGGGTTTGACGCATGGATAGACAGCAACGCGCAAGCGCTGCTCCAAGACCTTCACGACCGCTGGCAACAAGACCGGTCGGAAGACTGAGGCCGTAGCAACAACAAGAAAGGCACGAACCCTTAAAGACAAAAAAGAAAAGCCCCCCAGGATTGCTCCCGGAAGGCCCGTCTCGATCTTTGCACATCTGAGATAGCCGCCGCCGGAAACTCTGTCAACTCTGCACACCGTGCAGGGCGGGGATACCTTTGTCTTTCGTGAAGATGTGATGAAACAGAACCACCAAACATCGTTTGGGCGGCAGATCTCTGCTGTCCCTATCAATCCGCGCGCCCCGCGTGATGATGCGGGCCTTGTGGACAAATGGACCCTGCTCACCGCGCTGACCGAAGCCGCCGGTGATTTCGACCTTAACCACCGCACCCTGTCCGTACTGCGCGCCCTGATCAGCTTTCACCCCGACCGGATGATCGCCCCGCGCCCGCAAAGCTGCATCGTGTTTCCCGCCAATCGCACCCTGTCTGCGCGCCTCGGCGGGATGCCCGAAAGCACCCTGCGCCGCCATCTGGCCGCTTTGGTTGCCGCCGGAATTGTCAGCCGCCATGACAGCGCCAACCGCAAGCGCTTTGCGCGCGGACGTGCCGGTGACGGGCGCGTGGCCTTCGGGTTTGATCTATCCGCGCTGGCCCGCATGGCCCCGCGCATCGCCGCCCACGCCGAGGCCGCCCAACGCCGCCGCGCACATCTGCAAACCCTGCGCGCCGAACTGGCCGCCCTGCGCCAACAGATGCTCGACCAACACGGGCCAAACGATCACACCGCCCACACCTACAAATTGCTGCGCCGCAAACCCGACGCCAACGCGCTCGGCGCCGCAATTACACTGCTCACCAACCTGCTCCACACACCAAAATCAAGCGCCACAGACACCCGGAATGAGCGGCACATACAGGCAGAATCTAAAATATTCACTGAAGAGCAAACCACCACCCAAAAAGACACCCCGTCCTTTGATGTCATCGTATCGCAGTGCACAGAATACCAAAGCTACTTTCCCGATCCCGCCCGCAACTGGCAAGATTTATCGCGCGTTGCCTACGCAATGGCCCCGATGATGGGGATCGAGCAACCGGTTTACGCGCAGGCCATTCAGACGATGGGCGCAAAGCGGGCAATCATTGCGGTACTCTGCACCTTGCAAAGCCTTGAGCGCATCAAAAATCCGGGCGGATACTTCAGGCGACTGATCCAGCAAGAGGCCGAAGGACGGCTCGACATGGGGTTTCTGTTAAGATCCACAAAACCGAAACACACCGCAGCATTGTCAGCTGACAATGTGCAATATCATTGTAAATCAAGTCGTTAAGGTGTCCCACCCGTCTCCCCGTCAAATGCCTCCGGCGTCATTTCCCGCCAGAAACCCTGTATCGCGGCGAAATTCAACGCCGACATCCATCCGTGTTTTTCAAAATCGGCACGGGCCGATGCGCTTTCGATTGTCGACGCAAAAAGGCGGCGATCGGCATCGCGCTGGGTCGGAGTGCGCGCGGCGGCAACATCACGCACCCGCGCCAGCGCCTGCGCGCGCGCCGTTGTCGGCTGTGCATCCAGAGTCCCCGCCGCTTCACCGAAATTATCGCGCAGCGCTGCACTCAGATAGCCCACCGGATTCTGCACACCCGCCTTGCCAGAAACAAACGCCAGCTTTGCGGCCAGCGTCGTTTCGCCGTGGTGCGCGATCCATTGCCGCGCCAGACGGTCGCTCACCCCCAGCGCCTGCAAGCGCTCGTAAATATCCGATTTGCGCACCCCCGCCCCGTCATCCAGATCAAGGATCGCAAGCTGCGGGTTTTCCTTGATCAGAAACCGTATTTCGGAAACCGCCCTGCCCCGCTTGCGAATTTCCGGCGTGAGCAAAATATTGGAGGTCTTGTTCACCTCCGCGACCGCCGGTTTGATGATCTTGGCATTCAGATGTTTGTAAATCCCGTAATAGGCACTGTCTTCGATGCCCATCAATCTGCGAAAAAGGTCCAGCGGCCACCAGCCCGTGCTGCCTGTGCGCACAAAGCGATAACAGTTTTCATAAAGCGCCAGCGCGTGACCGCTGGTAAAGCGGCGCTGGATGTTCAGATTGATCAGCGCAAACACCTTGGGATCGTCCAGCTTTGCCGCCAGTGCGGGTGAATACGCGTATTCACACACCCCGCCTTTCAGCCGCGCATAGCTCAAAAGGCTCGACACGCCCCATTCCTGCTGTCCTTGATCATCCAGCATGTCCCACTCGGCAACAGTTTCTGCAAGGCCCCTTAGCGACGCTTTGAGCGTGTCCATGTCGTTCGAGTTATAGCCGATCATCATGCACAATGTGCGCGCGTCAATCATATGCACCTGTTGGCGCGTCAGCGAGTCATACGCATTCAGCAACAAAACATTACTAAGCTTGCGCTGAAGCAGTGTCAGCTTGCCGGAAACATGAATCGCCGCAACGTGTTTCTTCACCGACCCGCGGCGCAACGAGCCGGTCAGGTTGGTCTTGGGAATGTCCTCATGTCTGTTCACGGCCCGCCTCCGGCTGGCGGGATTTTCCCCCGCTCTGACTTGTGGCGCTTATTTTGGACCAACAGGAACCCCGTTGCAAGACAAACCCGGACACCTTTCAACCCGCCCAAGCGGTGTCCGCAGGACGGGGTAAAGGGACCCGTTTGCAGGACCAGGCATTCCCGCGTTCCCGTTCAGCCCTCCAAAACAGACCCTGTTCAAGCCTTTCCCGCAAGAAGCCCCCCTTCCCCCCGCGAATCGGGCCCCTTCATCCCGCAACCGGGCACCCAAAAACCTGTAAACAGGCACCATCCGTCCTGTATTCGGTGACCTAAAGTCACCTAGTTCATTGTTTTATAACCGTTTTTACGAGATAAAGTCTTTAAAGATACCTAAAGACTCTACAGCTTTGTGATGTCCATTTTGATCGTAAATTCCAGAAATCTACAGAAACAGGCAAAGACATTCCCTAACAGCACCGCATGTGCGATAAAACAGCGAACGCGCCCGAATTTCGCGCACATCTGCGAGGAACCATGTCTCCAAATAGCAAAGCACCCACCCCGCCCTATTTCAACATCGACCCGGAAAAAGCGGCGGCACGCCTGTCCGATCCTATCGACACCGCCCGATTCGCAAAAGCAGCGGCATTCGCGACGCGCGGCAGGGACGATCTGGCACGGCGCGGCTATGCACCCGACGGGAAAAAACGCTTGCGCAGCTTTTCCACATGGGAGGTCTGCCGCTATCTTCTCGACGTGGCGCCGGCGCATTTGCGGCGGGTCTTAAAAGCGAACCCCGACCTGCCCCAGGGTGCTGGCGAAGCAGGATCGCGGTGGTTCACCCTCGAGGAAGTGTTGCGATTGCGTGAACATTTCGCGACGGAGGGCGCTTCGAACCGGCAATACAAATCATGGCGCCCCGAAGGTTTGCCCGCAAAAATAATTTCCGTCGCCAACTTCAAAGGGGGTGTCGGCAAAACGTCGACTTGCGCGCATCTTGCCATGTCGGCGGCTCTCGACGGGTACCGCGTGTTGGTGATTGATCTCGACAGTCAGGGATCATTGACGTCGATCATGGGGGGCGAGGTCAAGGACGAATGGTCGACCGCCTTCCCGCTTCTGGCCAAAGATTTTGCGCGCCACATGCAGGGTGAAAACACCGTCAGAAAAGCGCGGGGTCAGCCGGAATTACCCTTTGACGAAACCCTGACCGAAAGTCTGACGGTTTCGCCGCGAAACCTGATCCAGTCGACGCACTGGCCCAACATTGATCTGATCGGTGCCCAGCTTAACTTGTATTGGGCGGAATTTCAGGTGCCGGTCTGGCGCATGCAGGTGCGAAACTGGCCGTTGTGGGATGCGCTTACGAATGCGTTATCGTCCGAGGGGATTTTGGATGACTACGACATCATCTTGATCGATACGCCGCCCGCGCTGGGGTATCTGACAATTAACGCCTTGGCTGCGGCTGATATTCTGTTGGTGCCGCTTGGCGCGTCTTTTCTGGAGTTCGATTCCACGGGGCGGTTCTTTGACATGCTCTATTCGACTTTTGCCAGTATCGAAGAGGGCGAAAATAAAATCCGGCGGCAGGACGGGCTGTCCGAGATGAAGTTCGAATGGGACGCGGTCAGGGCGTTGATTACCCGTTTCGATTCTGCGCAGCAGACGGATCTGGCGAATGTCATTCAGGCCTATTTCGGGGATTTCATGACAACCTACCGCCAGGAAGTTACGGCGATGGTCGGGCAGGCGGGCGAGCAGGTGAATGGCATTTACGAAGCGGATTACCGCGAGTTCAACCGTGATACCTATGTCCGCGGGCGCGAGGCGTTTGACCGGACGTGGGCGGAGGTCAAGGAAGTGTTGCTGGGGACGTGGTGGCGCGATTTGCAGATGAAAAACGGGGAGGCAGAGAATGGCGAAGCGTAAAAAGCTGGAGGCACCTTCGGCAGAAGAGTTGAGCAAGTTCGAGCAGGAGTTTCGCCGCGAAACCACAACGAGAACGGCGCCGCCGATTGCGCAGATCGCGGCAGAAACCGCCGCCGCCTATGAGGCGGGGGATGCCGGTGCGCGCGCCGACCGGGCGCGCGATCAGGCGGATGCGGCCGATCTGCGCAAGGCGGATGCGGACGGTCGTTTGATCCGCGAGATTGCCATTCACGAGATCGAAGCCTTGTCGATGCAGCGCGACCGGACGGTGATCGACGAGGCGGCGCAGGCCGAGCTGGAACATTCGATTTCAAGCCACGGCATCCGGCTGCCGATCGAGGTGTATGAACTGCCTGCGCCGCATAACGGGCGGCGGTACGGGCTGCTTTCGGGGTATCGCCGACTGCTGGCGCAGCAAAACCTGTATGCCCGCACACAGATGGATAATTTCCTGACAATCCGCGCGTTGCTGCGCAACCCCGATGAAATGGGCGGCGCATTTGTGGCGATGGTTGAGGAAAACGAAATCCGGCAGGATCTGAGCCATTATGAACGGGGGCGCATTGCGGCGATTGCAGCGCAGCAGGGCGCATTTCACAACACCGAAGAGGCCGTGAACGAGATGTTTGCTGCCGCGTCAAAGGCCAAGCGCAGCAAGATCAGATCGTTTGCGATGATCTTTGAGGAGCTGGGCGATTTACTGCAATTCCCTGAAAACATGCGCGAAAAAGACGGTTTGCGATTGGCGCAGGCGTTACGTGCAGGGGCGGAGGGGCGGTTGCGCGAGGTGCTGGAGACCGGGCAGGGCGTTGATGCGCAAAGCGAATGGGCGCTGCTTGAGGCGGTGCTGAAAGAGATCGGTGATGCGGGCAAAGATCCCTCGCGCGGGGGGCGGCCACGGGTGAACGTGCCAAAGGCCGGTTGGGCGGGTGCGGATACGTTGCATACCTCGACCGGGGTGACGATGCGGCGCGAATCGGATTCCAACGGTTATCTGATCCGGTTCACGGGAAAGGGGCTGAGCACGGACTTGATGGAAATGATCATGCGCGACATTCAGGAGAAGCTGGAGGTAAAGTAATCGGGCCACTGTGCGCTCTTGAGTTTTGCGCAACAACGGGCAACTCTGCGGGAGCGCATTCCGGCGCATAGCGAGGCCATTCGTGACAGACCGACAATCCCCTTTGTTGCTGTTTCAGAACCGGACGTTCCGATCCTTGTGGATCGCCGCGCTGGCGTCGAATTTTGGCGGGCTGGTGCAGGCTGTGGGGGCCGCGTGGCTGATGACGGCGTTGTCGGATTCACAAAGCATGGTAGCGCTGGTGCAGGGGTCTGTTGCGCTGCCGATCATGGTGTTTTCGCTGTTGGCGGGGGTGTTCGCTGACAACTTTGACCGCCGCCGCGTGATGCTGATTGCGCAGACCTTCATGTTTGCGGTGTCGATTGTTTTGACGGTGTTGGCGTTCAAGGGGTTGTTGACGCCTTGGTCACTGCTGGCGTTTACCTTTATGATCGGGTGCGGCACGGCGCTGCACAACCCGTCGTGGCAGGCAACGATGGGCGATATTGTCTCGCGCGAGGAGTTGCCGACGGCGGTGTCGCTGAACAGCATGGGGTTTAACCTGATGCGCAGTGTCGGGCCTGCGATTGGCGGCGCGATTGTGGCGGTTGCGGGGGCGGCGGCGGCGTTTGCGGTCAATGCGCTGAGCTATGTGGCGATCATTCTGGCGTTGCTGCGATGGGAATCGCCGCCGCGCGATACACATTTGCCGCGCGAACCGATGGGCAGCGCGTTTTCCGCCGGTCTGCGCTATGTCGCGATGTCGCCCAATCTGTTGCGGGTGATCCTGCGGGGGTTCTGGTTTGGCCTTGCAGGCGTTGCGCTATTGGCGCTGTTGCCGGTGGTGGTGCGCGAGACGCTGGAAGGGACGGCGTTTGTTTACGGGCTGATGCTGGGGTGTTTTGGACTGGGGGCGGTTGGCGGTGCCTTTGCCAACGCGGGTTTGCGCGAACGGTTCAAGAACGAAATCATCGCGCGCGGTGCGTTTTGCGGATTCGGGTTAAGCTGTGCGGTGCTGGGGGTCAGTGTCTATCCGGTGCTGAGCGGTGCGGCGCTGGCGCTGGCGGGGGCGTGTTGGGTTCTGGCGCTGTCGATGTTCAACGTCACGGTGCAGTTGTCGACGCCGCGTTGGGTGGTCGGGCGCGCGCTGGCGCTGTACCAAACCGGCACCTTTGGCGGGATGGCTGCGGGCAGCTGGATCTGGGGCGCGATGGCAGAGCAGGTCACCTCGGGTCCGACGCTTTTGGTGGCGGCGGGGGTGCTTTTGGGGGGGGCGTTGATCGGGCGGGTTTTGCCGCTGCCCGAGTTTCACGGGCTGAACCTTGATCCGCTTAACCGGTTCAAGGAGCCGGCGTTGCAGCTTGTTCTGAATTATCGCAGCGGGCCGGTGATGGTTATGGTTGATTACGAGATTGCGCAGGAGGATGTGCAGGAGTTTCTGACCGCGATGAGCCAGCGCCGCCGGATGCGTATTCGGGACGGGGCGCAGCAATGGGCGCTGTTGCGTGATTTGCAAAATCCGGCGCATTGGAGCGAAAGTTATCATGTGCCGACGTGGGGCGAATATGTGCGCCACAACGAGCGGCGCACGCAATCGGACGGGGCCCTGTCGGACCGGTTGAAGGCGTTACACCGCGGGGCAGGGGGGCCGGTGGTTCACCGGATGATCGAACGCCAGACGGTGCCGCTGCATGATGATCTGGCGCTTAAGCAGGCGGTGGTTGATTCGGGGGAAGGGTGAGGGCGGCGATGTGATTGGGGCGGTCGGTTGAGGCATCATAGCCGTGCATATCCACGGCCATCAGCAGGGAGTTTATGATCGCCTCTTCGGTTGCCTCGATCGCGGCGTTGAACAGGGGCGACATGGCGTCGTGTGACATTTCCGTGGCGTTTTGGCTGGTGGTAAACGCCAGCGCATAATCGCCCGATCCGTTGCTAAGGGCCGCGCCGGTGCGGGCAAGCCCGCCAAAACACCGCATCGCAAGACGCTCAAGATTGCGCGGCGAGACAGGGGCGTCCGTGGCGGCGATGATCACGATGGAGCCGTCGAGATCGGCGGTCGCGGGGGTGTTCAGGGTGCGCCCGTCGATCCGCAGGGTGCCGCCAAAGTTGGATTGTACCAGCACGCCAAGGGTGTGATCGCCCACACTGCGCGAGGCGGTGCCGATGCCCCCTTTGAACCCGAAGGCAACGGTGCCGGTCCCGGCACCCACAGCGCCCTGAGCGACGGGGCCAGTGCGCGCACCGTCAAGCGCGCAGGTCATTTCGGCGACGGTGGGGCGGGGGGCGCGGATGTCGTTAAGGCGGCTGTCGTTGGTTTCCCCCACAACGGCGTTGATCGAAACGGTTTTTTCGTTGCCTGGCTGCGCCAGTGTATAGGCGATGAGCGCGTCGATTGCGCGGCCGGTGGCAAGCGTGTTGGTCAGCAGGATCGGGGTTTCGATCTGGCCGAGTTCCTGAATTTGGGTGGCACCGGCAAATTTGCCAAAACCGTTCAGCACCGCCAGACCGGCGGGGGTTTTACGGGCGAAAATGTTGCCATCGTGCGGAATGATGGCGGTGGCGCCGGTGCGGGTTTTGTCCCCTTCGATCAGGGTGCAATGCCCCACCCGCACCCCCGCCACATCGGTGATCGCGTTCAGCGCTCCGGCGGGGTATTCGCCGATGCTTACGCCGTGCGCGCGCAGGGGGGTGCGGTTTTGCGTCATCGCGGTTTCCTTTAGCGGTAGATGAAGGTTTCGAACGCGCCGTCCTGGGTGACCCTGCCGCGGTACATGCCGTCGCAGTTGAACGGCATTGTGATGTTGCCCTTGGCGTCCACCGCGATCACCCCGCCGGAACCGTCGTTTTCGGCCAGATCGTGCATCACCACATGCGCGGCGGCGTCCTCAAGCGATTGGCCCGCATGGCGCATCCGCGCGGCGATTTCGGACGCGGCGGTGTAGCGGATGAACACCTCGCCGTGGCCGGTGCCGGAAACGGCGCAGGTGGCGTTATCGGCAAATGTGCCGCTGCCGATGAGCGGGGTATCACCCACACGCCCCGGCAATTTGGCGGTCATGCCGCCGGTAGAGGTGGCTGCGGCAACGGTGCCGTGCGTGTCGCAGGCCACCGCGCCCACGGTGCCGTGACGCCGCGCGGGGTCATCGTCTTCGCGGCCTTCGGAACGCATTTTGAGGGTGGATTGCAGCGCGTCCCAGCGGGCTTGGGTGAAGAAATAATCAGGCTCTGCAAAGGGCAAATCCGCCGCGTGCGCCACGTTAAGCGCGTTGGGGCCGATCAGCATGACGTGATCGGTGTGCTCCATCACCGCGCGGGCGGCGCGGATCGGGTTGCGCGGGCCAAAGATGCCACCGACAGCGCCAGCGGCGCGGGTGGCACCGTCCATCACGGCGGCGTCCATTTCCTGTTTGCCATCGGAGGTGAAAACCGCCCCGCGCCCCGCGTTGAACAGCGGCTCGTCCTCAAGCGCACAAACAGCGGCGGTGACCGCATCAAGCGCGCTGCCACCTGCGGCAAGGATGGCGTGCCCCGCATCAAGGGCGGCGCGTAGGCCGGCGTGGTATCCGGTTTCAAGCTCGGGTGTCAGATTGGCCTTGAGGATTGTGCCGGCGCCGCCATGTACGGCAAGGGAAAAACGTTTCATTTCGGGCCTTTCGGGGTCATTCCTGCCTGCTCTGCGCAGTATTGCGCGATTTCGGCGTGGGTCGCGATCCAGCAATCGCCTTTGTCGGTGATCCGCTCCAGCAGTTCTTCGAGGATGAAAATCCGGCTGCGGTAGCCGGTGACATGCGGGTGCATGGTGAGCAGGAACAGCCCGTTTTCGGCATACGCCCCTTCGAATTCGCGGGTGAAGATATCGAGCACATCGGCGGGCGCGGTATAGGGGCGTTGCGCGCCGAAACGGTTCATCATGAAGTAAACCGCATCGTCGCGAATCCATTCGACGGGCAGTTCGACCATGCCTGTCGGCTCGCCGTTTTGCAAAATCTCGTAGGGGTCATCGTCGGAGAACAGCGAGCTGTCATAGATCAGACCCATTTCGCGCGCGAGGCTGAGGGTGTTGGGGCTGTAATCCCAGGACGGGGTGCGCATGCCGACGGGGCGGGTGCCTGCGATCTTTTCCAGCGTATCGGCGGCGCGCAGCATCAGGTCGCGTTCGGTCGCTTCGTCCAGCCCTGTGTTCAGTTCGTGAATCCAGCCGTGCAGGCCGATTTCATGGCCGTCATCTGCAAGGCTGCGTTGTTCTTCGGGGTGCAGCAGGGCGGAAACGGCAGGCACGAAAAAGCTGGCCTTTGCGCCGAAACGGTCCAGCACGCGGCGGATGCGGGGCACACCGCGGCGGGTGCCGTATTCGCCCCAGCTGAGCCGGGCGGTGGAGTTGCCGCCATCGCGCAATTCGTTGGTTTCATGGTCGCTGTCGAAGGACAGGGCCACGGCGCAGCGCGCGCCGTTCGGCCATTTTGCAGGGAGCAGATTGCGGCCTGCGCGCACGGCTTCGACCTTGCCGCGCCAGATTGCTTCGTCCCATGTGTGTGGATCGTTCATGCGTGTCCTCCATCGACTTGCAGGGTTTGTCCGGTGATCCAGTTCGCCTTGTCGGAACACAGGAAGGTAACGGCATCGGCAATGTCCTGTGCGCGGCCAAGGCGGCGCATGTGGATGTTGCCGATGATTTGTTTCTGCCGCTCGGTGCCGAACGCGTCCCATTGCCTTTCGGTGGCGGGGTTGGAGAGGATGAAACCGGGGGCGACGGAATTGACGGTGATGCCTGCGGGCCCCAGCTCAAGCGCGAGTTGTTTGGTGAGGCCGATCAGCGCGTGTTTGGCGGCGGCGTAGGCTTGGATGCCGGTCAGGCTCGCCTTGAGACCCGCGCCCGAAGAGATGGTGACGATGCGGCCCTGTCCGCGTTTTTTCATCGCCGGAGCAAAGGCCTGTGCGCACCACATCGCGGCATCGACGTTGGCGGCAAAGATCGTGTGCCAGTCGTCGGGGGTGATGTCCTCAAGCGGGCGGCCGGTCTGGCCGCGCACGCCACCAGCGGCGGTGACAAGGCCGTCGATGGTGCCGTGCTGTGCGATGACCTCGGTGCACAGGGCATGGGCGGTGGTTTGGGTGCCCAGATCGCCCGCGTGGGTGGTGACGCGGGGCAGGGGGGCGAGATGCGCCATGCCGCCCGCGTCAATGTCGATTGCCGCGACGGTGGCACCGGCGTCCGTAAGGCCGCGCACGATGGCCGCGCCGATGCCTTGGGCGGCACCTGTCACAGCAAAGATTTTTCCGTCAAGATTCAACTGCATACCGGCACCATCAGATCAAGGAGGTCGGTGGATTGTGCGCGTTTGCCGTCTTCGATGTCGTGGATCAGGTCGCACAACAGCGCCAGCGCGGGTGTGGCGACGCCGTGGCTGCGCCCGATGTCGACCAGCACTCCGATTTGCGCATCGACTTCGGTTTTGCGTTTGCGCACGGCGAGGTCGCGGTAGATGCCGGAATGGGTTTTTGCGGTTTTGCGGTTGTGGGCAACCATCGTGTCGATGGCGGTGTTTATGCCTGCGGCGTCGTTGGTGCGAAAGGCGTCGGGATCAAAGCCGTTGAACCCCAGCGGGCGGATGCCTTCGGCTTGCGCCAGCTGCATCGCTTCGGTCCCGAGTTTGGCAAAGACGGGGCGGGTTTTGGCAGGCTCCATCGCGTCGGACATGGAGGCGGGGGTAAGGGCGGTGGCGAACAGCAGCGCGCCATAACCGCATTTGCCCCAGAGATAGCCCCAGATGTTATCGGTTTTGACTGCATCAGGCTCTACGATGCTGAATAGGGCATGCATTTCGCGCAAACGGGGGGTGTCGGAGCCGTCAAGTTCACCCAAGGCCACGGCGGCGCGGTTGCCATACAGGATGCGCCCCGGTTCAAGCCAGTCGGCACCGAAATTGACGAAACAGCCCAACGTGCGGTCCGCGCCGATCCGCGCGGCAATGGTGCGTTCGTTCAGGCCGTTCTGTGCGGAGACGACATAGCCGTCGTCGGCCAGATGCGGCAGCAGCATGTCGAGCGCCGCGTCGGTGTGGTGCGCCTTGACAGCGAGGATCACGCGGCGGAATTTGCCGGTGAGGGTGGCGGGGGTGTCGGCGGGCAGGATTTGGGTGAACTCTTCGACCGGCCCTTCGATGTGCAGGCCGGTGGTTTGCATGGCGGCGACGTGGTCCTCGACAATGTCGACCATGTGCACGGGATGCCCCGCGCGGGCGAAATATGCGCCAAGGATGCCGCCGATTGCGCCCGCACCCCAGATCAGGATTGCATCATCGCTCATGTCCAGTCGCCTGCCAGCTGCGCGCGGGTTTCTTCGACGGCGATGCCCCAGATGCGGTGCATGTCGGCGTCGGGTTTTTGGTAGTGGCCGCCGTAGTTGCCATCGCCGATCAGGTCGCGCACACCGGCGGCGTTGCGGTCGCGCAGGCGGTCGAAATCGACGTAGGGTTTTTGTTCGGGCGGGACGGGGCGACCGTCAAGGCGGGTCCACGGGAAATTTTCCATCCATGACGCGTGCGAGGCGATGGGATCGACGTCTTGCACGGCGGCCCATGTTTTCGGGGCGCGCCACCAGTCGTGGAAGCGGCAGCGCGCGCCCATCCGGTCTTGCATCCATTCGGCGCACACCGGCTGTACGGGGCTGTTGCCGCCGTGGCCGTTGACGATGAGAATCCGGCGGAAACCGGTATCATAGAGACTGTCGAGAATGTCGCGCACAAGGGCGGCGTAGGTTTGCAGGCGCAAGGAGACCGTGCCGGGGAAGCCCATGAAATAAGGGGTCAGGCCGTAGGGAACGGCGGGAAACACCGGAACGCCCAACGGCTCGGCGGCGTCGGCGGCCATCTTGCCCGACAGGATCGAATCGACCGAGAGGCTGAGGTGTGCGTGCTGTTCGGTGCTGCCCAGGGGCAAAACACAGCGGTCGTCGTTTTTAAGGTATTCTTCGACTTCGAACCAGTTGCTGTCACTTATTCTCATTTTGCGTTTCCTTTGTTTGGTTTTTGGCCCGCACAGCTTCGATTGCGGGCAGAACTTTGGAGCGGACGGCGTGGCTGTCCGGGGTGTGGCGGTATTCTATTGCGGTTTGATCCGCGCGCAGGGATTTGAGCAGATATTCGGCCCCTGTGGAGTAGATCAGCACATCGACGCGGGCGAGGAGATCGGGCAGCCCGTCAAAATCGCGCGGCACCGCCGTAATGCGACCCAAATGCGGGGCAAAACGGTCTATCCCGCTTTTGAGGGTGGGCAGGAAATCATCGAAATAAGAGACGACCCCGACGTTTGCCTCGGGGGGGATACCGGCGAGGGCGATGCGGGTTTGCTCGTTCGGGATCAGGGTCAGGCCCAACACCGGCAGGTTGGAAAACAGGCGCTGTGCGTCGGCGGTCAGGGTGTGCGGGCAGATGACCAGATCCGCCGCAGGTTCCGCGCCGCGCCCGAGGTCTGCGACGCTTGCGGCGCTTATGGTGTCGATGTCGCTGAGGTAGGGTTCCAGATCGTTTGCGTAGGCTTTGGTTGCGTCCAGAAATGTGCCCAACACGAGGATGCGCAGCGGGAGGACGGCGACGGGCTGTGCCATGGAAATGCGAAAGGCGATGTCCTGACGTGACAGGCCCAATTCGCGGCCCGCCTGCACAAGGGCGGCGATCTGGCGCTCGAAATCGGCGAGGCGCTGTGTCTGGCTGGGGGGGAGCGGCGCGTGGTCGGCGACAAACGTGCCCGAGCCGATGCGCCCCTCGATATGGCCACGCGCCTGAAGCGCGGCGTAAACGCTGCTGACGGTGACGGGAGACAGCTTGAGACGGGCGGCGAGGCGGCGCACGGAGGGCAGGCGCGCGTTCGCGGGAATGTCACCGGTGGCGATGCCGTATTCCAGCGCACCGCGCAGTTGCACCGACACAGGCACCGACGATTGCGGTTCAATTGCCGCCGCGATGCGCGCCAGTGCCGAGTCGATTCCATCTGTTTCAGTGCGCATCATGGTGTATCAACTAACTGTAACGGTTGCTGGTGCAAGAGTGGGTGTGGCGGGCTTCGTGCATCATTGTTGCGCGAAACATGGGCGTTATGCAAATTTAATTCCGCAAATGTGTTATATTTTCTTGACCTCAAATTTACCTGATGCGTAGTGTTACAGAACACCATAACGGATGGAGAGCGAAATGTTGAAAACTACACTAAGGTCTGGCGTTGCCTCGCTTGCGCTTCTTGTGGCCGCACCGGCGGTCATGGCGCAGGATTTGATGCTTGGTCTGCGGGCCGGACCCGACTCCATTGATCCGCATTGGTCCACTCTGGGCAGTCAGGCCGAGGCGCTGCGCCATGTTTTCGACACGCTTATTGATGTGGATGACAAGCTTCAGATGATGCCGGGTCTTGCCGTCAGCTGGGAAGCGATTGACGATACGACGTGGGAATTCAAAATGCGCGAAGGCGTGAAATTTCATGACGGCAGCGATTTTGACGCCGAAGATGTGAAATTCTCGATCGAGCGTATCCCGGAAGTGACCGGCCCGATGCCGATGACGCTGTATACAAAATACGTCGAGAGCGTTGAGGTGGTTGACCCGCTGACGCTGCGCGTGACGACAAAAGGCATGGCGCCTTCGCTGCCAAACGATTTTACCCGCCTGTTCGTTGTCCCCTCCGAAACCGGTATGGAAGCGCGCAACGAGGAATTCAATTCGGGCGAAAAGGCCATCGGCACGGGCCCGTATACCTTTGTAAGCTGGCAGCCCAAAGGTGATTTGGTTCTGAAGCGGAATGACGAGTATTGGGGCGGCGCGCCTGCGTGGGAGAATGTCACCCGCCGCGAGATTGCGGATGACGCCGCGCGTGTGGCCGCGTTGAAATCCGGTCAGGTCGATCTGATCAACTATGTTCCCGCGACCGATTATCTGTCGATGCAGAACGACAACAGCCTTGAAACATTTGTGTCGGATTCGATTTATATCCTGAACATCGCGCCATCGGTAAAGGACGAAGAGCCGCAGCCGATCAAGGTGAACGGCGTCGAGGTCGAGGGCAATCCATTGCAGGATCTGCGGGTGCGCAAGGCGCTTGATCTGGCGATCAACCGCGAAATTCTGGTGAAAGTGGTCCTTGAGGGGCTGGGCAAACCGGCGAACCAACTGATGCCCGAAGGGTTCTTTGGCTATTCCAACGAACTGCCTGTGCGGGAGTATGACATCGAGCAGGCCAAGGCACTGTTGACCGAGGCGGGGTATCCCGACGGGTTCGAGATTGATTTCACCTGCACCAACAACCGTGTGCCCGGCGACGCCGTGGTGTGCGAGGCGCTGGCGCAGATGTGGTCGCGTCTGGGTCTGAAGGTGAACGCGCAGGCCTTGAACGGTACTGTCTATTTCCCCGCCGCTGCGCGTGAGGAATACACCATGACGATGTCCGCATGGGGCACGTTGACGGGCGAAGCCGCCTATACCTACGGCGCTTTGGCGCATACCAAGGACGCGGAAAAGGGCTTTGGCAACTTTAACCGCTCGGGGTATTCCAACCCTGAATTCGACAAGGTTTTCTTTGAGGGCAGCCAGACATTGGACTCCGAAGCGCGCAAGAAGCTGTACGAAGAGGCGTCTTTTATCGCGATGGAAGACCGCGCATTGATCCCCACAGTGATTTTGCAGACCGTTTGGGCGGCCAAGGCGGATACTCTTGATATGACGCCGCGCGTCGATCAGGAAACCCGCGCCTATGCGATCACGCCGGAATAAACCGGTTCAAGCGGTCGTGCGGCGCGCAGTTAGATAATTGCGCGCCGCTCCTTTTTCTACGACAAGCTGATCCAGTCATGCCCTTTGCGAAACAGGGGCGAAACGCGAGGTTGAAATGTTTGGTTATCTTGTCGGGCGATTATCGCAGGCGGTTGTTGTGGTCTTTGCCATGTCGGTCATCGTTTTCGTCGGGGTCTATGCCATTGGCAATCCGATTGATGTGATGATTGATCCCGGTGCCACGGCCGAGATCCGCGAAAACCTGATCCGCCAGTACGGGCTGGATCAACCGCTGTGGCGGCAATATTTCACCTTTGTCGGCAATGTGTTTCAGGGCGATCTGGGCCAGTCGATGGTGTATAACATCTCGGTTACGTCGCTGGTGTTCTCGCGCCTGCCTGCCACGCTTGAGCTGGTGTTGGTGTCGGTGACGATTGCGGCGGTGGTGGGGATTCCGGCAGGGCTTTATGCCGGGTATCGTCCGAACAGCATTGGTGCCAAGCTGATTATGGCGCTGTCGGTTTTGGGATTTTCGGTGCCTACGTTCTGGATCGGGATGCTGTTGATCATGGCGTTTGCGGTTGAATTGGGGTGGTTGCCATCGGGCGGTCGCGGCGAGGTGGCAGAGTTCTTGTGGTTCAAGACGTCGCTGGCCACATCGAACGGCTGGAGCCATGTGATTATGCCCGCGATCAACCTGTCGCTGTTCAAGATGGGTCTGCTGATCCGCCTGACCCGCGCAGGCATGGTCGAGGCGATGGGCGCGGAATATGTGCGCTTTGCGCGCGCCCAAGGATTGCCGGACCGCCAGATTGTATTCAGCCACATCCTGCGCAACATTTCGATCCCTGTGATCACGGTGTTCGGGCTCGAGCTTGGCTCGACCCTCGCGTTTGCGGTGGTGACGGAGACGGTGTTCAACTGGCCCGGTGTGGGCAAGCTGATTATTGATAGCATTTTGCAACTGGATCGGCCTGTGATGGTGTCCTACCTCGTGATGGTGGTGATCCTGTTTGTGCTGATCAACCTGATCGTTGATCTGATCTATGCAAGGCTGGACCCGCGTGTCCGTCTGAAAGGAGGCTCGTGATGCCCGATACCCTGACGCCTGAGAGCGGCGTGATCGCGGTCCCCTCTGCACCGCCAGCCGAAACGCGCGCGATGCGCCTGCGCAACTTCTGGTCGGATTACCGCCAGTCCTGGGTGGCGATTGCCGCGCTGATCGTGATTGTTGCCTTGTTGGTGGGATCGTTTGGCGCGCCTTTTCTGGTGCCGCAAGATCCCTATGATCTGGCGAAACTGGATTGGATGGATGCGTTTTTGCCGCCCGGTACCGAGGGGTCGGGGGGCTATGTCCATCTGCTTGGTACCGACAACGCGGGGCGCGATATGCTGTCGGCGATCCTGTACGGGCTGCGCACCAGCTTTGTGATCGGGTTATCCGCCGGGGCATTGGCGCTGGTGGTGGGGATCACTGTCGGGTTGACGGCGGCGTACTTCGGGGGCCGGATCGAGGCGCTGTTGATGCGGATCGTTGATTTGCAACTGTCGATGCCTGCGATCCTGTTGGCGCTGGTGATGGTGGCGATGCTGGGGCAGGGGATTCCGCAGATCATTTTCGCGCTGGTTGTGGCGCAATACGCCTATTTCGCGCGCACCACCCATGGCGCGGCCTCGGTCGAGCGGCGCAAGGATTACATCGAGGCGGCGCGCTCGACCCCGCTGCCGACATGGCGGATCATGTTCAAGCATTTGTTGCCCAACGTGCTGCCGCCGTTGATTGTGGTTGCAACGGTACAGGTGGCCAGCGCGATTTCGCTGGAAGCGACGCTGTCGTTTCTGGGGGTGGGGCTGCCGCTGACCGAACCGTCGTTGGGATCGTTGATCTCGAACGGATTCAAATACATTCATGCGGGGCGCTATTGGTTGTCGATCTATCCGGGGGTTTTCCTGATGATCACGGTTGTTGCGATCAACCTTGTGGGCGACCAGATCCGCACCGTAATTGACCCGAGGAACAGCCGATGACTGCCGCACTTGATGTTCAGGGCCTGACCACCCGTTTTGCCACCCGTGGCGATCCGGTAACGGCGGTAAATGACGTGAGCTTTTCCGTGCAAAAGGGCCGTATCCTTGGCCTTGTCGGAGAAAGCGGGTCGGGCAAAAGCGTGACGGGGTTCTCTGTCATGGGGCTGATCGACGCGCCGGGAGAGATTTCGGCGGGCAAGGTTCTGGTGGATGGAAACGATTTGCGCGCGCTGTCGGACGAAGACATGCGCAAGATGCGCGGCAACAAGGTTGCCATGGTGTTTCAAGACCCGATGATGACGCTGAACCCCGTGTTGCGCGTGGGCGACCAGATGGCGATGGCGGTGCGGGTGCATCGCAAGATGTCCAAAACCGCAGCGTTGGAGGAATCGCGTGCAGCCCTTGAGGCGGTGGGGATTCCGTCGCCCGAAGAGCGGTTGCAGGCCTATCCGCACCAGTTGTCGGGCGGGATGCGGCAACGGGTTGCCATCGCGATGGCGCTTTTGCACAGCCCGTCGGTGATTATCGCGGACGAGGCGACAACGGCGCTTGATGTTTCGATTCAGGGGCAGATTCTGGCGGAGGTGCGCGATCTGGCGGATACCACGGGCGCGGCGATTGTGTGGATCACGCATGACCTTGCCGTGGTCTCAAGCCTCGCGGATGATATTTGCGTGATGTACGCGGGCAAGATCGTGGAGCGCGGCACGGCGCAACAGGTGATCGACCATCCGCGCCATCCCTACACCAAGGGGCTGCTGGATTCGATTCCCGCGCTACACGAGCCGGGCAAGCATCTGCCGCAAATTCCCGGATCGACACCGCAGCTGTCACGCCTGCCGCAGGGGTGTCCGTTTCGCCCCCGTTGCCCGCGCGCGAGCGACATTTGCAAAACCGTACCGCCCGCCGATACCGTCGATGGGCAAACCGTCCTGTGCCACCACCCGTTGGAGCGAACATGACCGATCCCATTTTGAAAATCGAACACGTCTCCAAACGCTTTACCCGGATGCCGGGGCTGGCCGAGCGGCTGGTCGGCAAGGTAACCGGTGGGGGCAAGCCGGTGACGGTTCATGCGCTGACGGACGTGTCGCTTGAGGTGTCGCAGGGCGAGGTGTTGGGTATTGTGGGCGAATCCGGCTGTGGCAAATCCACGTTGGGCCGTGTTGTAGCGGGCATTTATGCGCCCAGCGATGGCAGTGTGACCCTGCACGACAAGCCGGTTGCGCGCACCCATGGCGGCAATATCGACAAGCTGACGACGCAGGTGCAGATGATCCATCAGGATCCGTTTGCCTCGCTTAACCCGCGCATGAAGGTGGGCGAGACATTGGCCGAAGGCCCGCGCTATCACAAGATTATTCCGGCCCGTGATGTGCAGGCGCGGATGCGCGAATTGTTGGAGAAAGTGGGCCTTGAGGGGGCGTATGCGGATCGTTTCCCGCATCAGTTTTCGGGCGGTCAGCGCCAGCGTGTCGCGATTGCCCGTGCGCTGGCGATGGAGCCGGAGGTTCTGGTGCTGGATGAGGCTGTTGCCTCGTTGGATGTGTCGATTCAGGCGCAGGTGTTGAACCTGTTCATGGATCTGCGCCGCGATCTGGGTCTGACGGCGCTGTTTGTCAGCCATGATTTGTCGGTGGTGCGTCATGTGTGTGACCGCGTGGCGATCATGTATCTGGGCCGGTTGGTCGAGCTTGCTCCGGCGGATGAATTATACGCCGATCCCAAGCACCCTTATACGACGGCTCTTTTTGCCTCGGTCCCGACTGTCGGGACGGGCAAGCGGCGGTTCGAGGCGATCAAGGGTGAAATCCCGTCGCCGATCAACCCGCCGTCGGGCTGTGCGTTTCATCCGCGTTGCCCGCTTGCCGGACCGCGCTGTCGGGTGGAGGTGCCGCGCCTGACGGATGCGGGGACGGCGCGCACGGTTGCCTGTCACCTCAACGATGGCGGGGTTGATGCCAAGTCGGAGGTGGCGGCATGAGCGATGATCTGAACGCGCGTGTCGGCCGGTTGAACGATGTGCTGTGCGCGGTGAATACGCTGAATTGGGATGCGCGCACGCAAATGCCGTCTGGCGGGGCGCAAACGCGCGGGCACCAGGTGGCGACGTTGATGGGAATCGCGCGCGAGATGATCCTTGATCGCGGGATGCAGGATGCTGTTGACGCGGCGGGGGACGATCCGGCCGCCGTGGCGGTGCAAGAGGCGATCAACCATCATACACGCCTGCCCGCCGAATTGCTGCGCGCACAGGCCGAACATGCCACCGTTGCGGGGGCGGCGTGGGCGCATGCACGCGAAACATCCGATTTTGCGCTGTTCCAGCCGCATCTGGAAAAGGTTGTTTCATTGGCGCGCGAAAGTGCGCAGGCTTTGGGATACGAGGGTCATCCCTATGACCCGATGGTGCAGATTTACGAGCCGGGTGAAACCGCCGCCAGCCTTGGGGCGTTTTTCGATACGCTGCGCGCGGGTATCCTGCCGGTGCTCGACGCTGCGCGCGGACGACCCGCTCCGCGCACCGATTTTCTGTACCGCGACTATCCGCCGGAATTGCAGCACCGCTTTGCCGCCGATACGGCGCGCGCGTTGGGGTATGATTTTGATCGTGGGCGGCTTGATACCGCTGTGCATCCGTTCGAGGTGAGCTTTACCCGCAACGATGTGCGCATCACCTCGCGTTGGCCACGCAATTACCTGCCGATGTCGATTTTCGGCAGCATTCACGAGGTCGGTCATGCGCTGTATGAGCAAGGTGTTGATCCGGCCCATACGCGCGGCGCTTTTGCGACGGATATGATTGGGCTTTATGCGGTTGGCGGCACCAGTTTCGGGATGCACGAAAGCCAGTCGCGTCTGTTGGAAAACCACGTCGGGCGCAGCCCCGCGTTTTGGGCGGCGCATTTTGCACGCCTGCGCGATACCTTCCCGCAGCAGCTTGCCGATGTGAGCGAGGCGGAATTTGTCGCCGCCATCAACCGGGTCGAGCCGGGACCGATCCGCGTGGAGGCGGACGAGTTGACGTATGATCTGCACATCATGCTGCGTGTGCGGATCGAGATGGCGTTGATGGACGGATCGTTGGCGGTGGCCGATGTTGCGCAGGTCTGGCGCGAGGCGATGCGCGATGATCTGGGTGTGGAGATCACCGATGATGCGCAGGGGTGTCTTCAGGATGTGCATTGGTCGTCGGGCTATATCGGGTCGTTCCCGACCTACACCATCGGCAATGCAACGGCGGCACAGCTGATGGCGCATTTCGATGCCACCAAACCCGACATCCGCGCAGCGCTTGAGCGGGCGGACACCGCACCGTTGCGCGCGGCGTTGTCGGATAGCGTCTGGCAGCACGGGCGTGCGCGCAGCCGTGCGCAGATGTTGGGTGCGCTGGGGGCCGAAGCGAATGATCCGCAGCCGTACCTGTCGTATCTGAAGGACAAATTCACCGCCGTCGCCTAGCGATCGGGCGGTGTCCAGTCTTTCTCCATGGTTGCGTTGTTGCGGCGTAACCGCAAGGCAAGGCCAAGCGCGACACCGACACCGATCGCGACGGTCAGGTCCGCAAACACCGTCAAAACCAGAGTGACGCCCAACAGAACCCGATCGGATGTGGGGGCTTGCATATAGCCGCGCCATTTGTGCGGCTCGCTCATGTTCCATGCGGTCAGGATGAGCAGTCCGGCGAGCGCGGGCATGGCAAGATACCCCGCGAGCGGCGCGGCCAAGAGCATCACCAGCAAGATCGTCAGCGCGTGAACGACGCCTGCAACGGGGGTTTTGCCGCCCGCGCGCACGTTCGTGGCGGTGCGCGCAATCGCCCCTGTTGCGGGCAGGCCGCCAAACAGGGCGGACCCGACATTTGCGAACCCCTGTGCGAGAACCTCGGCGTTTGGTCTGTGTTGACCACCGATCATCCGGTCGGCAACCATCGCAGACAGAAGCGATTCAACGCTGGCGAGGAAGGCGATGATGAAGGCGGAGGGGAGTAGTTCGATGATCCGCTCGACGGTGATAACGGGAAGGGAGGGCACCGGCAGTGTGCGTGGCAGATCGCCAAACCGCGAAAAGATGGTATCGACGGGCAGGGCGGCAAAGGCGACAATGGCGGAGGTCAGACCGACAGCGACCACCAGCCCCGGAAATTTGGGCGCAAGGCGGCGCAAACCAACGATCAATACCATTGTGACCGCCCCGATCCCCAGCGCAAACGGGCTTAGGCTATCGCGCGCGTTCCACAGCGTGTGCATCTTTTCGATAAATTCTGCGGGAACGTCTTTGATCGAGAGGCCGAACAGGTCGTTGATCTGGCTTGTTGCGATGATGATGCCAATGCCGATGGTGAAACCGTTGATCACCGCTTCGGGGACATAGGCGACAAGGTTGCCCGCCCGCAGATATCCGGCAACCATCATGATGATACCGGCCATAAGCGTTGCAAGGACCAGCCCGTCATAGCCATGTGTGGCGATGACACCGTAAACGACGACGATAAACGCGCCTGTCGGCCCGCCGATCTGTACCCGGCTGCCGCCAAAAAGCGAGATCAAAAGCCCCGCGACGATTGCTGTCACAAGCCCCTTTTCCGGCCCCGCGCCCGACGCGATGGCAATGGCGAGGCTGAGAGGTAATGCAACCATCGCCACAGTGATCCCTGCGATCACGTCGCTGGTGAATTGGTGGCGGTCATAGGTGGCGAGTGTCGTTAGAATTTTAGGTTTCATGGGATTAGATACGCCCTCAGGGGGAGATAGTTCAAGCTGTTACGACGCAATGGCGGCGGTGGGGTGACGTTGGGTGCGCCGCATTATATCCGAGTAAATTTGTCGGATTGACATGTCGCACTAATTCACTCAGGTATGCGAAACGTCAAGCCACCCCGATTCCGAAGGCAGGGGAAGCCCGACACGTTTTAAATGTGAGGACTTCCAGATGCGGCAACCTGCGACGAACATGACATCAAACGACGTGCCGGAGCGCGCCACCAACCCCCTGCGGGTGACTCGATGAACGATGCACAGACCAAACGCGGCGGCGCGCCTGTCGGTTATATTGCCGAGCTGGACGCGATTGAAGCGGCGTCCGTTATCTATCTGCGGCTTTGGGCGGACGGGCCGGTATCGCGCGCGCAGGTAAAAAGCGACTTTGCCACGGCGCTTGGCGTGGATCAGGGGAACCGGGCGGTGCGCACGTTCGAGCAGCTGTGCAGCCTGTGTGCCAGCCATGGCCGCAGGCCGCTGATGCATCATTCGGTTCAGTGTAAATGCCTTGGCGCGGATGAATCCTGTTTTGCCAACTTTATCGCCGCAGCGGCGGGGGGCGAGCGCGAGGATGCCATGCTGTTTGCCAGCTTGCTGGTGCGCGTTGATGTGGCACCGATGATTGTATCGTGTGCCGCCGATTTCGGGCTGGCGTTAAAACGGATGCGCCTTGCGGCCCCTGTTGACCTTGTGCCGATGAATATTCACCCGACAACACTTCACTAAAGGGACTACCACCTATGAAACGACCCCACCTATTGACGACCGTTGCCTTGCTGGCGTTGGCGTCCCCCGCTTTTGCCGTTGAGAAGACCGATGTTCTTGCGACCTATGCCGATATTGCGGCGGCAAAATACGAAGACAGCCTGATCACTGCGCAGCGTCTGCAAGGGGCGGTGAATGCGTTGGTCAAATCACCGTCCGCCGAAAACCTGAACGCCGCCCGCGCGGCGTGGTTGGCGGCGCGTGTGCCGTACCAGCAAAGCGAAGTGTACCGTTTCGGCAATGCCATCGTGGATGATTGGGAGGGCAAAGTGAACGCCTGGCCCCTGGACGAGGGTTTGATCGACTATGTGGACGGATCATATGGCGGGGCGTCTGACGAGAACGCGTTTGCTGCGTTGAACGTGGTGGCTAACCCTGTGTTCTCGTTGTCCGGAACAGAGATTGACGCGACCGACATCACGCCGGAGTTGCTGTCGGAGACCTTGCACGAGGCGGATGGTGTCGAAGCGAATGTGGCAACGGGGTATCACGCGATTGAATTCCTGCTGTGGGGTCAGGATCTGAACGGTCACGGGGACGGGGCGGGGGACCGCGCGTGGACCGATTACGGTGTGGGCGATGACTGTACCAATGCCAACTGTGACCGGCGCGGGGAGTACCTTGTGGCGGCGACCGATCTGCTGGTGTCGGATCTGGAGTGGATGGCGGCGCAGTGGACCGCGGACGGGGCCGCGCGTGCGGAATTGACCACGGACACCGACACAGGTTTGGCCGCGATCCTCACGGGCATGGGATCGTTGTCATACGGCGAACAGGCCGGAGAGCGGATGCGTCTGGGCCTGATGCTGAACGATCCCGAAGAAGAGCACGACTGCTTTTCCGACAACACGCACAACAGTCACTATTACGACGGCATGGGCATTCAGAACGTCTATCTGGGCGAATACGTTCGCGTCGATGGAACGCTGGTTTCCGGGCCGTCGCTGTCCGACATGGTTGCGGCGGCTGACGCGGACCTTGATGCAGAGATGCGCGGCAAGCTGGGCACCACAATGATGGCGCTTGCACGGATCAAAACCGCCGCCGAAGCGGGGTTTGCCTATGACCAGATGCTGGAACGCGGCAATGCGGGCGGCGAAGCGTTGATTATGGGCGGTGTGAACGGCCTTATCGACCAGACGCGCTCGATCGAGCGTGTTGTGACAGTGCTTGGTCTGGACCAGATCGCATTTGAAGGCTCCGAGAGCCTTGATGATCCGAACGCTGTTTTTCAATAAACCGACCGGCCCGACAGCCATATTAATAGACAATATCAGGACGACACCAGATGACTAAAACGATACTTGCGGCGGGGCTTTGCGGCCTCTGGATGGCTGGCGGCACGGCGGCACAGGCACAGGAGGCCGGATTCACATGGGAAGGCAGCCTTGAGATTGGCGTGGACGCCACGGTAGACGCCGATGACCGGAACGCAGAAGTGACGGACACATACCTGACGCTCGAGGCCGCGTTCGAGGCGGCCTTGACGGAGCGGATCAGCGCGTTCGGGGGGCTGACGCTTGAGTCTGTGACAGACGCCGATGATGATCGCGCGTTTGATGATCTGGGGCTGTATGTCAGCGAATTGGGCCTGCGCTTTGGCTTCGGCGAAACCGTGATCTCGGCAGGTAAGATCAGCCCGGTGTTTGCCGTGGCATGGGACGAGGCACCCGGATTTTACGGCACATCGCTGGCCGAAGATTACGAGCTGAGCGAAATGATCGGTGTGACGGTTGATACACCTGTGGGGGGCGCGGGCGGTGTTCTTTCCTTTGCGGTGTTTTACGCGGACGATACGTTTCTGAGCAACAGCATCGGCAATAAACGCGGGCGCAATTCGGTGGCGGCGGGTGGTGTTGGCAATACCGGCAAGCTGAACAACGTCGCGCTCCAGTACACGCAGGAATTTGGCGACACGACCGCATGGATTGGCGCGCGGCATCTGTCGGCGGGTGAAGGGGATGTCTCTGACGAGACGGGGATTGTTGCCGGTCTGACCCATGATCTCGGAAACGGCTTTGATATGATCGGTGAAGTGGCGCATTTCAACGGTGCGGGCGGGGGCGATGAAAACGCCACCTATGCCACGCTGGGCGCGGCGTACGGGGTGAATGATTGGACGTTCTCGGCCACGGCGACCCTTGTTGATACCGAAAACGACACGGACAGCATGATTGCATTGGGTGTGGATCGCGCCCTGTCCGAGCGGGTCGAGGTCAACTTTGGCGTTGCGCGCTTTGACGTAGGGGGGGAGAAGTCCACCGCTCTGGGTCTGGCTGCTGTCGTTTCATTCTAAGGGGGTTGTGATGATTGTCTGCGGCGCGCTCAATGGCGTGCCCGCAGGCGGTTGGTGACTTTTTGAGGAAACCGGGTGAAGAAAAATATGCGCTGCTTAAGGCATCGAAAATGGACAAAGCGGAGTGCTCTGGCGCTGGCGGCGATGGTTGGTGCAACTGTCGCCGTTGCGGATGAGCCTGTGTGGTCGCTCGGCGATCCGCATTTGAATACCGTCCCGAGGACCGTCGCAGAAGCGGCAAGGATTGAGGCGGTGACGGCGCTGACCACCGATTTCACCAAACCACAACGTTTCGAGGAAAAGAGCGCCGGTGCGGCAACGGTGCGGGTGCGCCGTGACGCGGATGCGTTTTCGCAATCGTCGGGCAACATCACCTTCGAGGACGAGCTGAACTTTAAGGTTGGCAACGGATTGTTCCGCAAGCTGTGGGTTTCGTCGCCGTCTTCGACATTGGCATCCGACGGCCTTGGCCCGCTGTTTAATGCGCGCTCGTGCCAGCGCTGCCACATCAAAGACGGGCGCGGTCATCCGCCCGAGAGCGCGCAGGATAACGCCATCTCGATGTTTTTGCGGGTGTCGATTCCGGGCGCGCCGCAAGACGCTATTTCCGAGATCGAAGGTTATCTGGCCAGTCGTCCCGACCCGACCTATGGCACGCAATTGCAGGATTTTGCCGTTCAGGGCCATCCATCGGAATACCGTCTTGAGATCACATACGAAGAAGAGATCGTGACCTTGGCGGATGGTGTGCAGGTGTCCTTGCGCCACCCGACCTATGTTGCCGCCGACCTTGGCTATGGGCCGTTGCACCCTGATGCGATGTTAAGCCCGCGTGTCGCGCCGCAGATGATCGGGCTTGGCCTGCTTGAGGCGATCCCGGCGGCGGATATTCTGGCGGGGGCTGATCCTGAGGATCGGGACGGGGACGGTATTTCGGGGCGGCCCAACGTCGTTTGGTCCGCCGTGCATGACAAACCCATGTTGGGGCGGTTCGGGTGGAAGGCGGGGAATCCAACCATTCTTGAGCAATCCGCCTCTGCTTTTGTGGGGGATATCGGGATTTCCAATCCGGTCTTTACGGCGGGGGCGGGGGAATGCACCGATTTGCAGGCCGATTGCAAAGCCGCCGTTCACGGCGACGGGGATGATCGTATTTACGAGATCGACGCAGAGGGTCTTGATCTGGTGACATTTTACAGCCGCAACCTTGGCGTGCCTGCGCGGCGCGATGTGGCGGACCCGCAGGTGCTGCGCGGCAAGGAAGTGTTCAACGAGACCCGCTGCACCGCCTGTCATACGCCAAGTTTCGTGACGCACAGGCTTAACGAGCAGCCCGAGCAGAGCTTTCAATTGATCTGGCCCTATACCGACATGTTGTTGCATGACATGGGACCGGACCTTGCCGATAACCGCCCCGAGGCGCGTGCAACAGGGACCGAATGGCGCACGCCGCCGCTGTGGGGGATCGGCCTGACGCAGCAGGTGAGCGGGCACACATATTTCCTGCATGACGGGCGCGCGCGGTCGATTCTCGAAGCGGTTTTGTGGCATGGTGGGGAGGCAAGCGGCCAACGCGATGCGGTGGTAGAGATGTCTACAGCGGATCGCGACGCCCTGATCGCCTATTTGGAGAGCCTATGAGACATTTTCTTTTGACTGCCGCACTGGCTGTTGCGCCGTTTATCGCCACGGCGCAGACACCCGATCCGGTGATCGCGAAAATCGTGGACAGCCATATTTTGCCGCGGTTTCAAGCGCTGGCTGATACCACTGCGCAGCTTGCCGTGACGGCGCGGGGCGATTGTGCGCCTGAATCCACGCCGCTGCGCGCGGCATATTCTGATGCATTCGACGCCTGGATCGGGGCAAGCCATCTGCGATTTGGCCCTACGGAGGTGGATGATCGTGCCTTTGCGCTGGCGTTCTGGCCCGATAGCCGGGGTGCCACGCCGCGCACGTTAAACACATTGATCGCGCAGGAAGATCCGGTTGCCGCCACGCCCGAGGCCTATGCGCAGGTGTCCATCGCCGCGCGCGGTTTTTATGCGCTGGAGTTTCTCTTGTATGATGCAGGCTTAAGCGGCGCGGGGGATGGGCAATACCGCTGTATGCTGGTGCAAACCATGACGGCGGATATGGCGACGACCAGCGCCGCAATCCTTCGCGACTGGCAGACGGATTATGCCGCGCGGATTCTCGCGCCCGACGCTGCAGGCCCCTATCGCTCGGAGCAGGAAGTCTTGCAGGAGATGTTGAAGGCGCTGACTGCGGGATTGCAATTCACCTCCGAGACGCGATTGGGACGGCCTTTGGGCACGTTCGAGCGGCCCCGCCCCACGCGCGCCGAGGCATGGCGCTCGGGGCGATCCGCGCGCCATGTCGGGGTGAGCCTTGCGGCGCTTGGTGATCTTGCGCACAACCTTGCCAGCGGTGATCCCGATCTGGTGCAGCGGATCGAGCACAGCTTTGCGCGCACGCAAGCCCGCCTTGCCGACCTGAATGATCCCGTGTTTGCGGGCGTTTCAGAGCCGCAAAGCCGGTTGCGGCTTGAGGTGATCCAGCAATCTGTCGATGCGACCCGCGACATTGTGCGCGCGGAGCTTGGTCCCACGCTTGGCGTGTCGGCGGGTTTTAATGCGCTGGATGGCGATTGAGATGCAGACAGGGCGGCGTCATTTTCTGGGCGGGTTGCTGGCGGCGGGATTGATCCCGATGCCCACTTGGGCCGATGCGGGTGCGCCTGTCTATCTGTCGGCGGCGGCGAAATCCGACGGATCATTTGTTTTATGCGGGATCGGGGACGCCTTCGACATCGTGTTCGAGATTGCGCTACCGGCGCGGGGCCATGCCGCCGCCGCGCATCCGATTCGCCCCGAAGCCGTTGCGTTTGCCCGCCGTCCGGGCACGTTTGCGATTGTCATCAACTGCGTGACAGGCGAGCAGAAAGCCGCGCTTGATGCGCCTCGGGGGCGGCATTTTTACGGTCACGGGGCATTTTCCGCGGATGGTAACTGGTTGTTCACAACCGAGAACGATTATGAGGCGGGCCGCGGTTGTATCGGGGTCTGGGACGTGGTGCATGGCTACAGGAGGGCCGCAGAATTCGACAGCGGCGGCATTGGTCCGCATGATATCAGGCGGTTGCCCGGTTCTGACACCCTTGTGGTTGCCAACGGCGGGATCGACACACATCCGGAGTCTGGCCGCACCAAGCTGAACATCGCAACGATGCAGCCCAATCTGGCGTATATCACCGACGGCACCGTTGTTGAGACCGTGATGCTGCCCGCCGGGATGCACAAAAATTCGATCCGTCATCTGGCAGTGAGCGGTTCGGGGGATGTTGCGTTTGGTATGCAGTGGCAAGGGGACGGGCCGGTTGCGGCGTTGGTGGGGCAGCACCGGCAAGGCGCGGAGATGGTGGTTTTTGATGCCTCCGGTCAACAGGTGCGCGCGTTGAACGGGTATATCGGAAGCATCGCTTATTCACAGGATGGCAAGACAATCGCAGCAACATCGCCGCGCGGCGGGACGGTGCATTTTTATGATGTGGACGGTGCGATTTTTCAAGACGCGAAGGAGCTTCGCGATGTCTGCGGTGTTGCGCGCCATGCGGGCGGTTTTGCGGTGACGTCCGGCACGGGGCAGATCGGCAGCCTGACCCGCGCGCGGCAAAACCTTCGCTTGATCGCGCGGCACAGGTGGGACAATCATCTGGTTGCGGTGTGACGTGATACATTGAAGGGCGCGCGCCGGTATTTTGACGCAGATGCGCACCCCGCGCGGGCAGGAAGGAAATGTTAAGGCTAAGGTGATTTAGTCGACGTTAATTCCGGTCTGCTGAACATGCCGCCCTGCGGACGCGGCGGCGATAAGAGATGCCTCAGGTCAAGGGCGGGGCGCATTAACCGGCGGTGTCGGTGGACAGGATATTTTCAGCGAGCTGTGCGAAATCGGGGGCAAGCGCGCCAATTGCGCGGGCGTTTTCGCTGGTGGCTTGTCCGGCGCGGGCGCGGGTGGTGATCCCTTCGAGGATGACCGACAAACGGAACATGGCAAAGGCGCGGTGGAACGGGCCAAGCGCGGCGTCGCTGCCCCCTGCCGCACGGTAGGCGGCCAGAAATTCGGCCCGCGAAGGAATGCCGAGCGCGCCCAGATCAAGGCCCGCGATCCCGCCCATCTGATCGGGGCGCAGGTCATAGAACATCGACCAATGCGCTAGATCGGACATCGGATCGCCAAGCGTGGACAGCTCCCAGTCAAGCACACCGATGACGCGCGTGCCGTCATGCATCAGATTGCCGATCCGGTAATCACCGTGAACAATTGTGGCGGGGGTTTCGGGCGGGATGTGCGCGGCAAACCTGTCGGACAGGGCGCAAAGCCGGGTGGCGGCAGGCCCGTCAAGCGCATCAATCTGCCCGCGCCAGCGGCGGACCTGCCGCGCGTAATAGGCGGTGTGGCGTCCGAAATCGGCGAGGCCGAGACGCTGCCAGTCGAGCGCGTGCAACTGTCCGAGAATGCGCGCGGCATCAAGATGAACCGCGCGGCGCGCGGCGGGGGACAGGGCGGGCAGGTCGGTGTGGGGGGAGACCTCTCCGTGCAGCCGTTCCATCAGATAGAAGGGGGTGCCGATCACCGCGGGGTCATGCTCCATCTGCACCACGCGCGGGACGGGGACGGGACCGCCGCCAAGCGCGGACATGATGCGGTATTCGCGGTCTACCGCATGGGCACCCTGTGCGGTCTGGCCTGCGGGCTTTTTGCGCAGCACCAGTTCGCGGTCTGCCGAGCGGACAAACCATGTCGGGTTGGATTGCCCGTCCCCGCCAGCGGGATGCAGGTGTACCGGTCCGCCGAACAGCGGTTCCAGAAGGGCAGGGTCAAAATCGGGATCGATGCCCATATACGTGTCCTACAATCCGAGGTTGAAAATTTTAGATGTGCCTGAGTGTCCGACACTAAAATTTATGGCTGCCGATGCAAGGGGTCAATCTTTTTCTACGGATAAAACCCGAAAAACCCACGTTTGACCGGTGCTGGCCACAGGTTTACGGGTGCACAAACGAAGGTGAGAATCCCGGTTGACAAGGGCGGGGGGCTGCGACCAGAGTATCATACTGTCGGACAGTGGAACCAGTTGATGCCTTTCGTTACGCGCCTTTTTTATCGTTTGCCGGATGTGCAGCCCAGGGATGGCGCGGTATGAGCCCGACGTCGAAGCCGGCACAGGTACACTATGCCTACCAACAGATCGCCGGAGAGATCGAGGCGCAGATCCTGCGCGGTGATCTTAAGCCGGGGGACCAGTTGCCCGGCGAAACGGAGCTGGCCAATATGTTCGGCGTCACCCGTTCGACTTTGCGCGAGGGGTTGCGCCAGCTTGAAAGCGACGGGCTTGTGCATCGCCCGACGCCGCGGCGTCTGGAGGTGACGGTGCCGCAGGCCGGTCAGATGGCCACCAGATCGAGCCGCGCAATGGCGCTGATGAGGGTGACCTTTCGCGAGTTGTCGCAGGTGACGGTGATGACGGAGCCGTTGGCGGCGCGCCTTGCCGCCGCGCACGGTACCGACGACGAGATCGAGCAACTGCAAGTGTTGCACGCCGCGCTTGTGGCGGCCGAGGGGGATATGGCGCGCACCATCGACCTTGATGAACAGTTTCATACGCGGATCGCGGAGATGGGGCGCAACCGTGTGCTGGGCCTTGCGCGCGAACCCATCGCGCTGCTGTTGTTTCGCGGTTTTACGCAGATCGTCCCGTTTGCGCCAAAGTTTTACAACCGCCAGATCGAGGCCCATTCCAATGTGCTGGGCGCGCTGCGCGACCGCGACGCCGATCGTGCCGAGAAATGGGCGCGCATGCACATCGAGGATTTCTGGCGCGGTGCGCAGCTTGCCGGTCTGGAAGACGAGATCGCCCTGAACCCGCGCGCGTTGTCGTGATGCGAACATTAAAGGAGACGGCACGATGACTGCCCGGACACTCACCACCGAAATCGACGATGGCGTCATGATCGTAACGCTGAACCGGCCAGAGCGGCTTAATGCGTTTACGGTTGTGATGATGCACGAAATGATTGCGGCGCTTGATGCCGCAGATGCCGACGACGCGGTGCGCGCGATTATCGTGACGGGCGCGGGGCGGGGGTTTTGTGCGGGTGTCGATCTGGATGATCCCGACGCGTTCACCGCTGCGCGCCCTGATCCGGCATCGACCGATCCCGACGTGTGGAACGATCCGGAAAACCGCGACATGGGCGGGATGCTTGCGCTGCGGCTGTTCAAGTGTCTCAAGCCGGTGATCGCTGCGGTGAACGGCCCTGCGGTGGGGATCGGCATGACGATGCAACTGCCGATGGACATCCGCATCGCGTCGGACACTGCGCGCTTCGGCTTTGTTTTTGCGCGGCGCGGGATTGTGCCGGAGGCGGCCTCGGCATGGTTTTTGCCGCGCCTCGTGGGCATGTCGCAGGCGCTTGAGTGGTGTTATTCGGGCCGCGTGTTCGGCGCGCAGGAGGCGCTGGCGGGGGGGCTTGTCCGGTCGGTCCACGCGCCGGATGATCTGTTGCCCGAAGCCATGCGCATCGCGCGCGAGATTGCGGACAACACGGCCCCCGTTTCCATCGCGCTGACCCGTCAGCTGATGTGGCGCATGGCCGGAGCCGCGCACCCGATGGAGGCGCACAGGATCGACAGCCGCGCGATTGCCGCGCGTAGCGGATCGGGCGATGCGGCGGAAGGTGTGGCGAGCTTTATGGGAAAACGTGCGCCGGTGTTTCCCGACAGGGTGTCGGCGGACATGCCGGGATTTTTCCCGTGGTGGGACGAACCGGAATGGGAATTGCCTAAGCGGAAGGACGATAAGCAATGAGCGACAAGATATTGATTGAACGCAATGGCGCTGTGACGACGTTGCGTTTGAACGATGCCGAAACGATGAACGCGCTGACAGGGGGGCTTGCGCGCGAACTGCGCGGGCTGTTGATCGAGGAGGCGAAGACGGCGCGCGCCATCGTGCTGGCCGGAAGCGAGCGGGCGTTTTCGGCGGGGGCGAACCTGAAGGAATCCAAGCCGCGCCCGAGTGGCCCCTTTGATGCGGGGGTGACGTTGGAGGAAGATTATAACCCGCTGATGAAAACGATTCGCGATCTGCCGGTGCCGCTGGTGTCGGCGGTACGCGGGGCGGCGGCGGGTGTGGGCGCGTCTATTGCGCTGGCCTGTGATATCATCGTGGCGGGGCGCGATGCCTATTTTCTGGAAGCCTTCGCGCGGATCGGGTTGATCCCCGATGGCGGGGCGACATGGCTTTTGACGCGCGCGGTTGGCCGTGTGCGGGCGATGGAAATGATGCTGCTGGCAGAGAAAATCCCGGCAGAGCGCGCGTTTGAATGGGGTTTGATCACGCGGCTGGCCGAGAACGACGCGGTAGAGCAGACGGCGCACGACATTGCCGCGCGCCTTGCTGCGGGTCCGTCGCACAGCCATGCATTGATCCGCAAGGCAGCGTGGAGCGCGGCCGACACCGATTTTGACACAGCCCTTGCAAACGAGCGCCAATGGCAAAAGGATGCAGGCAACACGCCCGACTTCAAAGAAGGCGTGGCCGCGTTTCTGGAAAAGCGACCGGCGCGATTTAACGATTGAGCGGATGGCGACCTTCGGGAGGAGGGCCGCCGGACGCTTGGGGAGAGGATACCGGACCGCCGATAGCGGCGGGGCGGGAACGGAGCGAACGTCTCAAGAGGAGGAAACGAGACCATGCGAACAACCATCAAAGGAATGCTGACAGGCGCGTCGATGCTGGCCATTGCCGGTGCAGCGCAGGCGCAGGAGCTGACATTCGCGGGCGGCTGGCCCCCCGGCTCTGCGCCAACGCAGATGATCGAGAATTTTGCCAAGACGCTGGAGGAATATTCCGAGGGCGAAGTGACGATGCGGGTATTCCCGCTGTCGCTTTTGAGCTTTTCGGAAGGTAACGCCGGCATCCGTGACGGGATCGCGGATATGACCGGTCTGCTCACGGCCTATTTCCCGGCGGAATATCCCAATCTCAATATGCTGGCAGAGTTCTCCGAGCTGGTCGAGCTGGAGGAATTTGCGAGCGAGACCAGTTCTATCGCGTTTGCGGGTGCCATCAGTGAATATGTGATGCTGAATTGCCCCGACTGCCAAAAGGAAGTGTCGGCGCAAAATCAGGTTTATCTGGGGGCCGGATCGACAACATCCTATGTGCTGCAATGCATGAATCCGCTGACGTCGGTGGACGATCTTGAGGGCAAGCGCATTCGTGTGGCGGGCGCTTATTGGGCGCGTTGGGCCGAAAAAGTAGGGGCCGTGCCGGTGTCGATGTCGGTGAACGAAACGCTTGAAGGGCTTAATCAGGGTGTTGTGGATTGTACGGCCAGCAACACGGCTGATTTTGTCAACTTCGGCTTTATCGACGTGGTGAAATACCTTTATGTCGGTCTGCCGGGTGCCCAGTTCAATTTCCCGTTTACCATCAACAAGGACACATGGGGCGCGATGTCTGACAGCGGCAAGAATGCAATGCTGCGCGCGCAGGCCAAGCTGGTCGGGGATATCACCTGGGCCTATATCGAAGAAGCCCGCGAAGGTAAGGAGCGCGCGCCGGGGCTGGGCATTGAATATGTCGATGCCGCTGCGGATCTGGTCGCGTTGAACCGCGACTTCATCAACCAGGACAAGGAAGCCATTGCCAGCATCTACAAGGAGCGTTTCGGCATCGAATCCGGCCCTGCGGCGGCGGATGCCTTGAACGAGCTTCTGGTGAAATGGACAGATCTGACCAACGGTGTGGAAGGCGGCGACACGCTGACCGAGCTTTACTGGAACGAAATCTACTCGAAAGTCGATATCGCCAGCTACGGGCAGTAAACGCCCCGCCGGACGGATATTAACGTCGGGCACCGGCCCTCGCGCCGGTGCCCGTTTGAGACGACCAGAGGAGGAAAATCCATGTTTATGATTGGCCGGCTGTTGTCGATGCTGGCAAAGGCATCGTCGCTGATAGGGGCGCTTTGTGTCATTGCGATGATGCTGCACGTCACGGCGGATGTGGCGGGGCGCTATCTGTTCAACGCGCCATTGCCCGGCACGATTGTGGTGGTGGCAAATTATTACATGATCTTTCTCGTCTTTGTCGCGCTTGGCGTGGCGGAAGAAAAGCGTGCGCATATCTCTGTTGAATTCGTGACCGACATGATGCCTGCACGGGTGCAGACCGGATTTTCCGTTTTCTCGGGTGTGCTGACTGTTGCCGTCATCGGTGTGCTGATGATTGCGGGCTATTCCGAGGCGGTGAAGAAAACCAATATCGGAGCCACGATGGAGCAGGGTTCGCAGATGATCGAAGTCTGGCAAAGCTATTGGGCCATTCCGGTGGGCGCGGGGCTGATGGCGTTGATCGCGGCCTACCGCGTGATCGCAACAGTGACCGGCCAGCGCAACGGCCTGAATGAAACAGATATAAATGCAAAGTTCATAAATGACTGATGTAGGAATCGGCCTGACCGGCCTTGCGACGCTGATTGCCCTTATTGCCGTGCGCGTACCGATTGGCATTGCGCTGATCGGGGTGTCGTTCGGGGGGCTTTGGGTGCTTATGGGGCCGCGCGTGGCATGGGGTGCGATGGGGCTGGTGCCCTATCAGTTCACCTCAAGCTGGATTTTGTCCTCGATCCCGATGTTTCTGTTTTTGGGGTTCATCAGCTATCACACCAATCTGACGCGGGGCATGTTTAATGCGGCGCGGATATGGATGTCCGGGGTGCCGGGGGGGTTGGCCATCGCGTCGATCTTTGGCTCGGCGGGCTTTGCTGCCGTGTCGGGATCGTCGATTGCGTGTTCGGCGGCGATGGGGCGCATCGCCATCCCCGAGATGATGAAATACAAATACCACCCCGAGCTGGCCACCGGCACTGTTGCCGTGGCGGGCACCATTGGCGCGCTGATCCCGCCCTCGATCATCCTGATCCTGTACGGGGTGATTGCGCAGGTCTCGATCACCGACCTGTTTCTGGGCGGTGTGTCGGCGGGGCTTTTGACGGCGTTGGGTTATGTGATTGTGGTTCTGGTCCGCGTCAAACTGAACCCGTCGCTTGCGCCTCAACGCGACGCAAGCGTGACATTGCGCGAAAAAATTCTGGCGCTCAAGGATACATGGCCGCTGTTGTTGATCATGATCGGCATTTTCGGTGGGCTGTTCGGTGGTGTCTTTACCCCCACCGAAGCCGGTGCCGTTGGCGCGTTTCTGGCCTGTATCGTGGCGCTGGTGAGCGGGGAAATGACGCTGGGCCGGTTCTTCACGGCGGCGCGTGAAACGCTGATGACCACGGCGGCGTTGCTGATCATCGCCATCGGGGCAAGCCTGCTAACGCGGTTTCTCGCGCTGTCGGGCGCGGGTGATTACCTGTCGACGGGCATCCTTTCGATGGCAAGCAATCCTGTTTTGCTGATGATCGGTATCGTGTGCGTCTATCTTTTGATCGGGATGTTTCTTGAGCCGATTGGCGCGATGCTGTTGACCTTGCCGATCATCCTGCCGGTGGTCGACGCGTCGGGGTGGAGCCTGTTGTGGTTCGGTGTTGTGCTGACCAAGCTGTTGGAAATCGGCATGATCACACCACCGATCGGGATGAACGTGTTTGTCATCAAAAGCGTGGTCGGCGATCTGGTCAAAACCACGGCTATTTTTCGCGGCGTCGCGTGGTTTATCGTGATGGACCTCGTGCTGGTGGGCATCCTGTGCGCCTTCCCTGCGCTGGTTCTGACATTGCCCGGGCTAATGGACTAGCGCGGTATATCTACAAGTAGGAGGGAAAATACATGGATACCGACGTTCTGATCCGCCGTGCGCGCAGTCAACAATTGGGCGATTTGTTGCGCCGGTCTGCGGCGCGGCTGCCGGACAAGACGGCGCTGGCTTTTCGCGACACAAGCGACAGTTTCGCAGAGCTGGACGCGGCGGTAGATCGCGCGGCGAACGGGCTGGCGGCGAGCGGGGTCACCAAAGGCGACCGCGTGGCGCTGTTCAGCCACAACAGCCGCGCTTTTGTCGTTTTGCGGTTTGCGCTGGCGCGGCTGGGGGCGGTGACAACGCCGATCAACTTTATGCTCAACGCTGAGGATTTCGGGTATATTCTGGATCATTCGGGCGCGTCTATGCTGATTGCCGAAGATGCCCTGTGTAAGATTGCGGATGCGGCTTTGGCCGCGCTTGGCCGCGAATTGCCAAAGTTTTTCATACCGCACAGCGGCACGGATGCGCCCGACGGATGGGAGCCGGTGTCGCAGATCCTTGATCATGCGGAGACGCGCGCGGTATGGACCGATCTTGGTCCCGACGATCCGGTGCAGATGATGTACACCAGCGGCACGGAATCGCGCCCCAAGGGCGCGCTGCTGACGTCGGGCGCGCTGTATTCGCAATATATGAGCTGCATTATTGATGGCGATATGACGGCAGATGCGATTTCGCTGCACTGTCTGCCGCTGTTTCATTGTGCACAGCTTGATTGTTTTCTCAGCCCCGATCTGTACCTCGGGGTGACCTCTATTTTGCATGACAAGGTTGATCCGGCGGACATGCTGGCGGCGGTCGAAGCGCATGGCGTGACCAAGCTGTTTTGCCCGCCGACCGTCTGGATTGCGCTGCTGCGCCATCCCGATTTTGACACCCGCGACCTGAGCAGTTTGAACGCGGGTTATTAGGGGTGGATTCCGGTAGGGGGCAGGATCGTATCATAAGGCGGCTGCAGCCTGATATTTCCACCTATATTCGCCTGTG
>CANMZB010000019.1 GCA_947502265.1 uncultured Sulfitobacter sp.
GCGGGTTTTAGCGGCCTGAATTTCGGCGGCCTGTGCTTCCAGCTTTTGAGTGAGGGTGGTGATTTCGGCCTGATGCGTCTCGCGCTGCTGGCTGCTTGTGGCATCGGCCTCATCGGCGCGGGTTTTAGCGGCCTGAATTTCGCTGGCCTGTGCTTCCAGCTTTTGAGTGAGGGTGGTGATTTCGGCCTGATGCGCCTCACGCAGTTTCCGGCTTGCGGTGTCGGCTTTATCGGCGCGGGTTTTAGCGGCCTGAATTTCGGCGGCCTGTGCTTCCAGCTTTTGAGTGAGGGTGGTGATTTCGGCCTGATGCGCCTCACGCAGTTTTTGGATTGCAGTGTCGGCTTCATCGGCGCGGGTTTTAGCGGCCTGAATTTCGGCGGCCTGTGCTTCCAGCTTTTGAGTGAGGGTGGTGATTTCGGCCTGATGCGCCTCACGCAGTTTCCGGCTTGCAGTGTCGGCTTCATCGGCGCGGGCTTGCGCGGCATCGGCTTTTTCGCTCATAGCGGCCAACTTTTGGGTAAAGCCGATGGTCTGTGCTTCCAATTCGCGGGTCAGGACGGTGACTTCAGCCAGATGTGTCCTGTGTCGTTTTTGGCTTGCGGTGTCGGCCTCATCGGCGCGGGCTTGCGCGGCATCGGCTTTTTCGGTTGCGGCGGCCAGCTTTTGGGTGAGGTCGGTGATTTCGGCCTGATGTGCCTCGCGCTGCTTGTTGCTTGCGGTGTCGGCCTCATCGGCGCGGGCTTGCGCGGTCTGAATTTCGCTGGCCTGTGTTTCCAGCTTTTGGGTAAGAGCGGTAGCTTCGGCCTGAAGTGTCTCGAAAAGGGTCTTTTGCTGATCCGCTTCGGCGCGCATCTTTTTTATCTTTGCCTCAAGGGTTTCGAGGCTTGCAGCATCTTGTGTTGCCGTTTTATCGAGTGCTTTGTATTTTTCTTTCCAGGCGACGCGGTCTTTGGCAATTGCTGCTGCCTCTTTTTCTGCGGCGCGCTTTTTTGCGAGTTGCTGGTTCAGATCGAAATTTTCGGCCTGTGCGGTGGCGATTGCTTCGGAGCGGGCATCATATGCTTTGGTCAGCTGATTGAATTCGGCTATCAGCTTGCTGTGCTTTCGCTGTGATACGTCAAGCTCGTTATGGGCCTTTTCGCTGCGCGCGCGATTGGTGCGGCTGGTCCATTCATTATAATGGGCCTGACCCAACCGGCTGAAGACCAGATGGATACTGTTGTAATCGGCGCTGCCGTTTTTCAGGCTGGCCAATTGGGCCAACCGGTCTTCTGTGCGGGGGCCTGCAAGCACCGCAGCCAGACCTGTACCGTCTTCGAATAGCAGTGTTTCATGGCGGTCTATGAAGTTCTGCGCGAGCATGTGGAGCTGGTCGTCTTCAAAAGCATCGGGAAAGCCGCGAAGCAGGACAACAGCACGCTCGGACAGCTTCTGGTCGCATAATTCCAGCGTGCGCTCCAGCGCCTCGGCGGACTGGTTCGCGCCCAGAACCAGAAGATCAACCGACTGGTCCGCAAAACGGTTAAACGCTTCGGTTTCGGGACGTGTGGAGAGCTTTGAGAACTCGGCGTAGTTTTCGGTGTTGTAATGCTGAACGCGGGCGATCTGTTCGAGACGCGCCTTGTCTTCTTCTTTTGCGTCTTCCGCCCGGGGGGTAAAGAAGATGCCATGACAGCGGGCGGGCAGGTTAAGCCTGTCCACGGCCTGACATAGGGAGAAATAGCTTTGAGCATCCTCGAGGCCGATCTCTACGATTGATGTCGGACGCAGCACGTCGGCCAGCCAGAAGGTAAAGGGCAGATGGTGAAGGAAATCGGATTCGACCATATAGCGGGAGCGCCAGAACAGGGCCCGGCTGGAAAGCGGATTTGTTATATGTAGAGCGGAGTTGGTGCTCAGAGCTCCCTGCTTGTCCACTGTTTTGGTCATATCATTCTCATTCGCATTAATGGTCACCACGTTTGTCTATAGAGCATATGGTTTCAATGCCAGCGCCCAAGGGCTTTTTTCGAGGATGCAACAGGGCGTACGCCCTGTTTAGCCGATCTAAAGCGGGACGCCGGATTTTGGGGTTTACCCAGATTGGAGCGTTCCCCATGTCAGATACATCCCCGGTTCTATCTTTACCTTTCATTCAACCTTCGCAGGCGCAGAAACATGTCACTCATAACGAGGCGCTGAATCTGCTGGACGCGCTTGTGCAGACATCGGTGCGCAGCCGGTCTGTGGCGAGCCCCCCCGCCGCGCCAACGCAGGGGGATATGTATGTTGTGGCACCGGGTGCAACGCTGGAGTGGGCAGGGCAGGATAATGCTGTGGCTGTATTCAACGGTGTCTGGCACTTTTATGTGCCGCATGCGGGCTGGCGGGTCTGGACGCAGGATGCCGGCGCGCTGAGTGTCTATGACGGGGCCGCTTGGGTGGATCTTGGAGAGGGTGCATTGAACGAGGTGTCCAGTCTCGGCATTAACGCAACCGCGAACCTGCCGGATCGTCTGACCGTGAGCGGGGCGTCGACGCTGCTTAACCATCAGGGCGCGGGGCATCGATTGAAAGTCAATAAAGCGGATGATGTGGAAACCGCCAGCTTGCTGTTCCAGACGGGCTTTTCGGGGCGGGCCGAAATGGGGCTGGCGGGGGAGGACGATTTTTCCGTAAAAGTATCGGCGGATGGCAGTGCCTGGACAACTGCGCTGCGCTTTGACGGTGCGACGGGACTGGCGTCCGGGGCTGCCGTGCAAACACATGCGACGGATGTGACGCCGGGGCGGTTGATGCGGGCCGATTATGGCTACGGGCCGGGCAATGTGGTTGGAACGGTGTCGCAAGCAGGCGGTGTACCTACAGGTGCCGTGGTTGAAAGCGGTACACTGTCCGGTGGCCATTACGTCCGATTTGCCGACGGCACGCAGATCTGCACCTTTGTCACACCGGAGCTGACGGCTGACAGCTATCCGGTGGGCAGTTCCGGATTATATGGGTCCGGTGCCCATACATGGGTTTATCCGGCCCCCTTTATCGCTGAACCTGTGATTGCGCTGACGGCCCGACGGGTATCGGGAACACACGGCCACTTCGCGACTCTTACCAGCTCAGGCTTTGGAACAAATTCGGCGCGCATTGTTATGATCGCCGGAGAAAATGCGATCGGTGTCGTGCATCTCAGCGCTACGGGGCGCTGGTTCTAGGTCGTTTGGCGCGCGGGCGGATGGAGCCTGAAATACGTAAATCTTCCGGTATGGGTCATGCCATGGCAGGTGCATTCGGTCGGGACCGTGACATTGATTGCTTCGGAGCCGTCAATTACGATCATCGTGGGTTTGCAAATAACCCGGGCCAACTGTGAAAGTCTTTCCTCCGCATTGCTGCGCAAGAAAATGATATCCGGGGTCCGGAACCAGGGTTTACGCCAGATTGCGTCGAAATCGGGATCGGTAGGGGGGTGAGCCAGCGCGATCACCTTGCCGGGCAGTCGGGCGATGTCATGGGCCAGTTGACACTGGACGCGCGCGGACTGGTGGGGCTGCACCGCAATGGCCAGTTTGCCGGTTTTGGCCGCGGCAAGTGCGAGGGGCGTATCCCACCCCAGGGTCATGATGACATGCGCATCATTGATCAAAGGGGTCAGGCAATGCAACTGGTGGAGCTCCCGCCCGTCATCGCTATAGGTTGCAAGGGTCTCGATACCGTAATCGAAGATCTTTGCGATCACCGTCTCGTTCGAGGCGGCGGGTACATGTGCCGCGGTCCTCTCCAGGCCAAGGCTTTGCCCGGTCAGGAAGCGGTTGGACAGGTTTCTGTTTTCGGATGCGCAGGTCAGGGCCACCCGTCGGCGCAGGGTTTGTGGCAGGCAGGACGTGTCTTCGGTCAGTTCACCGGCGTCGTGTAGAGCCGCATAATGGGTCTTCATGGTTTCCGAGAACTGCTGGCTGTCCTGTCGGGACAGGCGGGCCACCAGCGGATTTAGCCGCCTGTGTGCTTCAATACATTCGGCAAAGCGTTGCGAGATGTTGACTCTGGCGGTGCCAAGCTGCGCCGAGTCAGGCAACCGGAATCTTGCGGCGGTGGTGAACCGTTCCAGCAGGGTCAGATCACTGCACGCATCGCGATAGGGCAAGACCGACACTTTGCTGGCGTTGAATGTGTTTTCCAGAAAAGTGAGACGGCTTTCATAGGTCAGAACGCCACGCGCCAGTAAGTCTTGGGTTAGAGCGGAAGGCGGTTGAGTTTCATTTCTGATACCGCCGACGACGGTTTCGTAGTAAAAAGATTCAAGCCAGTTAATCTGATCGCGCAGAATGGCGATCATGTGCAGATCCCGTCCGGCCAAAAAGTCTGCCAGTTTTTCGAGATTTTTTTTGTTTGGGTAATGAAATAGGTTTTCTATCGACAGTAATAACGTATCGATACGACCTGCGTGCGATTCCAGTTCATCCAGCAGGGGCGTGGGGAGGTTGGAATCCAGCAGGTCCAGATGACCGGGGGTGCGGGTATGGTCCGACGCGTTGCTGCGCCGCAGGATGGAGCGCGGAAACAGAATGCCTTGCGCCAGCAACGTGTCATACTGCGCATCCAGAGCGTTCTGTATGGCGGTACTGCCTGCCTTGGCCGTACCGACATGCAGTATGACCTTGGCAGGCAGCAAAGTGCTGGAAGGGGCGGCGGTGCGTGTCAATCCAGCGCCCGCTCAAGCTTCTCCTCGTCACAGATGAGATCAAGCTCCTCTTCGTCGGGCTGTGCCGCGCCAGACTGGAATTCCTGTGCCATCGGTCCCGAAAAGAAATGTGTCATCACATAATCCACACCAAAAGCATTCACTGTGCGCTGGTCGGGGTTGAAGAACATGCCGCCAGAGGGATGCGAGGAAATGATCTCGTAGGATGGAAAATAGGTGACGTCTTCGAAATCTTCGGCCATTTCGCCGGCGACGCCGCGCAGGACGGATTTGGAATAAACCGTGGCCGGTAACACATGATCGTCGGTGGCGGTGGCGGTCAACGGCACGGGCGACACGGTCAGCAGCGTGCGCGCACCCGGATTGATGGCTAACAAACGGTCACGGAAATCGCGCATGTCCTGAAGGATCTCGGAATGGCGCAGATTGTGGAAACGGTATTTTTCGGGGTCAAAGGTGCCCGCGAGCGTGCCGGGGGCCATCGGAAACATTGTGCCGTCCTCGATGCTTTCCCAACCTTCGGTCAGTCCCAGCGTAAAGACGAACAGATCCAGTGTTTCAAACATCTTGCGCACGGCGGCGAGGTGCTTTTCGCGCAGGGCTATGACTGCGTCGGCGCTGTCTTGTCCTACCGGATCGACACTGGGGCGCAGGGCATCAAAGAAACGCCCGTCCTTTTCCCAGACGCGCTCGGCGGGGGTGCGTTTTCCAAACGCCTCGTCGAACAGCTGGATCAGCTGGCGGGTTGTGTAGATGTTGCCATAACGGCAGCTGAACACGCCAAAGCCCCAACGCCGCGCCTCGGCAACATCGTCAAACATGGGGGGAGCAGGCTCCATATCCATATAGTTGGCGCCGCGTTTGGCCAGATTATTGCCAATGTGCTGGGCAAAACAACTGCCTGCGGTCGCAACCTTGTCGGCGCGTTTGAGATCAAGCGGGCTCCACAGGTCTTTGAGATCGGCATAATGCGGCTCTGCAACAGCGGGGCGCCAGAAGGCTTTTTGAGGTTTGGATTTGTAGGGGTTCATGGGAGAGACTCCGTTATGACTGTAGCTGCTGGTCGCGCAGGAAATTGGCACGTTCAATATCTTGCGGATCATAGCTGTGGGCTGGTTTTGGTTTCCCGGCTGGCTGGCTGGCCGCAGCAGGCTGACTTTGTGTAGTCAGTGTATAATAGGTGTCGAGAAGTTTTTGTCTGTCCCAAGTAGGCGAAAGTATTGCCGCTTTGACCCAGTTATAATAAAAGGCTGGTGGGACAGATAAGCTATGATTTGGAATACCCCAATAACTGCACTGAAGAATGAACTTTTCGGGTTTCTGCAAAGCGGCGGTCAAAAACGGAGGCATCTGTGAAGAAAAGTGCCGCATGTCCCCGGTACTTTGTACGTAAATGACGGTATTGTCGAAACTTTTAGCATAAAGAGTCGATAGATCAATCTCGCATTGCTGCTTGATTTCATCAAGCGAGGTGGCATTGGGCCATGCTCTATCAAAGTACTTTTTCTTGACCCTAGGAATATAATCTTCAATTTTTGTTTGGGGGTTTACCGCAACGCACAGGCTGTTTTCGTCTGCCCATGAGTAATACAATGCTGCATACCCGCCCGAAGATCCCCCTACATATATCCGTCTCGGTGTGCCAATTCTCTTGGCAAAGGCCTTTAGAAGGTCAGGTAATATAGATTGAAATGCAAAATCTTCAGAGCCAGCATACCAAGCAGCAGCTAAATCATCACTGACAGAAAGCGTTTCATCCGCGATGCTCAGCTGATGAGCACTGCCGGTTTCAGGTATAAAGCTCTGGAATCTCGGAATCGTTCGGGTAGCACGGTCCATAGCGCCATGGAAAATGACAACCAGAACATCGCCCGTTCCTTTTTTGTACCTAACTGGAACACTATTCGTTCCGTCGGTCAGACTGTATTTCCCGCTTTCGGGCATTTTAGATGCGAATACATTAAGCTTCGATAGAGTCACTGGTGATCAACCTTCATCATGTCATTCCGAAATTTCTGCGCTTCTTCTGTCAAGCTTTGTGCCGGAAGGATAGTTTCATTGTCCTCACCCCAAAGTCCGGAGGCTGAAAAGCGGCGTTTGATGGCAGCGCTGGAGTAACGCGCGATTGCGATGCTTTGAACTTCTTCGAGATAACGCTTTCGTGCGATGTCGTCTTCAGCCAGGTTTCGTATGATGGCCTCAACATCCCGATGATCCGCATAAAGGGGCAGTTCGTCAAAGGTTTCTGCAAAGCGGGAAGGCAGGATCACAGGCACCCCAGCCAGCATCGCCTCGACGATCGTGCGGCCAAAACCTTCTGACAATCCGATATTGGGGAAGTAGACAAAGGCATCAAGGTCCCTAAGGTACTCGTAGGGTTCAAGGCTGCCGAATTCGTGAATTTCCCAGTTGGCAGGAAGTGATCCAAGGATCTGCTCGGCGTGTTTGGCACCGCCCAATATCTTTATCTTGAAATCCGGATTTTCGGGGAAGACCTGTCGCAAGTCGGTCGGATCCTCGAGCCATTTTTCATGAGAATCGCGCCCATGTCTGCCGATGCTGAAAGGTCGAACCATATGCTCTTTTGGCGTCTGCTTATATAGTCCGAGATTAAAGGTCGGTGTCCAGTCAGTATCGGATAGGTTGATGGTAATATTATTGGTTCGCTCGAAATCGTGCAGTTCGGCACGCATCACCGGGCTGATGGGGCAAAAACGTAAATTTTCCGTTTGGATGCGTTCTGCTGCTGCCACCATTTTGGATATACTATAGATAAGCTTTCCAGTGGCCCTCCGACTTGAGTTGTTTTTCACAATGTAAGCTGTATCTGCATGGATATTTGATGCAATTTTACGGAAAGAGAGAGACGTTGCCACATTGGGATTGCGACAGATCAGCACCTTACACCGCGCGGTCTCTACATGCGTCCAGTTCACAGTAATGTCGTGATGCGGTGCATAGCGTTCCGACAGTGGCTTTCCCAAATCGTTATCAACCGGACAGTTGATAACGGAAACATTGAACCCCGCATCCAGAAAAGTCGCAATCTCATCCAAGGTAGAGGAGGCATTGCCGCCAGGAAACCGTAGATCGGTCGCGATAATTACATCAGCCGAGACGTTACGTTTCAATTCAATGCGCTGCTCATAATCTTTTATCAGCGTACGTAGCCTACCCATTGAGGCTCGGATGCTTGCGGGTGCGGGAAATGGTCGATCCCAGAGAGGAAACTCCATCCGGCTATTAGTGCGTTTGAGTTTGGTATGGGCTTCCAGAAAGGATTTCTTGTACTTCTGCCGTATCCGCGAAACTCCTGAGACTTCAGAATGCCCAAGGGTTGGATGATTGGTCAACCCATCGGGATTGTCCAGGCACAACATGAGCGGTTCGAATTGCATCGTGATATTACGCTGCTCGAGATGTTCGATGCGGCGAATCATCTCAGAATCGCCTGCGACACGTACTGCGTCCCAAAAACCCAACAGATCGTGAAAATACTGTGCGCGTGCCATCATCGAGATGAAGGCGCCACGCGTGGCGCCATCGTAGACCATATCACCTACGGGATTGAAGCGTACCAACTCCCCCTTTGGAGACATGCGAAGCATACTTGACAGGAAGGCAGGTAGATTCCGCTCGTGGCTGAAACTAACCTGACGCTCGATCCGCTGAGGATGCGCCCAGTCGTCGGCGTCGTGACCGGTGATGAAATCGCCCCGCGCCTGAGTTACAGCGATGTTCTTGGTCACATAGGGGCCGACGTTGATGGCATTGCGCAGGGGTGTTACGCGTGAGTCGCTTGCGGCAATCTGTTGAATGATATTCCACGTATCATCCGTACTGGCATCGTCAACAATGATTAGCTCAATGTTACGCCACGACTGGTTTAGGATAGATCGCATACTGTAGCCGACACTGTCTTGCGCATTCCACGCAGGCATCAATACGCTTACCTTTGGCCCGTCATGTACGGCTGAAATCTGTTCGGTATCGAAACGCTCCATCAGGGAGCCTGATCTGTCTGACAAACGTAGCGGCGCGAGAGAGAAATGGCTAAGATAACTATTAAGGCGCTTGAGCCAAGTGTTGTCATCACCTAGTGCCACCGCCCTATTGGCATGTAAAAGGTCGATTGTATGTTTTTGCATGTCAGGTAAATGCATCTCGGCCAAGGTCAAGGCGCGGTCGTAGCCCTGTAGACGCGCTACTGCCTGTGTGGCTTGTAGCACGTATTCAGGCTGGGCACAGGCAGGGGTTTTCCCTTCAAGATGATGAAGGAGGGGATTCACCCTTTCACCCAGCGTTTCACGATGTGTCATGCTGTAAAAAATTGTCGAAAAATCCGGCCCCGGATCGCGGCGCATCTCGGCGCCGTATTTCAGATAATGTTCCGCCGGGTCCATGTGCAGCATCGCGACATCGGGATAGCTTTGTGCGTACCACTCTGCATCGAAATAGCCGGACTTTCGCAGTTTTGTCGCGTCTGCTTCCAGAGCTTCGGTATCGTACATGCTTCCCTCTTCACAGTTTAGGATAATAGGCACAATAACAATTATGGTTTTCACATAAGAATTTTATTCTGCATACATATTTAGGTTAGGTAAATATATTTCTACTAGATATTTCTGAACTTATTATTTGTTGCTTTTCTTAATAAGATAATTTTTATCAATTCTGGTTTTCAAACAAACTTACTATCTATATCTGGGAAAAAATTGTGACACATGCTGAATGTCACTGAACATGGGCAAAAGCACTTGAAGTTTCCCGCAGAGCGCAGGCGGCTGCTGGGCTACGGTTTTGTGAATAGCCTGATAGCCCCAAGGCTGCATCGACTTTAGCTCCTTGATGATTTTCTCTTCTTTATTAGAGAACTCTACAAAGAGATTTGGTGTCCCGCTGCTTTCTTCTGTATCCCGCATCCAGTGGGCATGGCGGTCAATGCACAGCATCGGAATATTGCGTGCGCGGCATTCCTTGCTGAAAAATATATCGACCATACCACCCAAATCCCAGGCGCCGTGGTCGATGGTATCAAAGCAATCCGAGTGGAACGCCACCGTGCCTGTACCGAGATTATTCACCAGATGTGGGCGGCTAAGCGGTGTTTCCCGAAAGTGATAGATAAACCGCCGCCTGAAGTATTTGCGCGGCGCTTCCTCGTACATGACACCATGCACGCCGACGACTGCTTTGTTGTCATACGCCTGCAAGCGCGAAATCAATGTGCGCACATAGTCATAAGGATACAGAATATCATCATCACAGGTGAAGTAGAAAAAGGGCTCCCCGGCTGCCTTGAGTTTGTTGAATGCAAAAAACTTCGCATTGTCCCGGGGGTCTCCCTCAACATCTGACGAGAGTGTAACTGTAATTTTCGGGTTATTTTCCAGGAACTCCGGAATGGTATCAAATTTATCCAGAAAAACGAAAAGACCGTCAACCTGTGGCAAAAGCCTTGCAACAATTCTTTCAAAACTGGCTATCCGCTCGGGAATGCAACATGCGCTTGCATACACTTTCTCGGGCAAATTCTCGAGCGCTGCGACAGTATCCGGATAGGTGCGGTTTGGCCTGAGGGGGTATACGGAGAAGGAGTTTCGAAACCAACGGGAGTTTTTCTTTTTGTCCTTGAAGCGTGCCTTGAACGTGGAAACATATTGACGGCGGATGTTTGAGCTGGACTGATCGACGCTGCCGTCGTCACGGAACGTAAGCATATCCGCAATCAGCGAATTTTCACGAAGCTCCGCAAGATAAAGAGATACATTTACATTTTTTATCCGCTCCTTGCCGAAGAAATGGGAAAGGCGTTGAAACCATTCATCGTCGCCAGCCTTCCGGACTGTATCAAAAAACCCTATCTCGTTAAAAGCAGAGCGCCTGACGGCGAGCGTAATCAGCCCGAACTTTGAGTACAGATCGGCAACCGGGATGATGCGCCGGGTCTCGGCGGAAAACCGGAGATATTTTGTTCGGGTCGCGATCAGTTCAGGCTTTGCCAGAAGCGGCAGGATTTGCAGCATGGCACGTTCCGGATGGGAATAATCATCCGAGTCCTGAAACATGATAATCTCGCCGGTACTTTCGGCGATCGCAATGTTCTTGGCAAGATATGTCCCGCCGTTCTGGTTTACCCTGATGATTTGCAAGGCATTGGGTGCTCTCGCTTTCATCTCCTGCAAGATATTCCAGGTGGAATCCGAACTGAAATCATCACAAACCACAACCTCAAGGTTCGGATAGCTCTGGTTCAGAAGAGACGTGACCGATTTTTCAATCGTCTTTTCAGCATTATACGCAGTCAAAACAAAAGATACTTTTGGAAGCTCTGTTCCCTCGGGAATATCTGATATTTTTTTCGGCCCCGCGTATTCTGCAAATGTTTGGGAAGCAAAAGGGAGTGCCAGAGGCTGTATGACAATATCACTTTTTTCTTCTGGCAAGCCCTCCGGCTCTGTCGGTATATCGACATCTGCGGTGTGAGCTGGATCTGTATCCTGCGCCTTCACTTCCGAAAGGGCATCCCTGCCATTTGGCAGACGGCCCATCAACTTGCCGTACTTGATATAGTGCTCGGCGGGGGCCATGCCCAAAAGCTGAACATCCTCGTAAGTTTCAAGATACCATTCTGGATCAAACTCGCCTGCGTCTACAAGCCGTTGAACGTCTTGCTTTAGTCTTTTGGGATCGTACATGACCGCCTCCCTCAAAGACGCAAATCACTGTCTGCCAATGCAAAGATTGACTTCATGTCAAAGAAAACCGCATCAGGCGCCATGCGCGCGCGCAAAGAGTCTACGCCGCCTGCCACGAACTCCTTGTGGCCCACGGCCAGGATGACCGCATCGTACTGGTTGTCGGCGGGGGGCAGCTGCGTCGTGATTTCGCGGCTGTATTCGGCCTGTACTTCCGCAGGATCGGCCCAAGTGTCGCAGATGTCGACGTTCATGCCGTAACCTTCGAGGTTTTCAACCAGATCGATCATCTTGGTGTTGCGGATGTCGGGGCAGTTTTCCTTGAAGGTGAAGCCCAGCATCAGCACGCGGGCGTCCTTGATGTTTTTACCCTTGGCGATCAGCTTTTTCAGCAACCGTGTGGTGGCATTGCGCGCCATGCCGTCGTTGATTTCGCGGCTGTGGCGGATGATGTCGGGGATGTGTCCCACGGCCATGGATTTATGCACCAGATAATAGGGGTCCACACCGATGCAGTGTCCGCCCACCAGACCGGGGCTCAGCTTCATGAAATTCCATTTGGTCGCGGCGGCGTCCAGCACGGAGGTGGTATCGATATCGAGATACGAAAAGATGATCGACAGCTCGTTGATAAGCGCGATGTTCACGTCACGCTGGGTATTTTCGATCACCTTCGAGGCCTCGGCGACCTTGATGCTGGCGGCTTTGAAGGTGCCGGCGGTGATGATGGTGCGGTAAAGCGCATCCACCAGATCGGCCACTTCGGGGGTCGAGCCGGAGGTCACCTTGACGATCGAGGGCAGCGGGCGTTCTTTGTCGCCGGGGTTGATGCGTTCAGGGCTGTAACCGGCAAAGAAATCCTTGTTGAAGGTCAGGCCCGAGACCCGTTCGACTGCGGGCAGGCAGTCTTCTTCGGTGGCCCCCGGATAGACGGTAGATTCGTAAATCACGATATCGCCCGGCTTGATCACCTTGCCGACCGTTTCGGAGGCCGCAATCAGCGGGCGCAGGTTGGGCTGGCGGTGACTGTCAATCGGTGTCGGGACAGCAATGATATAGACATTGCATTTGGCCAGATCATCCAGATCGTTGGAGAACGTCAGGTGTGTGGCATTTTCCAGACCGACCTGATCGACTTCACCCGTGCCGTCGTTGCCGCCACGCAGCTCGTCGATCCGTTTCTGGTTGATGTCAAAGCCCAGTGTCGGACGTTTCTTGCCAAATTCAACGGCAAGTGGCAAACCAACGTATCCAAGGCCGATAATTCCGACGTGTAGATCGTTGAGCGGGGGAAGCTTCTGCATTTTGAATGCCTTATTTATGAATAAATTTGTGCGGTTAATGCCGGTTGTTAGTCAGAACTGTATGTGGGTTCAAGGTTATTTTGGGCGCTCGGCAGAAACACGAGTATGGCAATTCGGTCTCGAAACCCTTTCGATGAATGCACCTCAACCGGCTGATAGCCCCTGAAAATACGCCTGACCATGCCTTCGCTATCGTGATGTGCTGGTGTTCGGGGTCCGCCCTGCTTGCTGCCATGAAAATATTGCGCCACAAAGCTGTCGGCCAGCAGTGCGTCCGTGCCGGCCAGATCGGAACAACAGATGTCACATGATGATGCCCTCGACTCTCACAAGGATGGATTTGATCCCGTCTGGTATTTGCGCACCTATGATGATGTGCGCAAAGCCGGGATTGATCCGTGGCATCATTACAGCACCAGCGGAAAACGCGAAGGGCGTCAGGGCAAACCGCTGCGCAGTCTGGACCTCGACCACATGCTTTGGCGGGGCTTCGAGACAACTGCCTTGCCCGGCTTGCAGGCGCTAAGCCGCTCGGACGAGCCGCGCGAGGTGGCTGTGGCGGCGTGGTCTCTGGCGCGTTGGTATGTTGAGCAGGGCGAGACGCGCGCGGCACGCGACAGCATTGCGTTGTTTCACATGCAGCCCGAAGCGGATCAGGTTTTGCGTCATATCGGGCCATGGCTGCTTGCGGTCGAGCTGTATCTGGCCTGTGACGAGATCAAAGCCGCCGGGGAGATTTTGGCGCAAGGCCGGGCAAGGCATGGCGCATGTGCGGATTTCGATCTGGCCGAATTCTTGTGCATAAGCGCGCGCGCAGAACACGCAGGACATGACGCGCACGACGAGGTGCTCAACCGCCCGCTTGCCGCGATCCATGCGCGCGAGAACCTTGCCTCTATTGCGTTGCAGGCGGGTGCGGGGTCGCGCTTTGACAGGATCCATGTCCCGCAGCCCCCCGAAAGCGTCGAAGACGGGCCGTTGGTAAGCGTCATCATGCCGGTTTATAATGCCGCCGGGATGATGATCCATGCGATCAAAAGTCTGCAAAGCCAAAGCTGGCGCAATCTGGAAATTGTGATTGTTGATGATGCCTCGGCGGATGACAGTCGCGCAGTGGCACAGGCACAGGCCGCACAGGACGCGCGCATCCGTCTGATCGCCCTGCCGCATAATCAGGGCGCTTATGCGGCGCGCAATGCAGGGCTTGCTGCGGCGCAGGGTGATTTTTTTACCGTCCACGACGCGGATGACTGGTCTCATCCGGACAAGATACGGTTGCAGGTAGAGGCGCTTGTCGCCACGCCGGCGGCCAGTGCGAGCGTATCCCATATGGTGCGCGCCAGTGCCGATCTGGACATGACACGCTGGCGGATCGAAAACGGCTGGACCTATCGCAACACATCGTCGCTGATGATGCGTATCGGCCTGCGTGACCGGCTGGGTTTTTGGGACCGCGCACGGGTAAGTGCCGACACGGAATACTATCACCGCATTCGCGCCGCAGACGGACCCGGCGCCATCCTCGAAGTGCTTGAGGGCGTGCCGTTGATGCTGGCACGCACGACACCGCAATCGCTGACCCAGCGCACCGACACCCATTTGCGCAGCCAGTTTACCGGAGTCCGGCGCGATTACATCAATGCCGCACAGCAATGGCATCGCCAGGCGCAGGGAGACAGCGATCTGTTTGTGCCACAAATCCCCGAAGTGCGCCCCTTCCGGATCCCGCAAACTCTGGCCGGAGATGACCCGCAGCCGCCTGAAGGACCAATCGACATCCTGCGCGGCTCCCCCCTGTTTGATGCGCAGTGGTACCAGCTGGGAAATCTTGACGTTCTTTTTGCCGATATGGACCCGGCGCTTCATTATCTGCAAGGCGGCGCGCGCGAGAACCGCGATCCCGGTCCACGGTTCAGCACCGGTGGTGTAAGGCTGGATCAAAAGCTTGGTGAAGACGACAATCCGCTGTTGCACTGGCATGCGCAGGGCGCGGATGAAAGCGCCGCTCTCCCGCGGTTCGAGGGGGCGCATAAAGGAAAGCCGCGGGTTGTGGTTTTTGCCCATAGTGCAGGCAAGACGCTGTTCGGGGCAGAGCGCAGCCTGCTGGACGTGGTTGCGCGTATGGCCGCACGCGGGGACGCACCGGTTGTCGTGCTGCCGACATTGCGTGATCCGGGTTATCTTGACCGGCTGCTGCCGATCTGTGCGGCCGTTGAGATACTGCCGCAGATCTGGCGGTACGGTTTGCGTGCACCACACCCGCAAACCGTGGCCGGTGCGCGCAGGCTCATTGAAAAATACCGCCCCGACGAGGTGCATGTAAATACGCTGGTGCTGGATGCGCCTTTGGTGGCGGCCCGGGCCGCAGGGTATGAAACGGTGGTGCATGTGCGCGAACTTCCCGCACAGGATGCCCCGTTATGTCGTGTGCTTGGCACGGACCCTGAAACCCTGCGCCGTGATTTGCTGGCACAGGCCGACCGGTTCATCGCCAATTCACCTGTGGTGGCGGGGTGGCTGAACGTGCCGGAGCGCACGATGATCTGCCCCAATTCGGTCAGCCCCGCCCTTTTTGATCTGCCCTTTACACCGGGCAAACACCTTAATGTGGCGTTGATCAGCAGTAATGTCGTAAAAAAAGGAATTGCCGATTTTCTGTCTGTGGCGCGTCAGGCGCAAGCCGCAGGCAGCCCGATGCGGTTTTTGCTGATCGGGCCGCCTTCGCCAGACCTGCACATGCTGCGTCCCTGGAGCGACAACGTCGAATTTCGCGGGTATGCTGCCAGCCCTGAAGAGGCGATCGCGCAGGCCGATGTGGTGGTCAGCCTGTCCCATTTCGCGGAATCTTTCGGGCGCACCGTGCTGGAGGCGATGGCGGCGGGCCGACCTGTTGTCTGCTATGATCGTGGTGCGCCGCCCTCTCTGATCCGCAGCGGTGAAACCGGTTTTGTGGTACCGGCGGATGATACTGGCCGGGTCCTTCAGGCGCTTCTGGCGCTGGAGGCCGCGCGCGGTCAGCTATTCGTGATGAGTGAAGCGGCGCGCACCCGCGCACACGCCTTGCAGAAGCTGGCAGAGCGGGAGATTGTCTAACCCATCCAGACCGGCAGAGCGGTTTGCCCGCGGCACCGGACCGGCTGGCTTTTGTGCTTACCTTGACGGGCATTCACCGGTTCCATCAAACCGCTTTGACGGCCCGATAGCTCTCCTTGTTTTCCAGATGAAACGAGACATTACGTCAATAAAGCGAAAGCGCGACGCTGGTCAGTATGGGTTTGAACTGCATGAAATCAGCACAACGATGGAATATATACGCCGACCAGTCGGCAATCCGGTGCAGCAGACAAACCGCGAGATCATAGGTAGGCTTGCAGCGGTGCCTATTCATCACGAAATTGTTCTGTCGCGGGCCATGAAGAACCCGAACCTTGATGATACGGGTATTATAAATAGCCTGAGAAACAAACTGGGGAGCGTTACTTCATATGGTGGCAATCTTGATTTCGTCGAGAAATATTACCCGAAAGCATTAGAGTACACTTTTTCTGATATAAGGGAGACGGTCGAGAATAATATCTTGCGGTTTTGCGCGCCCATGACAAAGCAAGAAGAAGGCTACTTCGAGAAATGGGATACGGAAATGTTCAAGACCGGAAAACTCTATGCCGAGGGTGCCCTGAATTTCAATGAGTGTTTGAAAGACCTGTCCTGAAGCGTGAAAATACCGCTTGAGGACTGTTTGACGGTATCGCAAAGCGCCGGGATAGAGATACGTCTAACGCATCCAGGGCGGTAGCGCCCCGCGCATGATATGATCGTAATGTTCGATGGCACGTTCGACACGGGCGTAATAGAAGAACCGCCCGTTTTGCAGGACGATGCCGGAGCTGCACATGCGCTGAAGCTGCCCTGTTGAGTGCGAAACAATTATCGCACCCGCTGTCTTGAGCCGCTCTTGCAAAATTGCCTCGCTTTTGGCTTTGAAAGAGCCGTCCCCCACGGCGGTGATCTCGTCGATGAGATAGGTGTCGAATTGCACAGCCATCGACATCGCGAAGGCCAGCCGCGATTTCATACCCGATGAATAGGTCCGCACCGGCAGTTCGAAATGGGCGCCCAGTTCGGAGAATTCACGCGCGAAGGCGCACATTTCTTCTGTGTCGACGCCATAGATACGCGCCACGAATTTCACGTTTTGCGCGCCTGTCAGATCACCGTGGAACGATCCCGCAAACCCCACGGGCCAGGAAACCGAGCCGTGGGGAATGATCTCTCCGCTGTTGGGCGAGACTGATCCCGCGATCATCTTGAGCATCGTCGATTTGCCCGCTCCGTTGCCGCCCAGCAATCCGATGGTTTCTCCCTTGGGAAAGATAAAATTGATATCGCGGGCGACGACCTTTTTATGACCGTTCAGCTTGTAGCTTTTATGCAGATTGCGCAGTTCGATCATGGCTTAGCGCCGGTCGCGCACAGAGTAATAGACCAGCACACCGATGCTCCAGATCAGCAGCAGGAAAAAACCGGTGATCAGGCTGAGGATCAGCCGGTCGGGGTAGCGGGGCGATTGCGGCAGGCTTGGCAATGTATATGGGGCGAGATAGCGGTTTTGGCGTTCGGCTTCGGCAATGGCCGTATCAAGGCCGGCCTGCGCCTTGAGATAGGTCTGCTGGGCATATTCCAGATCGACGGTCAGCCGCTCGAATTCGGCGGCGAGGCTGGAAAAGTTGAGCCCGCCTGTGCGGCTTTCCGACGCGGTGCCGAATTGCGCCCGCTCGATCTCGATAAGATCCTCGATCACCCCGATGCGGCGGCGTTCGGTGGTGATGCGCCGGTCGGCATCGCTCAGCCCTTCTGACAGCAGCAGGTTCAGCTCGACTTTTGCGGCAGCCAGCTGCTGTTCCAGCGAATTGAGAATGCCGATCTGGCCCTGTACCGCCGCCTCCAGATCAATGGTGCGGTTTTCGGAGCGGAATTTGGTCAGCGCCTGACGCGCATCGCTCAACCGTGCCAGCGCCGTTTCCAGATCAAGCTGCGCATAGCGGGTGTTGTTGTTGCGCGCGATGGCCGAGAGCCGGTTGATCAGAAGCGAGCTTTCCTCGACAACACGTCCGGCGATGGCCTGGGCGTCCTCGGGACGGAAGGCATGCACGCGCAGCTCGATCAGGGAGGTGCCCTGATCGTAATGCAGTTCGACCATGCGCCGCCAGTAATCCACCAGATCCTCGATCTCGCCGGTGGGCTTGAAGGCAAAAAAGGGATCGAAGCTGGGTACTGTATAGGCCCCGATCAGGTCGATATGGTCCATCACCCGCTCTACCATGTCCTGGCTGTGGATGAATTCATTAAGGATGTCGGTGTCCGAAGAAGACGTGGTGCCCGACACGCTCGACAGGCTGCCCAGAAGATCGGCGGCCGAGCTAAGCTCTTCTGCGCGCACGGCAAAGCCTGCCTTGGAGATGTATTGATCCGATGCGATGGCAAAAAGATAGAATACGGTCACCGCCAGCGGCACGAGGACCACCAGAACGAAACTGGCAGACATCCAGATGTGACGCTTGCGCGGGCGCGCCGCACCGGCACTTTGCGGGACGTGAGGGCGATTGCCCTGTGCCGGTTGGGGAACTTTCTTGGCAGCAGGGGGCGGGGGTGCTTGCTGTGAGATGGGACAATCCTTTTAACCACTGCCCTGACGGGCAAGAAGAAGCTGCTGGGGATGCATCGGATTTTATGCCTCGCTATGCAAGGAAAAATCTCTTACCAGACGGTGGCGGTCCTTTGGGGCAGAATGATACGAGAGTACTATGACCGAGGTGACATCTTCTTGCGCAACGCCTCTTCCTTCCGGGGGGGTGCGCCTGCCTGCACGGCGCAAGATGGCATCGCTGCGCGCGGTGGTGGCGCTTATTCTGCGCGAGATGTCGACGGCTTATGGCCGCTCGCCGGGCGGCTATGTGTGGACCATTCTAGAGCCGGTGGGCGGGCTTTTGATGTTGTCGTTCGTGTTTTCCTTTCTTGTGCGCAGCCCTCCTTTGGGGTCGAGCTTTCTGGTGTTTTATGCCACTGGCATGTTGCCTTTTATGGCCTACAACGCGCTCTCGAATAAGACTGCCACCGCGATCAAGTTCTCCAGACCGCTGCTGGCGTACCCGTCTGTAACCTATGTCGATGCCATCGTGGCGCGGATCATTCTGGAGTCGATGACCCAGTTGATCGTGGGGCTTGTCATTTTTACCGGTGCCTTGATGTGGACCGGTGAGGCGGTCAGCCTGAATTTCGGGGCCATCACAATGGCTGTGGCGATGACATTGGCGCTGGGGGTGGGGGTTGGCCTGCTTAACAGTTTTCTCAACAGCATGTTCCCCGTCTGGGCAACGCTCTGGGCGGTTCTGAACCGTCCGCTGTTCCTGCTCTCGGGCATCTTTTTCCTTGTTGACCCGCTGCCCGAACAATACCGCGATATCATGTTGTACAACCCGCTTGTTCATGTGCTTTCCATGATGCGGGCAGGGTTTTATGCAACATATGACGCGCCCTATGCCTCGCCCTTATATGTTTTCACTTTTGCGATCATACCTGCCGTTTTGGGGATGTTGCTGCTGCACCGGTATCACAAAGATATTCTTGAACTGTGAGGTCAGGGCCCGAGTGAATTGCGCCGCCCCGCCCGAGTTGATATGCGGATCAAAATTTTAGGAATTCAGGCATGTCTACAGGCTCGATGCTGTCGCGCGCGATGCGGTTTTTACGCATCTTCTTTCTCAAACCGCAAGAACGTGCCGCGCTAAAGGCCGGACGTGACAGCGGGCTTTTCGATCCGGTATATTACAGCGGCGCCTATCCGCAGGTCCATGCCCTGTTCCGGCCTTTCCTGCTGCGCCATTACATCGTTTACGGCGAGCGTATGGGGTATCGTCCCAATCCCGACTTCTCGCCCTCGGCCTATCTGCGCTATAATCCGGACGTGGCAGACCAAGGCGTTTCTCCGTTTCTGCATTACGCACGCTCGGGCCACAAAGAGGACCGCCTCACCAAGGAACTGCCCAAGGTCGAAGAACTGCCTGATGTTCTGGCGCCCAAGCTGCGCTTTGATCCTGACCGCCCGCGCGCCGATGTGGCGATCGTGATGCATATTTATTACCCTGACCTGTGGCCCGAGTTCAAAGCCAAGATCGAAAGCCTCGACATCGCCCATGATCTTTATGTGACGCTGACCTATCGTGGTGACGAGACAGAAGAACTGGCCACACAAATCCGTGCCGAATTTCCTGACGCCACCGTGGTGCCTTTGGAAAATCGAGGCCGCGATATCCTGCCGTTCCTGACGCTGGTGAACGCAGGCGCGCTGACGGGCTACAAGGCGATCTGTAAAATCCACACCAAAAAATCGCCGCACCGCGAGGATGGCGAGAAATGGCGCAGGCATCTGATTGACGGCGTGTTGCCGGATGAGGGTCTGGAGGGCCTGTTAGAGACGTTTATCGGGGATGAAAAAGCGTCGTTCTGGGTCGCGGACGGGCAGCATTTCGACGACACGAAATGGTGGGGCAGCAACCTCGAGATCACCCGCAGCCTGCTGCGCCGGATCGAGGTCGAGATTTCGGGCAAGCGGTTGTCGTTTCCGGCAGGTTCAATTTATTGGATGAAGCCGGTGATTGTGGACCTGTTGCGCGCGATGAAACTCAACACCGAACAGTTCGATCCCGAGCTGGCGCAGGTGGACGGCACGCTGGCGCATGCGCTGGAGCGTACGATGGGGTTTTTGTCGGACGTGGCCGAATTGGAAATCCGCCAGACCACGCAGGTGGCGCAAATCCGTGACGGGCAGCTTGAATCCGGCTCTGATGCGCAGGATTTGACGCGCCCCGCCTTTGTCAGCACCTTCTATCTGCCGCAGTTCCACCCGTTTCCGGAAAATGATGCGTGGTGGGGCAAGGGGTTTACCGAATGGCGCGGCACGGTGGCGGCAACGCCGATGTTTGCCGGCCACGCGCAGCCGGTGCTGCCCACCGATCTGGGATACTACGATCTGCGCGCGACCGAGGTGATGGGCGATCAGGCCGCATTGGCGCGCGCCCACGGGATCGATGCGTTTTGTGTCTATCACTACTGGTTCGATGGAAAGCGCCTGATGGAGGCACCGCTGGACAAGCTGTTGGAGCGCCCTGAAATAGATTTCCCGTTCTATCTGTGCTGGGCCAACGAGAGCTGGCGGCGTAACTGGGACGGGATGTCGGGCACGATTCTGGTTGAACAGACCTATAAAAACGGGTTCGAGCAGGCGCTGGTGGATGACAGCCTGAAATACATGCGCGATCCGCGTTATATGCGCCCGGACGGCACACGCCCGCGCTTTGTGATCTACCGCCCCGAAGACATGCCCGATCCTGCCGGCTCCGTGGCGCGGATGCGCGCGGCGTGGCAGGCGGCGGGCATCGGCGAAGTCGAGCTGGGCGCGGTATGTTTCCACATCGGTGGCGACAATCCGGTCCAAGACGATCTGTTCGATTTCTGGATCGAAATGCCGCCGCACGGCATCGTAACGATGGACGATTATGTCTTTGGCGGCCCCGAAGGCAACAAGCTGGGCCGCGATGTGCGCGGCGGCTTCAAGGGGCTGGTGTATGACTATAACAAGGTGATCGAGAATTCGGTGTCAAAGTCCTATGTCAATGACCTGCCCGCCAATACGATCTGCGGCGTGATGCCAAGCTGGGACAACTCCGCGCGGCGCGGGTTTGACGCGCATATGGCGTACGGGGCCAATCCGGCGCGCTTTGGTGTCTGGCTGGACCGGATGATGCTGCACCGCGTTGGCACGTCTTACCGGCGCGAATTATTCGTGAATGCCTGGAATGAATGGGCGGAAAAAGCTGTAATGGAACCCAATTCCATCTATGGCGACATGGCGCTGCGGACCCTTTCCGCAAAGCTTGGTAAAGAGGTGCGCTGATGTCCAGGGTTGTTCTTCATATTGGCACACACAAGACCGCCACCACCACCATTCAGGACATGTTCCACAAAAATGCGGCGCTTTTGGAGCAGCACGGGGTGATCTATCCGCGCATCGGGCGGGTGACGGGCCATCACGGGCTGGTCTATGACTGGGGCCGTCTGCCGCCGGTTTACAAGCTTGACGCCAGCAGCCTTGACGCGTTCACCTGGATCGCCAAAGAGCACGCGCACAAGGACGCGACTGTTTTTCTGAGTTCAGAGGAGTTTTCGCGCGGCGACCCGAATGCCGCAGTGGATTTTGCGGCTGTGCGCGAGCGGCTGGCGCCATTCGACGAAATCGAAGTGATTTGTATGCTGCGTCCGCAATGGCAGTTTTTGCAGTCAATCTATCTGGAACTGAGCAAGGTCAAAATTCCTGTGCGTCCGGCAAAAATGCTCGAATCCGCTCTTGAAACAGGGCTCTCGCAGGGGTTGTGGATCGACTATAATTTGCTTCTTGACCGTCTCGAAGAGACGTTTGATCCCGCGCAGATCACATTTTTGGACTTCGAGACATCCGCGAAGGCCGAAGGCGGCATAATCGGGACGATGCTGCGGCATCTGGGCGTCGATCTGGAAGCAACGGCGCTGGAGGCCGTGAACAACGGCGCGTCTAATGTGTCGCCTGAACCGCTGGTGACCTGGATTGCCAATCTCGCATCCGAGCCCGCACCGGCACCCGGCTGGCTTGTGAAACTGGCACAGAAAAGCTTTGATCTGCAATATAAGGAGCCGGTGAAAAGCACGTTATTCAGCCAGCACGAAGTAAATCAACTCACCAAGCATTTTGCAGCCCTCAATGACAAACTTGAAACGCGACGTCAGCAGGCCCAGCCCGATTTCCGAATGACACCGCCGGATATTGGCAAGCTGGGGGTGTTTCGCAATACGATACCCACCCAGCTCTGGGTGCGGATGTGTCGCCTGATGGTTCAGCACAGGGCACCTCTGGAAAAGGCGGCTGCGCAGAAAGCGGCGGCTAAAAAGACGCCCTGACCCTTTTGCAGAGCGCCCGAGACCACATTTGAAACCCTGAGGGGACGCGGCTATGTGTTAAAGAATATGTGGCCCGCCCTTTTTGATCCGATCGGAACCTTCGCATGACCAAACCCCTGCCCAAAGTGACCCCAAATACCTGGGAATTCCTGCGTGATCCAATGATCTCCCCTACCGGTTTTCGCGAATACGATGCCCGCTGGCAGTATCCCCAAGGCATCAACCTGCCGGGAATCACCGCGCTGGGGATGGGGCTTGGCACGCAAATGCACCGGCGCGGGATCGCGCCTGTGATCGCCGTGGGCAATGATTACCGCGACTATTCCCTGACGATCAAAAACGCGCTGATGCTGGGGCTGATGCGGGCAGGCATTCGGGTGCGCGATATCGGGCCTGCGCTATCTCCGATGGCCTATTTTGCACAGTTCCATCTGGATGCGCCTGCTGTCGCCATGGTTACCGCGTCGCACAATCCCAACGGCTGGACCGGCGTGAAAATGGGGTTTGAACGCCCGCTGACCCACGGCCCCGACGAGATGAACGAGCTGCGCGATATCGTGTTGAACGGCGAGGCGGAGACGCGCTCCGGCGGGTCGTACGAATTTGTTGACGGGGTGCGCGCGGCGTATCTTGATGATCTGGTCGGGAATTTCAAAATGACACGGCCTTTGAAGGTCGTCTGCGCCACCGGCAACGGCACTGCGTCGGCCTTTGCGCCCGAGTTGTTCCGCCGTATGGGCGTCGAGGTAGTGCCAAGCCATAACGAGCTGGATTATACCTTTCCGCACTACAACCCCAACCCCGAAGCGATGGAAATGCTGCACGACATGAGCGCGTCTGTCACCGCCTCGGGTGCGGATTTCGCGCTGGGGTTTGACGGTGACGGCGACCGCTGCGGCGTGGTGGACGACGAGGGCGAGGAAATCTTTGCCGACAAGATGGGCGTCATCATGGCGCGCGATTTCTCGAAGATTTACCCCAATGCGGTCTTTGTCGCGGATGTGAAATCGACGGGGCTTTTTGCCTCTGATCCGGTGTTGCAGGCAAACGGCGCCACCGCCGATTACTGGAAAACCGGCCACTCCCACATGAAGCGGCGGGTCAAGGAATTGGGCGCGCTGGCGGGGTTCGAGAAATCCGGTCACTACTTTCTCGCCGAACCCATCGGGCGCGGCTATGACTGCGGGATGCGCGTGGCGGTCGAGATCTGCAAGCTGATGGAGCGCAATCCGGATATGAAAATGTCCGACCTGCGGCGCGCCTTGCCGCATACCTATTCCACACCCACCATGTCGCCCTATGCCGCCGACGAAGAAAAATACGACATCCTCGCGCGGCTTGTGAAAAAGCTCGAAGGGGTGACGCAGATGGCGGGCCGCAAGGTCGCACAGGTTGTGACCGTCAACGGGGCGCGGGTGATTTTGGACAACGGCAGCTGGGGACTGGTGCGCGCATCGTCAAACACGCCCAATCTGGTGGTGGTCTGCGAAAGCTCTGAATCCGAGGCCGAGCTGCGCGCGATCTTCAAGGAAATCGACGACGTGATCCGCACAGAACCGGGCGTTGGCGACTACGATCAGACGTTTTGATTTATAGCTACAAGGGGCAGTCCGGCAAAAATTTAACATAACCATCATTATCAGGCAATTTTCCTTGGCTAAAGCGACATTGTGTGAAATCGGGGCCATCCGCACCCGCAAACGTGAACCTGTTTGCGGGGCGTGCCGGTCCCGGCCTACATTCCCACCGGTGTCGTCTGCGCACTCAGCGCCCCGCCCGCGAAACCGGAGAGACCGTGACCAAATTTACGCCAAAGAAAGCCTCTGATATCCGCCTCGACGAAAGCCTGCTTACGCTGCTGCCGTCCTTTGCCGCGCTGGAGCGCGCGGCAATCCGCGATATCCTTGATTGTGCAACCTCGTCGCGGATCGGGGATGAACACACAATTTTTGACGAAGGGGCCCCTGCGACGCACTTTCATCTGTTGCTTGACGGCACCGCGCGGGTTGTCCATCTGACGCCCGGGGGCGAGCAGGTGACGATGCTGCACATTCCTGCGGGCAGGTTGTTCGGCTTTGCCGCCGCGATTGGGCGCGACACCTATCCCGGCACTGCCATCTCGGTGACGGAATGCGTGATACTGTCATGGCCGATGCATCTATGGGCCGAATTTTCGGATCGCCACGCCGGGTTTTCGACCACTGCCGCGCGGACAATCGGAGGCCGTCTGAGCGAAATGAACGACCGTGTTGTGGAGCTGGCAACGCTTCAGGTCGAACAGCGGGTGGCACGCGCCCTGTTGCGGCTGATCGAGCAGTCCGGCCGCCGGACCGGCGCAGGCATCGAGATCGACTTTCCCATCACCCGTCAGGATATTTCCGACATGACCGGCACCACGCTGCACACCGTAAGCCGCCTGCTTAGCAAATGGTCGCGCGACGGCATCCTCGAGAGCAAGCGCAAGCACATTACAGTTATTGATCCACATCGCCTCATCGAACTTGGCGAGGCTTTGCAGTCGGAGTGACGCTCTGTTCGAGCGTCCGCAACCGGACTCTCAGGTGATCGCAGTTCGAATCTCGGACAGGAATGCCGCCGGTGACAGATCATAGATCCGGCAGGTTTCTATTACAGTGCAGAAGCGACGTGCCGGACACCCGACGCAGCGCATGTTGTGTCGCATAAAAACCGCTATCGTTTGCGGCCATATCTCCATCATGCGGCCCACCGTGAGGTCAGGGTCGTTCAAAAGAAAAAGGGTGTCGGCATCGGCGCTCATGCAGGTATGATCCCCCCGTAATGATGCAAACTCGTTGCGCCAGATCAAACCGAACGCACAAAACCGGCACGCGCTGCGCGCCTTTTCGCGGTTATCGGTCCGGGTGTAGGGCGCGTGATCCGGTAATCTCCGCCCCGGTTTATAATCGTCTCGATCATTGCGTATGCGCAAACACGGCCCCTCCGGCGCGTGCTAGGGTCGGCCGGAATTGCAACCGATAATGGGAGGCCCCATGCATGGCCGAATTCCTGACCAAGAGCCGGGCGCGCAACATATTTTACGGCGGATCTATCTTCTTCGTCGTCATTTTTGTTGTGCTGGTCGTGCAGAGCCACAGATTCATTGTGAACACCTCCACCGCCGGAATGCCGCTGACCGAGGCCGTTGCCCACGGCAAGGCCGTGTGGGAGCGTAACAGCTGCATCAACTGTCACACGCTTCACGGTGAAGGCGCGTATTTCGCCCCCGAACTGGGCAACGTTATGACCCGCTGGGGGGTGCTCGACGATCCCGAGGGCGCTTATGAAATCCTTGACGGCTGGATGGAGGCACAGCCCAGCGGCATCGAGGGGCGTCGCCAGATGCCGTATTTCGAGCTGACCGAAGAGGACAAGCGCGGCCTCGCGGAATTCTTCCGTTGGGCGGATCAGACAGACACGCAGGGCTGGCCGCCCAACGAAGCAGGCTAAGGAGCTCAAACATGAAGTATAAATCCCAACAGATTGCCTATGCCTATTTCGTCTGCGCCATGGCATTGTTCGCCGTGCAGGTGCTTGGCGGGCTGACCATCGGCTGGATCTATGTCCAGCCCAATTTTCTGGCCGAGACATTCCCGTTTCACATCATCCGTATGATCCACACCAACGCGCTGATCGTGTGGTTGCTGCTGGGCTTTTTCGGGGCCGCCTATTTCATGATTCCCGAGGAGTCAGAGCGCGAGATATGGTCACCAAAACTGGCCTATATCCAACTGGCGCTGATGATGGTCGGCACGTTGGGCGCGGTCGCGGGGTATCTTGTCGGCATCCACGAAGGGCGGGAATTCCTTGAGCAACCGCTCTGGGTCAAGTTCGGCATTCTGGTGGCTGCGGTCATATTCCTGATCAACATCTCGATGACGGTGCTGGCAGGGCGCAAGACCGCAATCACCGGCGTGCTGCTGGTGGGTCTGTGGCTGCTGTCGCTGCTGTGGATCTTTGCGTTTATCAACCCCGAGAACCTGAGCCTCGACAAGATGTACTGGTGGTTTGTCGTGCATCTGTGGGTTGAGGGCACATGGGAACTGGTGATGGCATCCATCCTCGCCTTCCTGCTGCTCAAGCTGACAGGTGTGGACCGCGAAGTGATCGAAAAATGGCTGTATGTCATTGTCGCCACAGCGCTGTTCACCGGGATTCTGGGCACTGGACACCATTACTTCTGGATCGGCCTGCCCGGTTACTGGCAGTGGATCGGCTCCATTTTTGGCGCGCTGGAAATCATCCCGTTCTTCCTGATGATGTCGTTTGCCTTTGTCATGGTCTGGAAAGGGCGGCGCAACCATCCCAACAAGGCGGCTCTTTTGTGGGCACTGGGGTCGGCCACCATCGCGTTCTTCGGGGCGGGTGTCTGGGGCGTGTTGCACAACATGCACGGGGTGAACTTCTACTCCCACGGCACACAGATCACCGCGGCGCACGGGCACCTTGCCTTTTACGGGGCCTATGTCGCGATCAATCTGGCGATCATCAGCTACGCCATGCCGCTGCTGAAGGGCCGCGAGCCCTATAATCAGGTGCTGAACATGGGGGCTTTCTGGTTGATGACCGGTGGCATGGCGTTCATGACCTTCACGCTGACCTTTGCAGGCGTGATCCAGACGCACATGCAACGGGTGCTTGGCAATTACTTTATGGAGGTTCAGGACGAACTTGGCCTGTTCTTCCTGATGCGCTTTATCTCGGGCATATCCGTGGTGCTGGGCGCGTTGCTGTTCATCTATGCCATCTTTGTGGTCCGCCGCCGCGAGATCGTATCGGCCGGGCCTGCCAATCCGGCATCCACCCGCTCTGATCCGCTGCCGGGGGAATGACGATGAACGCCCATATCCAAACGGCGCCGGTCCCCTACTATGCCGCGACGGGCAATGAATGCGCCCTGTTCAATGCGGCCCACACAAACGGTTTGCCCCTTCTTTTGAAGGGGCCGACCGGCTGCGGCAAGACCCGGTTTGTTGAACACATGGCGGCGCAAACGGGGCGCCCCCTTTATACTGTGGCCTGTCACGACGACCTGTCGGCGGCCGATCTGATCGGGCGTTACCTGCTGCGCGGGGGCGAAACCGAATGGGTCGACGGGCCGTTGACCCGTGCGGTGCGCGAAGGCGCGATCTGTTACCTCGACGAGGTGGTGGAGGCCCGCAAAGACGTCACCGTGGTGCTGCACCCGCTGACCGACAACCGTCGCACCCTGATGATTGACCGCACCGGCGAAGAACTGCACGCGCCGCCCGGATTCATGCTGATCGCCAGCTATAATCCCGGCTACCAGAACGTGATGAAGCGGATGAAGCCCTCGACGCGGCAGCGGTTTCTGGCGATCACCTTCGGCTTTCCCGACCCCGAGACAGAGATCAAGGTCGTCACACAGGAAAGCGGGCTGGACGCCGCGCGCGTGGTGCCGCTGGTGCGTCTTGGCGGGCACATCCGCAACCTGTCGGGGATGGACCTTGAGGAAGGGGTTTCCACCCGCCTGCTGATCTATGCGGCAACGCTGATTGCGGACGGTATGAGCGTGGACAAGGCGCTTGAGGCGGCGGTGATCGAGCCGCTGACAGACGACGCGGACATCCAGACCGCCCTGCGCGATCTGGTCACGAACGTTTACGGCTAAGACCATGGCGCTGCGTCCCCTCGATCTGCTGGATCCCGAAGAGGCTGTCGGCAACGTCTGGCACGATTACGTCGTGCAGATCGGGGCCGCGACGTCGTTTCCGCAGATGGCCGCCGATCTGGCCACCCTGCGTCCCAGCCTGACGATGCTGTTTCGCGCTTTGGGCGGGGCACCCGGCGTCGAGTTCACCGAGGCGGCTGCCGTGGTCGCACGGCACCGCCGCCCCCACCTGCGCAAACTGGCGGCCGAACGTGACAAGCTGTTTGTGCCCTCCTTTGACGGCGAGCGCCTGCGCCTGCCCCCGACCATTGATGTCTTTCCCACCCATGCCCTGAACCGGCAGGCATATTTCTGGCTGACGGCACTTGCCGCGCTGTGCGACCGGGCGGCGTTTGACGCAGGAGCGCTGAGCGGGGCCGCCCGCGATCTGGCGATGATTGACGCCAACGTGGTGAACGCCGCACAGGTCATCGAAAACTGCCCCGGCCTGCGCGACGCCTACGCCACCATGAGCGCGCATATTCTGGCCACCCGTCCGCGTGTCCAGCTGCCCCCCTCCGAGGCGATGGTCGAAAGCGCCCTGCGCGAAACACTGGCCAACGGCACACAACCGGCCCTGCCCGACATCGCATCCACGCGCGGCCACATGACATTTGCACCGGTGCCGGTCTGGTTGGAGTTCGGCCAACCCGGACGGGGCGCTGCGGCTGACGATCAACCGGGCGAACAGGCCGCCGTTCCCGCCACCGCCGGCATGACCAAGCGCAAGCTGGGCCTGCGCGAGGACCGCGATCAGGCCAACCGCAAGGACAGTTTCATCCTGCACCGGTTCGAAGCGATCCTGAGTTGGGTCGAATCCATGAACCTGAACCGCACGATCCATGACGACGACGAGGAAAACGCGCAAAAGGCCGCCGAGGACCAGGACAGCATCACCCTGTCCAAGAACGACAAAAAGGCCGCAACCCGCCTGCGTCTGCACCTTGATCTGTCCCCTGCCGACGCCGATCATGAACGCCTGTCGGATATCCACACCTATCCCGAATGGAACCACCGCGCGCGCAGCTACATGTCCGATCATTGCCGTGTGCTTGAGGCGGACGCCGTGCCTGACCCCGCCAACGCCTTCACCCCGAACGCCAAGCGGATGGAAGAGGTGCGCCGCCAGTTCGAGGTGCTGCGTCCGCGCCGCATCCTGCAACCGCGCCAGATCGACGGCAACGAACTGGATCTCGACGCCGCCATCGCCGCGCGGATCGACCTGCTGGCAACCGGGCGCTGCGATGACCGGGTGTTCCAGTCGTCGCGCCAGACCCAACGGGATCTGACGGTGGCCTTTTTGATCGACACGTCGCGCTCGACTGAATCCACCGTGGGCGACACCTGTGTGATCGACGTGGCGCGGGATGCGCTGGCGGCACTGGCGGGCGGCATTGATGCGGCGGGCGACCGGTTGGGCATCTGGGGATTTTCGTCGCTGAAACGCGACCGCGTGTTCCTGACCCGGTGCAAACGGTTCGACCAGAAGATGAGTGCCACCATTACCGACAACATCTGCGCCCTCAAACCGGGCCATTACACCCGCCTCGGGGCTGCGATCCGCCACGTCAGCGCACAGCTGGCCGAGGAAACGGCAGCGAAGAAACTGCTGATCGTGCTGACCGATGGCAAGCCCAACGATCTGGATCACTACGAAGGCATCCACGGCATCGAAGACAGCCACATGGCCGTGGCCGAGGCGCGCCGCGCAGGTCAGGCCGTTCACGGGATCGTTGTTGACGAAGACGGTCAGGACTGGTTCGCCCGCATCTTCGGACGCGGCGGGTTTCATCTTATGGCGCGCCCCGACAGGCTGACCCGCGTGCTGCCGGACATCTACCGCAACCTCACTCAGGAGAGCTGAAATGCACCGTATCATTTATCCCCTTATTGTTTGCCTTCCCTCTCTGGCGTTTGCCCGCGGGTTCGAGCGGCCAATCCCCAACCCGCAGACCGCCACGGCGGAAGGATGGTTCCTTGCCGCTTCGATAGCGCTTCTGCTTGCGCTTCTGGCCGTTCACCTGCTGGTGCGGCGGCGGTGACACAGTCGCAGGACCAATCGGGCTGGAGCGTACGCAAGCTGGCGGTTGTGCTTTATCCTCTGGGCGCGGGGGCGGTCGCGATAAACCTTTTCATGGCCGGCCTGTTCGCGCCAATGATCGGATTGCCGACGATCACACCCGGCTGGTCGCTTGTGGGGGGCGCCGTTCTTGGGGTGCCTGCCACATGGGCTTTTGCACGCCACATCAGATCCCTGATGGATCGCGCCGATGCCGGATCCGCGACAGAGCGTTGACCCGTTCAAGTTGGACATGCTTGAAGACTGGCCCGTTCCCCTTGTAGGTATATCCAATATTCACAAACCGAATGCAGCCTTGCCATGGTTCGTCCCACACCCGCCCCCTCGAAGGCTTCGATCCCTGCCCGCAACATCGCATCCCGCGTTGCATGGCAGATCGTCGGTAGCATCGCGCTGATATTGGGTCTTGCAGGGGCGGTCCTGCCAATTCTGCCAACCACCCCGTTTGTGATACTCGCAGCCTTCGCCTTTGGGCGCGGCGCGCCTGCTGTTCAGGTGTGGCTTGAACGACATGCGCTGTTCGGACCAATTATCGCCGACTGGCAGGCGAATGGCGCAATCGCGCCGAAATACAAAGCAATAGCGCTTGTCGCAATGGTATTTTCTGTTGCTCTTAGCTTTGCGATCGCAGTCCCGCCCGTCGTCGTGGCGGTACAGGTGATCTGCATCATGGGCGCCGCTCTCTTTATTCTCAGCCGCCCGTCCCGAGGCCCGTAGCCACGCCTCAGGCATCCCGCCAGAACCTTCCAAAATTAAATCCTTTGGGGGAAGTCCCCATAGCAGAAATCTCACTGGCTGTTTGTTCAAGGGTAGTCCTTTTCAATCCCCCAAAAACGCGGCGCATATTCCCGGATGTCCCGATAAAACAGGGCCGCGTCCCGGCGCATCTGGTACTTCGGCGCACAGAACGTTATCCCCAACGGGCGTATCCTGAAAAGAGGTTTCATGTCCCAGACCCCTGCCAATCCAGATCCAGACCTGAGCATCGCCGCCGCGCGCCGTGTGCTGCGCACCGAGACGGACGCGCTGAGCCTGCTGGCGCGTGAATTGCCCGCCGATTTTGCGCCTGCGGTGGCGGCCATTCTGGCCAGTCCGGGCCGTGTGATCGTGTCGGGCATCGGCAAATCGGGCCATATCGGTCACAAGATCGCGGCGACGCTGGCCTCTACCGGCACGCCTGCGTATTTCGTACACGGGGCCGAGGCCAGCCATGGCGATCTGGGCATGGTCGGGCGCGAAGATGTCTGCATCCTGATTTCGAACTCCGGCGAAACAGCCGAGCTGCGCGATCTGGTCTATCACACACAGCGATTCTCGATCCCGATGATCGGCATTTCATCAAAGCCCGACAGCACGCTGATGAAAGCGGCCGATTTCCGGCTGACCTTGCCAAAAGCGCCCGAAGCCTGTGCCATCGGCATGGCCCCCACCACCTCGACCACGCTGACGCTGGCGTTGGGCGATGCTTTGGCCGTGGCTCTGATGGAGCAGCGCGGCTTTGTCGCCGAAGATTACAGCGTGTTCCACCCCGGTGGCAAGCTGGGCGCGCAAATGCGCAAGGTCTCCGATCTGATGCACAGTGGCGACGAGATGCCGCTTTTGCCACAGGACGCCACGATGGAGGAAACCCTGCTCGAAATGACCTCGAAAAGCTTTGGCATCGGGGTGCTGGTGGCGGATGGCCGGATTGCGGGTGTGATCACCGACGGCGATTTGCGGCGCAACATGGAAGGGTTGATGGGCAGGCGCGCCATCGACATTGCCACGCGCGATCCGCTGACCGTGCCGCCCGACATGCTTGCCCCCGAAGCGCTGGCGCTGCTCAATGCGCGCAAGCTCAACGTGCTTTTGGTGGCCGATGACGCGCGCCGCCCGCTGGGCGTGCTGCACATCCATGATTTGCTCAGAGCCGGAGTAGGCTGACATGAAAACCGTAATCTTTATCCCCGCCCGCTTCGCCTCGACCCGCTATCCGGGCAAACCTCTGGTGGCGCTGCGCCAGAAGGGCGGCAGCGAGAAAACCCTGATCGAGATGAGTTGGGAGGCCGCATCCGCCATTCGCGGGGTCGATGCCGTGTATGTGGCCACGGATGATGCCCGCATTGCCGACGCCGCGCGCGGCTTTGGCGCGGATGTGGTGATGACCGATGCGGCCTGCGAAAACGGCACCGCGCGGGTGGCGCAGGCGTTTGCGAGAGCGGGCATCGCGGCCGATCTGGTGATCAACTTTCAGGGCGACGCGCCGCTGACGCCGCCGTGGTTTGTCGAAGCCTTGATCGACGCGGCGCGCGCGGATCACAGCATCGGCATGGCCACGCCGGTGCTGCGCTGTGATCGCGCCACCTATGACGCGCTGAAAGAGGACCGCGCACAGGGCCGTGTCGGCGGCACCACAGCGGTGTTCGATGCCCGCATGAACGCGCTCTATTTCTCCAAAGAGGTGTTGCCCTACATCGACCCCGGCAAGGTCTTTGAACCGATTCCGGTGTTTCATCATGTCGGCGTCTATGCCTACCGCCCTGCGGCGCTGGCCGCCTATGTCGCGCACCCCGTCTGCCCGCTGGAAACCCTTGAAGGGCTGGAACAACTGCGGTTTTTACACGCGGGCCTGCCGGTGCGCTGTGTCGAGGTCGATGCCAAAGGCCGCGTGTTCTGGGAGCTGAACAACCCCACCGATGTGGCCCGCATCGAGGCGGCATTGCAGGCGATGGATTAAGGCGCTCAAGACCCGTCAGGGGTGGGCAATATGCTTCTGGCACCGCTCTTTGCGGCGGGCAATAAAATCACCGCGCGAGCGCACAGCCTTTTTGAAACAAAACCTTGGCGCTATCACCCGAGCTGACCTGCCTGAAATCCACCCCGTGCAGCTTTTGCGCCATCGCTTTGGTCACCGGCAGCGCTTCGAGCTGTTTCTTGGGGAAAAGCTCTGATCCTTTGCGCGCGATGCGCAGGTTTTCAAGCGGCTCCGGCCCGTCATACGGCGTGTCGGTGGCATAATGATGCGCGCGCAGCGCGGCGAACTGCGGATAGGTGTCGAAATCGGTGTGCGGCAGGTCCAGTTCGTCCTCGATGGCATTCAGGCCGGGGTTCACATGCGTCTCGTCCACATTCAGCGTGATCACGCGGTCAAACGGCACTTTCCACACCGGATGGGTTTGCGCGCGCGAATGCACGTCGATGGGCGCAGGCGTCAGCAGGTGTTCGCCCTTCAGCGCGGTGAAATAATCGTTAAGCGACAGGCCCTCTTCGGCGGGCTTGTGGCCCACCTTGCGCTTGACCAGCGGATCAACCAGCGGCCAGCGGCAGGCATGGCGAAAGCACGACACAAAGCGTTTCGTCGGGTCGCGCGTGACGCGGATCAGGGTATAGCCCTTGCCCTGCGCCTCGACAGCGGCGCGGCGGCGGCGCTTGTAGGTGGCGGATTTGTAATAAACATCGTTGCGGAAATTATGCGGCCATTCGCTGTAATACCGCGCGGCCTCCAGCAGCCCTTCGTGCCGGTAGAACCACAAAACAACATGGCTACAGGCGGATTTGGGCGAAAACGACAGCACGATGTTATGGTCACGAAACATCAGCGGCAGCGGGGTGGTGTTGAAGGGGTTCATGGATACCCATGTGAGTAAATCTGATTGCCTGTCCAGAAAAAAATGACGCTTGAGACCAGAAACATGCGCGCCCGCACCCCTTAGCCCAGCAAATCATACACCGTACCGTCAATCATCAGGTTGATCTCGTCTTGCGCCATCCCGTCGACCAGCGCCCACAGGATCTGGCCCGTCGGTTTGTAGATAACAAAAGCCTCGGCCAGCCCTGCATCGCCCGCGTTATCCTTGAACGCCGCGTTGATCTGGAACTGGTCGGGCGTGGCAGTGTCATCGCCAAAAACCAGCGTATCACCATCGGCGCTGGTGTAATCCTGTATCCAGTCAGAGCCGTGATCGAAAATACCAAGATGGAAAAACCGGTCCGCACCGGCGCCGCCGTTGATCAGGTCATAGCCAAAGCCGCCGTTGATAAAATCATCCCCGTCGCCGCCAAAAATCATATCGCCAAGCGCACCACCGCTCAGGCGGTCGTCCCCCGCCCCCCCGATCAGCGTATCGGCCCCGAAACCGCCCACGATCACATCGTCGCCCGCATCACCGCGCAACTCGTCGTTGCCATAGCCGCCGTGGATCGTGTCGTTGCCCGCGCCGCCGTAAATCACATCGCGCAGGTCGGTCTCATCGTCACCGCCGATGATCAGATCATCCCCCGCCCCCCCGATCAGCGTATCACTGCCCTGCCCGCCATAAATGGTGTCACTCAAAGCACCGCCCACCAGACGGTTGTTGCCCGCATCGCCTGTTAACACCAGCGGCGGGTCAACAGGGCTGTCGATCAACGGCGTCGCAACCGCAGTTTCGTATCGCGGGGTGATCGCGGTGCTGGTCAAAGCCTCTGTGTTGCCCTGCCCGTCGGTATAATGCACCGTGGCGGCAATGGCGGTGCCTGCGTCGGCGGCCTCAAGGGTATAGTGCGCGCTGGTGGCCCCTGCGATGGGGCTGCCCCCGCGCAGCCATTGATAGGACAAGCTGCCCAGCCCGTCCGCATCCTCCAGCGTGGTGGTGATCACATCCAGCTGCGCGCCGGGAACGGACGCACCGGCAAGGGTGACAGCGCCGGTGGGCAGATTGTTGATGTTGGCCACGGCTTGGGTTGCGGTGCTGGTAACGCGGGCCGAACCGGCGCTGGCGGTATAGGTGGCGCTGACACGGATCGCCGCCCCCACATCCGCCTGTTCCAGCACATAACTGCTGCTCGTGGCCCCCTCGATCACCACACCATCACGCAACCAACTGTAAGCGGAGGCGTCTGCAGGCTCTCCGAAAAGGCCGGTGATGCCGGTAAGGGACGCGGTGAGCGTGGCATTTTGCACCGCCTCGCCCCCAAGCGAGAGATCGGGCGTGATGTCCGCAAGGCTGCCCTGCAAATAGATCTCGCCGCCGTCCGCCAACACGACATGCCGGAAAACTCCGCTGCCGCTGACGGTTATGCCCGCGCGCGCGCCAGCATCCAGCCCGCCGATGTCGAGCGCATCGCGCCCGAATTCGAAATCATAGACGGTATCGCTGCCCATGTCCGGCTCCAGCACAAAGCGATCCGCACCGTCGCCCCCCCGCAGGGAATCGTTGCCCGCCCCTGCGCGCAGGGTGTCGTTGCCCGCACCCCCCAGCAGAAAATCATCCCCCGCCCCCCCATAAAGGACATCATTCCCGTCCTGGCCAAAAACTGTGTCGCCGCCCGCGCCGCCGTTCAGCGTATCGTCACCCGCGCCGCCCTGAAGCTGGTCATTGCCGGTGCCGCCCTCGATGTGGTCGTCGCCGTCCTGACCAAAGACCAGATCATCACCCGGTCCGGCCAGCAGCGTATCATTGCCCGCGCCGCCCTGTAGGGTGTCATCGCCCGACAGGCTTTCGATGCGGTCGCCCAGCACCGTGCCAAATATCGTTTCGCCGCCTTGGGTCGCGATGGCAGGGGTGTTGCCTTGGGGGGTGTAGCCCTCGATCTCGTAGCCGATATCGGCCAGCATCGCGAGGTCAAACGCGCCCGGAAGTTTGCGCGTGCCTGTCATCGTCACCGGATCGATCAACACCGCGCCGTCGTCAAAACCGGCTTCCACATGGGCACCATCAGGCTCCAGCGGGACGGCATCGCCGCCGTTCACCGCCCGCGCGTTGGGACCGGTAAAGACGTCATCCACCACCAGCGCCCCAAAGGCGGGCGCGATGCCCAGCCCCAGAACATGACCGATCTCGTGCAGCACGGTTGTCAGCAGATCATTCTTACCATCCACCGGCCCATCCGGATCAAGGCTCCAGTCGCCGCGCAGATCAAGGGTGATGATCCCCGCCCATGGTTCAAAATCGGTGACGGCACCCGTGCCCCTGAAATCGTTGCTGACCCGCGCGCGAAAGACATCGCCCTGCGCATCCGTGCCCGCAAAACCGCCCCGCCCCAGCGAGGGAATATCGCGCGCACCGGCAAAGATCAGCAGATCGTCGATGTCTTCGCTCAGGGTGATTGTCTCGCGCTGGTCCGCAACCGACGGATTGGAGATGCTGAACGTGGTGCCTGCACGCACGTCTTCAAAGTCGTCCCCGATCAGGCCCGACCAGATTCCGGCGGCGCGATCCATAACCGCACGCACAGCCGGATCATCGTAAAACCCCGCGTAATCAAACCGATAATCGAAGGCGATGCTGAAACTCATACAGCAGGTCTCCTCACACATGCTGCCAGACAGACAAGGGCGCGCAAATGCCCCCGTCCAGCACATGCCGGGACACCCGTTGATCCCGCCAGCGCTGTGCGCCATGCGGGAACTCGCAGATGTTATTCAACCTGCGAAACGGGGCTAATTAAGGGCCGGAACCGGGTTAATTCTGGCCCTTTGTTCGTTCGAGACATTTCAAGTCGCCCCCGAAGCGACCTCAAGAGCGCCCTGCCTTAACCTTGACGCACCATATACCCAGCCACACCTTCAACGCTCTCGCGGCATTGGCGACAAGGGATGCCTCAGGTTAAAGGCGGGACGCTTTAGGCCAGCAGATCGAAGACTTCTGTGCCGATGCGGATGTTCAACTCTGCCTCGGCGTCACCGTCAATCAATGCCCAAAGCAGATTGCCGCTGGGCCGGTGGGTGATGAAAACTTCTTCGATATCGGCGGCACCTGCGTTCGGCGTGTTGGTCCGCTGCACCAGAAACTGCTGCGCGCTGGCCTGTCCGCCGTAATACAGCACATCACCCTCGGCCGAGGAATAATCCTGAATCCAGTCGGACCCGTGATCGGCAATGCCAAGGTGGAAAAACTGGTCCGCCCCCGCGCCGCCGTTCACACGGTCATAGCCAAAGCCGCCGTTGATGAAATCATCGCCATCGTTGCCAAACAGCACGTCCCCGAAGGCCGATCCGGTCAGCACATCATCGCCGCCCTGCCCCTCCAACGTGTCAGAGCCAAAGCCGCCCGCGATGGTGTCGTTGCCATTGCCCCCCGCAACGTTGTCATTGCCATAGCCCGCATCAATCACATCGTCGCCATCGCCGCCAAAGATCACATCACGGCGGTCGTTGGCAGAGGCCCCCCCCATGATCACGTCATCACCGTCGCCCCCGTTAAGAGTGTCCGCACCGTCACCGCCCAGCAGCGTATCATCGCCGCCATTGCCCAAAAGCCGGTCGTTGCCGCCCGCCCCGCTCAGCCGGTCATTGCCCTCCCCGCCGCGCAGGGTGTTGTCACCCGCATCGCCAAAAAGCGTGAGACCAACGGGTTCAACAGGCATCACCGGCTCTTCCGGCTCCTCGGGTTCAACAGCGGTGGCCGCGCGCAACAGCTCCACCGTAGCCGAGCGCACCTCTTCGGCATTGCCATAGCCGTCGGTAAAAGTGCCGCGCACGGACAGTTGTTTTTCAACATCGGCGGCCCCCAGAGTATAGCTGGTGGCGGTCTGGCCGCTCACGGCCACGCCATCGCGATACCACTGGTAAGAAATCGTGCCGACACCGTCATCATCCGCAATCGCCGGATCCAGTATGAGGGTTTCCCCCAGCAGCAGATCACCATTGAGGATCAGACTGCCGGTGGCCGGATCGTTGACGTTGGCAACAGGACCGGACTGGCGCGAGACCAGCTTTTCGGCTTTGCCTTCCCCGTCGGTATAGGTGATCTCGACCGTGATAAAGTTGCCCACGTCTGCCTGGGTCAGCGTGTATTCCGGCCCCACCGCGCTTTCGATCGGCAGGCCGCCGCGCACCCAGTGGTAGCTGAAGGCGCCCAACCCGTCCTCGTCCGAAATGTCTGCGGTGCTGACCGAAAGGGTCTGGTCCTCTGCTGCAGAGCCGCTGATCACCAGCTCGCCCAAAGGCGCATCGTTAAGGTTTTCAATCGCCGCCGTGGGCGCGCTGGTCAGGGCGTTGCCGTCATAGGCCACCCGCACGGTGATCTGCGCACCGGTGTCGGCCTGCGTCAGCACATAGCTTGCATCGGTCGCCCCGTTGATTGCCTGCCCGTCACGCTGCCACTGGTAGGTGACGTTCAAAGGCGTTTGCCCGAAAAGGGTGGTGGCCCCGTTCAACGTAACGTTCAGCGTGGCATCCTCGGTCGGCGCACCGGTAACAACCAGATTGTCCGCGCCCGCGCCGATGTTGCCAAACAGCATAATACTGCCGCCGTCCGCCAGAACAACTTCCTGACCGCCCGCCACGGCGGTGGTCACGATCCCCGACACCTGCGCCGCACTCAGACCCGAAATATCCAGACCGTCGGTGCCGAATTCGAAATCACGCACGGTGTCGCTGCCCATGCGGGCACCCAGCACAAACATATCCGCGCCCGCGCCGCCGGTCATATCGTCATTGCCCGCGCCGCCCTCCAGCGTATCGTCACCCGCCCCGCCACGCAGCACGTCATTGCCCGCGCCGCCGCTCAGCAGGTCATCGGTGCTGCGACCGCTGATGGTATCGTCACCCGCCAGCCCGTCAACGGTGGTGTTGTCGGCCGTCACGCTCAGCGCGTCATCCCCGTTGGTGGCCGCATTGCGTGCCTGTACCAGCGGGGTGCCAATGCGCGCCTTAAGCTGCGCGATGGTAAAGCTTTGGCCGTCGGCAAACATCACCTGTTCGATCGCGCCCGCGTGGGTGCCCGCATAGCTGTTGGCCAGCGCCACGGAATCATTTGTCGTACCGAAATCAATCAAAAGCGCATCGGCACCCTGTTTCCTGATGCTGGCGTTCGCGACGGTATAGCCTTCGATGACCACCGTATCGGCGCCGCCCGATGTCTCGCCCAGATCGTTGAACGTGTCACGCCCGTCACCGGCATGATAGATATAGGTGTCGCCGCCCGCACCGCCCGACAACAGATCCCCGTCGCCTTCGCCCCCGATCAGCGTGTCGTTGCCGCCATACCCGAACAGGTTGTTGGCCTGTGTATTGCCGCGCAGCAGATCTCCGAACTCCGAGCCGTGGGCATATTCGATGTTCAGCAATGTATCGGTATACCCCAGACCGTCCGATGCGATCCCGGCCAGCAGATCGACCTCGACCCCAGCAGTGGAATTGAGATAGCGCACCACGTCGCCCGCCCCCGCCCCGCCGTCCAGCGTATCAGTGCCGATTTCACCCCAGAGCTGGTCATTGCCATCGCCCCCCGACAGGCTGTCGCTGCCGTCACCCCCCAGTAGAATGTCCGCGCCGTCAGCCCCGAAAATGGTATCATTGCCGGAAAATCCGAACAGGCGGTTGTCATCGCTATTGCCGGTGATCGCGTCCGCATGCTCCGAGCCGTGTACGTTTTCGATGCTGCGCAGGGTATCGGTTGCACCCGAACCATCGGTGGCGCTGCCTGCCGTCAGGTCCACCGTCACGCCGCGCGCGTCCTCGCGGTAGCGTATCAGATCCGAGCCATCACCGCCGTCGATGGTATCGGCCCCCGCCTCGCCCCAGATTTCGTCGTCGCCCGCGCCCCCGTTCAGGCTGTCGTCACCTTCACCGCCCAGAATAACGTCATCCCCGCCCAGGGCGGAGATCGTGTCGTTGCCGCCAAAACCGAACAAACGGTTTTCTGTGCTGGAGCCTACGATGTTGTCGCTGTTGGCCGAGGCATGCAGGTCCTCGATGTTGATCAGCGTGTCGGTGGTGCCATGACCATCGCGCACCACCCCCGTAGTGAGGTTCGCATTGACCGATCCGGGGGCCTTGAGATAACGCGCCACATCGCGCCCGCCCGCGCCGTCGATGGTGTCGTTGCCTTCCTCGCCCCAGATTTCATCGTCGCCCGCGCCGCCGTTGATGGAATCATCCCCCTCGCCCGCAAGAATGATGTTATCGCCGCCTGCGCCGCTGACGGTGTCGTTGCCCGCATAGGCAACAAGCCGGTTTTCAACGCCGTCACCCCGGATCACATCGGCAAAGTCGGTGCCATGTACGCCTTCGATGCTGGTCAGCCGGTCGATGTGGCCGAAACCGTCAATCACCTCGCCCGCGGCCAGATCGGCCACGATGCCGTTGCCGCCGCCCTCGGCAAGGTAATCCTCACCGTAGTGGACAAAATCATTGCCCGCGCCGCCGTCGATGATGTCGGCCCCGCCCAGACCCCAGAAATCATTATCCTCGGCGCTGCCGGTGATGTGGTCCACAAAGATCGTGCCGCGTACCTGATCAATGTTGATCAGCGTATCGGTGTCGCCAAAGGTGTCCGTCGCCACTCCGGTAGAAAGGTTGACGACTGCACCTTGGGTGCCGCGCTCCAGAAGGCCGGTCTCATAGTTGACCTGCCCGATCAGCACCTCGTCGTCGTAAACGACAGTATCGCCGGTGCCGGTGCCGCCGTTGATCGTGTCGTTGCCCTGAAATCCAACGTACCATTCCAGCTCCTGATGGCGCAGGTTGCCGCCCGTCAGCACATCGTCATAGGCCGATCCGTTGACTTCGAGGAAATACAGCGCGCCGCTGAAATCGGTTCGCATGCCCTCGGAGGTCGCGATGCCGGTGGCAAGGTTTACGTTAACCGCGCTGTCGGTGCGAAACACGATATGGTGGCCATAACGCGTACCCTCGGAGCCGGTACCGGTGATGGTTTTCGTGCCGCGCCCGTCGATCACAATGGTGTCGCGCGCATCTTCCACGGTGGTGCCGACGCGCACGGTATCGTTGCCAGCGCCGGTAAAGATCAGGTTGTCCCCGTCCAGCCCGTCAATAAGGTCATCGCCGTCGCGCCCGAACAAGCGGTCGTTCTGGATCCGGTTGGAGCCGATGATCGTGTCATCAAGATCGGTCGCAAAGACATATTCGACGTTGATCAGCGTGTCGGTGGTGCCAAAGGTGTCGGTCGCGGTGCCGGTGTCAAGGTTGACCGAAACCCCCCGCGTACCGGTTTCAAGGAAATAGGCGATCTGGTCGAGCCCATCACCGCCGTTGATCGTATCCGCCCCCGCGCCGCCCACCAGCGTGTCAGCGCCGCCTGCACCGTTAAGATTATCCGCACCGCTGCGGCCCAAAATCAGGTTGTTGTCCGCATTGCCCAGAAACACATCATCCGCATTCGAGCCGTAAACCTGCTCGATCCCGATCAGCACATCGGCGTTGCCGAAGGTATCAACCGCGCTGCCAGCGGCCAGATCCACGGACACACCGCGCGGGCCGGTTTCGAGGAAATAGGCAACCTGATCGTTCGTCCCTGCGCCCCCGTCCAGCGTATCCTTGCCCGCGCCGCCCACCAGCGTGTCATTGCCGCTGCCGCCCCTGATGGCGTCATTGCCGGCGCGCCCGAACAAAAGATCCCCCGCGCCGTCGCGCCCGGTGATCACATCATTGCGGTTGGTGCCGTAGACCCGCTCGATCCCGCGCAGCAGATCGGGGTTGCCGAAACTGTCTATGGCCGTGCCCGCCTGCAAGTCCACGGTCACGCCATGCGGACCACCATCGCTTGAATACAAAACCTCGTCGATGCCCGCGCCGCCATCAAGCGTATCCGCCCCCGCGCCGCCAATCAGCACATCGTTACCGGCCCCCCCGTTCAGCGCATCCGCCTGCCCCAGTCCGATCAGCGTGTCGTTACCGCCAAACCCGTTGAGGATGTCAGCAGTATTGTTGCCACCAACCAGAGAGTCATTCGAAGGGGTGCCGTTTTTCGTGACCATGGATATTTCCTGTTAATATAATTCTGTGCGCGTCAGTGCCCCGCCATCGGGACCAAAGCCATACGGACCAAAACCATCGGGACCGCGGCTGAAATCTATAAACCCCATACAGTGACCTATTCCTGGCCACTTTTATGTTTCTTTTGTGGTCATATATCAAAATCGTCAAAATTTCCCTAGCGATTTACCGCGCTACCCTGCTGTTTGCGCTTATCCGGTCTTGATCCGTGCAATTTTACGCAAAGCTGATGCGTATTGAAAACAAGAGCCGCCAAAGCGCCGCATTTGCGCGCCAGCGCCGGTCATAGCCCTCTCCCATCCTCGTTGTCGGGGTATATCTTTGGGGGATATGGCATGGACGGGTTTCGGCTGACGGGATTTCTCGCGGCACCTGAAGATTACAGCCTGACGGGGCTGTCGCTTTTGGAGATGTTCACACTCAACGGTGAGGAATGGCTGGTTGCGGGCTCTGCCGCAAGCGGCGCAGTGAACCGCATCGCCGTGGATGGCAGCTTTGCGGTGCACGACGTAAGCTGGAGCGCGCAGGACGGAGCGGGGGTGCCGCTGTCGGGGGGGGTGTGCGTCGACATGGGCGGACAGGAAACGCTGATCGGCTTTGACCGGATGAGCGCACGCGTCACCCTACAACAGATGGACAGCGCGGGCCGTCTGGCCACCCCGGCCTTTCTGCGCCTCGACAGCGGCGCGGCGGTGCAGGCCACACAGATGAGCGCCTTCGAGATGAATGGCGCCGCGTGGCTGGTGGGCGTGGATACCGGCCACGACGGCATCAGCCTTTACCGGCTGGGGCAGGACTGGAGCGTGACCCGCACGGGCGGGGCCACCGACACGGCCAAGTCCCACGCCGCCCATGTCTCCGACACCATAACGGTCGAGGTGAGCGGCACCCATTACACCGTCACCGCCTCGGCCCATGAAAACGGCATGACCAGCTACAGCGTCAGCGACGATGGCAGCCTGCGGATGGTCGACAGCATCGGCACCCGTGACGGGCTGTGGTCCACCGGCCTTGTGGATCTGACAGCCGTCGAGGTGGGCGGGCAGACCTATTTGATCGGCGTCGGCGCACAAAGCGGCACGCTGGCAGCGGTACGCCTCAACCCCGCAGGGGTGTTCTTTGTCGCCGACATCGAGATAGACGACCGCGACAGCCGCTTTGCAGGCGTGGGCGCAGTCGAAACCTTCGCGGCACAGGGGCGCGATTTCGTGATCGTGGGCGGCACCGACGGCGGCATCTCGATGTTCGAACTGTTGCCGGGCGGCACCTTCTTTCACCACATGAACGCGGTGCAGACCAACGATTGGGACATCGGCACCATCACGCAGATCACCGCCCATGTCAGTGGTGACACCGTGCAGGTGTTTCTGGCGGGTGCGGGCGATGGCGGGTTGGCACAGCTAAGCCTGTCGCTGGAAGATCTCGGCACCCGCTGGACGGGCAGCGGTAGCGCGGATGTGTACAGCGGATCGGCGGGCCACGACATGATCATGGGCGGCGGCGGCAACGACCGGCTGAACGGGGGTGCCGGCGACGATGTGATCCACGCAGGCACCGGCGCGGACCGCCTGACAGGGGGGGCGGGCGCGGATGTCTTTGTCTTTACCGCCGATGGCCGCGCCGACCGGATCGAGGACTTCGAGCGGGGCGTGGACCGGATTGACCTGTCGGACTGGGGGATGCTTTATCATATCTCCAGCCTCCGGATCAGCGGGCGCAATGATGGTGCCACAATCCGCTTTCAGGACGAAGTGCTGCGCCTGATCAGCGCCGACGGCACCCGCATCGACGCAGATGATCTCTCTCAGGACGACTTTATATTCTAGAGCGCCCCGCCTTAAACTTGCCTCACCAATACCCTGCCACACCTTCGGCGCTCTCGGAATATTGGCGACAAGAGATGCCTCAGGTTAAAGGATGGGACGCTTTAGCGCTCAGGCCTCTCCCTGCCGGATACCCCAAATGCCGGTCAATGGCGCAGGCAGAGGAAAATCAAACTCCGAATTAGCAGCAAGACCTCAAATTTGCTACAGTGTCGGTATATTTTAAAAAATTTGGGAACTCATTATGACCATTCTCAGGCTTGTCACCGATTACAGCACCGACTCTCCTATGGGCGAAGTACTGGAGGCTTGGGCGGCCTCCATCACCAGATTATCGGACGGCGCACATAGTGTAGCCGTCTATAACCCCGGCGAACTGGTACCCGCATTGCAAAGCTTTGATGCGGTGAACGAGGGAGTGGCAGATCTGGCGTTCCTGTCACCGGTTTATTACAGCAACAAGCTGCCGGGAATGGAAATTCTGGGCACTGCGTTCCGCGCACAAGCCGGCGTTGACAGCTCTCTGGCCCTGACAGAGGCCCTGACCACGGGCGCGCCGGATGCGGATCTGGACATCTACGGGATGTCGACGCTGTCGGCGGCTTTTGACGCCCCGCGCGGGTTGTACACCAATACCCCTGTCAGTGCCCCGGATGATCTTGCGGGGCTAAAGCTGTCTATCTCAGGCACGATCGGTGCAACGCTGTCTGATGCCGTGGGCGCGCTCTCGATCAGCCTGCCCGCAGGCGAATTATACACGGCCCTTCAGACCGGGGTGATAGATGGCGCGCTGCTGAATGTGTATGAGGCCAGAACCCTCGATATTGATAGGTTGATGCGGCACCATCTGCTTCTGCCCGACAATACCGGCCTGCAAAACACCTACCGTGCGCTGGTGGTCAATAACGACAGTTTTGACGCGCTGCCCGCAGATTTGCGCGCGCTGCTGGTGCAAACCACCGGCGCAGAGCTGGCCGCCGATCTTGGTGCGGCGGCGCTGGCGGCTCATATGCAGGGTATCGCCATTTCGACACGGTTCGGCAGGTTGGAACAACCCGATGGCGCCGAGCTGGCCGCGTGGCGCGCACTTGCGGACACCGAGGTGGCGAACATCATTGCAAACAGCGCGGACGGCGATTCCTCGCGCGGGCAGGACTGGCTGGATGCCTTTGTCATCGCCTCGGGCGGGACGCCGGTCGAGCCTGTAGAAGATGATTTGATTAACGGAACCACCGGTGCCGACCGGCTGGAGGGGGGGCAAGGCAATGATACCATCAACGGGTTTGACGGGGCCGACACGTTGATCGGCAACGGCGGCGACGACAGCCTGACGGGCGGCACCAGCGTGAATGACCGGCGCGATGTGATTTACGGCGGCGACGGCAATGACACGATTGACGGCGGTTACGGCAATGATCTGCTGCGCGGCGATGCGGGCGATGACGTGATTTCCGGCGGCTTTGGCGGTGATACGGTGATCGGCGGCACCGGCGATGACCAACTAAGCGGTGGCGCGCTTGGCGATGTCCTGTTCGGTGGCGACGGAGATGATTTCCTCAACGGCGGTTTCGGCTATGACCGGCTGAACGGTGGTGCGGGCGCGGATGCGTTCTTTCATCTCGGCATCGCGGATCACGGTTCCGACTGGATACAGGATTATACCGGCACCGACGGCGATACGCTTGTTTTCGGACGTGGCACCGCGACGGCGGACCAGTTCCAGATCAACACCGCCGCGACATCCGGTGCGGGTGACGCGGCGGTGGATGAAGCCTTTGTCGTCTACCGCCCCACCGGCCAGATCATCTGGGCGTTGATCGACGGTGCGGGTCAGGATGAAATCAACCTGCGGATCGGCGCAGATACTTTCGATCTGATGGCCTGATCCCGCACCTCTTCCTGAAAATATCCATGAAAAAAACCGGCCCCCTGAAAAGGGCCGGTTGTCTTGTGGCATCCAACCAACGCCGGATGTCTGTCCTGTGACGCCCGGCCCGTATCCGCAGGCAAGGCCGCGCGCGGCTCACATCACCAGATCAAACACGTCGCTGCCGATCTGGAGGTTGATCTCATCCTGTCCTGCACCGTCGATCAACGCCCACATGATCTGCCCCGTTGGCTTGTAGATCACAAAGGCTTCGGCCACATCCGCGTCACCCGCGTTGGCCTTGGCGGCATAGTTGATCTGGAACTGGTTGGCCGTCGCAGTGCCACGCCCGAAGACCAGCACATCACCTTGCGCAGCATTATAGTCCTGCACCCAATCCGATCCGTGATCGAAAATACCAAGGTGGAAGAACGCATCCGCCCCCGCGCCGCCATTCACCTGATCATAGCCGAAACCGCCGTTGATGAAGTCATCCCCGTCGCCGCCGAACAGGACATCGCCAAGCGCGCCACCGCTCAGTTGGTCATCGCCGGTGCCGCCGATCACCGTATCACCGCCAAAGCCGCCGGAAATCACGTCATCGCCCGCATCGCCGCGCAGCAGATCATTGCCGTAACCGCCGTCAATCGTGTCATTGCCGTCGCCGCCGTAAATCACATCGCGCCGGTCCTGATCTGTGGCACCGCCATAAATCAGGTCGTCACCGCCGTTGCCGATCAACGTGTCGGCCCCGTCAAGCCCGCGCAGGATCTCCGCGTCGTCGCTGCTGACCAGCCGGTCATTCCCTGACGTGCCGGTCAACGTCCCCTTACCAACGCTCAGCTCGTAAGAGCCAAACCCGTGACTGCTCGCAGGGGTGTAACCGCCCCGATCACCTGCATAGATGAAATAGGTGCCCGCCTCGGTCGTGGTGAAGGTCAGCGTAGCATCGCTGTCATAAGACGTCTCGCGATCGAGATAGGTGCCGTTACCCGCAAAGATCGACACCGCCGCCCGGTCGAGGCTTTGGATGCCGCCATCGCCGGTCATCGTGATGTCATAGGTACGCCCTGCCGCCAGTTCGGTGCGGTACATATCCTTGTCGACGCGGTAATCCAGCGTATCGCGCACGGTTTCATTAACAGCGATCTGCGCCCGCGTGCCAAATCCGTTCGAGGTTTCGCGCACCATCTCCAGTTCGTAGTTGCCGTCGTTGTTGGTCGAATAAGACGATCCCTGCCCGGTCTGCACATAATAGGTGCCCGCATCGGCGGGGGTATACGTCAGCAGGTTGCGCCGGTCGGCCTGTTCGGTGCCGCTGGCGTTGAACAGCGTCAGCGCAAATTTCGACAAGGCATCGCCGCTGCCGTCCCCCGCCAGCGTCCAATAGTAGCTGTAGCCGGTTTCCAGATCGGTCTGATACCAGTCGCGGTCGGTGTTATACTCCGACCGGCCGCGCTGTGTTTCGCCTGATGCGATACGCCCTTCGGTGTCGGCATTGGCTGTCAACTCTGCGGTCATGGAAAGCTCGTAAATGCCGTCCTGACCGCTCCCCGTATATGAACGGCCCGTTTGCACATAGTAGGTGCCGTCCGTCGCAGGGGTAAAAGCCATGCCGGACCGGCCCGTGTCCACTTCTGTGCCGCTGGCATCATACAGGGTAAGATAGAAATTGCTCACAGCCTCGCTGCTGCCATCACCCGCCAGCGTCCAGTAATAGCTTTTGGTGTCTTCCAGCGTGACCGCATACCAGTCACGATCGGATTGATATTCCGCGCGGCCCGTCACCGTTTCGCCGTCCGCGATGGTGGCGCGGGTCTGGTCGTTGTCGGCGGTTTCCGCCGTCATGCCCAACAGATAGTTACCCTCCAGCCCCGAGCCATAGGAGGACCGCCCGGTCTGCACATAATAGGTGCCCGCCGTGGGCGCGGTGAAGGCCATGTCGCCCCGCCCCGTATCCACTTGTGTGCCATTGTCATCAAAGAGCGTCAGATAAAACTGGCTCACCGCATCGCCGCTGCCATCACCCGACATCGTCCAGTAATAGCTCTCGTCGGTTTCCAGCGTGACCGCATACCAATCGCGGTCATACCGGTGATCGGACCGCCCCGCGCGGATCACCTGCGTGTCCAGCGTTTCGGTTGTCGACGCATTGTCGGCAACTTCCTCAAGCAGGCGCAGGCGGTAATTGCCCGCAGAGGCCGCGCTGTTGTAAGAACTGCCGACCTGGGCGTAATACATTCCCGCCTGCGCCGGTGTCAGGGCGACCCCGCCGGTGCCGCTTTGCAACCGCGTGCCGTCTGCATCATAGATCGACACTCCCAGATTACCGAGTGCTGCGCCGCTGCCGTCACCGGTCAGCGTCCAGTAATAGCCTTTATCATCGCGCAATTGCGATCCGATCCAATCGGAAGCTTTCGGCCCCTCGACTGTCCCGCGAAACTCGTCCCCCCCCGTAATGGTATAGGCCGTACCGGTATTGGAAACCGCATCTGTGCTTTCAGTAATAATCGCCATCGTTAACCCTTAATGAAAATCGGCCTGTCCCGATCTTTTGCGGGGCAGGTTTTTTTGTACATTACATAGGCCAACAAGGGGCTTCAACAGTCAAGGTTTTGCCAGATCATTTTGCGTTACACGATCGATAACATATGCTTACAACGCCCCCTCAACCACGTCTTCGCCGGACCGGAGACTGGTTTGATGCCGCCTTGCACCTGCGCCCGCAAGGCCTCACGCCGTACGAATACTTATGCAAATATGGACTTCCGGCCCGGATCGGCTCATCTTGGGGCCAAACCGCCAGATGCCGGACCAGATTTCGGATCCGAGCACAAGCCTCGGAGGCAGGCCAACGCAATCGGCACGCTTGAAATCCGCGCTGAAAACTGGTGGGAATGCGACGATGACATCTGACACACCCGAAAATAACAGCCTCGATCCCGAAGACTGGGACAGCTTTCGCGCGCAGGCCCACACGCTTCTTGATGCCTGCCTCGATCATCTTCAGCACGCCCGCGACCAGCCATGGCAACCGGTGCCGCAGCCGGTGCGCGACAGCTACGCCCTGCCCGACACAGGCACCGGCACCGACACCGCCTCGCTGGTTGCGGCTCTGCGCGACACGATGCTGCCCTATGCCACCGGCAACACACATCCGCGGTTTTTCGGCTGGGTCCATGGCAGCGGCATGGCCGAAGGGGTGCTGGCGGAAATGGTTGCCGCCACGATGAATTCCAACTGCGGCGGGCGGGATCACGGGATGGTCTATGTCGAACGCGCCGTGATCGACTGGACGCGGCGGCAAATGGGCTTTCCCGATACGGCGTCGGGGGTGTTGGTGGCGGGCACATCGCAGGCCACGGTCATCGCGCTTGGCACCGCACGGCTGCGCGCGCTGGGGGCCGGGGTGCGCCAGACCGGCAATCAGGACCGCCGCCTGATCGCTTATGCCGGTGCGGGCGTCCATAGCGCCACCAGCAAGGCAATCGAGTTGTTGGGCATTGGCAATGCCAACCTGCGGCTGCTGCCCGAAACCGGAGAGGGGCTGGACGTTGAGGCGCTGCGTGACCAGATCGCCCGCGACCGCGCTCAAGGGGGGCTTCCGTTTGCCCTGATCGGCACTGCCGGCTCGGTGAATTTTGGCAGATACGATAACCTGAACGCATTGGCCGATGTCGCCGCCGCCGAGCAGATATGGCTGCATGTAGACGGGGCGTTCGGGGCCTGGACCCGGCTCGCCGATGCGCCCTGGCGCGCCCTTTCAGACGGGATCGGGCGGGCCGACAGCATCGCCTGCGATTTTCACAAATGGATGTATGTGCCTTATGATTGCGGTCTGGTCCTGATCCGCAACGAGGCCGAACATCGGGCGGCCTTTGCCGCGCGCCCGTCTTATCTCGCCCCGCTGGGCGAGGGTCTGGCAGGGGGCGATCCGTGGTATTGCGACTATGGCACCGACCTGTCGCGCGGCAACCGTGCGCTCAAGGTCTGGACCGCGATCCGCGCACATGGCGCGCAAAATCTCGGAGCTGCGATCACCGCCAATTGCCGGGCAGCGGCCCGGATGGGCGCGCTGATCGAGGCAACCCCCCGCCTCGCTCTGGCGGTGCCTGTGGTCTCAAACGTCGTGGTATTCACCGCCGACGATACGCTGGACGCCGCCGCCCAAAGTGATTTGAACATCTACCTTGCCCAAAAGCTTCAGATGACAGGCGAGGTCGTGTTCTCGACCACTCTGGCTGATATGCCTTCGGGCAGCGGCATCACCTGCCTGCGCGCAGCCATCACCAACCACCGCACTGCCCCCGATGACATTGTCAGGGCCATCGCGGCCGTTGCAGATTTCCGCCCGTCGGGACCCGCCTGACCCATCCGGCAGCCCCCCATGTGGCGGATGACACAACACCGGCCCCGAAAAACGGCGTCAGCCCATCAAATCAAAGGTCTGCCCGTCAATCCGCAGGTTGATCTCTTCCTGCGCCATGCCATCAACCAGCGCCCAGAGGATCTGGCCCGTGGGTCTGTAGATCACAAACGCCTCGGCCACATCGCCCGCACCGGCCCCCTCGGTGGCGGCGGCGTTGATCTGGAACTGGCCCACTGTGGCGCCCTGCCCGCCAAAGAACAGCACATCACCCTGCGCGCTGCTGTAATCCTGTATCCAGTCGGATCCGTGATCCGCGATGCCAAGGTGGAAAAACTGGTCCGCACCGCCGCCGCCATTCACCAGATCCGAGCCAAAGCCGCCATTGATGAAATCATCGCCCGCGCCGCCAAATATCACATCGCCAAAGGCCCCCCCCGAGAGATGGTCATTGCCCGTACCGCCGATGATCGTATCCGCGCCAAAGCCACCCACGATGGTGTCATTGCCCGCGTCGCCGCGCAGCTCGTCATTGCCGTAGCCGCCCGCGATATAATCATCGCCCGCCCCCCCCATAATGAAGTCGCGCAGATCATCCGCCGTCTCGCCGCCATAGATCACATCATCGCCCGCGCCGCCGTTGATCGTATCGGCCCCGTCGCCCCCGGTCACGGTATCGTTGCCGCCCTGCGCCAGTATCCGGTCCGAAAAACCGGTGCCACGGATCATCTCGCCGGCATCGGTGCCGATGGTTCTGGGGGCGTTATTATCGGCCTCGCGCCCGAACCAGACGTCATAGATACGGCCCCCGTAATTGCCGAAACCGCCCCCGCCTGTCGAGCCGTCCGATTCCACGCCGATGCCGATGGCGTTCCATTCGGCGTTCGCCCAGATCCCCTGATTCAGGATGACCGCGTTATGGCCGGGAGAGTTTTTCCACCCCTCCAGCGCCTCTTCGATCCAGGATTGCCCCACCGCCCTGATCTCGTATCCATTGCCCGGATAATCGGTACCCAACAGCGTAGGCCTGTCCCACATCACTTCGGGCGCGCGGTGATCCTCGTAATAGAAGCCATCCGACCAGCTGTGCAGGCTGGCCCCCTCGGGCAGGATCACCCCCGCCTCCCATAGGTTTTCCTTTGTATCCAGCGTGTGCCGCCCTGCCACCAGCGTCAGATCGCTCGACAGCGGGATCGCGGGCAGCCCGTTTTGCGCGCGGTATTCCATGATCAGGTGATAAAGATCCAACTCCGGCAGGCTCAGGTTGTCCTGGCGGGTAGGCGCATAAATATCGAGTGTCATGCAGCGATCCTTTTTGATGTTGCACAAGGGAGGCGGCCCGCAGGCCTGTCCTCCATACTCTGCCCGATGAATTTACAAATGGCAAAGCGGTCACATGACATGCCCCCCGACGCACGGCCCCATCCCGTCAGATCAAATAGGTTCACCGCACAAAAATCGGGCGCGGCCTGCATCTGCCGGCCGCGCCCCCTAAGTTTTGCTGTGAGCCTGGATCAGCTCATCAGATCAAATGTCTCGCCGCCGATCCGCAGGTTGATCTCGTCCTGCCCCATGCCATCCACCAGCGCCCACATGATCTGCCCTGTGGGGCGATAGATAACAAAGGCTTCGGCCACATCGGCCTCGCCTGCGGTCTCCTTGAACGCCTCGTTGATCTGGAACTGCGCGCGCGTGGCATTGCTGTTGCCGAACACCAGCGTATCACCGTCCATCGCCGTATAATCCTGCACCCAGTCCGATCCGTGATCCGCAATGCCAAGGTGAAAGAACTCATCCGCCCCCGCGCCGCCGTTGATTAGGTCATAGCCAAAGCCGCCGTTGATAAAATCATCGCCGTCCCCCCCGAACAGATGATCACCAAGCGCAGAACCCGTAAGCGTGTCATTCCCCGCCCCGCCAATCACCGTATCTGCACCAAAGCCGCCCGAAATCACGTCATCGCCCGCATCGCCGCGCAATTCGTCATTGCCATAGCCGCCGTCAATCGTGTCATTGCCGTCACCGCCATAGATCACGTCGCGCCGGTCCTGGTCTGTGGCGCCCCCGATCAACAGGTCATTGCCCGCCCCCCCGATAATCACATCGGTGCCGTCACCGCCATAAATCGTGTCGTTACCCGCAAGACCCGACAGGCGGTCATCGCCCTGCCCGCCCAGGATCAGATCGCCAACACCCGTACCTGTCAGTGCGTCATTGCCGCCAAAGCCTGCCATCACAACGCCCAGATTGCCGTCCTCTGCGGTGATAACGTCACGCGCCCGCCCCGGGGCACCGCTGCCCAACTCCAGATAGGCCATCTCGCGCCCCTCCACAAAGAGCCGCGCATCTTCCAGGGACCCCCCTTCGGGGAAATCACCGCTCAGGGTGAAGAACGGAACATCCTGTGCGCCCGATATCACCATATTGCGCAGTGTGATGCCGTCTTCGTCATAAAAACCGCCCTCACCCAGAATGGATGTGACCACTCCCAGACTGGTCAGCCCGCCCGTCAGGCCGCCGGCAAAACTGCCGTTGAATGTCAGGCTCAGATCCTGCGGCAGATCCACGCGCACCTTGTCCGTGCCAAGCGCAATATCCAACAGGTCCGTGCCGCCGTCCTTGAACGTCATACCCGACAGGTCATAGCGCGCGAGGATCGCGTCATAAGCGGCCTGATCCTGCGGCGAGACAAAATCGTATTCATTAGCGAATTCGCCCGCCGCCTCGGCCAGTTCCAGCACATCGGTAAGGTCGGTGGGAAAGCGGCCTTCGATTTCGACCGTCTTACCGCCCACACTCAGCGTCAGCAGGCTACCACTCAGCGCAGCGTCCAGCACCACAGTCGCGCCATCGCGCACCTCGATCCCCGTCAGGGTGCCGCGTGCAGTGCCGTTCTCCAGCGCGTTGGAAAATGCCTCGAACGAGCTGGCAGGCGCGAATCCGCGGCCCGTGATTTCGATCGATATATTACCCTGACGGCCCGTAATGCCGGTGCTGCTGATCGACACGCTGCTTGGCGCGTCCAGATCAATGTCGCCCAACTCGGGCAGATCGGCATCATAAAGCGCCTCAAGCGCCTCAAGCGGGTTGGTCCCCGCACGGTCAAGATAGGTGATGAAAGCTTGGGTAAGGTCGACACGGGTCATGAAATATCCTTTTTCAAAAGAGAAGCATTTGTTTTTTCAAACCTTCTCATACAAGGGGTGAAACGTCGATATAAATTGCTTTTCCCGTCAAAACACCTTCCGCAGATACGTCCTGCGGGGGCGTATCGTGACTCCGGGCGCGCGCGGCGGCAGATCACCGGATCGACCCGCATTGGAAGTGTTAGCCGCGAAATACAGGGCTCCGTTCTGCTCGTACATCCGGCGCGCAGGCGCGCTGCTGGCCGCACCAGAGAGCAGATCGCACACCAGTGTCGGGGCGCTGATGCCATCGAATTTATACAGCTCGTTGCCGGACACACCATTGGTCGCCCTGAAAAACAGCCCGCCATTCAGCGTCTCGCTGCGAAAACACCTAAAGAGCGGTCAGGCCCCGCAAAAAGAACGACAGAACTCATGTGAGAATTCCCCCCGCTGCGGGCCGCCGTTTACTCCGTCAGATCAAAAACATCCCCGCCGATCTGTAAATTGATGCTGCGCGCGTTGCCGCCATCCACCAGCGCCCACAGGATCTGGCCCGTGGGCTTGTAGATGACAAAAGCCTCAGCCACATCCGCCGATCCCGCCCCCGCCTTCGAGGCATAGTTGATCTGAAACTGGTTGGCCGTCGCCACCCCGCCAAAGGACAGGAAATCACCCTGCCGGTGGCTGAAATCCTGCACCCAGTCCGATCCGTGATCCGCAATGCCAAGGTGAAAGAACTCATCCGCCCCCGCGCCGCCGTTGATCAGGTCATAGCCAAAGCCGCCGTTGATGAAATCATCGCCGCCCCCCCCGAACAGATGATCACCAAGCGCAGAACCCGTAAGCGTGTCATTCCCCGCCCCGCCAATCACCGTATCTGCACCAAAGCCGCCCGAAATCACGTCATCGCCCGCATCGCCGCGCAATTCGTCATTGCCATAGCCGCCGTCAATCGTGTCATTGCCGTCGCCGCCATAGATCACGTCGCGCCGGTCCTGGTCTGTGGCGCCCCCGATCAACAGGTCATTGCCCGCACCCCCGATGATCACATCGGTGCCGTCACCGCCATAAATCGTGTCCGCCCCGTCGGAACCGTCAAGCGTGTCGTCACCGTCACCGCCGCGCAGAATGTCGTTGCCCGCACCCCCGGTCAGCCGGTCGTCACCATCGCCGCCCTCAAGCGTGTCATTGCCCGTCCCGCCCGACAGCACATCGTTGCCCGCGCCCCCGCCAAGGCTGTCATTGCCCCCGCCACCCTCAAGCGTGTCATTGCCAAATCCGCCCAGCAGGATGTCATTGCCCGCGCCCTCGCCGGTCCCGTCACCGGTCAGCCGGTCATCGCCCGCGCCGCCCTCAAGCGTGTCATTGCCCGCCCCGCCCGACAGCGTGTCGTCGCCCGCATCCCCTTCCAGCACATCCGCGCCCGCCCCGCCGTCCATCCGGTCATTGCCACCGCCGCCGCTCATCACATCCTCTGCGCCGCCGCCCTCCAATACGTCACCGGACGCCCCGCCGCTGATCTCCTGCCCCACCGGCTCTACATTCACGATCACGCCGCCGCGCATCTCGTAGATCCACATGCCCGGAATGCCCGACGGCCCCAGCCGCGCGTCCAGATCGCCCAGAACATCATAGCCGTCGCGCGTCTCGATCAGCAGCGGGTCGGTGTCGCGCCCGTACAGCCCCGCGCGCGCGCCCACGTCCCCCTCGCCCGTGCCGATGGTCCAGCCGATGGTGTCATAGCGGTAGACGATATCGAAATCCCCGCCGCCCCGATCAAACAACTGCATCTGGAACGTGTTGGGCGTATCCGCGCGCCGCCGGTAGACGCCCACCGCATCCCAGGTGATCGTCACCACATCGCCCACCGCGTCCACATCCACCCAGATGCCGCCGCTCTCGAACCCCTCACCATCCAGCCGCGTATCCACATCCGCCCAGAAGGGCGCGATCATATCACGGGCAAGGCCACCGTTGCCTGCCGTGGGATAGGCCGACACCCGCGCGCCAAAACTCACCGTGCCATTGGTATTGAGCCACAGCTGGTCTGCACCGTAATCGCGCCCCAGATAATTCAACCCGTGCTCGAACACCGCGCCCAATGACAGCCGGATAGAGCTGTCATCACTGTGCGCCATTGCCTGCTCGCCAAAGCCGCGCGCCCCTCCAAGGTCGGTGACCGCCCTGCCGTTGCCCGTGATCTCCATCTGAACCTCCTGTAGGCGCGCAAGATGCGCATCTCCCGCCCTTGTCATAGGGCCAACCTCTTGCCAAAAGGTTGGCAAATCCCAAATCCAAGGCCCGCCATGACCTCTCCCGCCGTTGCCATCCTGCTTGCCACCTACAACGGCGCGGACAATCTGGCACAACAGCTCGACAGCTTTGCCGCACAAACCCATCCGCCCGCGCTGATCCTCGTCAGCGACGACGGCTCTACGGACGCAACCCGTGATATTCTGGCGCGCTTTGCCGCCGCCCATCCCGCAATGCCGATGCAGGTGCTCGACGGTCCCCAACAAGGCTCGGCGGCGAATTTCCTCAGCCTGCTTGCGCGCTGCCCCGAAGGGATCGACATGGCGTGTTTCTCCGATCAGGATGATGTCTGGCTAAAGGACAAGATCGCCCGCGCGGTGGCGCAACTGGATGCCGACACACCACAGCTTTACTGTGCGCACACATGGGAGTGTGACGCGGATCTACAGGGCCGCCGCCTGTCGCGCAGCCCGCGCAAACCGTCCGGATTTCGCAACGCGCTGGTGCAAAACATCGCGGCGGGCAATACCATCATGCTCAACCGCGCGGGCCTTGGTCTGGCGCGCACAGCGGCCGCGCATACCGGTAAGGTCGCCGTGCATGACTGGTGGGTGTACCAGTTGATGACAGGCGCGGGGGCACAGGTGATATTCGATCCCGAGGGGGTGCTTTTGTACCGCCAGCATGCGGGCAATCTTATCGGTGCCAACCGCGGCTGGCTCGCCACCCTGCGCCGCTTGAGGCACCTGTTTACCGGCACCTTTCGCGACTGGAACGACATCAACATCGCCGCTCTCGAAGCCTCTTCGGAGCACCTCACCCCCGAAAATCGCGCGCTTTTGCGCCGCTTTGCCACGGGACGGGCGCAAAACTTCGGGGGCCGCATCGCCATGCTGCGCGACACAGGCGTCTACCGGCAGGGCGCTCTGGGGCAGGCCTCTCTCTGGCTTGCCGCGCTCTTGGGGCGTCTGTGATCCCCGATTGAGCTTGCTCGCGCCGCACGCTAGGCGCACGAATGGAAACCACAGAAAATTAATTGGACAAAGTTATGAAAATTGCCGTCGCAGGTCTGGGCTATGTCGGCCTCTCCAACGCAGTACTGCTGGCCCAGCACAACGAAGTTGTGGCATCAGACATTTCGCAAGCGCGGGTCGATATGATCACCGCCCGCCAAAGTCCCATTGCAGACACTGATATCAGCGAGTTTCTGGCGCATCAGACTCTAAACCTCACGGCCACCACGGACGCTGCCGCCGCCTTTGCCGGGGCTGATTTCATCCTTGTGGCCACCCCCACCAATTACGACACCGACACCAACTACTTCGATACATCCAGCGTCGAATCCGTGATCCGTGAAGCCGTGCGGGTCAATCCGGACGCTACAATCGTGATCAAATCGACCATCCCCGTGGGTTTCACCGACCGTCTGCGCGACGAGTTGCAGACCGACAATATACTCTTCGCGCCCGAATTCCTGCGCGAAGGGCGCGCCTTGTACGACAACCTCTATCCCAGCCGGATCATCGTTGGTGCCAAGACCGACGCCGCGCATCAGTTCGCCCAGCTTCTGATCGAAGGCGCGCGCGCCACCGACATTCCGGTAAAATTCACCGATGCCGCCGAGGCCGAGGCCATCAAGCTTTTTGCCAATACCTATCTCGCCATGCGGGTGGCTTTTTTCAACGAACTCGACAGCTACGCCATGGCGCGCGGCGTGGACAGCCGCCAGATCATCGAAGGCATCAGCCTCGATCCGCGCATCGGAGATCATTACAACAACCCCTCCTTTGGCTATGGCGGCTATTGTCTGCCCAAAGACACCAAACAGCTGTTGGCCAACTACTCCGAAGTGCCGCAAAACCTCATCCGCGCCATCGTCGACGCCAACCGGACGCGCAAGGATTTTCTGGCCGACCAGATCCTTGCGGCAAAGCCTTCGGTCGTAGGGGTACACCGGCTGGTGATGAAGGCCGATTCCGACAACTTCCGCCATTCCTCCATTCAGGGCATCATGAAGCGCATCAAGGCCAAAGGCATCGAGGTTATCGTCTATGAACCCGCCCTTGAGGAAACCGAATTCTTCAATTCGCGGGTGGTGCGCGATCTTGCGGCCTTCAAGGCCGAAGCCGATATCATCATGGCCAACCGCATGACCGACGACCTGCGCGACGTGTCCGACAAGGTCTTTACCCGCGATCTTTTCGGCGCGGATTAGGTGTTTGATCCCACGGTTTGATGGTGTGATCCTTTTGCAGGAATGGAAAGAAGACCTTCGCCACAGAAGCGCCACGTACTGTTATATCCTGAAACGACAAATGCCGCGGGAGCATCCCCGCGGCATTTCTTTTTCACCCGTGTTCCGGCTCAGGACATCAGATCGAAAACATCCGTCCCGATTTGCAGGTTGATCTCGCTCTGCGCATCGCCATCGACCAGCGCCCAAAGAACCTGTCCCGTGGGCCGGTAGATCACAAACATCTCGTCCACATCATCAGCCCCCGCATCGGCAGTGTTGGCGCGGTTCAACTGGAACTGGTCGCGCGTTGCCGTGTTTCGACCGATCTGCAATACATCGCCCTCTGCGGCGTTATAATCCTGTATCCAGTCGCTGCCGTGATCGTAAACGCCCAGATGGTAGAACGTATCGGCCCCCTCGCCGCCATTCATCCGGTCATAGCCAAAGCCGCCGTTGATGAAATCATCGCCGTCGTTGCCGTACAGGATATCGCCCAACGCACCACCCGACAGATGGTCGTCGCCACCGTTGCCGATCACGGTATCACCCCCGAAACCGCCCATAATAGTGTCGTTACCGGCCCCGCCATTCAGCTCGTCGTTGCCATAACCACCATCAATCAGATCGTCGCCCGCGCCGCCAAAGATCACGTCGCGCTTGTCGGTATCTCCGGTCCCGCCAATCAGCGTGTCCTGACCGTCGCCGCCATCAATCCGGTCCGGCCCGTTGCCACCGGTGATCAGATCGTCGCCGCCCTCACCGCGCAGCGTATCCTGACCGCCCATCCCGTTGATGACATCGTCGCCCGCCCCGCCGACAAGACGCTCGTCTGCCGGGGTGCCGTTGGTTTCGGTAGACAGCGATACAACCGCCTCCGTCTGCGCCGAATTGACAGCCTCTGTCATATCCTGCCCGTCGGTATAGGACACGCGCACCGAAATCAGGCCGCCCAAATCGTCATCACCCAGCACATAGGTCTCGTCGGTCGCACCCTCGATCGCATCGTTGCCGCGCAACCACTGATAGGATAGTGCGCCCATACCGTCTTCGTCGGACAGATCCGCAGCCGCCGTCAGGGTTGATCCCGTGATGGCATCACCGGTCACCAAAACAGTGCCGACAGGCGCATCATTGACGTTGCGGATCGGCGTGGTGCGCACCGATGTCATCGTCTCCTCGGCGCCAAAGCCGTCGGTATAGCTGATTGTGGCGGACATGCCCGCCCCCACATCGGCCTGCGTCAGCCTGTAGTCCTCGCTGGTGGCACCTGCGATCACCTCGCCATTGCGCAGCCATTGATAGGACAGCGTACCCAGACCGTCTTCATCCGCAAGCGATCCGGCCGAGACACTGATCACTTCCCCTTCGGTCACCGTCCCGAACAGGGCCAAATCGCCGGTGGGCGCATCGTTGACGTTTTCAATCGCCTCAGAGGCAGGTGACGTCAGCGTTTCAACCATGCCAAAGCCGTCGGTGTAGCTGGCCGTGACGGACATCACCGCGCCCACATCGGCTTGTGTCAGGGTATAATCCGCTGCGGTTGCCCCCTCGACGGCATCCCCGTCGCGCAGCCACTGGTAAGAGAGATCACCCAGACCATCCGCATCCGCGAGGGCTGTGGACACGGCGCTGATCACACCGCCTTCGATCACGGAGCCGTCCAATGCCAGCGCGCCGGTGGGCGCATCGTTGACGTTCTCCACTTCATCTGTCGCATCAGACGTCAGCGTCTCGACCGTGCCAAAGCCGTCGGTGTACTGTATCTGCGCCGTAATTGCGGCACCGACATCGGCCTGCCCCAGCATATAGATGCTGCTGTTCTGGCCTGCGACCGTCACACCATCGCGCTGCCATGTAATCGTTGCAGTGTCCGCATCATACCCGTCGGCGTCTGCCACCGTCGAGAAATCAACGCTCAACGTGCTGCCCTGCGTGGCCTCGCCCGACAGCGTCACCGCGCCGGTTGGCACGTCATTGACGTTAAGCACAGTATCGCTGCTGCCGCTGGTCACGGCCTCGGATGCGCCAAAGCCATCGGTATACGACACCACAGCCTCGAACCGGTCGCCGACATCCTCTTGCGTCAGCGCAAGACTGGCATCGGTTGCGCCCTCAATGGCCTCGCCATCGCGCAACCACTGATAGGACAATTCGCCCAACCCGTCGAGATCACTCAGAGCGCTCGTATCCGCCGTCAGCACACCGTCTTCCGCCGCCACACCGCCAAGGGAAACACCGCCCGCAGGCGCGTCATTGATGTTGCTGACCGGACCGGTATCCGTCGCCGTCACCATCTCCGGTGTGCCATGATTATCGGTGTAGGAGACCGTGGCCCCGATCACCGCGCCCACATCGCTCTGGGTCAGGGTGTAGTCAAAAGAGGTCGCCCCCTCGATGGCCTCTCCGTCGCGGGTCCATTGATAGGACACTGTGTCGTAATCAATGCCGTCCTCGTCATAACCGAGGTTATCCAGATAAAGATACGCACCCTGCTCCGCATCGCCGATGATCAAAACCTCCCCTTCGGGCGCATCATTGACGTTTTCGACCACAGCCGTCGGCGCGCTCAGCAACGAAGCGTATCCGCCAAAGTCGTCATTGACGTCAATCTGGACCCTGACTTCATAACCGACATCGTTCTGGGTCAACTGGTAGGTATTGTCGGTGCTATACGTTGTGGCGTTATCGCCGATGAACCAGTTGTAATAGATCTGTCCATAGCCGGCATCCCCGGTCAGCCCGTCCTCGTCCATCACGCCGGACACGTCGGCTGTCAAAATCTGGTCTTCGGCCGCCGTGCCGATAATGACAACCTCGCCCGTCAGCGGGTCATCGACGTTATGCACATAGGTGTTGTAGTTTTCCGCACGGACATTTTCGACAGTGTTTTCATTGCCAAAGCCGTCCACATAGGTGATGTCGACAGAAATATTTTTCCCCGCCTCGGCCTGCGTCGGGGTAAAGCTGGCGCCGGTGGCCCCTTCGATCGCGGTCCTGACATAGCCACCATATTCGCCGAAATCCTCATCATAGACTTCGGTCACCCACTGATACGACAGTTCGCCCAAACCATCCTGATCCGTCAGATCATCCACATTCACCGTCAATGTGGCGTCTTCCTCAAAGTCACCCGATTCAGCGTCGGAAACGATGAACACATCGCCCTGCGGCATGTCATCGACATTCTCGACCGTGACCGCAGCACTGGTATAGCTGGCCATGTCGCCGTTCACATCGGTATAGGTCACCCCGACAGTCAGGGCCGCCCCGACATCCGCCTGTGATGTGTAGTAGTAATCATACTGATCGAGAGCCTCACCAACCGCCTCGCCATCACGATACCATTGGTACATCTGGTCATACGTGTAGGTCTGCTTGTAACGACCGGCAAGTTCTGCGGAAATCCCGACACCCTCCAGAACAACACCGTCAAAATCAGTGCCGGAATAATCCGTAATCTCCACGCGGCCCGGTCCGGCCACAGTGATCTGATCGCCGTAGTCGGCCCCGTTGTTCTCTTCGTTCAGCTCTTCTACGACGTCGTCGATATCGACGACGAGGCCCGTGTAATATGTACCCTCTGCCAGATCATCCGGCATGGCAAAATCAAACCCCCCGAACTCGCTCCCATAGCTGCCCAGCCCGGGCATATCGATTGTTCCGATCAACCGGTCGTCGGTCGTGATTGTCTCGTCATCCGATAGGTAAATACCGGCTGTTGCCCCGATGGGGGCCGCAATTTCAGTATTGTTCGAAAGCGAGACGTCAAACGAAAGAACGGCCCCCGCCTCGACGGCGGATCCATAAAGCTCGGTATATGTATTCGAATAGGAATAACCGGTCAGGTCCGGCTTGGGGTTCAAAAGAGTGACCGAAATGAAGTCGCTGATGTTATTGCTCTCGTCGCTCTCGGCCACCGCATCGGCGCTGTCGGCCATGACGGACAGGTAATAATCCCCCTCGGGCAACGCCGTCGTGACCTCGAGACCCTGATTGAAATTCTGATACCCGAAAGGGCCGCTTTCGGCGCCAAAGGTGCTGAACGTATAAAGCGCGACACTGCTCGCATCGATCACCGTGTCAGTGGAAAGATACAGCGTCAGCTCGATCTCTTGCGCGGGATCAACACTTTCATCACCCGTGTTTTGCAGCTGCACAGTAAAACTCTCGTATGCATCGCGCAGCCAGATACCATCGTTGTTAAAGTTGAAATATGGATCGAACGAAACCGGTCTAAGATCGAAAGCCATTAAATAATCCTCTTGAAAAGCCAGTCGGCAAAATTATGCCGACTATGGATTATCACATCGTTTTAAATCAAGATTTTTTTAAAAAGTGCTTCATTTTCAATCCCAGATAGAGCATTGAAACGCCCGTACAACCTGTCAGGATCAACTTTTCAGAAACGCTTCCAGCCGTGCCACAAACCTCGCATCAACGGCATCGCCCTGCACCACCACACGCCCCTCACGCGCCAGTATTTCCAACCCCTCCCCCAAAGAACGCTGTCGCGGCAGCGGCGGCGGGGCGGCGGTTCTGGTCTGCGGGGCGGTCTTTTCCTCTTGCGGGGCAGGGGGGGCTTCCTGCGCGACGGGTGGCGGCGTCCCGTTCACCGCTTGCTCCAGCACGGCGCGCTCGGCGGTGCCTGTGGCGTGCGCCTCGCGCAGATGCGCGCGCAGCCGTGCGGCCGCATCCGCATCCTCGTTCAGCAGTTTCGACAACGCAAGGCCCAGCCGCTCGGGAATATCGTGCGGCGCGCGCAGCACCTCGTCCAGCGCCTCGACCACCGGCATGAAGGATTTGATCTTGGAGCGTTTGGAGAAACTGACGGATGCAAAAAGCCCCTGCAACGCGTCCTTGTCCGTCTCGAACACGCCTGCGCGCAGGGTCTGCACCGCAACCCGCGCGCGTTCATAGAACGACAGGTTGGCGCGGATTTCGTTTTCCTCGACCATCGCCACATAGGCATCCGCCTGTGCCGCAGGCTGCCGGATCAGCGCGTGGATCGTGGCAAAGCGCGCCTCGCCGGTGTCCGCATAAAGCGCGCGCAAGGCCTGCAATCGCCGCCACCCCGAGATCAGGCCGAAACCGTTCTCGACCATGACCACCTCGATGGGGGCCTGCTGCCCGCGCGCGCGGATGCTTTGATACAGCGCGTCAACATCCTCGTCCGCGGTGTGCTGGCGGTCGCGGATAAGGTAGGCCTCATGCACCTGCTCCAACGGGATGTTGCGGATGATGCGCCCTTCGCGGGTGGCATTGTCCAGCTCCGCGCGCAGCGCCTCAAAGGCGGCAACCGACGCCGCATCACCCGCGATCTGCGCAATCGGCGCGCGGGCGTTCGGGGCGGCGGGGGCCACTGTGGGGCTCTCGCCAAACTGTGCCGGGGTCAGTCTTTTGCGCTTTGCCATCGTCTCTCTCCTTGCGGCTTTGAGGGCAGCCTTGACCCTTTGTCTTAACGTAAGCCCAACAGGGCGTGCGGTGCGAAACCTTTCGCATGCGAAAGGTTTGGATCAGGCTCTAATCTCTATTTAGACACTTCTTCGCGCCGCCAGATGCCCAAAAGAAGCTTTTTGAACGCCGCATAGGTCTGATCAAACGTGGCACGCCCGCGGGCATAGGTCTCGCGGTTGAAATCGCGATAATCCGCTTCATAGAGACCACTTGCCTGCTCGCCTGCTTGCCCGATCAGCGCGGTGAAATCCTGCCGGTGCGGCGACAGCGTGTCGCCCAGATAGGCCTGCATCAGCGCGCCCATCTCGGACTGCTGCGCCGCATCAAAACGCGTGATCACCGCGCGCACCGCATCCCATTCAAACTGCAATTCGGGCCGCCCCAAGGCGCGCGCCGCCATGTTTTCTCCCGTCTCGATCGAGGAAAACGTCGCATGCAGCATATCAAAAAACCGCCCCGTGGAATCAAACTCCAGAAACGAGGCACCCAGAGGCACCAGCAGAATATCCGCCGCCGCCAACCCGTTGATCGTGAGATAGCCAAGGGCAGGGGGCGTATCGACAAACACCAGATCATAATCATCCAGCACCCCGTCCGCTGCCAACGTATCGGTCAACGCATCCCACAACTTCCAGCTGCGCCCCTGCATCCGCCAGACGGGGATCTGGAATTCGGCCCAGTACAGATTGAGCTGCGCGCCGATCAGATCAATGTTGGGCCAATGGGTGCCTTGAATGAGATCCTTGGCCCCCACATCCAACGCCTCGGTCAGGGTGTCATCAAGCAGCACCGGATCAAGCCCTTGCGCCAGACGCAGCTGGTTGTCCGCTTTCAGATGCGTCGCGTAATGGCGCGCAATCAGCGGGAATACCGTCTGCCATTCATCCTCGACCTTGCCGCCGAAAATCGAGGTCATCGAGCCTTGGGAATCCAGATCGACCACCAGCACGCGGTAACCGTCCAGCGCCGCCGACATCGCCAGATGCGCCGCGGTCGATGTCTTGCCCACGCCGCCCTTGAAGTTGGCAACCGCCACGATCTTGGCGGGCAGGCCTTCGGGGCGGTAGGGTTTGTACTCTTTCGATTTCGACCCCAGCTGCGCAAAATGGGCGCGCAGCAAAAGCACCTCTTCGAAGGTGAACCACTTTGCCCCGCCTGCCGTTTCGGAAGCCCCTTGGGGCAGATGCGGGTTTTGCTTCAGCACCCGGCGGAAATGCCCTTGGGCGACCGGGATCAAATAGCGGGTGATCTCCCATGTGGAAAACGGACGCAGACTTTTGCGCCCCGTCTCGTCAAGTCCGCGACCGGCCAGATCGGCACGCCCGCGCGCACAGTTCTGCGCGATGGCAGCAAAGCCGCTTGCGCTGATCGGATCTCCCAGATCGGCCAATGCCTGATCGGGATCAATGTTGAAATAGGGAGGAAGCTCGGGAGTGTCTGAAGTCATGGGTTCCGTTCGATGTGCTGTGTTTTTCCAAACATAACACGAAAGAGACAACATGGAACATTTAAAGCAACATCGCTGTTTTCTTCTCCTGTTTTCTAAGCAAATTCATGGCTTCTACAGGTGCTTTGGTCTGAAATTATGGATGAATTTCGGAAATCCTAAGTTAATATCAGGTTATATAGTAGTTACAGGGTGCATGCATAGATTTTTTCCGTTGAACCACAATGCATTGGAGGCTTTTCAAATGACAAGGCGACTCTGAAACCACGTTAAAGCGACTCTGAACCCCCGAAGAGACGACTCCGAAACCACGTCCGGACACGCACTGGCGTAGACGCTGCCTGTGGATAACTCTAAAGTGGGTGTAACTAAAACCACGAAGCAGATTCGCGCCGAAAGATCCGTGAACACACGGGCAAACAAGAGCGCATAAGGCAGTGAGCAGGACAGGCACATGAACACCCCCGCATTGGGGCGTGGAGAGGGCGCGTTTTTTTCGTGCGACATCTTCAACGCAGCGCCCAAGGACGATATCGGCTCGATGGAACATCCGATGTTCTCGCTCTCGACCCGCCCCGACCGGCGCATCCTCAGCTATACCCACAACGACACAGATATTACCGTGACGCCGTCGGTGCGCGGGCTGGCGACGCTACACGACAAGGACATCCTGATCTATTGCATCAGCCAGCTGATGGCGGCGCAGAACGCAGGGCGCGAGATCACCCGCACCCTCACCCTCAAGGCGCATGACCTGCTGGTGGCGACCTCGCGCGAAACCTCCGGTGACGGCTACAAACGGTTGCGCGACGCCTTCGAGCGGCTGGCAGGGACGCGCATCACCACCAACATGATGACGGGGGGGCAGGAGGTCACCTCGGGTTTCGGTCTGATCGAGAACTGGCAGATCGTGCGGCAGGGGCGGGGGGGGCGGATGCTTTGGGTTGCGGTCACGCTCAGCGAATGGCTGTACCGCGCGGTGCTGGACAAGGCGGTGTTGACCCTCAACCGCGCGTATTTCTCCCTGCGCAAGCCGCTTGAGCGGCGGATCTACGAGTTGGCGCGCAAGCATTGCGGGCGGCAGGCGGGGTGGACTGTTTCGGTCGATACGCTGCTTAAAAAATCCGGTTCCGCCTCGCCGCGCCGTGTGTTTCGCAAGATGCTGCGCGACATGATCGGGGCCGATACGCTGCCTGATTACACAATTACCGAAGCACCCGGAGACCTCATGCGCTTTGAGCGGCGCGGTGCGGTGGTGGAACCGGGGCGGATGCCGGTGCTGAGTGGTGCCGCGCTGGAGCGTGCGCGCGCGCTGGTTCCGGGCGCGGATGTCTACGGGCTTCAGGCCGACTGGCACGCAGCCTGGGAGGCGCGCGGACGGCGCGCGCTGCGCGATCCGGATGCTGCTTTCCTTGGCTGGGTGGCAAAACAGGCAGGCGCGTAAGACCTTTCGCATGCGAAAGATTTCAGACTGTAATATGTGTGCGTAAACCTGCCGATGCGCAGATGCTGCGATTGCTTGGCAAGGTGGGGAAATTCGTCTAGGCCGACAGCATATTTTGCCTTAGGTAGCGGTAGCATCGGGCAGTTATATTTATGAATGAAGGCAGAGTATTATGTGTGGTATCGTAGGCGTGATCGGCAAGCATCAGGCAGCCCCGATCCTTGTGGATGGATTGCGGCGGCTGGAATATCGCGGATATGACAGCGCGGGTATCGCAACGGTGGACAGCGAGACGGGGGCCGGACGGCTTGAACGTCGCCGCTCTTTGGGTAAACTGGTCAACCTTGCCGACCTTCTGGTGCACGAACCGCTGACCGGGACAAGCGGTATCGGCCACACCCGTTGGGCCACACATGGCGCGGCCACCACCGTTAATGCGCACCCCCATGCGCGCGGCCGCGTGGCGGTGGTGCATAACGGGATCATCGAAAACTACCGCACCCTGCGCGAAGAACTGGCCCAGCACCAGATCGTGCCGGAAACCCAGACCGATACCGAAACCGTTGCGATGCTGTGCAACTGGTTCCTTGAACAGGGCCACGCGCCCGAAGCGGCGGCCAAGGCAACCATTGCCAAGCTTGAAGGCGCCTATGCGCTGGCATTCCTTTTCGAGGGCGAGGTTGATCTGATGATCGCCGCGCGCCGCGGCTCGCCTTTGGCTGTGGGCTGGGGCGAGGGCGAGATGTTCATCGGTTCCGATGCGCTGGCGCTGGCGGCGATGACGTCCGAAGTGACCTACCTTGAAGAGGGCGACATCGCGGTGCTGACCCGTGCGGGTGCTGCGTTTTATGACGAGGGTGGTGCGCCCGCGCAGCGCGAACGCAAGACCGTCGAGATCGACATCCACAGTGTCGACAAGGGCGGGTATAAACATTTCATGGCCAAGGAGATCGCCGAGCAGCCGCGCGTGTTGGCCGCGGCGGCGGATTATTATCTGGGCGGACGCGAGAGCGGTGACCGGGCCGGGCGCGAGTTGCTCGACAGTATCGACTTTTCGCAGGTTGACCGTCTGGTGATGGTGGCCTGCGGCACGGCGGCCCTTGCGTGTCATACCGCGAAATACTGGTTCGAACAGATTGCACGGCTGCCTGTCGAGGTGGATATCGCGTCTGAATACCGCTACCGCGAGCCGCCGCTGTCGGACCGGACCGTCGCTCTTTTTGTCAGCCAGTCGGGCGAGACGGCGGATACGTTGGCCGCATTGCGTTATTGTGCGGGCAAGGCACAAAGCATCGTGTCGGTGGTGAATGTCGACACCTCGTCCATCGCGCGTGAAAGCGATGTGGCGCTGCCGATTCTGGCGGGCACCGAAATCGGCGTTGCGTCGACCAAGGCGTTTACCTGCCAGCTCACCGTGCTGGCGGCGATGGCGATCACCGCGGCGCGCCAGCGCGGGCATCTGGATCCGGACGCCGAAACGGCGTTGCACGAACAACTGATGGCGGTGCCGCGGCTGGTGGGGCAGGCGCTGACCTGCGAAAGCGCGGTCAAAGAGGTCGCAAGCCATCTGGGCCATGTGGACGATGCGCTGTTTCTGGGACGTGGGGCGATGTATCCGCTGGCTCTTGAAGGGGCGCTCAAGCTCAAGGAAATTTCGTATATCCACGCCGAAGGCTATGCATCGGGCGAGTTGAAGCACGGGCCGATTGCCCTGGTGGATGACAAGCTGCCAGTGGTGGTGCTGGCGCCCAGTGATGCGATGTTCGACAAATCAGTCTCTAACATGCAGGAAGTCATGGCGCGCGGCGGCAAGATCATCCTGATCAGCGATGCCGCAGGTCTGTCAGATGCGGGGGAAGGCGTCTGGCACAGTATCGAGATGCCCGACGTCGACAGCCCCTTTGCGCCCATCGTCTATGCGGTGCCGGTGCAGCTGCTTGCCTATCACACGGCGGTCGAAAAAGGCACGGATGTAGACCAGCCGCGCAATCTCGCCAAATCTGTGACGGTGGAATAAGCCCACGGGCAAGGAGAGCAGCCATGAACAAGATCTATTTCGGAACTGACGGAATCCGGGGCCGCGCAGGCCAGCATCCGATGACATCGGCTTTTGCTGTGCGTCTGGCGATGGCCGTGGGCAAATATTTCGGGGCAGGCAGCGGCCGGCACCGGGTGGTCATCGGCAAGGACACGCGCCGGTCGGGGTATATGCTGGAAACGGCATTGATGTCGGGGTTTACGGCAGCGGGCATGGATGTCTTTGCGTTGGGGCCGATGCCGACACCTGCGGTGGGGCGGTTGACCCATTCGATGCGCGCGGATCTGGGGGTGATGATTTCAGCCAGCCACAATCCCGCCCATGACAACGGGATCAAGTTTTTCGGCCCCGACGGTTTCAAGCTGTCAGATGGTGCCGAAAACGAGATCGAAGCGATTCTGGAAAGCGACATGCTGGAGGAGTCAGGCGACAAGATCGGGCGGGTCAGGCGGCTGAATGGCAGTGCCGGGCGCTATGTTGAATACTCGAAGACCACGCTGCCCGACTGGGTGCGGCTGGACGGGCTGAAAATCGTGATCGATTGCGCCAATGGGGCCGCCTATAAAACCGCCCCCGAAGTGTTGTGGGAGTTGGGCGCGCAGATCATCCCGATCGGGGTGGCACCTGACGGCTACAACATCAACGACGGCTGCGGATCGACCCATCCCGAACAGGCGGCGCAGGCTGTGCGCGATCACGAGGCGGATCTGGGCATCTGTCTGGACGGGGACGCGGACCGGATCATTCTGTTGGATGAAAAGGGAACTGTGGTTGACGGTGACCAGCTGATGGCGCTGTTGGCGACACATTGGTCACGGGCCGGGAAGCTTAATAAAAATACGCTGGTGGCGACGGTCATGTCGAACCTTGGTATGGAACGGTATCTGGGCGAGCAGGGGATCGCCCTGCGGCGCACCAAGGTCGGTGACCGCCATGTCGTGGAAGAGATGCGCGCGGGCGGGTTCAACATGGGCGGCGAGCAATCGGGTCATATCGTGATGACCGACTATGCAACCACCGGCGACGGGTTGGTGGCAGGATTGCAGTTTCTGGCGGTGCTCAAGGCGAGCGGCCTGCCGGCGAGCGTGCTGACCAAAACTTTCGATCCGGTGCCGCAGCTTCTGGAGAATGTGCGTTATGCGCCGACAATGGCCCCGCTGAAAGCGGCGCAGGTGCAAGATGCCATTGCGCAGGGCGAGGTTCTGTTGAAGGGGACGGGCCGGTTGTTGATCCGTAAATCAGGGACTGAGCCGTTGATCCGGGTTATGGGCGAATGCGAGGATCCCGTGCTGCTCAATGAGGTTGTCATGAAGATCGCAGACGAGATCCGCAAGCTGGAGTGAAGGTGTCTTAGTCTTCGGGGTGCAGCCGCCTGCCTTCGGTGCGACCGAACATTTCATAGTGCAGCAGTGCAGGCCAACGAGATCTGGCAACGTCGGGATTTGCCAGATAATAGCCCATTGTATCAAAGTCGGGGCCGGGATCACGGCCCTCGTAGGCACCTGCGCGGGTGTAATGCTCTGCGGGTGACAGGCCTGCTTCCTGTACGCCGGGGTCGCGCGCAGCGTACCATCCGGCATCGAAATGCGGACTTTTTTCGAGACGTTCAATCATCTCCGGCAAGGGCGGCAGGTTTTCGCCATGGCCCTGATGCCAGACAATGTGGGCCTGATGTGCCAGAGCGTCTTTGACCATCTGTTGCCTGATCTGCGTGTTCTCCATGCGCAACTGCGCTATCTCGGCGCGCAAGGTTTCTTGAATCTCGGCGTCGCTGCGTTGCGGGGTCATTGGCGCCGCCATTTTGAATGTTTCGTCCATTTCACTGTCATCCGGGTGAGCCATACCAGACACCTCCATTTCCTTTGACGCAGAACATATCAGTATCGCCGCGCAAATGCGAACGCAGCGCCCTGAGCATGTCTGCCCCCTGATAGCCCGCTTGAATCAGGCTCTGATACGGGGGATTCAGGCTATGTCGAAGACACCATCGTCCAGACGGAGGGTGATCTCGTCCTGGGCGCCGCCATCAACCAACGCCCATATGATCTGTCCGGTGGGTTTGTAGATCACAAAAGCCTCCTGTACCCCGGCGCGTCCGGCCCCGTCTGTGTTGGTGTAATTGACCTGGAACTGGTTCGCCGTCGCGCCCGCCCTGCCGAACGCCAGCACATCGCCTTCGGTGGCGGAGTAGTCCTGAATCCAGTCACTACCATGGCCGAAAATGCCAATATGGAAGAAAGCGTCCGCGCCGGCGCCGCCGTTGATCAGATCGTTGCCAAAGCCGCCGTTGATGTAATCATCCCCCGCACCGCCAAAGATTTCATCGCCAAAGGCAGAGCCGCTCAGCGTGTCGTTGCCGTCCTGACCGATCAGCCTGTCAGCGCCAAAACCACCGGCGATGCTGTCATTCCCATCGCCACCATAAACCAGATCGTTGCCATAGCCCGCATCGACCGTGTCGTCGCCCGCGCCTGCATAGATCACATCACGCAGATCGTTGATGCTGTCGCCGCCCCGGATCAGGTCGTCGCCCGCGCCGCCGTTGATCCGGTCTGCGCCATCGCCGCCTGACAGCGTGTCGTTTCCTGCGCCGCCGATGATCCGGTCGTTGCCATCGCCTCCCTCTAGGATGTTCTCAAGCAGGCTGCCGCGCAGGTCGCGTCCGGTGCTTTGATCGACCGCAGCCAGCAGTGCGGTTGTCCGGGCGTCGAAGTCGGTGACCTTGTAGGAGGCGTACTGTGTTGCATCGGAATTGGCGGTGGCGAACCAGATTTCCTCGATCCGGGTGGTGCTGCCGCTTTGAAATTCGACCTCGATGCTCAACGGATCGCCGGTGCCCCAAAAGTTTCGGTTGGCGGCACTTACGATCAGCGACCCGTTCGAGCCCATGGACAGCTGCATATCGGTTTCGGGATTGATCTGGCGGTCGGTGACAAGAATGAGCCGGTCATTGGTGCCGCCCGTATCGGTGATTTTAACAAAAGGCGTTTGTCCGTTCAGGGACGGATCGTCAAAGGCATCCTGTACGCGGGCCATGTCGATGACATAGCTGTCGTTGCCGGTGCCGCCGAAGGCGTGCCAGCTGTAGGCGCCGCCGTAAACCATCATGTCGTCACCTGTGCCCCCCTCAAGCCGGACAAAACCTGCGATGTCCTCACCGCCCGCATAAAGCAGGTCGGCGCCGCCGCCGCCGATCAGCGTGTCGTCGCCGCCCTCGCCGGTGATGTGATCGCCCCGGGTGGTGCCGGTGATGGTCTCCGATGCGGGGCTGCCGGTTATTCCGTCCGAGGTGCTGAACGGGCCTTCGGAGGCGTTCTTGATGGTGTCATAAGCGGCAAAGGCATCGCCGGTGCTTAAATCATTCCGGTCGAGTTCGGTCAAATTCCGGATCCGGCCCAGAGTGACGCCGGCAGAGGCGGAAGGCCCCAGATCAAAGGTGAGAAGCGTTGCCAGATCGCCGGCGTCAAAGGAAATCCGGCCACCGGGGGCAGGGGCGTTCAGCGCAATCTGGGCGTTCAATACCGGCAGGTTGCTGGCAAGGGTGAAATCATAGCCGCTGATGCCGGTGGCTGTACTGCCGGTCTGCGACACGCCCAGTGAGCCGCCGAAAATGCCGACCGAGACATTGTAACCCAGACTTAGATCGGCGCGGTCGTCCGCAACCAGCGGTTTGAAGGGAACCGGCAACAGCGTCATCGCCATGCCAAGATCCAGATCGGGAGGTCCGGGCAATTGCGCCGAGAGGTCAAATGCAAAGGAGTCCCAGACGCTGACACGCCCTGTTCGGTTGCCTTCGTAACCGCCGCGCCCTTCGGGGGTGATGCCAAAAAGATCGGCCAGATCAATACCGGTGCCAAGGGTCGCCCCTGCGCCGGTGGCCACGGCACTGCCGCCGATGAATTTCTCGACTGAGGCGACATATTTGACACCCTGGGTATAGAGATCGGCCAGATAATCATGGGCCGCGGCAATGCTGTTTTGCCCCAGTGCAACAGCGGCCATACCCAGCAGCCCGTCATTGGCAAACAAGGCGGGGGTGGCGCTGTCTTCGATCAGGATGACGTGATCGCCGCCGTCGATGTAGTGGCCCGGCGTGTCTGGCGTGAAGGTCAGTTCGATTGTTTCTGTTCCCTCCAGCCGGTCGTCCTCCAGCCCGGTAAAGCGCAGCAGGGCGGTGGTATTGCCCGCCTCGATGGTCAGGCGCGCGGCCCCGTCGGGGGTTGTATAGTCAAAGCCGCGGATGGCGCGGCTGGCGTCCGAGATGGCCCAGTTGAAGCTGATGTCATAATCCACGGGATTACTGAGCCGCAGGGTCACGCCCGCTTCGGCCCCGTTTTCCAGCAGAACCACATCATCGACCGTAAGGGTGGGGGTAGGGGCGCTGGTATCTTCGCGGATGAGCAGGTTCCGCTCTAGCTGCATGCTGCGCCCTGTTGCATCACGCGCGGTGATGGTGACGTCAAAATCGGCGCGCGCGGCGGGTGTGCCCGGTTCGCGGGGCGCGAAATCTACCTGTGGTGTGCCGGTGATGTGCCCTGTGGTATCGTCATAGTGTAACCCGTCCGGCAGGCCGGTAACGGTGAGGGCGAAAGCATCGCCGTCCGGATCGGAAAATTCCGCCCGCAGATCATAGTCGAATGCGATCCCTTCGGTCCGTTCGCCAAAGGTGAAACCCTGCGCCTCGGGCGCGCTGCCGGTGTCTGCATCGGGGTCGTCGATCTGGATCCGTTCGATGGTGCGGCGGCCCAGCGTTTCGCCAAACGGCGTGTCGGGCAGCAGCACGATCAGCTCGCCGGACTGACCCGCAAGAATATCGGTGCCTCTTTGCGGGGCGTCCGCGCGGATGAGGAAGATGTCTTCATCGACAGCCCCGGTGCCGTCGCGCCAGATCACACGGCCCATCAGGTCGTGCTGTTGCATGTCGTCTTGGGTGGGGTCGGGGGTGTTCCACTGTGGCCACCAGGCAATCAGGCGGCCATCCAGTTCGATCACGCCGCCGGCATCGCTTGCGGGGCCGGCCTGTCCGTCCGGGCCAAGGCCGGTATCGGCGCGCAAGACCGCCCCCGACTGCGTATCGAGCAAGGCCGCATCGAAACTGTCGACACCTGAATCGCGCCAGACAACCGAGACGATACCGTTTTGATGTTCGGTGATGGTGTAATCGGAATACAGGCCGTCGGGAACGGCAGGCAGGCTGAAAAAGACCTGTTCGGGTGTCTGGCTGCCGGTGGCGGGGTCATAGATGCTGCTGTAAAGATCAAGTTGACCGCTCTCCATCCAGAGCAACAGCAGGCGCCCGTCCTCAAGAGGTTTCATCGTCGGGCTTCTTGGCCAGTCGAGTGTGGTGTCAAAGGCGGTGAAGGCATCGGTGGTGGAGGACGCGGCATCGGCGAAATTCAGATCGGTGATGCGGACCGAAAGCGCATCATAGGCTCTAAAGGCGCTGAACTCCACGAAACGGCCATCATCAAGGAACTGGAACCAGCCCGAGACATTGCCGGTCGGGTCAGGCTGTCCGGGCAAGGCGGCCTCGTAAATATAGGTCAGTGACCGGGTGCCGCCTTCGGGGGCAAGTGTGAAAAGCGAATACCGTTGCCCGTTATTGGTCGGCACAATCAGGTTCAGATCACCGGTATCGGTCTCGTAGACTTCGGCTCTGTTGACGAAGCTGTTGATGTCATAGCTGCGCAGATCTGCCGGTTGCAGGGTTGTGCTGTCGAAGGTCTGGAGGTTGAGCGTGTCATCGTAGTTTTGCGCCCAGTAATAGCCGATGGTGCCTGCGTCCAGCGTGACGAAACCGCTCAACCCGGTCAGTTTGATGTCGTCGGGCAGGTCGATGGAAAACGGCGTGTAGAAATCCGCGCCGTCGGGATCAATCACGCCGCCCTCGGCGCCGTTGTCCTCCTCCCACAACAGCACGATGCGGCCGTCATCGGTTTCATAGCTGCTGGAGAGCGTCGATTGCACGGATCTATTGATGTCGAGCGCGACCGTGCCCAAGTGTCTCACTGTCGTCATACCATGTGTCCTGCTCATATCCGTGACGGGCCTGTCGGCGGAATATTGCCCAGACTCTTTCAGCAAAACAACATCTTATTGGTGCGGGTCTTAACTTTTTTCGCCGATCAGCCCTTCGAGGTATTTGCCGTAATCGTTTTTGGCGTAGCGTTTGGCGCGGTTGTGGAGGTCTTCATCGCTGATCCAGCCCTGGGCATAGGCGATCTCGTCGGGGCTGCCGGTTTGCAGGCCCTGGCGGCGTTCCAGCGTGCGCACGAAGTTGCCGGCATCCAGAAGGGAGCCGTGGGTGCCGGTATCAAGCCAGGCATAGCCGCGGCCCATGCGTTCGACCGATAGCAGCCCGTCGTGCAGATACATCTCCAGCAGGGTGGTGATTTCCAATTCACCGCGCGGGGAGGGTTTGACTTGGGCCGCGCGCGCAGGCGCATCGCCGTCGAGGAAATAAAGGCCGGTGACGGCAAAGTTCGACGGCGGGACGGGCGGCTTTTCCACGATTGAAATTGCGCGGCCCTCAGCATCGAAATCGACCACGCCGTAGCGTTCGGGATCGGCGACGCGGTAACCAAAGACGGTGCCGCCGGTGGTTTTGGCATCCGCTTGCGCGAGGATCTCGGGCAGGCCGTGGCCGAAAAAGATGTTGTCGCCCAGCACCAGCGCGGAGGGCGCACCGTCAAGGAAATCTTTTGCCAGAATGAACGCCTGGGCAAGGCCATCGGGGCTGGGCTGTGCGATGTAGGTGAAGGACATGCCCCATTGGCTGCCATCCCCCATCAGGCGCTGGAACTGGCTTTGGTCTTCGGGGGTGGTGATGATCGCGACCTCGCGGATGCCGCCAAGCATCAGCACCGACAGCGGATAATAGATCATCGGTTTGTCATAGACCGGCAGCAATTGTTTGGAGATGCCCAGCGTGATCGGATAAAGCCGCGTGCCGGAGCCGCCTGCGAGGATGATGCCCTTGCGATTCATGTGTCTTGTTCCAATGTCTTGAGGACATCGCGCAGGCCGGTTTTCCAATCGGGTTGCGGGATGCCGAAATCAGTCTCTAACGTGGTGCCATCCATGCGCGAATTGAGCGGACGGGCGGCGGGTGTGGGATAATCGGCGGTGGGGATGCCGGTCACGGTGACGGTGCGGTTTGTCTGCGTGAAAATCTCGCGTGCGAAATCCGCCCAGGAGACGGCAGGTGTGCCGCCGAAATGATAGGTTCCGCCTGTGTCAGGGTCTGTTTTCATCTGGCGGGCTATGTCCAGCAGCGCGCTTGCGATGGCACCGGCGGGGGTCGGGCCGCCGATCTGGTCATTGACCACCGACAGCGCATCGCGGGTGTCCGACAGGCGCAGCATGGTTTTGACGAAGTTGTTGCCATGGGCCGAAAACACCCATGAGGTGCGCAGGATTGCGTGTTGTCCCCCGGCAGCGCGCACGCCGTCCTCGCCCAGCTTTTTGGTGCGGCCATAGGCGTTTTGCGGCGCTGTAGGGTCTGATACGCGCCACGGATCGGTGCCGGTGCCTTTGAACACATAATCGGTCGAGATGTGCAGAAACGGGATATCGCGCAGCGCACAGGCGCGGGCCATCGCGGCGGGGGCATCGCCGTTGATGACCTGCGCCTGCGCTTCTTCTTCCTCGGCTTTGTCCACGGCGGTGTAGGCGGCGGCGTTGATCACCACATCGCAATCGCTGCCGGCAATTATTGCAGCGCAGGCGGCCGGATCGGACAGATTGGCCAGATCGCGGCCAAGGGCGGTGACGTCTGCTTGCTGTTGCAGCTCGGTTGCGACCTGACCGGTTTTGCCGAAGACGAGAATGCGCATGATTTATCCCTTTTTAGTGCCTGTTCCCAGCCGTGTTCCCACGCCCTCGCGGTTTTGCAGGGCGCGCCACCAGTCCTCGTTATCGAGATACCATTGCACGGTTTTACGCAGCCCTTCTTCGACGGTGACGGACGGGCTCCAGCCCAGTTCCGTGCGGATGCGCGTGGGGTCGATCGCATAGCGCGCGTCGTGACCGGGGCGGTCGGTGACATAGGTGATCAGATCGGCATAGGGTGCCGCGGCGGGGCGCAGATCATCAAGGATCTCGCACAGGGTTGTGACCAGCTCGACGTTGGTGCGCTCGTTCTCGCCGCCGATGTTATAGCTGCGCCCCACTGCGCCCTCGGCCAGCACCTTGAGAAGGGCATCGGCGTGGTCCTCGACATAGAGCCAGTCGCGCACGTTGTCGCCTTTGCCATAGATCGGCAGCGGCTTGCCCGCGAGCGCGTTGAGGATGACGACCGGCACCAGTTTTTCGGGGAAATGATAGGGGCCGTAGTTGTTGGAACAGTTGGTGAGGACCACCGGCAGCCCGTAGGTTTCGTGCCATGCGCGCACCAGATGATCCGATGATGCCTTAGACGCGGAATAGGGCGAGCGCGGATCGTAGGGCGTGTCTTCGGTGAACTGGCCTGTGGGGCCGAGGCTTCCGAACACCTCGTCGGTAGAGATGTGATGGAAGCGGAAACTGTCGGGCTTGCCACGGCCTTCCCAAAAGCTGCGTGCCGCTTGCAACAGCGTATAGGTGCCCATCACGTTGGTCTCGATAAAGGCACCCGGCCCGTCGATGGAGCGGTCAACGTGGGATTCTGCGGCCAGATGCATGATCGCGTCGGGCTGGTGTGTTTCAAACGCGTCTGTCATGGCGTCTGCGTCGCAGATATCAGCCTCTATAAAGGTGTAATCGGGGCTTTTGGCGGCTTCGGCTACGTTATCGAGACAGGCGGCATAGGTCAGTTTGTCGATGTTGATGACCGTGTGCCCGCGCGCGATGGCCAGACGCACCACGGCAGAACCGATAAAGCCGGCCCCGCCGGTGACGATTAGTTTCATGACGCACCTCCGGTGACGATTAGTTTCATGACGCGGCCTCATAGGTGAAGGGGGATTTGAAATCTTTCAGCAGGGGGGCGGCGGCGTCTTTGGGGGACAACACGGCTTCGGCCGAGGAAATGCCCCAGTCGATGCCGATATCCGCATCGTCGAACCGCACGGCACCGTCACAGTCGGGCGCGTAGTGGTCGGTGCATTTATAGGTGATTTCGGTATCGGGCGCGCGCGTGACAAACCCGTGCAGGAAGCCTGCCGGTATCCACAGCTGGCGACCGTTCTCAAAACTGAGTTCCTCGCCCACCCATTGCCCGTAAGTGGGTGAGCCGACACGGATGTCTACGGCCACATCGAACAGCGCGCCGCGCCCGCAGCGCACCAGCTTGCCTTGTGCATGGGGCGGCGATTGGAAGTGCAGACCGCGCACGGTGCCTGCGGCTGCGGAAAACGAATGGTTATCCTGCACAAACGCGATGTCGAGACCGGCGTTGTGCATCGCTTGCGCATTCCAGCTTTCGGAGAAAAAGCCGCGATGATCGCCGTGGCGGGCGGGCGTGATGATCATCACGCCGGGCAGGTTGGTGGGCTGGACGTCAAGCATGGCGGCTCCTGAGAAAGGTCTTTGCTCCCGCGTCATACGGGCTTGGGAGTATAATGAAAACCGTCTCGCTCAGGAGCGGGCATAGACGTCTTCATAACGGATGATGTCGTCCTCGCCCAGATAGCTGCCGGTTTGCACTTCGATCAGCACCATCGGCAGTTTTCCGGGGTTTTCCATGCGGTGCGTCGCGCCCAGCGGAATATAGATGGACTGGTTTTCGGTGATCAGTTGCACTGTGTCCTCCACGGTGACCTTTGCGGTGCCTTCCACCACGATCCAGTGTTCCGAGCGGTGATGATGGCTTTGCAGGGAAAGCGCCGCGCCGGGATTGACCACGATGCGTTTGACCTGAAAGCGGCTGCCGGTGGCGAGGCTTTCGAACCAGCCCCACGGGCGGTGGTCGCGCGGGAATTGCGTGGCCTGTCTGGCGTCTTTGGATTTGAGCAGGGCAACGGCTTCTTTCACGCGCTGGCTGTCGGATTTGCGCGCCACCAAAACGGCGTCGGCCATGGCGACGACCGCGATGTCGTCCAACCCGATGCCCACCAGTTGCAGCCCGTCGGTATCGGAGCGCAACAGCGTGTCGGTGCAGTCGATAGCATAGGCGGTGCCGGTGCAGACGGTGCCGGTGGCATCGGGGCCTTCCTCGGCCCAGACGGCCTCCCACCCGCCCAGATCGGACCAGCCGGCGGCGTAGGGCATCACGGCGAGGTTGTCCGCTTTTTCCATGATCGCATAATCGACGGAGATGTCGGGCAGCGTGGCCCAAGGGGAGGCGGCGAGACGGGTAAAGCCCAGATCGTTTTGCGCCCCCGCAAGGGCTGCGCGCACGGGCGCGATCAGATCAGGGGCGTGGGCGGCGTAAGCGGCAAGGATCGCGCGGGCGGAAAACAGGAAGATGCCCGCGTTCCACAGGAAATTGCCCGCGGCCAGCATGTCTGCGGCGCGCGCGGCGCAGGGTTTTTCGACAAAGCGCGCCAGCGGTTGCGGGCAGGGGGCCGTTGGATCGGCGCGCGCGGCCAGCTCAAGATAGCCATAGCCGGTTTCGGGTTTGTCCGGCGTGATGCCGAAAGTGACGAGATCACCGGCCTGCGCGCGCGGCCGCGCGGCCGCGACGGCGGCAAGGAAGGCATCGGCATCGGGGATCACATGATCCGACGGGGCCACCAGCATCAGCGCATCGGGGTCTGTGTCTGCCAGCATCAGGGCGGCGGTCAGAACGGCGGGGGCGGTGTTGCGCCCTTCCGGTTCGATCACGATGGCCTGCGGGCTTTGCCGGATCGCGGCGAGCTGTTCGGTCACGATAAAGCGGAAATCCTCGCCCGTGAGCACCACGGGGGGGGCAAAGCCTGCACCGGCAAAACGGCGGGCAGAAGCCTGAAACAGGCTTTCCTCGCCCATCAGTTTCGAGAATTGTTTGGGGTAGGATTTACGCGACAACGGCCACAGGCGCGTGCCCGAACCGCCTGCCAGAAGTACAGGGTGGATCGGGGGGGAAGTGTCGGACATGATGCGCGCTCCGCTTGGGTCATGGGATGCAGAGAAGGGTAGCGAAAGTTTATAGCAAAATCATGGCAGAACCGTCATCCCTTGCAAGGCAACGGGCCGCCACGGGGCAATAGAAAAGGGGTATTGCCGTGCTTTTACTTTTGAACCTCGGGAGCCTTGTTCGAGCTGTCCATAAGGGGATTGATGTCGCCTTCGAGTTTGTCGGGATGGCGGACGTAGTAATCGACAGTATTGAATCCGGGGCCGGGATTGCGCCCTTCATAGACACCCGCTGTCACAAAATGTAGGGCGGGATCTACGCCTGCCGTGCGCACATCGGGATAATTGGCAAGATACCATTCCTCGTCAAAGAGGGAGTGACGTCTTACCATTTCGGCCTGGCGCTTGGCGTCCGGCTCTGCAGAGTGGCCTATCAGCGCAGACAGGCGGCCTTTGGGCTTGGACAGGCGCTGGTTCTGGATCTGGCGCAGGCGGATCTGTACTTGGCGATACTGGTCATCGTAGGCGGATTTTTCAGTCTTTTTGTGTATGATGGATTTTTGTTCTTCACTCGCAGAAAGGGTCTGTGAAAGAGCCTCTTCGAGTTGTTTGACATGCATCCTGTGGCCTTTGATCTCAAGGCTGCCGCGCTCCAGCTTTTGGGTGAGGGCGGTGATTTCGGTCAGATGCGTCTCGCGCTGCTGGCTGCTTGTGGCGTCGGCCTCATCGGCGCGGGTTTTAGCGGCCTGAATTTCGGCGGCCTGTGCTTCCAGCTTTTGAGTGAGGGTGGTGATTTCGGCCTGATGCGTCTCGCGCTGCTGGCTGCTTGTGGCATCGGCCTCATCGGCGCGGGTTTTAGCGGCCTGAATTTCGCTGGCCTGTGCTTCCAGCTTTTGAGTGAGGGTGGTGATTTCGGCCTGATGCGCCTCACGCAGTTTCCGGCTTGCGGTGTCGGCTTTATCGGCGCGGGTTTTAGCGGCCTGAATTTCGGCGGCCTGTGCTTCCAGCTTTTGAGTGAGGGTGGTGATTTCGGCCT